>NZ_BDAS01000002.1:0-568471 GCF_001602235.1 Alcanivorax sp. NBRC 102024
CTGGTGATATACCAATGGTGCATATACCGTTTGGTATTGCGAATGTACAAAATAAACAGGCAGAGGCAGAGGCAGAGGCAGAGGCAGCGGACAGCTAATGCTGCGCGCTGCTTTGGGCATTAAAGTGCTCCCCACAGATAACAGAGCAAACTATGCTTGAAATTCGCTTTCTCTCACAGAACCAATTCAAAGTCGCCGAGGCTAGAGTAATCCTCAAAGATGCTGGAGTATCCGTTGTTCCAATATCTAGTAAAGTTGAGGAATTGCAGACCGAAGACTCCAAGCGTTTGGTCAAGGACAAGGCGATTAAGGCCTTCAAGCAAGTTGGTCGCCCGCTTTTTGTCGAGCATACGGGTCTATACATCAATTATATGAACGGCTTACCAGGTGGTTTGACTCAAATTTTCTGGGATAACCTCCAGGCGGAAAAATTTTGTGAAATCTTTGGAGTAGACTCAAAAAACACGCTGGAAGCCAAAACGGTTATTGGATTTATTGATGGCCAACAGTTTTTTTTCTTTGAAGGCTCGATTCGAGGGACTGTGGCTCCTAAACCGCGTGGTGATAGATCGTTTCAGTGGGATTGTGTGTTTGTTCCAGATGGCTATTCATCGACCTTCGCGGAAATGGGCGATCAGAAGCACGAAATCTCAATGAGAAGGCGGGCTTTGGACCAATTTTCTGAGTTTTTGAAAAAGCGAGGTATGGTTTAGATGCAGGAATTAGCGGCTGCTATCAGGTCAAAGAAAGCCGTTTTGTTTGCGGGTGCCGGTCTCTCAATGAATCTTGGTTTGCCTTCATTTGGAAGTCTGATCGACAAACTTGCTAGTGAGATGGGGTTCGATGCTGAAGTTTTCCATAGTTGTGGAGATTATCTGGCATTAGCTGAATTCTACTATCAGAAGAAGGGAAGCTTGGGGCCGCTAAGAAGTTGGATGGATACCACTTGGCACTCAAATGATGTCGATCTCGAAGGATCTGAAATACACAAGACCATTGTCGGGCTGGATTTTCCAACGATTTATACAACGAACTATGACCGCTGGATTGAGAAGTCATTCGAGCTGTGGGGTAAAAACTATTGCAAGGTTGCAAGCGTTGCGGATCTCGCTGCAGCACATGATTCCTTGCCACAGATAGTGAAATTCCATGGCGATTTCGACAATGACGAATCTATCGTGCTGACTGAATCTAGTTACTTTGACCGACTGGATTTTGAATCACCTTTGGACATCAAGCTACGCAGCGACGTACTCGGGAAAACAGTGTTATTTCTCGGATACAGTCTATCTGACATAAACATCCGGTACTTATTGCATAAGCTGCAAAAGCAGTGGTCACAATCAACAAATGGTAAAGGGCGTCCGAAATCTTACATTTTTCTCACAAGGCCAAATGTCGTCCAGGAAGAGTTGTTGAGGGCGAGGGGGGTCACTCCCATTGTTGCGGAATCGGACGATCCCAAAGAGGCAACTTCATCGTTTCTCCGGGAGTTGTTGCATGAGGCGTACGGAAAAACTGCCACGCTTTAACAACGCGCTGTTGTAGTACTAGGAACACTAGAGGATCCGGGGTCGGGATCCGAGGTCTTGCCCCGTGCTTCAGGTGGCAAAAGGCAAGACCTGGTCTCAATGTTGGCTTTCCTGTTTTGGCTGCGGGTCAGACCGTTATCGGTCCATAGAGACAGCGATTCGTTTAAGCACAGACAGTGTTGTTTCTAGTTCTTCCTTACTCATGTCCTTTGAGCATATGGTTGCCCAACCCGACTGCTTTTCATCCAGCTTTAAATATACCGTTTTCCCACGCTCCGACAGGCTTATCAGTTTTGCGCGCTTGTGGCCTGGATTGTCCTGGAAAACCAGAAGTTCATCCTGCTGCATGGCATCAACCAGTCGTTGTACGGCTTGTCGTGTCAGTCCCATGCTTCTGGCTATTTGCGGCACGGTTTGCGGTTCACCCGCGAGGGAAAGCGCCCCCAGAATCTTCCATCGGGCACTCGTAATGCCATACTCCGAGCCCATATCGTCACCTTCACTGACAAGCAGCCCGCCCAGCTTGAAGACTTCAAGTACGATTTCGGTGAACACCGGGCCTTTCTGTGGGTCGTTCATAGGCGTCCCTTCTGTAAATTGACAACATGTTGACAAGCTGAGTGGCTCTTTAGCACAATGACAACATGTTACCAATTTCCCTGCCGGAGGAAACCATGGCGTCTCTGCTTCATCGCCTTGCCGCAATTATTGCCTTCTTGTGCATTGCCACGTTCTTTTCGGCAACCATTCTCGTTGAGCTTTTCGGTAACGGAGAAGCCATCGCAACCCTGAAAAGCCTCATTGTCTGGCCAGGCTTGTTGATTCTTGTTCCTTCCATTGCATTCACTGGCGCGAGCGGGTTCGCTCTGGCTAAAGGCAGAGGCGGAAAGCTGGTACGACAAAAGCAGAAGAGAATGCCGTTTATTGGCGCCAATGGAATATTGGTGCTGATTCCCTGCGCGGTAGTGCTTGATCATTGGGCATCCCTGGGGGCTTTTGATACTGGTTTCTATGTGGTGCAAGGCGTCGAATTGATTGCCGGTGCCATCAATCTCATTTTGATGGGAATGAATATGAGAGATGGCCTTAGGTTGACTGGAAGATTGAGACGGTCCGCGTGAACAAAAGAAATTAGGTGCCCCCCAATTGGCATTTACAAATGCCCCACCTTCACATAAATCAACGCCCCGTCTTCTTTCGTAAACGGCGTATGCCGACTCAGGTGAGGGCTGCGCAGCCAGCTGCCTTTGGGGTAGCTGCCATGCTCGTCATAGAAGGTGCCGTCCAGGACAAAGATTTCTTCTCCGCCCCAATGCTGGTGTGGCTGGAACTGGGTATGGGGCGCCCATTTTACTAGCGCTACATGCTCGCTTTTGAAATCGTGCAGGGGCATCACCGTCAGCCCCTCCACGAGCCCCGGTCGCCAGGGCGTGTTCAGGGTGTCGATCACTGTTGGCTCGGTGTCGTCCTGATCAAACTGATGCAGCTTGACCAGAATCGTTGCGCCTTCCTTGCCGATGCGCGGGGTGTGAGAGGTGCCAATGGGGTTACGCACGTAGGTGCCTGCCGGGTAGTCCTGATGTTCATCCGAGAACACCCCCTCCAACACCAGAAACTCTTCGCCGCCATCATGGGTGTGGGAGGAGAACGCACTGTGCGGGGCATAGCGCACGATTGAGGTGGCCCGTGCTACTTCGTCGCCGATCCGATCCAGCATCATGCGCTCAACGCCGGGCATGGGTGACGCCACCCACTGGTAGTCCGTGGGCCGAATGACGACGCGTTGTTCGAAATCTGCATTGAGTAAGGTAGTCATGATGCGCTCTTTAAAAATGGCGGGTGCCCGTGTCTGCCAGTATAAAACCTGCCGTTTACCCTAGCGCAGTAAAGCGTGTTCTCTGTTTCAAATGCGTGAAAGGATGGGATAAGGGGCTCCTGTGAATTGGCGGTGCTTCCGAATTAAGTTTATGCGTGTGCCTGACTGAAAAATCTTGCGCCTCTGTTTACGCTACCAGTGTCATCGCGCGCAGAGGTACCTCCAGTCGGCAGAGGCATCCTGTGTTATTGTCGCTTTCCCATCCTACCGTGGCGCCAATTTCCTGAGCTCGGTGACGGATGTTGGCAAGGCCCATACCGCGTTGTTGCATTTCCTCTGATAGCCCCGGACCTTCATCACGGATTGTCAGGATGAGTATGCTGCTGTCGTTAGCATGATGAATTCTGCAATCAAGGTGCGCTGTGCCAGTGTCTGCATGCTTGATGATATTGGATGTTAGCTCGCGCAGGATGCGACTGAGGTGGTAGGCCTTGGTCGGGTCTGCAGGGGTGTCGGGTATATCGCCGAGGCCGTTGTAATGAAACTGAATGCCGGCGTGGCTCAGCCGGTTTTCGCTTTCAGTGATGGCGTTGGCGATTAATTCATTGAGTGGAATGATATCCTGTCTGCTCTGATTCACGGTTTCCCGAAGCGACGATAGCGCTTCCCTGGCAAGTGAAGATTTTTCATGTTCGGCTCGGGAATGGAGGATAGAGAGCAGTTTTGCACCCACGTCATCGTGCAGATCTCGGTAGACCTTCTGGCGCTCCTGTTGTGCATGGTTGTAGAGGGCAAGTGCATGGTTTTCTGCATAGCTCTTTTCCAGTGAAGCGGAGATTTCCGCCACGCGGGTTTCCAGCTGACTGTTAAGGGTTTCACTGTGATTCAGGGCGCGCACGAAAGTCCGAACCAGATGGGCGAATATCAGGATAAGGAGGACGGCAAAGCCGTATTGCATGAAGGTGCCCTCCGGTAATCTACCTGGCTGCTGTGCTGCTGCCTGAAAGGCATAGATGTCATGTAGCACTAGCAGGGAGATCACTAGGAAGCCGGGAATCAGTAGAAGTAACTCCTTGCTGCGTTTGCGGATTGCGAGATGGGTTCCGATGACGAGAAGGTAGATCACCAGAGCCAGGTGCATGCCATGAACAAAGGTGATCACCAGGGTGTGCAAGCGCATGGGCATGATGAACAAGACAATACCGGAAAGAATCAAGGCAGCGATGGCGAGAATTTTCAAGCGCGGCCTGTCTAGTTGCATCAGCCGGTAAAGAAACATAAACAGGAAGAAGCCGGACAGGTCCACACAGTAGAAGACGAAGCGTAACCAGGTCCCATGATTTATTGGGGCAAAAGGAACCGCCATATAGAACATTACTGCTGACCAGCTAAAGCAGAGCAGAGAAAAGTAAAGGTAAAGCCGATCACTTCGGCGAAGCAACCAGATGAACAGGGTGAGGCTGCCCATCACAATGCAGGTGACCATGCTCCACTCTGCGATACGAATTTTCTGGAATACAGATTGTTGGTAATGACTTTGCAATACGGTCTGATCGCCGATGATCAGTGGAGACAGAACGGCGTTGGGTTCACCGCTACGAATACGAATGATGAGCTGATTGCCGGAGTCCAGCCAGTAGGCAGCAGGAAGTCGGGTATAGAAAGGATGGTTCCAGCCGGTTGATTCCCTGCCATCCAGACGCTGCGTGCCGGCGACCATGTGTCCGTTCAGAAAGATACTTATATCAAAGACATGGTTACTGACAAGCAAGCTATCACGCTGAGCATCGGGCAAGGAATCCAGATTAAAGCGAAACCAGAATGTGCCATGAATCTGGGAATAAGAGCCCGCAAATGGCAGTGTGGTGTCTTTCCAGTCTCCGTCAGGGAGTTGGCTTGTGGGTTTTTCCGAATAGAGATACTGACCCTGGGTAATGCGGGTGAAGGCAGTATCTGCAGAAAGTAAGCCGGAATACAGCAGTGAAGAGAGGAGGAACCATAGACAGATTGTACGCATTGGGGTGTTTGTTTGTTGTCAGTAGACTGACAATTTACCATGTTTATTCGTAGTGAAGGGAGAATTATTGCGAGCCAGTAGATGGCTACATCTATAGAAATAAGTAAAAAATAAAGAGAACCCAGCAATGGGCATTTAAAATGCCCCTCCTTCACATAAATCAACATCCGTCCTCTTTCGTAAACGGCGCATGCCGAATCAAGCTAGGGCTGTGCAGCCAGTTGCCTTGTGAAGGGTTTGTTAATGTGTCGCACAGTGCAGGCCAAGGAAGGCATGCTTCGGCCCGTATGGGCCCTGCCAGGGAACTTTGCGGCTTGTTGCTTGCCTGAAAAAATATGGCAAACTTGGTGGCCGTGCCGTTGGATGACGGTCGTTACAGTTTCCTTGTTTTCAACCCCTTAAGAGGAAAGAAATTATGCGTATCGTTCTCGTTTCATCATTGCTTGCCCTGAGTGCCGCTGCCGTTGCGGGTCCTGAGTGCCAGGAGAAAGATCGTACAAAATGGATGGATAAGGATGCTTTCGAGAAGAAACTGGTTGACGATGGCTACAAGGTCAAGGTGTTCAAGATCACTGATGGCGATTGTTACGAACTGTATGGCTGGAATGAGGAAGGCAAGAAAGTCGAGATTTACTATGATCCGGTCACCGGCGATACACTGAAGACCGAGATTGAGGACTGATTCAAATGGCTACTGTTCAGGTTTGGGATCCGCTGATCCGGATTTTTCACTGGACGGTTGCTGTTGTCTTTGTCGCCAACTATTTTTTCAATGAAAAAGGTGGCGATCTCCACGTGACTTTGGGTTATACCGCAGCGGGTATGTTGGCGTTGCGGTTTGTCTGGGGGTTTGTGAGCCGTGGTGCCGCACGCTGGTCTGATTTTTTCCCTACACCGTCACTGCTGGTTTCACACTGGCGCAGTCTTCTGCGGGGTGAGGGTTATCGTCGGCTAGGCCATACGCCACTTGGTGCCGTGGTGATGATCCTGATGATGTCGTGTCTGGCAGGACTCGTCACTACCGGATATATGATGGAAGAAACCGACATTTTCTGGGGGGTGGAATGGGTGAAAGACCTGCACTGGGGCTTCGCTACGACATTGCTGGGTTTGGTTGTTCTTCACATCCTGGGGGCGTTGTATGAAAGCTATCGCCTCAAGGAAAACCTCCCCTTGTCCATGATTACCGGGCGCCGTCGCCGCTAGTAGGCATTAGCCGGATTTTACGTGGCGACTAGGTCAATGCGTTCCCGCTGCTTGGGTCGTCCAGAGTAGAATGCCAAACGATAAACACTAATTGACAGTACCCACACACTGGCAGTAGAGCGCAAATGATTAACAGCAAAATATAATTTTTATCGCAATGCTGATACTGCCAAAGGTTTGAACAGCAGACCCATTACCGCTACGCCACCTTCCACGCTGATGCCTCAATGAAGGCGGCCCCATTTGGCTCCATACGACCTGTTTCCCCGTGCCTGTTGCGCGACACTATGAGCATGCCAATCAAGTCAGCCTGCCATAAGGAAAAGCCATGAAAGCGGTTGTTTGCCACCACGGTGACTTTGCGGTCCAGGATGTGCCCGAGCCGGAACCGGGAAAGGGACAGATACTTTTGAATGTGTTGCGTTGCGGCATCTGCGGGTCGGATCTGCATGCCCGTCATCACGCGGATGAACTGGCGGAGGCCACCGAGCGGGTCGGTTACCCGCACATCATGCGCAGCCATGAGCATGTGGTGTTGGGGCACGAGTTTGTGGGCGAGATCGCGGACTACGGCCCGAAGACCCATCGCCGCTGGAAGTCGGGCAAGCGCGTTGTGGCCATGCCCATGCGGCGCAATAACGGAATGGCGCATCTGACTGGCCTGTCCACCCAGGCCCCCGGCGCCTATGCCGAACGGGTGCTGGTGGAGGAATCCCTGGCCTTTCCTGTCACCAACGGTATTTCCGATGACCATGCGGCGCTGACCGAGCCCATGGCGGTGTCCCTGCATGCGGTGAACCGCTCCGGGATAGGCCGTCGTGACACGGCCATCGTGATTGGGTGCGGGCCCATTGGTCTCGGGGTGATTGCCATGCTCAAGGCCAGGGGGGTGCGTCATATCGTCGCCAGTGATCTTTCCCCCACGCGCCGCAAGCTGGCCAGGGCCATGGGCGCCCATGTGGTGGTGGACCCGTCCCAGGGCAGCCCCTATGAGGGTATGGAAAAGCGCGGCTTTATTGTGAATGCGCCGCAGCTGTTCGATATGGCCCTGGATGGCATGGCCATGCTGCGCATGACGCCGTTGCCCTGGGAGCCCCTGTGGCGGGCGGCGGAAGTGGCCGGCGTGACTAACCCGAAGCGGCCGGTGATTTTCGAGTGCGTGGGCATTCCGGGGATGATCGAAAGTATCGTCGCGGATGCGCCGTTACGCTCCTGCATCGTGGTGGTGGGCGTCTGCATGAAACAGGACCACTTCTTCCCGGTGAATGCCATCAACAAGGAAATCGATCTGCGTTTTACCCTGGGCTACATGCCCATCGAATTTCGCGATGCGTTGCACATGATTGCCGAAGGCAAGGTGAATGTGGGGCCAATGATTACCGGTACGGTGGGGTTGTTCGGCGTGGATGACGCCTTTACCGCGTTGGGTAATCCGGAGCAGCATGCCAAGATCCTGATTGATCCGGGCAAAGCCTGAGGAGAGAGTGAGTCGCCACGCTGCTGAAATGAATGCGCGGATGGAGCGGGTTCGACCTGCCCACGGCCATGGATAAGACAATCCCGCGTCGACTCTCTTTTTCAGGGCGTTGAAGCGGGATGGTTTATTTACAGGCAGTGACCGTTGCTGGCGTATCACCAGAAATAAAATATTCCGCCTATGGCGATCGAAGTGAGTGATCGATCATCAATGATGGGGCTGTCGGAAATTCCCTCGCCAAGATAATCCTCTTTTACCACAGCAAGAAAATGCCAGTGTTTTCCCGGTGTCCAGATAGCGGTCAAGGCGGCCTGATAGTTCAGTGAGCTATGTTCGCCATAGACGGGCCGGCCGGGAGCGGTTTCATCGTCGTCAACCCCGTAAAAATGCTCCACCAATTGACCGTCTTGCCAAACCAGTCCCAGTGAGGGCGCGATGGTGACATCTCCCCAGTTGATCCCGCGGCTGACAGTGACACTCGCTTCCAGGCCATCGCTCTCATTGCCGATATCTTTCAGCACGTTGGCAGAGAGTTGATACATGGCATGCTGATAGTCATAAGACAACCCGGCGAAGACGGTGCGCTGTGTCGTATCGATGCCGTTAAGTTCGCCATTGTCCGCAAAGCCTGCGGTGACTTCATAGAAGCGTGGCGTGACGAGCAGCCCCAGTACGCTATTGTCTTTTTTGAAGAGATCCAGGCCTGCATCAAGCCCTTCCACGCTGAAGCGTTTATAACGAAGGGAGAAATAGGGGAGCCCTTCGTGTTGTTCATCGACACCGACAAAAGGCCGTTCGGTGATTGACGTTGTGGCGCCGATGCCAAAGTGGCTGGTGTCATCCAGTGGAGCCCGGGAAAGCGGCGTGTTGATGGTGGTCGGGGCTGCTGCGGCCAACGAAGCGGAAAGACACAGCAGGCTGGCGGCGATGTTACGAATACATGCCGAAGGATATGTGTTGGCAAACATGGAGGCTCCGTGGACGTTAATTGATGGTGGTTGTTGACGGCAGTAGGCCGCCGACGGCTTGCACGGGCCGAGGGTCGCTGCTCTGGCTGATCCAGGCCACCAATCCGATGCGTTGTTGGCCATGGTCGGGTGGCGACGGCAGTGTGACTTTCATCATGGAAGATGACATGGGGTGGTGATGCCACTGCAAAACAACGAAGTCGTGTTGCAAGGTTTTGCCCCGATTCTCTCCGCGTTGTATCGAGGATATCAGGCCGAGGCCGATCCACGCCGTATTCAAGCGTGCGTCATCGGGAAGGGTGCCGTTGAATGTGGCCTGCAAGGTCGGGTGCTGGTAGGTAACAGATAGAGAGCCCACCTTTTTCTGTGACAGGGAATCCTGCCAGTTTCGATGGCGCTGGAAAAATCCGCGCCACTCATTGCCGTTGATAAAAAAGCCGGGTGTGTAGACGCGACTGACATCTTGAAGCTGAGCGTAGCGACGTTGTCGCTCACTGAAGGCCGGGCTGGCATAAGGATCAGCCCAGCCGATGTAATCCCAGTAATCCACGTGAAACGCCAGCGGGATAAACGTGGAAAAAAGGCCATCCTTTTTTCCCAGGGATCGGACAAACCGGTCGGCCGGCGGACAGCTGCTGCAGCCCTCGGAGGTATAAAGCTCAATCAGTGAGACTTGTTGTTCGCCACTGCTGAATGTCAGGGGCATGCTGCCGGCGTTTAGCATGGCAGGCACGAGAAAAAGAAACAGGCTAAGCGGCGCTCGCATAAGAGATGTCCTATGTCATCCGTTAGCCCTTTGATGTCAGTCAGCAGCGTTCGTTACAGGCGGGGTTGGACTAAAGCCCCGAGCGATTCTGGCTGGGGGAAATTTCACAGAAAGAGGGGGGGTGTTCGTGAGCCATTTGCAGCATTTATGTAGGCGCGGGATGAGCGCCCCGGCGGCGGGGCGCTCAGGTTTTTTTATTCCTGGCGGATCCGGCTCTTCCCCCGAATCATATCCACTGCTTTCTCCGCAATCATCATTGCCGGCGCATTGGTGTTGCCGCCGATCAAGGTGGGCATGATGGAAGCATCGATGACGCGCAGGCCTTCAATGCCATGAACGCGCAATTGCGGGTCGACCACCGCCTGCTCATCGGTGCCCATCTTGCAGGAGCCCACCGGGTGGTAGACGGTGTCGGAACGCTGTCGGATGACTTCGCGGATGTCGTCGTCGCTTTTCACGTTCTCAGTGAACATGTCTTTCTTCATCCAGCGCTTGAGTGATGGGGCTTCCATGATTTTCTGCGTGATTTTGTAGCCTTGCACCATGTCTTCCAGGTCCTGAGGATCGTTTAGGAAGGCCGGGTCGATAAGAGGAAGATCGTCCGGGTTGGCGCTGGCCAGTTGCACGCTGCCGCGGCTGCGCGGCCGTAGCAGACAGACATGACAGGAGTAGCCTTGGGTGAAGTGCATCTTGCGGCCGTGATCATCCACCAGGGCGGTGACCATGTGCAGTTGAATATCCGGGGCCGACAGATCCGGCCGGGTTTTCAGGAAGGCGCCGGCTTCGGCGAAGTTGGAGGTCCACAGCCCGCGCCGTTCCTTGCGATAGGTGCCCATGGCCATTAGCGCCCGCCACATGCCCGCCGGTGACAGACCAAAAGTGGCCGGGCTGTCGGTGGTGTAGCCGAAAATAAAATCCGGATGATCCTGCAGGTTCTTGCCCACGCCGGGAAGATGATGCACCACGGGGATGTTGTGCTTTTTCAGTTCCTCGCTATCGCCCACCCCGGATAGCATCAGCAGTTGCGGGGACTGAAAGGCCCCGGCGGACAGCAGCACTTCCTTGCGGGCCGAGGCGGTGCGCAGCTGCTTGCCTTGCTTGAATTCCACACCCACAGCACGTTTGCCGTCGAAGACAATGCGCTGAACCTGGGCGTTGGTTTCCACGGTCAGGTTGCTGCGATCCATATGCGGGAACAGGTAAGCCCGGGCACTGCTCCAGCGTTCGCCGTCTTTTTGGGTGACCTGATAGACCCCGGCGCCTTCCTGCTCGGCGCCGTTGAAGTCATCGGTAATGGGGATATCGCATTCCCGGGCAGCGTCCAGAAAGTAGTCCTGGAACGGGTTGCCGGTACGGCTGTCGCTGACCCAGAGCGGACCGTCGTTGCCGTGGTAGTCGTTATCGATACGTTCGTTGTGTTCATTGAGGCGGAAATAGGGCAGCACATCCTTGTAGGACCAGCCGTCATTGCCCAGGGCCGCCCAGTGATCGTAGTCCTCGCGATGGCCACGAATATAGACCATGGCATTGATGGCGGAGGAGCCGCCCAGGCATTTGCCCCGGGGCTGGAAGCCCTGGCGACCATTGAGGCCTTTTTGCGGAACCGTTTCCAGCACCCAGTTGTTGATGGGCCTGGAGAGCATGGCTACCGCACCGGAGGGCACATTGACCAGCAGACCGTCCCCCTTGCCACCGGCTTCCAGCAGACAGACGCGGGTGTCCGGGTCTTCACTGAGCCGTCCGGCCAGGGCGCAGCCGGCGGAGCCACCACCGATGATGAGGTAATCGAACTCGTTGTCCATGCGGGCTTCCTTTTATTGTCTGTTATTCGCGGTGGTTGCCGTTCGAGGGTCGCGGCGGTGTTGCTCAGCGGTTTGCGTCAGCGGTATCAGCATGGATCCCTGCGCTCGACAGACAGATTAGCACCGGGGTTTTCCGTCAGTAAGTATTGTTTGTGTGACGGCTGTAGCAGGTCACGATGGCGGATAGCCGCTGTTATCAGCGGGTAAATTCCAGGCGTGTTTCGCCCAGGACTTCACAGGCCTGAAGGATTCTGCCTTCCAGTTCGATATGGTCGCCGGGCTTCAGATCAATCTGGATGTCCCCCACGGTTTTGCTGTCACCATGAATGTTCAGGGTTCCACTCTGGCTGTCAGTAAGCGTTACCCCGTTCACGCGGCGTTTGGCTCGGAGCAGGTAAGTCAGGGGTGTGTAGTTACCCCGGCAGCTGACAGTCAGATTGAAGGTGTGGGTGGTCTCGATGGCGCTGTGCAGGATGTCCAGCCTGCAGTCCTGCTCGTCGGCGACAGCGGGCAAGGCGGCAAGTGAGAGCAGGGCGAGTGGCAGGAACGGAAGGTGCATGGCAGTAAACGGTATCCGGGGAAAATAGAGGGTACCCCGAAAACGCGTTGCCAGGTAAGCGGCTGCCGGACAAGGGAGCGTCGCAAGAGCCCGCGGAATGGCGCTTTCAGATGCAAGTTTTGTCATCGTGCCAAGTGTTCCTGCGTATGTTTAGATGAGAGCTATTCTTTTCCCGGGCACGGGCTGTGTGTGTATGCCTCGGGCGTGATGATCAACGGAGATAACAATGAAAAAACTGTCTGCAGCGCTACGTCTGGTAACCGATAACACCCGGGCAACGCCCATGTTGGTACCGACGCGCAGGAGCCTGCGATTCAATCTGGACCCCAGGCGGATTTCCGACTGGCACACTGCCGGTGGGCCGGTGCTGACGGCCTTCCTGAATACCTTTTCCACCGTTCTGCCGGTGGGCGAGCGCTTTTTTATCGACAGTGTGCGGGCCTACCGGGACCAGATTACCGATCCTGAGCTCAAGAAGGCGGTGACCGCCTTCATCGGCCAGGAAGCCATGCACGGGCGCGAGCATGAAGAATATAACGATGCCCTCTTTGCCGTGTCGTCAGTGGCGCCGAAGTTCGAGCGCCTGGTGGAAGGTGTCCTGAAGAGGTTCAACAAATACAGTGCGCCGGTGTCCCTGAGTGGCACCATCGCCCTGGAACACTTTACCGGCCTGCTGGCGGATAGCGTGTTGAGTGATCCTCGGGTGGTGGATGGTGCTGATCCCGCCTATGCCGCCTTGTGGCGCTGGCACGCCCTGGAAGAAACCGAGCACAAGGCCGTGGCGTTTGATGTCTGGACGGCGGTTATGGGCAAAGGGGTTGGTGCCTACGGGCTGCGCTGTTTCGGGTTGGGCCTGGCCACGGTGGTGTTCTGGGGGCTGGTGATTCCGGTCTTCCTGGAAGTGCTGCGTGAGCAGGGCAAGCTGACGGACTGGAAGGGCTGGCAGAAGTTTTTCCACTACACCTTCGGTGATATCGGCATGCTGCGTAAGCAGATTGGTAACTACCTGGATTACTTCCGCCCGGGGTTCCATCCCTGGGATCACGACAACCGTGAGTTGCTGCTGCAGATCGACAGCTTTTTGGCGGAGCAGGAAGCGGCCGCCTCCGCCTGACGTTTCCCGCCGTTGCATCATCGGCTGGCATCACGGAGTAACCCTGATGTCAGCCTCTTCCCCTTCTCTCTCTCTCCCTGCCCATTAACGATGCCTCCTGCCGGTTGCATCGCGAAATATTCTGCGTTTCAGTGGTTGCTGAGAGCCCATGGCAAATGAGGCTTGCGTGTTGGTGCGTTGATGGTCGCCCGGGTCACCTGTTGCCGGGCGACAGGAGGGCAAATGGCGCGCGTGAGCACAGCCCTGGTGATTGTGGCAGCCCTGTGCTGGGGGCTGTCCGGCGGCCTCGGTGGTGTGCTCATGGCCGAAGGCTGGGGCGCCTTGCTGGTGTCTTTCTACCGGGGCGCCATCGGACTGCTGTTTGTGCTGGTCTGGCTGGCTCTGCAGCCCGCCGGCCATGGCCTGAGGAGCCGCCGATTATGGCTCTGGTCCACCATTGCCGGCCTGGGGGTGGCGGGTAATTTCGCGTTCTATTTTCTCAGTATTTCCCGGGGCAGTGTGGCCGTGGCCGCGACCTTGATGTATTGCGCCCCGGTGTTTGTGTATCTGGTGTCGTTTGTTTTTCGCCTGGAGCAGCCTTCACGGTTGAAGCTGGCTGCCATGGCCGTGGTGATGCTGGGTATCGTGCTGTTGACCCGGGTCTACGACATGGGCGGAGAGGGGCTGACCATGATGGGTGTGGTTGCCGGTTTACTGGCCGGGCTCAGCTATGCAGTCTTCATTTTCGGATTCAAGTATGCCGCGCCCCATGGCAGTCCCCAGGCGATTCTCTCCATTGCTTTTGCGGTGTTGGTGATGCTGCTGATGGCGCCGGCCAATGCCGGGCAGATTGTGGCAGCGATCCGTTCTCCCGATTGGCCGCTGTTTGCCGGGCTCGGTGTGCTGGGGGCCGGATTGTCGTTTGTCATTTATGTGATCGGCCTCCGGGATGTGCCGCCGGCGGTGGCGTCCATCGTGGCCATGGTGGAGCCGGTGACCGCGTCGTTGTTCGGCGTGGTGATCTTGCAGGAAAGCCTGGCCGCGCCACAGGGGGCCGGTATGGCACTGATTCTGGTGGCGGTGACGGCCTTGAGCTTTTATTCGCGCTCGGGCCGTCTGCCGTCCCGCTGGGGTGTCCACGGATCAGGCCGGGCCTGTCAGTGAATTCCTAGGCCCGGTGCTGGCTGTCTCTGGCACGAAACGGTGCCACCTTGCTGTCGTTGTGACTCTCTGCGGTGTCCATTACGCGGTTTTCGCCGCGCGCCTTGCGCGACACATAATCCGCCGGCGGTGTTTCAAACAGGCTCTGGTAGCTCAGGTTGACGATGGACTCGGAGGTTTTCGGTAACAGGTAATACATGGCCAGGGCGCCCTTGCCGAAGATGCCCAGTTTGCGTTTGTTCTGGGTGATGACCACATCCAGCAGCCAGTTCACCGCCGTGTCCGGTGACATGACCGGCAGGTAATCATAGATTTTGGTGGGCGCAATCATGGGCGTGCGCACCAGCGGATAGTTGATGGAAGAAAACCGCAGGTTGGTATGGGCATATTCATTGGCGGCCACCCAGGTCCAGCCTTCCAGTGCCCACTTGGAACCCAGATAGGCGGAAAAGCGGGCCGGGTTGGCCTGCACGCCCACGGTGGACACATTGATGATATGGCCCTCATCACGGGCTTCCATGACGGGCAGCAGGTTCATGGCCAGACGCAAGGCGGCAAAATAATTGAGCTGCATGGTGCGCTCGTAATCGTGGAAACGGTTCACGGTAAATTTGATCGAGCGACGGATGGAACGGCCCGCGTTATTGATCAGGATATCCACATGACCGTGGTCGGCCAGGGCCTGCTGGCAGATGCGGTCGCACTCATCCAGGTCGGTGAGATCGCCCGGGTAGATAAACGCCCGGCCGCCCCGTTTGCGGATCCCGGTGGCAATGGCCTCCAGCTTGTCCGCATTTCGGGCCACCAGTAACAGGGTGGCGCCGGCATCAGCCAGTTTGTCGGCCACGCCTTCGCCAATGCCGGAACTGGCGCCGGTGAGCAGAACCACTTTCCCCTGCACCCGGTCGCGAAGGGCCTGTCCGGGTGTCAGCAGGCTCTTGGCGTTCCAGGCCCAGTGGTGGCGGAGACGGCTGAAGTAGGGGCCGATTTTGGGGCGTCTGAACTGGATATCGTTGGCCATGGGGGACTCGCGGTTTGTGGTGACGGTCATCGTGCAGCCATTCTAATCTGAGCATATACTCGGAAAAACTCGGATTTGCTGACCGGAGCGGGGGGCGGGGATATGCGCACAGGAAATTGGCAAGCCACTGATTTTTCGATGAAAAAAGAGCCAAAGCAGGCGCGGTCAAAAGCCTCCGTCGCCGCCATGGTGGAGGCCTGCGCTCGGATTCTGGAGCGCCATGGGTATGCGGGGCTGAGCACCAATGCCATCGCCCAGGTGGCCGGAGTCAGCATTGGATCGGTGTATGAGTATTTCCCGGGCAAGGAAGCCGTGGTGGCGCGCCTGTCCGAGGCGCTGCTGGCGGAAACCACGTCCCTGCTGCATGACCGCCTGGACCTGACCAGTAGCCGCAATGACCTGCCTGTGGCCATGCGCCATTTTCTGGGCGCGCTGTATTCGCTGATGCGCCGGCAGCGCAAGCTGTTACGGGTGTTGGTGTTTCAGGTGCCCTATCTGCACCAGTTACCGGCCACCCGGCAATTGCAGAAAGACTTGCAGCAGGTACTGGAGAGCGGCTTGCAGAAAACCCGCCAGCATTATCAGATGACCGTTCACCCCCATACCCTGTATCTGATGGCAACCTCCACGGCAGGCAGTCTATTGCATCTGGTATTGATGGCGCCGGCCGGGCTGGATCATGAGGCGATCCTCGATACCCTGGCCAGGAAGTTGTCGGAGTGGCTGATAGCAGGTTGAATCTCTCCCGGGCCGGCTCTGTTATCATGGGCGCCAAGCGAAATGATGATGGCGGATTTTTGGGACAACCCATGAAGGAACTTGAGCAGGCAGAAGACGATTTCGCCCAGCAGGCGCTGGTGGAAGCGGTGGAAAACCAGATCGCCGATGGTCATCCCCGCGAGGCCGGTCTGGTGATCATGGACCTGATTGGTCAGGGCGTCGACCGTGACGATGCCCTGGTGAAGATGGCCGATGTGCTGGCGGCGCAGATTGCGCATTCCATGCAGGAAGACCGCCCCTTTGACGTGAACGCCTACGCCCGCGATCTGCTGCAGCTGGCGTCAGCGGCTACCCCCGAGTAATTGCCGGTCCCCCCGCGGGGCTTCCTGCCCGCTTCCCCTGTTCTGCCGCTATTGCCCGTTCTGACTGGCCGGAAAGGGCGGATCTGCCATGGTAACCCGCCGTTATAATGCTAGGCTTGCGCACCCTGGCGATGCGGCCAGCGAACACACACTGAGGTAATCGTGTCCGATATTGAGATCCCCATTGAAGATTTCCGTCCCCCGTCCCTGCGAACCATGGCCCGGGTGACCGCCCTGCAGCGCCGCTATTTCGCAGCAACGCTGGAAGGGGCGGAAAATGTGGATCCGCAACGACCGGGGCTGTTTGTGGGAAATCACGCGCTGATGGGTGTGCTGGACTCCCCGCTGTTTGTCTACGAGTTGTATCGGCAGACGGGGGTGTTTCCCCGTTCCCTGGGCGATCATTTCCATTTTCCGACGCCGGTATGGGGCAAGCTGGTGACCCGTTTCGGCGCCGTGCCCGGTACCCGTGAAAATTGCCGCCGGCTGATGGAGAGTGGCCAGCATGTGCTGGTGTTTCCGGGCGGCGCCCGGGAGGTGGCCAAGCGTCGGGACGAGATCAACAAGCTGGTATGGAAGAAGCGTACCGGGTTCGTCTATATGGCCATCGAGCAGGGGTTCGACATCATCCCCTTTGCGTCACTGGGCTGTGACGAGGCCTACGACATCGTTTATGACGGTGACGATTTTGCCAACGGCTGGCTCGGCAAACGGTTGCTGGGCAACGACAAGGTCAACTCGCTGATGCGTGGCGGCGACTTGTTTATGCCCTTGGTGAAAGGGATTGGTCCCACCCTGCTGCCCAAGGCGGAGCCTTTCCATTTTTCCATCGGCAAACCCATTCCCACGGCGCACCTGCAAGGCCAGGAAAACGATCCCGCCGTGCTCTGGAAATTGCGTGAACAGGTCTCGGATGCCATCACCGGCATGCTGTCGAGCATGGATGAAGCGCGAAAAGCCCAGCCGCGTCCGCTGTGGCGAAAAGTGTTGGGTGCGCGCAAGCACTGAACAGCGACGGCGAGAAAGGGCGAAAAGCAACGCCCTAACCCAGAGTGAGGAACGGCAGCAGCGTTACCAGCAATAGCGCCAGCACGGCCACCAACAATCCCACCACGCGCAGTGGCTGTTCACGCAAACGCCCACCCAGCGTCGGCGCTGTGCCTTCCCGTTGTGCTTGCTCATAGGCTTCTCGCTGGCGGCGGGCGCGGTCCTGCTGATAGTCGGCCAGCAAAGCCTTGGCGCGCTCGCGATCTTCAGGCTGGGTCAGCCAGATGCCCCCGGAGGAAATCCCCCACATGCTCGGGGCCGTCTCATAGAACAGGATCTGGTTTTGTTCCAGCAAGGCGCGCACTTCATCGGCCTCGTCATCGGGAACCCGGCGCAGATTCAGCAGTAAGGTGGTCATGGTGCTCCTGGTTATGTGTCCTGGCCTGCCCGGGCGGAAGCGGCATGGCGCAGAGATGTCTACAGGATACATGGCCGCAGGCCCCAATGGTTACCATTGCGAAGCGTTGCTCCCGGGTCTCACTATCAGTTCAGCAAACCGTGTGACACCCAGCCACCCAGATACAGGCCCAGGCCGAATACCGCATGGGTCAGCAGGCTCTGCAGGCGGGCGGCGTTGGGGGCCGGCGTACGGGAGGCGGCCATGCCGGCTCCCATGCCCGGCTGCATCAACAGAAACGGCGCGGCAACGGTGCCAATACCCACCAGCAAGGCCGGCCCCAGGGTGGGCTGCTCGATCCAGTTTTGTCCTGCTATACCCAGCAGAATTCCCGCGAAGGCCAGGCCGGTCAGATAATGGGCCAGCCAGCCGATGGTCTTTTCACCAGGCATGGCGGGCGATGCGGCAATGGCGGTGTGGCGGAATTGCCCGTGGCGCATATGCAGCAACCAGCGGCCCACCATGGCGTAGTTGGGTGGGGCGACTCCCAGCAAGGGCTGGCGTAGCCAGCTCCAGGCATCCATGACCAGGGTGGCGCAGAGACCGATGACGATCAGGCTGGGTAAAAACGCGATAACGTTATCCATGGGGCTTCCTCAAGATGACTTTGCTGATACTCTGCAACTTGAAGCTGGCTTGAGGTCAAGGTCGTGTTGGATATTACCGAAGTGGTGCGCCGGTCCGGCGTGCCGGCGTCGACGCTGCGCTATTACGAAGAGAAAGGGCTGATCCTTTCCACCGGGCGCCGGGGGCTAAAGCGAATCTTTGCTCCCGGCATACTGGATCAATTGGCGCTGATTGCCCTGGGGCGGGCCGCAGGGTTTTCACTGGATGAAATCGGCGAAATGTTCGATGCCGGGGGCGAGCCCAGCATTGACCGGGATGCCCTGTCGGCAAAGGCCGATGAGCTGGATGACACTATCCGCAAACTGTCAGCCATGCGTGATGGCCTGCGCCATGCAGCAAAATGCCCGGCCCCCAGTCACCTGGAATGCGGCCAGTTTCGGCGCTTGATGAATATCGCCTCGGCGCGTATGAAAGTGGAGAAAAAACGCGGCGGTCAGGAACGGTAAAAACAAGGACGGGACGAGGGCACCCAAATTCCATGGGTGCCCCGGTCGGTATCACTTGTTGAAGACTCAGCCCCAGTCACCCAGCCATTTCTTCTTCGCTTTCTCCACCAGTCCCCGGGCGTCGTGATTCCACGGATGGAACCTGGGGCTGTAGAACTTGAAGTAGGAGGGCAGCAGCTTGCGGAATACGCCGGGGCGGCCCCACATGTAATTCACCGCACCCAACCAGGATTTCATGTTGCCCAGCTGGCCGTCTTCTTTCATCAGTTGCACCAGATGCACGGCAGAGAACACCGGGAACAACACGCTGACGATCATCATTTCCGTGACGCGGGTGAACTCGCTGCCACCAATGGCCTTGTAGACATCAAAAGCCACCGCCTTGTGCTCGGATTCCTCGATGGCATGCCAGGCCCAGATCGGCGCGATGCGCGGGTCCATCTGTTCCAGCGCGTCATACTTGAGCAGGAACTCCTCGGCCATCAGCGCGGTGAAATGCTCCACGGCCACGGTGTGGGCGAGCTGGCGTTCCGGGCTCAGATACTTGCGCATGAGATTCATGAAACCCAGGATTTCCCGCTCCAGCCGGGCCAGATCCACGCCGCGTTCCTGCAGGAAACCATTCATGAGTTCGTGCTCTCGGGAGTGGTGGGCTTCCTGGCCGATGAAGCCCTTGATGGCTTTCTTCAGTTCCGGGTCGGTGATCTGGTCCTGGTAATGGCGCACCGAATCAATGAAAAAACGCTCACCGGGCGGGAAGCTGGCGGACAGGGCGGCCAGCAGCAGGGTTTTCGCCGGGTCGTTGTCCCACCAGTAGCGCGGCATATCGTTCGCCTCGCTGAAGGCGAACTGGGGGCGACGCACCTTGGGAATCATGTTCTTGGGTGTCTTGCTGGCGACGGTGCGTACGGTACCGATGAGGCCTTTGCGTTTCTTGTCCTGATTGATGGGAACAGTGGCATTCATGGTCGTGCTCCTTGCGGCCGTTGGCGGCCCTTCTGTCTTAATATGGCCCATACGGTACTGGTTTCCGGGCAGGGGGCGTGAGATTCTGCACGGACATTGTACTTGTCATCGGTGGCCAAATGCCGCAACGCGAACTCCTGACAGCCACGACTGAACAACTGGCATCGTTCCCGGCCTGGGTGCGTCAGCGCAATCAGTCTGCCACCTACCCGCGTGCCTTCATGGAAGCGGCAGTGGAGAGTGGCGCCTCCCGGGAGCAGCTATTGCAGATTGCCGGTGTTGCCTCCGAGCAGATTGACGATCCTGCCGGGCGGTTGTCCTTGCACGAAACCTGGATGATGGGGGCGGCGGCACTGTCTCTCACGGGCAATGGCAGCCTGGGGTTTGCGTCTGGCGACCGCATGCCCCTCACCGCCCACGGCAACCTGGGCTATGCCCTGATGTGCGCCGGGAGTCCCCGTGAGGCCATCACCATTCTGGAACGCTTCTGGCATCTGCGTGGGCGCGGGGCGCGGTTGATGGTAAGTGAAAGCGAGAATCGCCTGTTGATGGAACTGGTGATGGAGCTGCGTGCGCCGGACGCCCTGCGCGACATGCTGATGAGCTCCATGCTGACCAGCATGTATCGGGGCATGGAATTTCTGATACCACAGCTGCCCGAGCAGCGGGAGATCTGGGTGTATGGGCCGGCGCCGGCGGGGTTTGATCGCTGGCGGTCGCTGCTGGCGACGGTCCGTTTTGGCATGCCCCAGGCCGGCATTTCCCTGACGGGGGATATCACCCTGCTGGATCAACCGCTACCCACCGCCAATCCGGAAGCCCTGTCACTGGCGTTGGCCCAGTGCGAACGGGAAAGCGCGCTGGTGGATGACGACGATGACATCCTGCGCCGTGCCCGTGCTGCCCTGATCCCGGGTGCCTACGGGTACCCGTCTCCAGAGGCCCTGGCCGATAGTCTGCACCTGACGCCCCGCACCCTGCGGCGGCGCCTGCAGGAACAGGGCTACAGTTACCAGCAGCTGCTGGAAGCCGCCCGCCGGCGGGACAGCTGCCAGATGCTGGCGGACCCGGACCTGGAAATTCGCCGCATTGGTGAGGCCCTTGGCTATGGTGACCCGGCCAACTTCACCCGTGCCTTCAAGACCTGGACCGGCCTGTCTCCCCGCGAATGGCGCAAGCGCCAGGATGATGGCTGATTCAGGCTCCCGGCGCAGGATTGCGGGTCTTCCCTTGATGAAGCGGGAATGGATTACATCAAGGCAACGGCCAGATACAGCATCAGGGCCACCTGGGCGAGGAACAGGCTGGCGCGGACAAATACAAGCGGAAAGCTGGTGCCGATCAGGTGCACCAGGCTTTGCCCGATGCGTGCCGCCACAATGAAGCCTGCCACCGCGTTGACGGTCTCGCTCTGACCCGTGGCCGCGGCAACCAGTACCAGGGCGGCAAACAGGGGCAGGTTTTCCAGGCAATTCAGGTGGGCAGCCTTGGCGCGAATCAGGATGGCCGGGTCATCAACCGGGTTGCCCCGCTCCCAGTGATTGGCGGCTTTCTTGCCGGTGAGTACCAGCGGCAGTCGGTAGGTGGCGTAGCTGAGCGCCAGAATCAGCGTCCAGACGATATAAATCAGCAGTGCTGTCATTCCCGTCATGGGGTGGCCCTTTTCGCAGACAAAAAAGCAGCGTGGTGACGGGGAGGGCAAGAGAGCGTGAATGCCGGGGGCTACTACGCCGACCCATAGAAATAGCGGGTCATCAGGAGGGTGACTTCCTCCACGATTTCCGCGTCCGTGTAGAACGGTACCGGCTCCAGCAAGTGTTTGGTGAGAATGGCGCTGCAGGCGTTGAATGCAATGTAGATGGCCCGGTCCAGGTCTTTTACCTGGAGCCGTTGGCGTTGCTTGATCAGAAAGCGGTGCATGGCTTCCATCAGCCGCCGCTCAACATCCCGTCCTTCCGGCAGGTTGGTAATCATGTGCTGGCTTTTCAGTAACTCCGGGAGAATGCCGCCGCGCTGCCGGAAATGCTGAATCCCCAGGCTGGCCCACAGTCGGGTGGATTCCTCCACCGACGTGTCCCCCAGCCCATCCAGCATATCGTTGAGGCCTCGGGTCAGGTCGTTCAGATAGCGTTGTACCACCGCGCTGAGCAGGGCCTGTTTGTTGGGGAAATACTGGTAAAGGGTGGCGATGTTGACGTTGGCCTGCTCGGCCACCTTGTTGGTGGTCAGGGCGTCCAGTCCCTGTGTCAGCACCAGTTCATCGGTGGCTGCAATGATGCGCTCCACCGTGCGCAGGGCACGGGGCTGGGAGGGTTGTTTTTTCAGGGCGCTGAGAGGGAGATTCTGTCGGTCCATAAAACCAAGTATTAACCAAGTAGTTACTTGGATTATGGTCCGGGGACAGCAAACTGCAAGAGGGAATCGTCATGACGGTACCGGCAGCCATGGTTTCCCCCCAGGCCAATCGCCACTGGGAGGCCAAATACGCGGACAGGGTGATGGATCGCATGCGTGGTACCTGTGACCCCCTGGCGGATGCCGTGGCAGCTCGTATCCAGCGGGCCCGCCCGGCACAGATGCTGGATGAGGTCTTTGCCCGGGCAAAGCATGAGGGTGGGGTTTTCTCCGATTATCTGGACCACTGTCACACCATACCGTCCTGGGTGGACTGGCAGCAGGTGGAGCATGCCGCCCGGGTGAACCTGGGCTTTGCCAATGTGCGCTCCATTGCCCTGTTGGTGAGCAGCCTGGTGGAGGGTTATTCCCTGAGCAAGGCGACCCATGTGCTGATTGCCACCGGGCGGTTGCACCAGGACGTATTGCGCCGGGTCTACGAGACATCGCAGATGACCCACAATATGAACGTGCCCGGCGGACTGCGTCCCGGGGCAGAAGGGCATCGCACGGTGATGGAAGTGCGATTACTGCATGCCATGGTGCGCAAGTACTTGCGTGAGCGGGGCTGGGAAACGGAAAAGTACGACGCGCCAATCAACCAGGAAGACATGGCCTTCACCATTATCGAGTTCAACTACCTGGCCCTGCGCGGCATGGAACGTATGGGGGCAGCGCTCAGTGATGATGACAGGGCGGCAAGTCATCACCTGTGGCGTTTCATGGCGCGTCAGAACGGGGTCTGTGACGAGATGCTCACGGACTCCCTGGATGAAGAGATCTACCAGTACCAGCGTATCCGCGAACGCCAGTACAACCCCAACGAAGAGGGCCGCCTGTTGGCCCAGACGGTGATCACCGCCCTGGCCGGCCAGCCGCCCTTCCGGTTGTCGGAAGGGTTGTTGTTTGAATTGAGCCGCATCTGTCTGGGCGATGAACTGGCAGATGTGTATGCGTTGCCGCGCAGTGCGTTTTGGCATCGGGCGGTGCTGGCCTACAAGGCAGCCAACCGGCTCTCCACCCTGGCGCACTATCAGGTGCCCGGGGTGGCCCGATTAAGCGAAAAAATGAATCTCCGCATGCTGCGGGGGGCGTTGCACAAGAATCTGCCTGCGGATCCGCAGAAGCGGGCGTTTCGGCATATTTCCTGATCCGCTACGCGGGCTGGCGTTGCGCAGGAAATCTGAAGGCCGGTCCTGTCAGGCGTCACACCAATGTCGAGTGGCTGATGGCGGTGGCGTCACCTATAGTCGGGGGACGCTGCAATCTCAGGAGTTTCCATGACGGTCCCCACCTACCTGGATATCGGTCATCACATCACCCGCATCGATACAGCCATGGTGCACGGAGGGCTGGCGGCCTGTTATCTGCTTCAGGCGGATCAGGCATGCGCCATCATTGAAACCGGTACCCACAATACAGTGCCAGTCATTCTGGCGTTGTTGGAGGCGCGTGGTATCGAGCTTTCACAGGTGAAGTATGTGATCCCCACCCATGTGCATCTGGACCATGCCGGGGGTGTTGGTGGTTTGATGGCAGCGTTACCCGAAGCCACCCTGCTGGTACACCCCCGCGGCGCCCGCCACATGATCAATCCGGCAAAGCTAAAGGCTGGTGCCACCGCGGTGTACGGTGAGGCACAGTTTGCCGAAATCTATGGCGATATCATTCCTGTGGATGAGCGCCGGGTGCGCACCATGGATGACGGTGATGAAGCCACCGTGGGGGATCGCAGGCTGGTCTTTATCGATACCCCCGGGCATGCCCGTCATCATTTCTGTGTGTATGACCCCACGTCCCGCGGGATTTTCACCGGTGACACCTTTGGCCTGTCCTATCCGCCCCTGACCACCGCCAACGGCCCCTTTATCTGCCCGACCACCACCCCGGTGCAATTCGATCCGCCGGCCCTGAAAGCCTCCATTCGCACCTTGCTGGCCCTGAAACCCGAGCGAATCTATCTCACCCATTACGGCATGGTGGAAAACCCGCAGCCCCTGGGCGAGCGGCTGCTGACCATGGTGGATGACTATGTGGCGCTGGCGGAAGCCGTGGCGGCAACGTCCGACGGTGATGCGCAGGAACAAGCGCTGATGACGGCCATGAGGGAGTATCTGTTTCGCTGCGCCCGGGAACATGGCTGCGAGATGTCCGACGAGCAGCTGGACGCGGTGCTGGGGCTGGATATCCAGCTCAACAGCCAGGGCCTGGCGGTGTGGCTGCAGTCCCGTTCCCGTTAGCCCGACGATGAAAACCGGCATGCCCTAGCAATGACATTATTTGTAGGAGCGTCGCTGGCGGCGCGAAACGGAACGAAGTGGATAACCCGACGTTAGCAATCGCGCCGCGAGCGACGCTCCTACGGAAAGCCGGAAAATGTTTCATTAACGGTAATAGGGTTCCCGGGCGTTCCGGCATCCGATTGTTGCCCGCCATGTTGTTATACTGCGGGCTCTTTTCTCCAAAGCAGGCCTTGTTATGCGCGGTATGAGCCAGGATGTGACCCCCAAGCCCATCGACTGGTCCGTGCTGAAAACCCTGTTTCCCTACCTGCTGGAATTTCGCGCCCGCATTGGCCTGGCGGTGCTGTGCCTGGTGCTGGCCAAGCTGGCCAGTGTGGGGCTGCCGTTTATTCTCAAGCATATCGTCGACGGGCTGGACGCCAAGGATGTCAGTGAACTGATTACCCTGCCGCTGGGGCTGTTGCTGGCCTACGGCGTGGTGCGGTTTTCCAATGTGTTGTTTGGTGAGCTGCGCGATACCTTATTCGGCCGCGTCACCGAGCGCGCCATGCGCCGGATTGGCCTGCAGGTGTTCCGGCACCTGCACACCCTGGATCTGGATTTTCATCTCAATCGTCGCACCGGCGGCCTGTCCCGGGATATCGAGCGGGGCACCAATGGCATCAGTTTTCTGCTGCGCTTCATGGTGTTCAATATCCTGCCCACTCTGCTGGAAATCGGCATGGTCATCGGGCTGCTGTTGTGGAATTACGATGTCTGGTTTGCCCTGATTGTGGCGGTGTCGGTGGCCGCCTACGTGGGCTTTTCCGTGTTCGCCACGGAATGGCGGCTGGCCTTTATTCGTGAGGCTAACCAGGCGGAGTCCTCCAGCAGCACCCGCGCCATCGACAGCCTGCTCAACTATGAAACGGTGAAATACTTCACCAACGAGGATTTTGAGGCGCGCCACTACGACGAAAACCTGGAGCGCTGGGAGCTGGCCCGGGGCAAGAACCGCCTGTCACTGTTCGCGCTCAATGCAGGGCAGTCCCTGATTATTGCCGTGGCGGTGACCGCCGCCATGGTGCTGGCGGCAGTGCAGGTCACCGACAAGGTGATGACCCTGGGTGACTTCGTGCTGATCAATGCCTTCATGATGCAGGTGTTCATGCCGCTGAATTTTCTCGGTTTCGTGTACCGGGAAATGAAAGGGGCCATGACCAATATTGAAAACATGTTTGCGGTGCTGGACGTGAAACCGGGCGTGGTGGATCGCGATGACGCCACAGAACTGACCGTGGCTGACGGCGAGATCCGTTTCCATGATGTGCACTTCGGTTATGGCGATACGCGGGACATTATTCGTGGCGTCAGTTTTACCGTGCCGTCCAAACAGAAGGTGGCGATTGTGGGCAGCAGCGGGGCGGGCAAATCCACCCTCTTCAAACTGCTGTTTCGCTTTTATGACGTGAGCAGCGGAGACATCACCATCGATGGCCAGTCCGTTCGCCAGGTCAGCCAGCGTTCCTTGCGTCGACAGATCGGCGTGGTGCCCCAGGATACCGTGCTATTCAATACCAGCATTTTCGAGAATGTCCGTTATGGTCGCATTGACGCCAGTGATGATGAGGTGCGAGAGGCCATTCGCCTGGCCTACCTGTCCGACTTCATCGCCTCCCTGCCGAAGGGCGAAAACACCATGGTGGGCGAGCGAGGCCTGAAACTGTCCGGCGGCGAAAAGCAGCGGGTGTCCATCGCCCGTGCTCTGCTCAAGCATCCGCCCATCATGGTTTTCGATGAAGCCACGTCGTCGCTGGACAGTCACTCCGAAAAGATCATTCTCAAGGCCATCGGTGAGATTTCTCATCAGCAGACCACCCTGGTGATCGCCCATCGACTGTCCACCATCATGGATGCGGATCGCATCATTGTGCTCGACCGGGGGCAGGTGGCCGAACAGGGCAGCCATGGCGAATTGCTTGCCCGGGGTGGGTTGTATGCCCACCTGTGGCAGGTGCAGCAGCATGAAAGTGGGATGTAGCAGCGGAAAATCCAGAAAGGGAGCGCTAACAGTGGCAGGCAAAAAGGTGTTGATTGTCGGGTTGGAGCCAACCCTGATTGATTTTTCAAACCCCGCCTACGGTTTCGTGCCGGGCATCAATGCAGATAAGGTCAAAGCGGGGCTGGATGCCTCGCAAAGCACGCTTGAAAGGCTGGGTTATTCTGCCGAGCAGTGCCTGATTGATTTTGGCGAAACCGCAGAGGCGGTTCTTCAGCAGCGTTTGGAGCAGAAGCCCTACGACTGTGTGTTGATCGGTGCCGGGGTACGGGTCGTTGAAAGCAATTTCCTGCTTTTCGAGAAGGTGATCAATGTGGTGCACCGCTATGCGCCCCAGGCGCGGCTCTGCTTTAACCGTCGCCCGGATGATACGGCCGAGTCAGTACGGCGTTGGGTATAGTGGAGGCGGCTTTGAGTTTTGCTTGGCTTGGGAGGTGATTCATGGGAAAAGCCAAGCATCTTGGAGTTTAGGGCAAGACCTGAATGCTGTCGGCGGTTACCCTGTTGACCAGAGACCCTTCGAACCGGGAGTTGTTTTTTATGACCGATGACACCTACACCCCACCTCGCGTCTGGAAATGGGACCAGGCTAACGGCGGTGCCTTTGCCAATATCAATCGGCCCATCGCCGGGCCCACCCATGACAAGGCCCTGCAAGTGGGCAAGCATCCCCTGCAGCTTTACTCCCTGGCGACCCCCAATGGCGTAAAGGTCACCGTGATGCTCGAAGAGCTGCTGGAAAAAGGCCACAAGGACGCGGAGTACGATGCCTGGTTGATCAATATCCAGAATGGCGATCAGTTCGGCAGTGGCTTTGTGGAGGTGAATCCCAACTCCAAGATTCCCGCCATGGTGGATCACAGCGTCAATCCGCCGCGCCGGGTGTTCGAGTCCGGCAATATCCTGCTGTATCTGGCAGAAAAATTCGGCGAGTTTCTGCCCGAGGACCCGGGCAAGCGTACCGAAACGTTGAGCTGGCTGTTCTGGCAAATGGGCAGTGCGCCTTTGCTGGGAGGCGGCTTCGGCCATTTTTATGCCTATGCCCCGGAAAAGTACGAATACCCGATCAATCGTTACACCATGGAGATCAAGCGCCAACTGGATGTGCTGGATCGTCAGCTGGCGGAAAACGATTACATTGCCGGCGATGAATACACCATTGCCGACATGGCGATCTGGCCCTGGTATGGGGCGCTGGTGACCAACAAGGTCTATGAGGCGGCGGAATTTATCGAAGCGCACACCTACAAGAATGTGTTGCGCTGGACGGAGCAAATCCGCCAACGTCCGGCGGTGGAGCGTGGCCGTAAGGTAAACCGGGCCTGGGGGGAACCGTCCAGTCAATTGTGGGAGCGGCATGACGCCAGCGACTTCGAGCTGCGCACCCTGGACAAACTGCAAGGTGAGCAATAGCAAACTCCAGGGCTTGCTAAAACGTACGGTGCAGTTCGCCTTAGGCTCAGTGCACCCTACGCAAGGCGTTACGGTTGGTGTTTTCCGGTAACCCGTTGGCGCGCTGGCCGTGATTCCACTGGTGTGATGGCCCGTTGTCTTGCGTTAATCTCACTCCATGACCACGTCGCCAACCGCTGCCCGCCTGGCACCACTGGCCTGGGCCACTGCCCTGTTGCCGCTGGTGACCATGCATGTCTGCTATCTGCTCTCTGCCAGTGAGCAGCTGGTCCCTTGGTGTCTGCCCTGGTTCGAGGGTTGTACCAGCATTTCCCGCGCGTCCCGTTCCGGCACGGCCTACTTCGTTTTCAAGGCGGGCATGTTGCCTGCCTGTGTCTGCATGGTGTTGTTCTGGTGGTGCAATCGCCAGTGGCTGCGACAGCTGGGGGTGGAGCCCCGGCTCTGGTGGGGGTTGGGGATGCTGGCGGCCCTGCCTCTGGCTCTCTATACGGTGGTGCTTGGCCACGCGGGGGATACGCCCTACCTGCTGCGTCGGATCGGTGTCGTGGGGTTCTTCGGGCTGACCTACCTGGCGCAACTGGGATTGAGCGCCTCCCTGCGTACCACGGCGCTATCCCGGGCGGGCCGCAGGCTGTTCGCCCTGAGCGGGTTTACCCTGCTGGTGGGGATCGCGTCATTGATTCTGGGAATGATTTGGCCGGAACACTACGACAGCATGGACGATGGGTTCGAGTGGGTGCTGGCCGTGCTGATCAACCTGCATACCTTGTGGGTGGCATGGCTATGGCAGCGCGGCGGCTTCTCCGTCACGTTTTCATCGAACCCCTGACCAGATTCGCGATCCAGACTACGGCGTCTTTTGTGGGCCGGGCAAAGCCAGGGTCGGGCCAGCCGGTTATCAGGTGCCGCAAAAAGTCTGACAAACACGCTCTTCCGGTGCGGGCGGCTGTCGATAGTGGTCGTCCGGGTCGCGGTCCCCATAGGGGTCGGCCAGCGCGCTCAACAGTGATGTGGTGACAGCCAGGTCACCCTGTTCAGCGGCGATCAAGGCGTCTTCCACACGATGGTTGCGGGGAATCACCGCCGGGTTGTGATTGCGCATCAGGCACAGGGACGATTTGAGCGGTTTGCGGTTGCGACCCAGGCGAACCTGCCAGCGCTGGTGCCAGTTGATGAAGGCATCATCCTGGTAGTCGCGGTGTTCCGGGAAGGTCTCGCGGGTGATATCGCAGAAGGTATTGGTGTAATCCGCCCGCTGGGTTTTCATCCATTCCAGCAGATCGGTAATCAGCTTTTCATCCACCGGGTCATCACCGAACAGGCCCAGCTTCTTCTTCATCATCGCCAGCCATTTTTCACTGTAACGTTGGTTGAAGGATTTGATCACCGCGGTAGCTTTTTCGATGGCGCTGTCCACATCCTCGTCAATCAGTGGCAGCAGGGTCTCGGCGAAACGGCTCAGATTCCATTGGGTGATGGTGGGCTGATTGCCATAGGCGTAGCGGCCCTGGTGGTCGATGGAACTGAACACCGTGTCTGGATCGAAGCTGTCCATAAAGGCGCAGGGGCCGAAGTCGATGCCTTCGCCGCTGAGTGTCACGTTGTCGGTATTGAGCACCCCGTGGATAAAGCCCACCCGCATCCAGTGAACGATCAGATCCAACTGGCGCTCCATCACCGCATCCAGCAACGCCAGGGCCTTGTTGTCGCTGGCCTGTTGGTCCGGGTAGTGGCGGTTCAGGGTGTAATCCACCAAGGCTTCCAGCAGGGCCGGGTTCTGTCTGCCCGCGGCATACTGGAAAGTGCCTACCCGCAGGTGGGATGCCGCCACCCGGGTGAGAATGGCGCCGGGCAGGGCGGTTTCCCGCAATACGGATTCGCCGGTGCGGACCACCGCCAGACTGCGGGTGGAAGGAATGCCCAGCCCATGCATGGCCTCGCTGATGATGTATTCGCGCAGCATGGGACCCAGTGCCGCGCGGCCATCACCGCCCCGGGAAAAGACCGTGCGGCCGCTGCCCTTGAGCTGGATATCCCGGCGGGCTCCGTCCGGTGTTATCTGCTCGCCCAGCAGAATGGCGCGACCATCGCCGAGCATGGTCAGGTTGCCGAACTGGTGGCCCGCGTAGGCCTGGGCGATCGGGTCGCTGCCGTCGATCTGTTCATTCCCGGCGAGAATCGCTGCCCCGGCCGGGCTGTCCAGGGCCTCGCCGTCCAGTCCCAGCTCCCCGGCCAGGGCCCGGTTGAACAACACCATCTGCGGTGCCTTCACCGGCTGCAGGGGGCAGCGGGAAAACAGGTCTTCCGGTAGATGGGTGTAACTGTTGTCGAACTGGAAACCGTAGGGGCGGGTCATTGTGGGCGCTCTGCTAACCATGAGGGCTACAGATTAACAGGCCGGGCTGGGCGGGGTCATTGGGTGTGAGGGGTCAGTAATCCTCCCGGTCCTCACTGGCCTGCCATAACTGGAACGCCGTTAACCGTTGCGGATGCTCAACCTGCTCAGTGGCCAGTTGTCGCTGTGCGGCAGGGAGAGCCAGCTCCTGGTAGATAAACTGATCATCAAAACCGATATGGGCCGCGTCGGCCTGACGGTTCAGATAAAACAGCTTGTCAGGCCGTGCCCAGTAGATGGCGCCCAGGCACATGGGGCAGGGTTCGCAACTGCTGTAGATCACACAGCCATCAAGCTGGTGGCTGCCCAGCCGATGACAGGCCGCGCGGATCGCCTCCATTTCCGCATGGGCCGTCGGGTCATGCTTGCCGGTTACCCGATTGCAGCCCTGGCCGATGATGACGCCATCCTTGACCACCAGTGCCGCAAAGGGCCCGCCCAGGCCCCGGCGAACATTGTCCTCCGACAGGGAGAGCACTGTCTGTATCAGGGTCTGGTGACTCAGGCGCGGTTCCATGGTGGGAGCTCCGGGGTCTTGTTGCCAGGCTGTCGTTACCGGCGAGTGACCTTGCCAATCACCGTGTTGTCCAGATAGTCCGCCCAGGCCTGTAGCATCTCCCGGCGTTTTTCCAGGTAGGCCTGGCGGTCATTCTGTTCATCGCCGGTCTGGTTGAGCAGTTGTGACTGGATCTGTTCGGCCTGGTAGCCCAGTTCGCCCAGCGCGGTGGCGGCCAGGGTACGCAGGTTGTCGGTGGACACCGGGGTGGTGCGGGTCACTTTCTTCAGGGCGCCGGTGAGGGTGCTGGCGCCCAGGTGCTTCTTGCGGTCACGGGTACCGGGGAAGATGTATTCCTGGCGGCCGGTGAGCGGTTCCATTTCGCGCAGCAATTCCACCGCCTGACGGGGCAGGGGAACGGTGATGATTTTGCTGCCGTCCGGGCTGTCGGTGCTTTTACGGCGGATGCGCCATTCGCCAGCATCCAGGTCCATGTCGGACCAGCGGGCGTTGACGATTTCGCTGGGGCGGGCCAGTAACCAGACGGTGAGTTTCAGCGCCGCCGTGGTGGTGGTACGGCTCCATTGTCCCAGTACACCGCTGGCCAGATTGAACAGCTGCTCGCGGGTACTGACCAGGAATTCCGGTTCGGTGCCGGAGCCGGTAAGCCGCCGGCGCAGGGCGCTGGTCTGCTGGTAGCCGGCCACGCCGGTGTCGCGGGCATGGGTATAGACCCGTTTGGCGATGCCCAGTACCCGCTTGCCCTTGTCGAGATGGCCTTCGGCACCCAGGGCTGCCGCCAGAGACTTCAGATCTTCCGGTGTCACTTCACTGACAACTCGCTTGCCGATACTGGAGATCAGATAGTTTTCCATCTGCCGCTTGGTGCGGCGGAACTGTTCTTCGGATACTTCAAACCGGTAGACCCGTTCCAGCCAGTCCCGTGCCACCGCCTCGAAGGTTTCCACCGAGGGGCTGAAGACCTCCCGTTTCTCGCAGCGGGTGAGCGGATCGGTGCCGTCGGCGATCAGCTCCCGGGCCTCGTCGCGAAGCTGGCGGGCGAAGGCCAGGGTCACCTCCGGGCAGGGGCCCAGGGTGATGACCTTGCTGCGGCCGTCGAACCGGTAGCTGAATTTCCAGGTACGGTTACCGTTGGCCTCTACCAGCAGGTAAAGCCCCTTGTCGTCCCGGAGCTTGTAGTCTTTTTTCAGGGGTTCGGCGTTGCGGACATCCGCGGAAGTCAGGGCCATGGCTCGCTGCAGTCAGGTTATTGTCGTCATCGCGGCAAAAAGCGATGCAAGGTTACAGACAATAAGCTACCCAGCTTTGCCGATGCGTTCAATTGCTGTGGGGTAAGCGTTGCTGCGGCGGCGTTGCGGTATGTAAATAAGGCGTCCTGCCGGCCACGGTTACCTGCAAACGCCGGTTTACATGGGGTAGCGGTTCTGCAGAAGAAGCCTGGAGGTGCCTGTGTTGATTTATTGTAAGGAGAGGCGCGCATTCACCCGTGCCATTTGTCAGAGCGTTGACCTGGGGCAATTTGTCATCTGGCCGTTGTGCAAGGATGTGCTAGCCTGAAAAGCATCAACAGCCCCTGATTAGGGAGGGTATGCCCGTGGAGTTCGATCCGTTCCTGCTGGCCCGGCTGCAGTTTGCCGCCAATATCAGTTTTCATATCCTGTTTCCCACCATCACCATCGGCCTGTGCTGGGTGCTGTTCTATTTCCGGTTGCGATACACCTTTTCCGGTGACAAGGCCTGGGAATACGCCTACTTTTTCTGGGTAAAGATCTTTGCCCTGAGTTTCGCCCTGGGGGTGGTGTCCGGCATCACCATGAGCTTTCAGTTCGGTACCAACTGGCCAGGCTTTATGGAGCGCGCCGGGAATATTGCCGGCCCCCTGCTGGGGTATGAAGTGCTGACCGCGTTTTTCCTGGAAGCGTCTTTCCTGGGCATCATGCTGTTCGGCAAGGACCGGGTGTCCAACCGTACCCACCTGATTGCCACTGCCCTGGTCGCCGTGGGCACCTCGTTTTCCGCCTTCTGGATTCTCAGCCTCAACTCCTGGATGCAGACCCCGACGGGCTACCGGATCGAGGATGGCGTGTTCTTCGTGGAAAGCTGGTGGGAGGTGATCTTCAACCCCTCCTTCCCCTATCGCTTCGCCCATATGTTCACCGCGTCCCTGCTGACCGCGGCCTTCCTGATCATGGGAATCAGCGCCTGGCGGGCCATGCGCGGCGTGGATGGCCCGGCCACCTGGAAAGTGATGCGCACCGGTGCGCTGATGGCCGCCGTGCTGGCGCCACTGCAGGTGGTTATCGGTGACTTGCACGGCCTCAACACCCTGGAGCATCAACCCGCCAAGATCGCCGCCATGGAGGGCATCTGGGAGACGGAAAAGGGTGCTCCATTAACCCTGTTCGGCTTTCCCGATGAGGAAGAGAAGACCACCCACATGGCTATCAAGGTGCCCAAACTGGCCAGCTTCATTCTGACCCATGAGTGGGACGGTGAAGTGCTCGGGCTCAATGAGTTCGAGGGAGAAGCCCCGCCGGTGGCGCCGGTGTTCTGGGCGTTCCGGGTGATGGTGGGCATCGGCATGTTGATGGTGCTGGTGGGCTGGTGGTCGGCCTGGCGGCTGTTCCGCAACCGGGATGAAAACCGCGACACCCAGACCTGGCTGCTGCGGGCCCTGTCGGTGATGACCTTCTCCGGCTGGGTCGCGGTGCTGGCGGGTTGGTACGTGACCGAAATCGGTCGCCAGCCCTGGATTGTGGATGGTCTGCTGCGCACCTCCGAGGTGGTAGCGGATCACAGTAGTGCCACCGTTGCCGGCACCCTGTTCGGCTATGTATTGCTGTACCTGTTCCTGCTGGTGTCCTACATCGCCACCTTGCGATACATGGCCACCAAGCCGGCGCGTTCCCTGACGCTGACCCCTCAGCAACGGGCCATGAACGATGCGGAAACTGCCGAAGGAGGCGCATGATGGATCTGGGATACTGGCTTCCGTTGTTCTTCGCCGGCGCCATGGGCCTGGCGCTGCTGATCTATGTGATTCTCGATGGCTACGATCTGGGCATCGGCATGTTGCTGCCTTTCGCCAGCGATGACGAAAAGGATGTGATGGTGGCGGCCATCGGCCCGTTCTGGGATGCCAACGAAACCTGGATCGTGCTGGGGGTGGGGATCCTGCTGATTGCCTTTCCCCAGGCGCACTCCATTGTGCTCACCTCCCTGTACCTGCCGGTGACGTTGATGCTGATGGGGCTGATCCTGCGCGGGGTGGCGTTTGATTTCCGGGTCAAGGCCGGCGACAAGCACAAGGCAAAGTGGAACCGTCTGTTTGCCTTCGGCTCGCTGGTCGCGTCCCTGTGTCAGGGCTGGATGCTCGGTGCCTTTGTCACCGGGCTTACCGGCGATGCCACCAGTACGCTCTTTGCCGCGCTGATCGCACTGGCCCTGCCGGCCCTGTACATCATGCTCGGCGCCGCCTGGTTACTGATCAAGACCGAAGGCGAGCTGTTCAACAAAGCAGTGCGCTGGGGCCGTATGGCGGTGTTGCCCATGGGCGGCTTCCTGCTGCTGATCTCCATCGCCACCCCGCTGGTGAGCAGCGCCATTGCCGACAAATGGTTCACCCTGCCCAATGCCATCGGGTTGATGCCCATCCCCATCGCTACCGCCCTGGCCTATGCGGGACTGATCTGGGTATTCAACAGCAAACAGATCCTGCACAACGGCTATGGCTGGCTGGCGTTTGTGGCGCTGATGGTGATGTGTGTGCTGGCCAGCATCGGTCTGGCCTACAGCCTGTTCCCGGATATTGTGCTGGGGCGGATCTCCATCTGGGAAGCGGCCTCGGCCACGGAGTCCCTGCTGTTCACCTTCTGGGGGGCGATCATCGCCTTGCCCATGATCCTGGCCTATACGATCTTTATTTACCGGGTGTTCCGCGGCAAGGCCACGCACCTGAGTTACGAGTAGCGATTCGCCTTGTGAACAAGGCTCCAACGGGGGGTGCCGTACCGCTCCCCAACCGTTGGAGCCTTGCTCGCAAGGCGAAGTTTTTCAAACGATTTCCATTACCGGAACAGAGATTTCTCTTTAAGGACTTTCTCCAGGTTCTGTCTCTCAATCCCCGCCATATCAATGGCAAACACGCCCTGCAGTAAGTCCCATAATTCTGCCACCGACGCGATCGTGTGCTTTTCACTGCGGCCATCCGGGAACCGTACCGTATAAAGATCATTGAGCAAGGTATGGCGGCGATCTTCGCCGGTGCGCACGGCAATCAGGTTATTCACGAATTTGGACTGGGGATGGCAGGCCACGTACCAGTTGGCCATCTCGAAATCCACGGGGCCCTGTTGCATAAGATCGAAGCGATAGAGCAGGCGCCAGGGCCCACCGACCTTCACCCACAAGCTGTAACCCTGCTGATCCGCGTCCACCCGGAACGGTTCCAGGGGGGGTGCGTTGGGAATCACGGCAGTGGAGCTGCAACGGTGCGGTGGGGGTCATGCCGCCGAATCCCACATCGCTGAGATAGTCTTCACCGTCAATCGTTACCAATAGCAGCATATGGGAGCGCGGTGGCCAGGCATCCTCCGGCTGGTTCCAGTATACCCGCCCGGTGATGCCTCGGGCCTGGAAGCCCAGCGTGGTAAGCACCTCGAGAAACAGCAGGTTATTCTCGAAACAGTATCCACCACGACGCTGGTGAACCAGCTTGTCCATCAGTGCCGGGCTATCCAGCGGCACCGCACGGCCCAGTAATGGATTCAGGTTCTCGAAGGTGATGCTCTGAAGATGTAATCGTTGCAGGGCTTTGAGGGTGGTCAGAGTGGGCTGTTTCTCCCCCTGATAACCGATCCGTTGCAGGTAGGCTTCAATATCCAGCGTCATAGTATGAGTCCGCGTTGGAAAAAAGTGAGGCAAGCATAAAACCTGAACTCAGGTTGATGTAAAGCCTTCTATCCGTTATTTAAATAACAGTGTTTTCTGAAAAAATCAGGACAAAACGATAAACCGGTAGCAGTCGACAAGACGCCTTCAGGGTAAGCTTTTGCAGAACCAGGGACGGCGTGGACGCAAGGCGATGAAAGTCTCAGTGGCAACGGACAGGCTCACCTTTACCCCGCTCACCGATGCGGACTTGCCGGTGCTGCACGACTGGCTGGGGCGCGAGCATGTGAGCCGCTGGTGGGGGCCGCAGCGCAGTCTGGACGAGGTGGTGAGAGACTACCATCCGGCCCAGCGCTGTTTCGGCGGCGTCATGTTTTTCCTGATTCGTCTGGATGCAGAGCCACTGGGCTTTATCCAGCGCTACGCGCCCATCGAGCATCACCATGAAGGCTGGTGGCTGGACATTGATGATCCGGGCGTACGCGGGGTGGATGTGTTTCTTGCCAGCGAAAGCCACCTGGACCATGGGCTTGGCAGCACGGCGGTGGCCGCCTTTGTGGACAGGTTATTCGAAGACCCCCAGGTCACCGAGATCATTGCCGACCCGGCTCCGGATAACCTGCGGGCGGTTCACTGTTTTCGCAACGCCGGTTTTATTGCCCGACAGGTAGTGAAGACCCCGGACGGGCCGGCCCTGTTAATGACTCTCCCCCGGCCCGAATAGCCAGCTCCAGGCAATACGCTGAACACCTATGCCCTGGTGCGCAAGACGCCAGCCGGCTACGACTCAAGCCCGGCAATCAACGCATTCACCGCCCGGGCAAACTGCACCGGTGAATCTTCCTGCAGAAAGTGACCGCCCACCAGGGTCTGGTGGGGCTGACCCTTGGCGCCGGGAATGCGCTCTTGCATGAACTTGTCGCCACCCCGGGTGATCGGGTCGCCATTGCTGAAGGTGGTCAGGAAGGGCTTTTGCCACTGTTCCAATACTTTCCAGGCGTTACGGTTGGCGTCGCTGGCCGGGTCGTCCGGTGTCACCGGCACCAGCTTCGGAAAGGCCCGGGCGCCGGCCTTGTACTTCTTGCTCGGGAAGGGCGCATCGTAGGCGCGTCGCTCATCCGGCCCCAGCTTTTTGAAGGTGCCGCTGTCGATGATCCGGGCGATGGGAAACACCGGGCTGTAGAGCGCGAAATTCTTCCACAGTTGAAAGGCTTTCGGCACCTTCTGGTCGCCGGTGGGCAGCATGCCGTTGCCGACCACAATGGCCCGAAAGCGCTCCGGATTCTCCGCCGCCAGGCGCAGGCCCAGCAGCGAGCCCCAGTCCTGGCACACCAGGGTGATATCGGTCAGGTCCAGCTGCTCCAGCCAGGACTGCATCCAGTCCATATGGCTCTGGTAGCTGTAGGCGTTGAGGTCGGTGGGCTTGTCGGACTTGCCGAAGCCGATTAGATCCGGAGCCAGCACCCGATGGCCGGCGGCGGCGCAGATCGGAATCATGTGTCGGTACAGGTACGACCAGGACGGCTCGCCATGCATCATCAGCACCGGCTTGGCATCCGCCTGGCCTTCGTCCAGATAATGCATGCGCAGGCCGCCCACGTCCGCATAGTGGGGCTCGAAGGGGTAGTCCAGCAGTCGTTCGAAACGGGAATCCGGAGTGCGCAGAAAATCCATGGGTCATCCTGATAAAAAGGAAAACCCAAGGATGGCCGTTCCCGGCCGCTGGTGACCATGTCTTCCCGGGCCAAAGGGCGTGAAGAAATGAGGAGGGGCGACGTTTGCGTAGGGTGGCACTGAGCCTGAGGCGAACTACACCATGACCACGGCGGTTGCGGTGCAGTTCGCCTCAGGCTCAGTGGCATCCTACGGTTTGGATTGGCGTTGGCCGGTTATTCGTCCCAGAGACCTTCCAGGGTGTAATCGCTGCCCGGCTGGGCCCAGAAGCCGCCGTCCACGTAGCGGCGGTGACGGTCCAGCTCGGCGATGGCCTGCATGTCGTCCTCGCTGAGCCGCAGGTCGGCGGCATCCAGGTTCTGTTGCAGCCGTTGCGGGTTCACCGATTTCGGGATCACCGCCGTACCCCGCTGCAGGGCCCAGGCAATCAGCACCTGTGCCGGGCTGGCGTTGTGGTTGTCGGCGATGTCATGGAGGATCGGGTCTTCCAGCAGCACCGGTTCATCCTCGGCCTTGAGGCCGTCCGGGCGGTCGGAGGAGCCCAGCGGGGAATAGGCGGTCAGGTGAACGCCCTGTTGCTGGCAGAAGCGCAGCATCTCTTTCTGCTGCAGATAAGGATGCAGCTCGATCTGGTTCATGGCCGGTTTCAACCGTGCCTTGCCGATCAGGTCTTGCAGCTTTTTCACGCTGAAGTTGGAGACGCCGATCTGTCGGGTCAGGTTGTTATCCACCAGTGCTTCCATGGCGGTCCAGGTCGTTGCCACGGGCAGATCATTCAAAGACACCATGTCATCGCCGGACTCGGGAAAGGGCACGCCCTTCTTCAGGGCCACCGGCCAATGCATCAGGTACAGGTCCAGATAATCCAGCTTCAGGTTGTTCAGGGTGGTTTCCAGGGCCGGCTGCACATCCTCCGGGGCATGGTCGCTGTTCCACAGCTTGGAGGTGATCCACAGGTCCTCGCGCTGTACGGTGCCGGCGGTGAACACCTCCTGCAGCGCCTGGCCGATTTCATCCTCGTTGCCGTAAATGTGGGCACAGTCGATGTGCCGGTAACCCATCTCGATGGCGGCCTTCACGGCCTCGTAGACCTCGCCGGGCCGGGATTTCCAGGTACCCAGTCCCAGTTGCGGCATGGTATCGCCGTTGGCAAATGTCAGTGTTTTCATCACCTGCTCCTGTAGATGCTGTGTGATCGTCCCGGCCGCTTTTGGCAGCCGGAAAGGGGAAAACAAATACCCTACCCACAGAGACCCCCAACAGGCACCGCAGTTCCTGCCGGATCCTTGTCCGATTCTCCGGAATGAGCGCTTGAGCCGCCTGAGCCATTTCGCTACTGTGGCCAGCCTTTCTTTTCTGTATGGCGGCGCCTTTTCTCGTCGCCCCTTGCTTGGAACCTGTTTTATGTGGATCAAGAATCTGGTTGTGTTTGTGGGCGAAGAGGCCTTTCCTTTCTCCGTGGCCGAGCTCGATGAAACCCTGGACCAGAACCGCTGCCAGCCCTGTGGCTCGCAGACCCTGCGCACGGAAGGCTTTGTGCCTCCCCTGAAAGGGCAGGACCCGATGGTCTATGCGGTGGACGGCTTTATCTACTGCACCTACCAGGAAACCTCGCGCTTGCTGCCCGGGCCGGTGATCAAGGAGCTGCTCGACGAGAAAGTGGAGCACATCCAGGACGAGGAAGGCCGCAAGGTGGGGCGCAAGGAAAAGGCGGATCTGAAAGAGCAGATCACCTTCGAACTGATGCCCCGCGCCTTCACCCGCTCCCGCCGTACCTCCCTGCTGATCGACACGGAACGTAAGCGGGTGATGGTGGATGCCTCGTCCGCCAGCCGCGCGGAGGAAGTGGTGGCCTGCCTGCGCAAGGCCATCGGCACCCTTCCGGTGGCCTATCCGGCGCCCAACTCCGCTCCCTACACCAGCTTCAGCAACTGGCTGAAAGACACCAAGCTGCTGCCGGAAGGCTTCACCCTGGGTGATCGTTGCGAGCTGAAAGGCACCAAGGACGAAGGCGCGGCGGTGAAGTTCACCGCCGTGGATCTGGGCCAGGAAGAAATCCTCGCCCACCTGGAAACCGGCATGGTGGCCACCCGTATCAATCTGGCCTGGCAGGATTCCCTGGAGCTGGATATCAACGACAAGCTGGAAATCAAACGCATCAAGGCGCTGGATCTGCTGCAGGAAAATATCGACGCCATGGACGCGGACGATGCGGTGGCCGAACTGCAGGCGCGGATCAGCCTGCAGGGCAATGTGCTGCGCGAGGCGCTGGATGGGTTGTTCGGGTATTTCGAGGTGAACCCGGCCTGATCTGAAGCCGAAATCCCCGCCGTAGGAGCGTCGCTTGCGGCGCGATAGCAAACGCCTTTAATCGCGCCGCGAGCGACGCTCCTACGAGAGGGTGTGCGGTTCAGTCCTCAATGTCCTCGTCGTCTTCCTGGTCCTTGTCCAGTTTGACGATGGAGCCTTCATCACAGTCCGGGGAATGGGTGAAGGTCTGTGTCACGTCCAGGTACCCCAGATGGGACAGGGTGCGGCGACCCAGCAGTACCGGATAGATCATGTCCGAGCGGTCGTTCAGGGTGAACTGCTCTTCGTAGATCGTATTGCCCATGCACAGATTCATCAGCACCACCGGACGACGTTCTTCGCCACCGGCCCCCCGAATGATCACCTTGCGGTAGCGGGGCTTTTCGAAGGTCTTTTCCACCTTTTTACCGCTGGCCTCATCGTGCACATCCACGGTAAAGCGCACCCAGTCGTCACCGTCTTTTTCAAAAATTTCCACATCGGTGGCATGCAGTGACGAGGTCAGTGCGCCACTGTCCAGCTTCGCTTTCAGCTCCACACCCCAGGGTTCGATGGTGGTCTTTTCCACCCAGCCAAAGACCGGGCGGTCGGCAGCCAGGGCTTGTCCGGCCAGCAGCAACAGGGCGGGGAACAGGGCAAGTGTCAGGCGAGGCATGGCATCTCCTTGATGATTCAGGTCGAACAGTACGACCGGTAATGGACGGTCCGGTTCCCCGGCTGTCCCGATCAGACCGGGCCGGGGTCGAACTGGTACTTGTCCGGTTCGAACTTGCGGGTGCGCATCCAGTACTGGAACGTGAAGCTGGGCCACAGGGTCCGGTTTTTCCCGAATTCGTCCAGATACCAGCTCTCACAGCCCCCGGAGGACCATACTGCCTCGTCCAGTTGCGCCTGCAGACGCCGGTTGAATCCCGCCTGCACCTCCGGCTTCACGTCCAGGGAGCCGGCATCTTCACGGAGCAGTTTGTTCACCGCCTGCATCACATAGTTCACCTGGGCCTCGATCATGAACACGATGGAGGTATGGCCGAGCCCGGTATTGGGGCCCAGCAGCATGAAGAAATTGGGGAAGCCGCTCACCGAGATGCCCAGGTAGGCTTCCATGCCGGTCTCGTTCCAGGTGTCGCGAATTTCCTCGCCGCCCTTGCCGATGATCTGCATGGGGCCGATGGGGTCGGAGACCTTGAAGCCGGTGCCGTAGATAATGCAGTCCACCTCCCGCTCAACGCCTTTGCCATCGACAATGCTGTGGGCCTTCACTTCCTGGATGCCGTCGGTCAGCACCGCCACATTGTCCCGATTCAGCGACGGATAATATTCATCGGACATGAGAATGCGTTTGCAGCCGATGGTGTAGTCCGGGGTGACTTTCTTGCGCAGTTCCGGGTCCTTGATATTGCGGCGGATAAAGTGGCGACCATACAGCTCCGCCAGTTTCATGGCGCGCGGGTCCACCGCCAGGCCCAGCACCCGGCTTTCCATCCACCAGTAGATGCCGCCCCGGAACAACTTCTGCGTCATCGGCAGGGTCTTGAACAGCAGCTTTTCGATTTTGGTCATGCGCCGGTCCGGTTTGCTCAGCACCCAGGGCGGGGTGCGCTGATACAGATCCAGCTGCTCGACCTGCGGGGCAATACGCGGCACAAACTGGATGGCACTGGCACCGGTACCCACGGCAGCCACGCGCTTGCCGGAGAGATCGTAATCATGGTTCCAGCGGGCGGAGTGAAAGGCCTCGCCCTGAAAGTTCTCCACCCCTGGCAGTTTCGGATAGGCGGGGATGCTCAGCGCGCCGATGCCGGACACGAAAATGCGCGTGGTCAGCTCGGTGCCGTCATGGGTGGTCACATGCCAGATCTGCTTCTGCTCGTCGTATTCGGCCTTCTCCACCTCGCAGTTGAAGCGCATATGTGGGGTGACGCCGAACTTGTCGGCGCAGCGCTTCAGGTAATCCCAGATTTCCTGCTGGGGAGCAAACATCCGCGACCAGCGCGGGTTGGGGGCAAAGGAATAGGAATACAGGTGGGAGGGCACATCGCAGGCGCAGCCCGGGTAGATATTGTCCCGCCAGGTGCCGCCGATATCCCCGGCCTTTTCCAGCACCACGAAATCGTCGTAGCCCGCCTCCTTGAGCTGAATCGCCATACACAGTCCGGAGAACCCGGCACCCACCACAATCACCTGATGATCGGCACGAGCCGCCTTGTTGTTTTTGCTCATTGTGCACCTCCCTGGTTATCACCATCATGGCGTAAGGACTCAGACCCGGCCACCGCTGTTGCGCATTGCCAGCACACCGTTACCGACGATAAACAAAGCGGATGCGCCATGACCCGGGCGCGGCCCCGGCCCGCGTCATGACCAAGGTGGTCTCCGCCACGCCGGTTACGATGGGGGCAGAGAACAACGAGGAATTTGCGATGACAGAGAAGCCATCCGCGCCCTCCCTGGGGCTGTTACTGGGAGAAAGCCGGGCCATGCTGGCCTACGGACGCTACCTGCTGCGTGGCCTGGGCCATCGCCAACTGCCCGCCGGCAATGGCCAGCCGGTGCTGGTGCTGCCCGGCTTCGGCGCCAGCGATGCCAGCACCCGCCCCCTGCGCCGGGCGCTGACCCGGCTGGGCTACAGCGTTTACGGCTGGGCCCAGGGCACCAACCTGGGCATGAACAGCAAGCGCAAGGCCATGCTGGTGAGCCAGCTGCAGGCCATCCAGACTCGCCATGGCCAGCCCGTGGCGCTGATTGGCTGGAGCCTGGGCGGGGTGTTTGCCCGGGAACTGGCGCGGGCCTACCCGGACCGGGTCAGCCAGGTGTTCACCCTGGGCAGCCCCATCAACGGCGACCCGGAAGCCAACAATGTGACCACCCTGTTCAACCTCTTTAATCCCAAGCGGCCACCACCGGATCGGGAAGCCTTCGAAGCGCGGATTCCGGCGCCGCCGGTGCCCTGTACCGCCATTTTCACCAGGCAGGATGGCATTGTTTCCTGGCAATGCAGCCAGGAAGAAGACGGCCCGCTCACCGACAATGTGGAAGTGCAGGGTACCCACGTGGGCCTGCCCTGGAATCCCCAGGTGCTGGCGGCCATCGCCGAGCGTCTGGCCCGCAACCCGGAGAAGGGCAATGAGTGAGCTGCAGCCGGGCCGTTACCGGCACTTCAAGGGCAACGAATACCAGGTCATCGGCACCGCCACCCATTCCGAAACCGGCGACACCCTGGTGGTCTATCGTCCGCTCTACGGCGACCAGGCCCTGTGGGTGCGCCCCCTGGCCATGTTCACCGAAACCGTGGAGCGGGACGGCAAGGTCCAGCCACGCTTCGCCCGCATCGGCGATTAGCGTCCGCGGCCTCTGTAGGAGCCATGCTCGCATGGCGAATGGCTGTCAGGTTCATCCTCCGTTCGCAGGAAACAAAACCTTATTCGCCATGCAAGCATAGCTCCTACCGCAATAAGGCAGTCATTCGCCGAGATAGTCGTTACAATGGCCCCTCGATAGCGGAGCCCATTGCATGACCACTTTTGCCGACCTCAATTTGCACGAGCGCCTGATCAAGGCCCTTGGCGAACTGGAAATCACCACCCCCACGCCGGTTCAGGCCTCAGCCATCCCCGAGGCACTGGCCGGCCACGACCTGCGTGTGGTGGCCCGCACCGGTAGCGGCAAGACCGCCGCCTTCATGCTGCCCCTGCTTCACCAGCTGCTGCAGCACTCCCGGCCGCGTACCGATACCCGTGCCCTGATCCTGTTGCCCACCCGTGAGCTGGCCCAGCAGACCCTCAAGCAAGTGGAGGCCCTGGGCCGTTATACCTTTATCAAGGCCGAGCTGATCACCGGTGGCGAAGACTTCAAGGTGCAGGCCGCCAAGATGCGCAAAAACCCGGAAATCCTTATCGGCACTCCCGGGCGCCTGATCGAGCACCTGGAAGCCGGCAACCTGCGCCTGCAGGATCTGGAAATGCTGGTGCTGGATGAATCCGACCGCATGCTGGACATGGGCTTCAGCGACGACGTACTGCGCCTGGCCGCTGAATGCCGCGCCGAGCGTCAGACCCTGCTGTTCTCTGCCACCAGCGGCGGCAACGCCATGGAGAAAATGGTCGCGTCCACCCTGCGCGATCCCAAGTCCCTGATGCTGGATTCCGTGCGCGACCTGAACGAATCCGTGGTACAGCAGGTGATCACCGCCGACGACGTGAAACACAAGGAACGTCTGGTGCAGTGGCTGCTGGCCAACGAGACCTACGACAAGGCGGTGGTCTTCACCAATACCCGCGAGCAGGCAGATCGCCTGGGCGGCGTGCTGGTGGCCTCCAACCTGAAAGTGTTTGTCCTGCACGGCGAGAAAGACCAGAAGGACCGCAAGCTGGCCATGGACCGCCTCAAGGCGGGCGGCGTGAAAGTGCTGGTGGCCACCGACGTGGCCGCCCGCGGTATCCATGTGGACGGCCTTGACCTGGTGATCAACTTCGACATGCCGCGCAGTGGCGACGAATACGTCCACCGCATCGGCCGCACCGGCCGGGTAGGCGGCGAAGGCACCGCCATCTCCCTGATTGCGGCCCACGAATGGAACCTGATGGCGAGCATTCAGCGCTACCTGCGGCAGAACTTCGAATACCGTCTGATCGAAGCCTTGAAGGGCAACTTCCTGGGACCGAAAAACCTCAAGTCCAACGGCAAGGCCGCCGGCAGCAAAAAGAAAAAAATGAAGAAAAAAGCCGATGCCAAAAAGGGCAAGAAACCGGCCAGGAAAAAAGCCGTGGCAAAGAAAAACTCACGGACCAACAAACCGGTGCCGGATACCAACAGCGGTTTCGCCACCGTGAAAAAACGCAAGAATCCCGGGCCGCTGGATTGAGCCATGGCATCCCGGTGTTACGGGAGGCGGGATAATTAACGAGGCCGCGCTTGGCAATGAGCGCGGCCTCTTTGCGTTTAGCGGGCTTTATAAAACCCGGTAAAATTCCTGTGCCCCTTCACAGTCTTCCGGGGCCCGTGTCGTCATGCTGTTACGGTAATCGCAAGGAGGTGGCCGTGCCGAACAACCAAGCCGTGGAGACCATGACAGCACCCGCGCTGCAGTGTCCGGATTGCGGCACTCATCTTGCCGAGCCCTCCCGGCAGGCGCGGGGAGCCTGGCGTTGCCCCCGCTGCGACTGCCAGTTAAGCGGGGCCTGGTCGTTGCGTCCCGATTCCCTGCTGGCTTTGACTGTGTCTACGGCGGTGCTGTGGCTGCCGGCATTGATCCTGCCACTGATGCGTCTGGAAAACCTTGGCCTGGATCGTGAAGCGAGCCTGCTCGACTGTGTGGTGCGGCTTATGGAGGGCGTCTACCTGCCCGTCGGTCTTCTGCTTCTGCTGACCCTGGTGATCATGCCTGCGGTGAATTTGTTATCGGCAGGGCGGCTGCTTTGGGCGGCCCGAGCCGGGAGCCCGGGAGGAATGCCGGATCCCTTGTGGATGAGAATGTACCGGCACAGTCGCGAGTGGGCGATGACGGATATTTTCCTGCTCGGCATTCTCATCGCCATGACCAAGCTCGGCGACATGGCCAGTGTCACACCCGGCCCCGGCCTGTTTTGTCTGGTGGTGGCGGTGCTGTTACGCCTGATCGTGGAAACTCTTGCACAGCCGGATCAGCTGCAACGGTTGCTGGAGGCTCGCCATGAAACCTAACGCCCCTGCGGCTCAGCAGCGAACCCTGGCCTGGTCACTACTGGTGGCCGCCACCGTGTGGCTGGTGCCCGCCAATCTGCTGCCGATCATGGCGGTCACGGAAGCCGGTCGCGGCAAGCCCACCACCATTGCCGACGGTATCTGGCAGCTGTTTGAAGCGGGCATGCCGGGCATTGCCATCATCGTGTTCGTGGCCAGCCTGCTGGTGCCGCTGTTCAAGGTATTGGTGCTGGCGGTGATCTACTGGCGTGCGGCCCGGGAGAACAATCCCTTGCTCAGCACCCGGGCGTACCGACTGGTGTACTGGATTGGGCGCTGGTCCATGCTGGATGTCTTTGTGGTGGCGCTGCTGGTGGCGGTGGTGGAATTCGGAAGTCTGGCCCGGGTGGAGCCGGGGCCCGGTGTGCTTGCCTTCGCCCTGGCGGTGGTACTGACCATGCTGTCCGCCCATGCCTTTTCCCCCCAACAACTCTGGTTGCAAGATACTGACGGAGCGGATCATGGATACACCTGAAGTGAAACATTCCCGCTGGCCTTCGCCCATCTGGCTGGTGCCCCTGGTCAGCCTGCTGGTGGCCGGCTGGCTGCTGTACGACCAGCTGTTGCAGCGTGACGTGCAAATCGAAATCACCTTTGAGAATGGTTCTGGCATCAAGCCCGGGGTGGACCTGCGTTACCGGGGTGTGCCGGTGGGAAGCGTGGATGAAATCGTGCTCAGCGATGATCTGAAACACGTGACTGTTCACGCCAACCTGAACCGGGATGCGGAAAAACTGGCCCGGGAAAAAAGCCGTTTCTGGATTGTGGAACCGGAGCTGGGCATCGCCGGTGCCCGCAACCTGGATACCCTGGTGTCGGGCAAATACATCGCGGTGGAGCCCGGCGACGGGGAACCGGAAAAAATCTTCGAAGGCCTGGAAACGCCACCGGAACAGCAGCCCAACCTGGGCCTGAAAGTGACCCTGGTGGCAGATCATCTGGGCTCCCTGAAAAAGGGCCGGCACATTTACTACCGTGACCTGCAGGTGGGCACCATCGGCGACAGCGAACTCAGCCAGGACGGCCGCTTCGTGGAAATCCAGGTCATCATCGAACCGAAATACGCCAAACTGGTGCGCAGCAATACCCGCTTCTGGAACAGCTCCGGCCTTACCGTGGATATTGGTCTGTTCAAAGGGGCAGAAGTGCAGGCCAGCTCCCTGGAAAATTTACTGCGCGGCGGCATCAGCTTTGCCACCCCACCGGAACCGGGCCCCCTGGCGCAAGCGGGGGAGCGATTCGATCTGTACAAACAGCCGGAAGAGGATTGGCTGGAGTGGGCGCCGATTATGAAGTGGCAGTAGGGGAAGGTATGAGGTGCAGGAAGGCTAAGTTATGAATTCTCTCCTTTAGCAATTATCGCTACCCCTTTGTCGAGGTGGCAGAAAATGCGGCAAGGCTAGTCGTCTTTTTCCCCACCTCTCTGGAGAGTCCCCTCTCCCTTGAGGGGAGAGGGACAGGGAGAGGGTGAAACGGCCTTGAAGATCTCTTCCAGAACCGCATCAGTATTCTGCAGGATGTCATTATTCCAGAATCGCATCACGCGATAGCCTTCCGCGGTTAACCAGTCATCACGTTCTTGATCTGCCGCATTATCATTGTGCTGCCCTCCGTCGGCTTCAATAATTAGCCGCTCTCCAAGGTGAACGAAGTCAACAATATAGGGGCCTATCGGCTGCTGGCGACGGAATTTCTGTCCATTTAGCCGATGGGCTCGCAGGTGTTTCCATAGCAAGCGTTCGGCGTCTGTCATGTGGCTTCGCAAATTCTTTGCGAAGCGGTGACGGTAGTCCATTATTCTACCTTCTGTGCTTCCTGCACTTTGTAGCTTCACCCTCTCCCTGTCCCTCTCCCCTCAAGGGAGAGGGGACCTAATAGATAGGGCGAGGTTTAATGATTGGCCGGATCACTTTTCCAGTCCTTGTTGAAGCCCGCCGTCCTACATCATTTTCCCAACCATTTTTAACGGCAAATTCCGCATGGCAAACCCCAGCGGCCCCCAGGGCCAGCCTGGTACCGATGCGTTCTTCGGTTCTTTTTCGATGGCTTTTACCAGCGCCTTGCAGCCGGTTTCCGTGTCCACCAGGAAGGGTGTGTTCTTTACCTTCTCGTTGATTTCGGAACGGATAAAGCCCGGGAAAATGGTGGTCACCTTGATCGGGGAATTCTGCAATTCCACCTGCAGGCCTTCGGCCAGCATGGCCACGCCGGCCTTGGTGGCCGCATAAGTGGTCAGGTTTTTCTTCATGCCGCGCATGGCGCTGATGGAAGAAATCATCACCAGGTGGCCGCTGTTCTGGGCGCGGAAAATTTCCATGGCCGCTTCGGTCTGGGCCAGCGCCGCCACGAAGTTGGTTTCCGCGGTTTGCCGGTTGGCATAGAAGTAGCCGGTGCCCAGGGGCTGACCCTTGCCCATGCCCGCGTTGATGATGATGCGATCAATGCCCGCCAGTTCGGTGCGGAAGGCATCGAACACCGCAAACACCTGATCGTAATCGTTCACATCCAGCGGTTTGATCAGCACGGTGATGCCCGGATGCTTTTCTTCCAGCTCGGCCTTCAGGGTTTCCAGCCGGTCCATGCGCCGGGCACACAACGCCAGGTTGCGTCCCATGGCCGCAAACAATCGCGCCATCCCTTCGCCCAGCCCGGAGCTGGCACCGGTGATTAGAATATTCTTGCGTGTTGGCATGGTTGTCCCCGTTCTCAATGATTCGGTGTAGGAGCGTCGCTGGCGGCGCGATCACCATACGCATGGAATCGCGCCGCCAGCGACGCTCCTACAGGAAGGGTTATCGATACGTCACCTGCTCGCTCGGCAGATGCAGATGTTCGTTCACCGAGACTAGCCTTGGCTTGCCGGCATTCACAAGCACCCGGGTCACACTGGTGTTGATCAGGGTACGGTTCCAGGTGATCAGGGCCTCGTCAGTGAGGCCCATCAGTCGCTGGATAATCACGCTGATGGCGCCGCCGGAGGTGAACACCAGGGCGCTGTCGCCGCTGCTCAGGCTGTTGCCCAGGCTATAGGTGCTGGCCAGCACCCGCTCGCGGAAGGCGGGCCAGCTTTCACTGTAATCGTCGTCGCCGGTCTGCCAGCGGCGCAGGGCCTGCTCGAAGCGGGCCTGGAAGACCTTGCGCGGGTGATCCTGTTGCGCCAGCCACTGGGTCAGCGCCGCCCGATCGGAGGCCAGGGGCCAGTCCACGGCCAGCAGCTCGCTGTGGTTGTATTCGTTGAAGCCGGTATCCGTGTGCCATTCCTTTGCCAGGCCCAGTTCCCCCAGGGTCGCTTCCGCGGTTTCCACATGGCGACGCATGGTGCCGCAGATGGAGCGGGGCACCCCCAGATCCTGATTCTGCAGGGCGCGGCCAAGAATCCGGCTCTGTTCCCAGCCCATCTCGGACAACTGATCGTAATCTTCCTTGCCGAAACTGGCCTGGCCGTGGCGGATCAGGTAGATCACCGGCATCAGGCTTTCTCCGCTTTTTCCAGCTTGCCCTGCAGTCGTTCGGCGCCCTTGAGCATCACCCGGTTGAACACAAACGGCAGGAACCGCTTCATCCAGTAAGCCCGACGACCGCTCTTGTGGGGCAGCAGGAAGAACTGCTGTTTGGCCACCGCTTTCTTGATCATCTCGGCAATCTGGTCGGCGGTGAGCTCGTCACTGGAAAGCAGCTTGTCCACGGTTTCGATCATGCCCGGTTCCGGGGTACGCATGGACTCGTGCAGATTGGTGCGGAAGAAACCCGGGCACACCACCGTGGTATGAATGCCGTAGGGCGCCAGCTCGAAGCGCAGGGTTTCCGACAGGGAAATCACCCCGGCCTTGGTCACGTTATAGCTGCCCATCACCGGCGCGTGCAGCAGTCCGGCCAGGGAGGCGATATTGACGATGTGGCCATGGCCCTGGCGCTTCATCATCGGCACGAACACCTTGCAGCCACGCACCACACCTTTCACGTTGATATCGAAAATCCAGTCCCAGTCGGCCATGTCGCCGCGATCAATCCGGGCGGCACCGGCCACCCCGGCATTGTTCACCAGCACATCCAGGCCGCCCCAGTTCTGCTCCAGCCACTCGCGGGCGTTGTTGAAACTGGCCGCGTCGCGCACATCCAGATACTGGAATTGCAGCTCGCCGGGCAGATCCTTCAGGGCCGCGAGGGTTTCCGCAGCGCGCTCCTGGTTCACATCGCCGATCAGTACCCGGGCGCCATCGCGCAGCCAGGCCTCTGCCATGGCGCGTCCCAGCCCGGAGGCGCCGCCGGTGATCAGGATGCGTTGTGGGGTCTGGCTCATGGTGTGTCCTGTGGTCATGGTGGTTTCGGTCGCGGATTGTGCGTTAGCCGGCATTGGGGGTCTTATCCATTGACCGATGCTAGTGACGGCGTTTCAATTAATCCAATGAATCCTCGCAATGATCAAAGATAAACGCCATGCATGTGTCGCGCTTCGATCTCAATCTGTTCGTGGTCTTCGATGCCATCTACACCGAAGGCTCCCTGACCCGCGCCGCCAAGGTGCTCAACCTGACCCAGCCGGCGGTGAGCCACGCCCTGGGACGCCTGCGAGACCGCCTGGACGACCCCCTGTTCGTGCGTCAGGGCAGCCGCATGGTGCCCACCGCCCGGGCCCGGGCCATGGTCAGCCCGGTGCGCCATGCCCTGGGTGGCTTCCAGCGTTGCCTGAGCGATGAGGGCGGTTTCGATGCCAGCGAGGCGGAGCGCACTTTCGTGCTGGGCTTGCGCGATGGCCTGGAAGGTTGTCTGCTGCCGTCGCTGATGGCGCAGCTGATGGAAGACGCGCCGGGGGTGCGTCTGCAATCACTCACTATCAGCCGAAAGCAGATGGCCACTGAGCTGGCCAGCGGCCGGCTGGATCTGGCCTGCGACGTGATGCTGGCCCTGCCGGAATCCATCGAGCATCTGCCGGTACTCAGCGGGCCGCTGGTAGTGATGATGCGCGAGGGGCATGAGCTGGCTGGTGAGATGGACCTGCCCGGTTATCTGGCCGCCCAGCATGTGCTGGTATCGTCCCGCCGCGAAGGCCCGGGCCTGGAAGATTTCGGCCTGGCCCGGCAGGGCTACCGGCGCCATATCCGCCTGCGCTGCCAGCATTACCAGGCGGCCATCAGTACCGTGCAGCACACCGACCTGCTGCTCACCCTGCCGGCCACCCTGGCCGGGCGCCTGTCCCGCAAGGGCATGGTGATCAAAGCCTTCCCCGCCGACCTGCCCGGCCTGGAAATGCACCTCTACTGGCACCGCGACCAAAGCGCCGACCCGGCTCACAGCTGGTTGCGGCAGAAGGTGTTGGGGTTGTTGAAAGAACAGCAGGAGCAGTTAACAGTTAACAGTGAATAGTTAACAGCGCGCGGTATCGCGCCAGTGTTGCCCAAAGCATAGAGGCCGCGTCCCAGCGATGGGCGCGGCCTCTATGGTTGCAGGCAAAGAAAACCTTCCCCGCGAGCTGTTCACTGTTAACTATTAACTGTTCACTAAAATCTGCCCCGCCCAATACGGGTTTTCTTCCACCCGAATATCCATGGGCTTCACCGTGTCGCCGCAGTGGCTGCATTGCAGTTGCGCTTCCAGGGGTTCGCCGCACTGGCGGTGGTAGCGAATAAGGGGGGCGCCGTGCTCGCCGGCCAGGTGTTTGTCGCCCCATTGGGCCAGGTGCACGATCACCGGGTAGAGTTCCTTGCCCATGGCGGTGAGCCGGTATTCATGGCGCAGGGGACGCTCCTGGTAGGCCACCTTGTCCAGCACGCCGCCCTCGGTGAGCTTGCGCAGGCGGTCGCTCAGCACATGACGGGTGACGCCTAGCCGTTGCTGGAAATCATCGAAGCGGCGCACGCCCATAAAGCAGTCGCGCAGCACCAGCAGCGTCCAGTTGTCGCCGATAATGGCCAGGGTGCGGGCCAGGGAACAGGGCTGTTGATCGATGTCTTGCCAGCGCATGATGAACCTCCGGGAACGTGCTTTGATCATACCGGCTTGACCCGTTCCCAAAAAGAACCGACTATAAGTTCCAAATAGGAACCAACTATGCACCCTGTCAATATCAGGAGGCAATATGCCTGAATCCGCCGTGGTCGTGATCGGTGCCGGTGATGCCACCGGCGGTGCCATCGCCAAACGTTTTGCTCGCGAAGGCTACACCGTCTGCGTCACCCGCCGTACCGAAGACGCCCTGGCGCCCCTGGTGCAGGAGATCGAACAGGCCGGCGGCAAGGCCCGTCCGTTCGGCTGCGACGCCCGCGATGAAGACCAGATGATCGCGCTGTTCGACACCATCGAAAATGAAGTGGGGCCGGTGGAAGTGGTGGTGTTCAACATCGGCGCCAACGTGTTCTTTCCCATCCGCGATACCACCGCCCGGGTCTATCGCAAGGTCTGGGAAATGGGGGCCTTCGCCGGCTTCCTGGCCGGTCGCGAAGCCGCCCGTGTGATGGTGCCGCGCCACAAGGGCACCATCATCTTTACCGGCGCCACCGCCTCCGTGCGGGGCGGTAAGGGGTTCTCTGCCTTCGCCGGTGCCAAGTTTGCCCTGCGCGCCCTGGCCCAGAGCATGGCCCGGGAATTGGGGCCGGAAGGTATCCACGTGGTGCATCCCATCATCGATGGCGCCATCGACACCGCCTTTATCCGCGACACCTTCCCGGCCCTGTATGCCAAAAAGGATCAGGATGGCATCCTCAACCCGGAACATATCGCCGACACCTACTGGATGCTCCACCAACAACCCCGCGACGCCTGGACCCACGAAATCGACCTGCGCCCGTGGATGGAGACGTTTTGAACAACGCAACACGCAACACGCAACACGCAACACGCAACACGCAACACGCGACACCAAAACCCTGCCGTAGGAACGTAGCGCAGCGAAGCAACGCCCGCAGGGCGGCCCCGAAGGGGTGATCACAGCGAATAACGTCGCTCGCGGCGCGATTCCAGACGTTGGGTTATCGCGCCGCCAGCGACGCTCCTACGGAAATTCCTGAAAGGACCAAACCCATGACCCAAAAAATCGAATTCCTCTTCGATGTGGGCAGCCCCACTGCCTACCTGGCCTGGAGCCAACTGCCCGCCCTGTGCGAGCGCACCGGCGCCGAGCTGGTGTACGTGCCCGTGCTGCTGGGCGGCATCTTCAAGGCCACCGGCAACAACCCGCCCGGCGCCGTGCCCGCCAAGGGCATGTACATGATGCGCGACCTTGCCCGCTACTCAGCGCGCTACCAGGTGCCGCTCACCATGAACCCGCACTTCCCGGTGAACACCATCACCCCCATGCGCATCACCACCACCGCCATCGGCACCCCGGAACAGGATGCGGTGATCACCGCCCTCTACAACGCCATGTGGCGCGAGCCCTGCAAACTGTCCGAGGTAGACGAAATCACCCGCGTGCTCACCGACGCCGGCCTGGATGCACAGGCCTGGCTGGAAAAAGCTGCCAGCGACGAAGTGAAAGAACAGCTCAAGGCCAACACCGAAGCAGCGGTAAAACGGGGCGTATTCGGTGCGCCGACAATGTTCGTGGGCAATGAAATGTTCTTCGGCCAGGACCGGCTGGATTTTGTGGAAGAAGCGGTAAAAGGCAATTGAGAGTTGATAATGGATAATTGATAACGAAAACCGAAGTCACGGTAATATCTGAACGCTAGAAGGCTGAATCCCGCCCCGGGTTTGGCCTTTTAGCTATCAATTCTCAACTATCAATTATCAATTGCTTTCTCTGCGCGTTTCCTTGTACGCCAAGATTGTGTAGATTCGGAACTGGATCACAAATAGCCAGCCAAGGTGGCTTGGCGCACGGGGGCCAGGGTATGCCCCCCCCCCCCGCCCAGCCACGTGCGCTGAGCTGGGCGTTAGCGAGGGTTTATGGCAGAAGGCCTATCTGGAAATATTATTGACTTGGTCATATTCCTTTTGCCGGGCTTTGTATGCGCATGGATATTTTATGGTCTTACATCTCATCCCAAGCCCCATCAATTTGAGCGCTTGGTTCAGGCGCTTATCTATACATTTTTGGTTCGTGGACTAGTAATAGCTACAGAGTGGCTTTTCATTGCGCTTGGGGATAACTGGTTTTCAATAGGGGAATGGGATGATTCGTCTGAAACGGTTGTTTCACTGCTTTTCGCACTTCTGCTGGGCGGGCTATTTGCATATTTGGTAAATGCAGATGTTCTGCATCGTTATTTGCGCCGATTCAAGCTTACGTCTAGAACTTCACATCCATCAGAGTGGTTCTATATTTTCTCAGAAAAAGTAACCTTTGTTATTCTGCATATGAAAGATGGCCGGCGACTTTATGGTTGGCCTAAAGAGTGGCCGTTGGAGCCAGGAAATGGTCAGTTCTACATAATGCTACCTGCTTGGATTCTTTCTGATGGTAAGCAGCAGGATCTGCCTGAGTTGGACGGAGTTCTCGTAAGGGCTGAAGATGTTAAATGGGTGGAATTCTTGAATTTTGAAGAGGCTGAAAATGTCGAATAGGAGAAAGGGTTCGAATCCCCCGCCGCCGTCAAGCGGTAGGGGGCGCGAGCAGGCCAATACTAATCCGCCGCCAGCAAATGTGCGGCCTAAGCCTCCGTCAAATCCGCCGCCGCCGACAAACGATTCTGATCGCTAGCAATATAAAGCAGTGGGGCGTTATGGCGCACGCTTCCTTGGCGGCTTTAATTTTATAATGAGGGCGAGATGGCTGAAATAGTTATATCCATATTTTTATCGATTATCAGCCTTGTGGGTGGGGCGTTGATTGCAGTGAATATAAATTATGCTGCAAATAAAGCTGATGCGATTGAGTCTTTAAAGGGGTTGGGGAAGAGCTCGTCGATTTTTATATTCAGGGTATGGGTTTTTATTTCATTTTTATTGACTCTATATTATCTAGGCGACCTTTTATTGGGTGATGAAGAGGTAACTAAGAGTTTGCTTATCCGTGTTGTTTTTCTGGTAATTTGCATTTTTGTTTATGTTTTTTTATTCGCATCCTTATTGGTTCTTTCGCTTTTTAGGAATGTTTTGGATGTTCAAAATCGACATCTGAATATTACTGAAAAGGCAATTTTGTCCCGTTCGAAAATAGAGAATGGCGAGGTTGAAAATTAACAATGCTATGTCTTCGAAAGGCGCATGATAGTGGGTGTTAAGCCAAGGAAAATAATGAAATCGGGAAAGCTGAACAAAGTCTTTGTCCAGTTAGTTAAATTGTGGACCATGCCAGTATTTCGCTATGGCGTGAAAGACGGGAAATTCTTCGCGCAGGTTTTGCCCGCTCTGGTGCCTGAGCAGGGCTTGGATGAGCGTATTAAAAGAATCGACAGTGCGAGAGAGCATTTGGTTTCCGGTCTATCTGCTATTAACGAGCTCAAAGAGGAGGCTGAAACCAGCGCTCGAAAAGTCGAGGAATTGAAATCTCGATTGGAGTATTTAGCATCTGAGAAAGATACAGCCGACCTCGAACTTCGCGAAATTCAAAAAATTGCGTCTTCGGATCTTGGGGCTTTTCAGAAAATTGCGGGAGTTCCCAGCAGAAGACAGATTGCTAAAGAGCGACTGGTGGGGTTTGTTATCGGCCTCATAGCTTCGCTGTTGGCAACAGTTTTATGGGAGCAGTGGTCTGCCATTGTCGCATGGTTTTAGCCGCATAGTATGGAGCCGGAGCTTAGGGTCAGGTATTGCCACGTACGTTTCTGATGCCCGGTGGTCGATATATCTAAAAATGCCCTTGCTTTCAACGAAGACAAGGGCATTTTTCTTACAGCTTACAGCTTACAGCTTACAGCTTACAGCTTACAGCTTACAGCTTACAGCTTACAGCTTACAGCTTCTCAGCCCTTAATCGCCTTTTCCATAAACGGCGGCAACACCAGCGCCCCTTTATGCTGGGCCGCAGTGTAGTACTTCGTCTCAAACCCTTTACCGGTCGCATCCGCTTCGCGGAACTGGCTCACGTCGGTGTTCTTGCCGGCCATGGTGCAGCTCCACCAGCCGCTGGGGTATACCGGCTGCGGGAAGGGCAGGGTCTGGGTGGTGGTGAAGCCCGCTTCGCGCATGTTGGCGTGCAGATCCTTGATGATGGTATCGCTGTGCAGCAGCGGGGATTCGGACTGCTGCACGATGATGCCGCCATCGGCCAGGACGCGGTGGCAATCGCGGAAGAAGTCGGCCTTGAACAGGCCTTCCGCTGGGCCCACCGGGTCGGTGGAATCCACGATGATCACGTCCACGCTGCCATCTTCACAGTTGCGCATGTATTGCACGCCGTCTTCGAACAGCAGCTCGGCGCGGCTGTCGCCGTTGGACTCGCACAGTTCCGGGAAGTATTTCTCGGAATAGCGGGTGACCATTTCGTCGATGTCGATCTGGGTGGCTTTTTCCACGCTGGAGTGACGCAGCACTTCACGCAGGGTGCCGCAGTCGCCGCCACCGATGATGATGACGCGCTTGGGGTTGGCGTGGCTGAACAGCACCGGGTGCGACATCATCTCGTGGTAGAGGAAGTTGTCGCGGGTGGTGAGCATGGTGGCGCCATCGATGGTCATCAGGTAACCGAAGGTGTCGGTTTCCCACATCTCGATGTGCTGATACTCGGTCTGCACTTCTTCCAGCTTTTGTTTCAGGCGCAGGCCGAAAGCGGTGCCGGCGGTGTCGAAGTGCTCGTAAAACCAGTTGTCTTTGGTGCTGCTCATGGGCCTTTCCAGTGTGTGGGAGCAAGGTGGCTCCCCGGGGTGGACAATACTCGCGATTGTAAGGCCTGCGCCCCTCATGTAAAGCAGGAAAAAGGGGTGCGAGTGCGGCGCCCCGGCAGGCATAATGCCCCCAGACAACCCCCTTATTTCAGGACAGGTAATGACCGACAGATCTTCCTTGCCCGCCAGCGACATCTACAACGTGGATCGCTGGGGCGACAGCTACTTCCGAATCGACGACCAGGGCCAGCTGTGTGTGCGGCCCAATGGCGAGCAGGGCGGCCAGGCCACGCTGGAAGCGGTGCTGGAAAGCTGCCGGGCGGCCGGGTTGCGGGCGCCGGTGCTGGCGCGTTTTTCCGGGATTCTTCGCCAGCGGGTCAAGCTGCTGGCCGGGGCCTTCCGGGAGGCCATCGAGGGCAACGACTATCAGGGCGGCTATACGCCGGTGTATCCGATCAAGGTGAACCAGCAGCGCCGGGTGGTGCACGAGATTCTGCGCGCCCGTGAAGACGGCGAGCGTATCGGCCTGGAGGCAGGCTCCAAGCCGGAGCTGCTGGCCGTGCTGGCCCTGTCCAACCCGGGCGATACCATCGTCTGCAACGGCTACAAGGACGCGGAATACCTGCGCCTGGCGCTGATGGGCGAGAAGCTGGGCTTTCACGTGCATATCGTGGTGGAGAAGATGTCCGAGCTGCCGGCGCTGCTGTCGCTGGCGGACGAGCTGGGCGTGTCGCCGCGCATCGGCCTGCGGGTGCGGCTGATGAGCATCAGCAAGGGCAACTGGCAGAACACCGGGGGCGAGAAGTCCAAGTTCGGCCTGAGTGCGCCGCAGCTGATGGCGGCCATCGAGCATTGCCGTGCCGCCGGGCGGCTGGATTGCGTGAAGCTGCTGCATTTCCACCTGGGTTCCCAGGTGGCCAATATCCAGGACATCAAGGCGGGCATGCGCGAAGCGGCCCGTTACTACACCGAGATGCGCGCCCTGGGCGCGGCGGTGGAAACCGTGGATGTGGGCGGTGGCCTGGGGGTGGATTATGAAGGCACCCACTCCCGGTCCTATTGCTCCATGAACTACGGGGTGGGTGACTATGCCCGCCATATCGTGCAGACCCTGCAGCAGCAGTGCGCCCAGCATGGCCTGCCGGAGCCCAACATCATCTCCGAATCCGGCCGGGCGCTGACCGCTCACCACGCGGTGCTGCTGGTGAATATCACCGACCAGGAGCAGATGGCCCCGGTGACGGTGGAGGCGCCGGCGGACGACGACGTGGCCGAACTGCACCAGTTGTGGGAGCTGCAAGGGTTGCTGGCCGGCGAGCCGGGCAATCTGATCGAGCGTTTCTCGGAAGTGACCGGCGCCTGGCAGGACATTCACCAGCGTTATATCGCCGGTGACCTGGGCCTGGGCACCCGCGCCCGGGGCGAGCAGCTGTATATCAACTGCCTGCTGGCCCTGCGCGGTCGGTTGAACCCGCTGCGCAAGCAGCAGCGTGAGCTGCTCGACAGCCTCAACGAAACCCTGGCGGACAAGTTGTTCGTGAATTTTTCCGTGTTCCAGTCGGTGCCGGATGTGTGGGGGATCAACCAGGTCTTCCCGGTGCTGCCCTTGTCCGGCCTGGACAAGCCGGCCACCCGCCGGGCGGTGATCCAGGACATTACTTGCGACTCCGATGGCCGCATCGACCAGTTTGTGGATGGCGAAGGCGTGGAAGCCACCTTGCCGCTGCCGGAACAGCTCAATGGCCACCTGGGGATTTTCATGGTGGGTGCCTACCAGGAAATCCTCGGCGACATGCACAACCTGTTCGGCGACACGGATTCCGTGGATGTGGACGTGGAGGCCGATGGCGCCATCACCCTGAGCCACGCCATTCAGGGCGACACGGTGAGCTCCGTGCTGCGCTACGTGAACTACGATACCGACAAGTTGTTGGGAGCCCTGGAGCAACATTGTCGCCAGGCGCATTTGAGCGACGGCGAGCAGGAAACCTTTATCGGGCTGGTACGCGAGGGCCTGGCCGGGTATACCTATCTGGAGTGATGGGCGCCAATCTTAAAAGGCGTTTTCCACGAAGCCGCTGTAGGAGCGGCGCTTGAGCCGCGAACCGCGCTTGCGCGGAAATCGTCCGCAGGGCGATCAGGCATGCCAGCGCTCGACAGGTTTCAGAAAGAATGGCGGATAGCTTGAATCTCTGTCGCCTTGCTGCGCAAGGTTCGCACCTCGAGAGGTGCTCCTACAGGGGCTTCGTAGCCAGCAACTCACAACTGATTTTTCCAAGCCAGCAAGGAGAGCAACATGCGTTATGAACTCTGTGCCAGCCAGGACCTCCCGAAAGGGAAAAGCCGTGCGATGGAAGCCGGTGGTAAAAAACTGGTGGTGTATCACCTGAGTGATGGTTTTTATGCCACCCAGGCCCGTTGTACCCATATGTTTGCGTCCTTGGGCAAGGGCAAGATTGTTGAGGACAAGTGTGTGCAGTGTCCGCTGCACCGGGCGCGGTTTGATATCCGTACCGGGGAAGTCACCGAGTGGGCCAACTTTCCCCCCGGTGTGCAGTTGCTGAATGTGGTGCGGGGCGAGAAAGCCCTGGAGACCTGGCCGGTCACGGAAGAAGACGGCCACCTGTTTGTGGAGATGTAATGGCAGCAAGGACAGAAGCCCAGCAACGGGCAACCCTGGAGCGGCTGGAAAAGTTCAGCCGTTTTACCGACAGCAGCATCGGCATTCCCTTTACCAAATTTCAGATCGGTGCCGAGGCCATTATCGGCCTGGTGCCGCTGGTGGGTGATGCGGCCGGCTTGGTGTTATCCAGCTATGTGCTGATTGAAGCGCAGCGGGCCGGGGCCAGCAAGAGTGTGAAGTTGCGTATGCTGCGCAATATCGGCATCGACTTTCTTGGCGGGCTGTTGCCGGTGGTGGGCGATGCCTTCGATGCCATCTACAAGGCCAATACCCGCAACACCAAGCTGCTGAAGAATTACCTGGAAAAGCAGCTCGAAGTGGAGCCGCCCCCGCCACCATTCCCCTGGAAGACCCTGATCGGGTTGTCCATCCTGTTTGCCGTTGTCACCGGTGGGCTGACGCTGATTTTCTGAAGCGTGAGCTCCCTCTTGTTGTTGGAGCCTTGCCCGCAAGGCGAAAGGTTGTCGGTGTTACCGGGCCTTCGCCTTGCGAGCAAGGCTCCAACAGCAATATCTCCGCGTTCTCTGCGAACAACGTTTCCTTCATGCGATTCCGACTGTGAACCAGAATTCACTTTTATCTTGCCCCTAGCCTCGGCAGAATGAGGAAAGCCGTGTGTAAATGCCTCGGGAGGATCGGGTGCTGACAACTCACCGCTGGCGGTTGACCGTGTGCGCTTGCGCACAGCTGTCAGGGCGTGTCCGTGTCCGGTACCGGGGTGTTTGCGAAACCGCGCAATCCTGACTGGAGGAACGCTGAATGGATACAGCCAACCCGTCACCCCAGGCCGAGCCCGATATTCCGGAAGGCCGCATCAATCCCCTTGTGTTCTATGGTTCCACCACCGGCATCGTGCTGTTTGCGTTGTGGGCCATGCTGTTCACCGAACAGGCCAATGAAACCATCTACGGTGCTCTGGCCTGGATTTCTGGCAGCTTCGGCTGGTTCTACTTTATTTCCGTGGTGGCGTATCTGGTTTTTGTGATTGCCATCGCCTGTTCTCGCTATGGCAGCATCAAGCTGGGACCGGATCACGCGGAGCCGGAATTCAATATCGTTACCTGGGCGGCCATGTTGTTTTCCGCCGGCATCGGTATCGACCTGATTTTCTATTGCGTAGTGGAGCCGGTGACCCAGTACCTGACGCCGCCAGTGGGCGAGGGCGGTACGGTGGAAGCGGCCCGTGAAGCTATGCAGATTACCTTCCTGCACTGGGGGCTGTCCGGTTGGGGGATCTACTCCCTGGTGGGTATGTCACTGGCCTATTTCAGTTATCGCCATGGCTTGCCGCTGACCATTCGATCTGCGCTGTATCCCATCTTCGGGAAACGCATTCACGGCTCCATCGGTAATGCCGTGGACATCGCTGCGGTGCTGGGCACCGTGTTCGGGGTGGCCACCAGCCTGGGGATCGGCATCATCCAGCTCAACTTCGGCCTGAACTATATGTTCGGCATTGCCGAGAGCACACTGACCCAGGCGGTGTTGGCGGTCTTCATTGTGCTGTTCTCGGCGATCTCCGCCGCCACCGGCGTGGACAAGGGCATCCGCCGTCTCTCCGAGTTCAACATGCTGCTGGCCATTGTGCTGATGCTGTTCGTGCTGGTGGTAGGTGATACCCGCTTCCTGCTGGATGCGCTGGTGATGAACGTGGGCGATTACCTGACCCACTTTATTTCCATGTCTTTTGATACCTATGCCTTCGATCCGCCCCAGGACTGGCTGAATGCCTGGACGGTATTCTTCTGGGCCTGGTGGATCGCCTGGGGCCCATTCGTGGGGCTGTTCCTGGCGCGGATTTCCCGGGGCCGCACCATTCGCAGCTTCGTGGCCGGCACGCTCATTCTGCCGCTGACCTTCATGATGGTGTGGATGTCCGTAATGGGGAATTCCGCTATCGACATGGTGATGAATGGTGCCACCGAATTCGGCAAGGAAGCGGTGGGCAATCCGGGCTCGGCCATCTATCTGTTCCTGGAGCAATTGCCCTGGGTCACGGTGACCACCATCGTGGTGACGGTGCTGGCCATCGTGTTCTTTGTCACCTCCGGGGACTCCGGTTCTCTGGTGCTATCCAATCTGACCTGCCGCATCAAGGACCCGAACAACGATGCAGCACCGTGGATGCGTATTGTCTGGGCCGCCATCATCGGGGTGGTGACGCTGGCGTTGCTGATGACGGATGGACTGTCGGCCCTGCAGAGCGCGGTGGTGATCATGGGGCTGCCGTTTGCCTTCGTGTTGTTCCTGATGATGATCGGCCTGCATCGGGCGTTAAAGCTGGAAGGCATGAAGTCCACCAGCATGCAGGATGTGCTGGCCGGGCAATTGTCCGGTCGCACGGGCTCGCGGGCCGAGCATGAAAGCTGGAGCAAACGTCTGGCCCGGGCGGTCAGTTTCCCCGGCGAAAAACAGGTGGCCCAGTTTATCGACAAGACGGTCCGTCCGGCGTTCGAGGCGGTGAAGGAAGAGCTCACGGAGAAGGGCTATCCGGTGGCCATTGCTGGCGATGACGGCGACCAGCTGCATCTGTCATTGAATGTGGATCTGGGTGGCGAGCAGAACTTCAGCTATCAGGTCTGGCCGCGCCGTTGTCTGATGCCATCGTTCACGGTGCGCACCCAGCAATCCCGGTCCGTGTACTACCGTCTGGAGGTACACCTGCGTGAAGGGGGGCTGAGCTATGACCTGATGGGCTACAGCCGCGAGCAGGTGATCGAGGATCTGATCGATCATTTCGAGGCGCACCTGCAGTACCTGCATATGCGCCGGGAGATGGGCAACAACATGGACGATGCCAGCGAGCCCGGTCCGGCTTGAAGGCACATGACCACGAGGTGAACCATGACCCCCTTTGATCAGGAAATGGATTACGTGATCGTCGGTGCCGGCTCCGCCGGTGCCGTACTGGCCAACCGTCTCACCGAGGATGGCAGCAACCAGGTGCTGGTGCTGGAATTCGGCGGCAAGGACAACTCCATCTTCATCAAGATGCCCACCGCCTTTTCCATTCCCCTGAACATGAACAAGTTCGACTGGGGTTTTCATACCGAGCCAGAGCCGGGCCTGCACGGGCGCAGCATTCACCAGGCCCGTGGCAAGGTGATTGGTGGCTCATCCTCCATCAACGGCATGGTGTATGTGCGCGGTTGCGCCGGTGATTTCGCCGAGTGGGAATCACTGGGTGCCGAGGGTTGGGGCTACGCGGATGTGCTGCCCTACTTCAAGCGTGCCGAAGGCTGTGTGTACGGTGGTGATGACTATCGCGGTGCCGACGGGCCGCTGACCACCTGCAACGGCAATAACATGGAAAACCCGCTGTACCGGGCCTTTATCCAGGCCGGCGAGGAAGCCGGGTATGGCTACACGGAAGACTACAACGGCTTTCGTCAGGAAGGCTTCGGCCGCATGGATATGACCGTGCGCAACGGCGTGCGTTGTTCCACCGCCATGGCGTATCTGAAGCCGGCCATGAACCGGCCAAACCTGGACGTGAAGATGCACGCCCTGACCACCCGCGTGATCATGGACGGCAAGAAAGCGGTGGGGGTGGAATATCGCCGTGGCGGAAACACCTACAGGGTGAAGGCACGCAAGGAAGTGATCCTCTCTGCCAGCGCCTTCAATTCGCCGAAGCTGTTGATGCTGTCTGGTATCGGGCCGGCGGAGCACTTGAAGGAAAACGGCATTGAAGTGATTCATGATTTGCCCGGCGTGGGGCAGAATCTGCACGATCATCTGGAGGTGTGGGTACAGCAGGAATGTACCCAAAAGATTACGTTGAATGGCTGGCTGGGCCCGCTGGCGAAAGCCTGGATCGGCGCCAACTGGCTGTTTCTGCGCCGGGGGCTTGGGACGTCCAACCACTTTGAATCCAATGGCTATATTCGCAGCCGTGCCGGATTGCAGTACCCGGATATCCAGTATCACTTCCTGGCTGGTGCCATTGCCTACGATGGTTCCAGTGCCGTGAAGGGGCATGGCTTTCAGGTGCATTTGGGTGCCAACAAGCCGCTCAGTCGGGGCTGGGTGAAGCTGAAATCGAAAGACCCGGCGGCGCCGCCCAGTATGTTTTTCAACTACTTCGACCGGGAGGAGGATCGTGAGGCCTTCCGCGCCGGCGTGCGTTTCACCCGGGAAATTTTTGCCCAGCCCGCCATGGATCCCTACCGCGGTGCCGAGCTGTCCCCGGGGCCGGATATCAACAGCGATGACGAGCTGGACGACTGGATGTCACGCACGGCAGAAACGGCGTATCACCCGGCGGGCAGTTGCCGCATGGGCACCGACGACATGGCGGTAGTGGATCCGCAATGCCGGGTCCACGGGGTGCAGAATCTGCGGGTGGTGGATTCATCGATCATGCCCACGGTGACCAACGGCAACCTGAACGCACCGACCATCATGATCGGCGAAAAAGGGGCGGATCATATTCTTGGCAAGTCGCTGCCGCCTTCCAGTGCACCCAGTTTCCATGCGGATGGCTGGCAGGAACATCAGCGCGGCGGGATGCCGAAGCGGCAGGTATAAGAGGCCGTCAAGTTTTCACCACAGAGGATGCAGCGCAAAGAGTGCTTCCGTGACCTCTGCGGCGAAAAACCTTTTATGCAGGAACTATGCTTGCCCCCAAGGGGATCTGCGACTGCGAACCTGCTTGCGATTGCGGTGGTTCGCCATGCAAGCATAGCTCCTACAGGGGCTTGCTCAGTAGGGTGAATCCACATCTTCCTGCGCCACGTACACCGTCTTCAGTCGGGTGTAATGGGCAAACGCGCGGCGGCTGTTTTCCTTGCCGATGCCGGATTGCTTGAAGCCACCGAAGGGCATTTCGATGGGCGTCAGGTTGTAGTGATTGACCCACACGATGCCGGCATCGATCCGTTCCGCCATGCGATGGCCGCGATTGATGTCGCGGGTGAAGACACCGCCGGCCAGACCGAAGTCGGTGTTGTTGGCGCGGGCGACGACCTCGTCTTCATCGCGGAAGCTGAGCAGTGACAGCACCGGCCCGAAGATTTCCTCGCGGACGATGCGCATCTCGTCATTGAGGCCATCGAACACCGTGGGCAAGACGAAGTTGCCCTCTGGCAGGCCGTCGACCTGGGCCTTGCCGCCACCGATCAGCACCTGGCCGCCTTCTTCCTTGCCGATCTCGATATAGTTGAGCACGTGCTGCATGTGCTGGTGGCTGATCAGCGGGCCCACTTCCGTGGCCGGGTCCATGGGGTCGCCCAGGGTCAGGGTGCCGACACGGGCCAGCAGTTTTTCCACAAAGGCATCCTTGATGCTCTCATGCACAAAAACGCGGGTGCCGTTGGTGCAGATCTGTCCCTGGGTGTAGAAGTTGGCGAGCATGGCGGCGGACACGGCGTTATCCAGGTCCGCATCCTCGAAGATGATCAGTGGCGACTTGCCGCCCAGTTCCAGAGTCACGCCCTTGAGGGTGTCGGCGGCGGCGCGCATCACCGCCTTGCCGGTGGGGACCCCGCCGGTGAGGGAGACCTTGGCCACGTCCGGGTGGCCGGTGAGGGCTTCGCCGGTTTCCCGGAAACCCTGCACCACATTGAAGATGCCGTCGGGCAAGCCCGCTTCCTTGAACAGTTCTGCCAGACGCAGGGCGGACAGGGGGGTGACTTCCGAGGGTTTGTAGACCAGCGCATTACCGGCGGCCAGGGCCGGGGCGGCTTTCCAGCTGGCGATTTGCACCGGGTAGTTCCAGGCGCCGATGCCGGCGCACACGCCGAGGGCTTCCGGGCGGGTGTAGAAGAAGCCGCCGGGCACCTGCTGGTATTCCCCCTGCAGGGAGCTGGCCTGACCGGCGAAATATTCCAGGCAGTTGATGGCGGAATCCACATCCGCTTCCGGGGTTTCAGCGATGGGCTTGCCCGCATCCAGGGTTTCCAGCTGGGCGATTTCGTCGCGGTGTTCGCGCAGCAGCTGGGCGGTGCGCATCAGGATGCGACCGCGCTCCACGCCGCCAAGAGCCTGCCAGGCGGGCTGGGCCTGTTTGGCTGCCTGCACGGCACGGTCCACGTCGTCGGGAGTGGCCTGGGCCACCCGGCAGATCACCTTGTTGGCGGCCGGGTTGATGGTGTCGAAGAACTGGTTGGCGCTGCCGGGGGTGAATTGGCCGTCGATCCAGAGCAGCCGGTCCTGTTGCTGTGTCATGACATCCTCGCCGGGTCGCTGTCGGGTCCATTACCGACCACCATAGCGCGCATTGATTCCCCACGAAACCGGGGTTTAGTGACGAGTTGAGAGTCGCGAGTTTCGAAAACCTGAATTCGCAGCCCGGAACTTGGTTTGGGTTTTCGCTATTAACTATTCATTGTTAACTATTAACTGCTTTTTAGTGCATCGCCTGCCCGAGTTTATCGAGATAGTGGCGCAGCCCACTGTGCAGGGGTTCGTCCAGTTGTTCGCTTTGCGCCTGCATGGCATTGAGCCACTGGCCCTGGTGGTCGTTGTGGTGCCACTGGTGGTAGCAATACACCTGTAGCAGAAAACTCTGCAGAAACGCGGGCTTTTCCAGGTCGCTGTCGTTGGCCAGGGGAATGCGCGGAAATAATTCGTGGAGCTTGCGGGCGAAGGCGCCGGAAGCCATGCCGATCTGCTGGCCCGTGGTGTTGTGCACCGGGGTACTCAGGTGGCCGCAACTGGGGGAGCGGGCTTTCAGGACAAATCCGCTGAGCGGTTCCCCGAGCCGGGAGGCCACGTCTTCCAGGGCGTCGGTGACATCCTGCTGCGGATTGTCCACGCCCTTCACGCGAAGGGTGTCATCCATCTGCACCACCTGAATGGGTGGGCGCGGGACCGGCAGGCCGATGGCCACTTCCGGGCAGGTATCGCGAAAGCGCAGAAGCGGGCCCAGCTGGTGCACCAGGATGGCGTTGTGCTTGTGGTCGCCGTCGTAGCGAACCTTCTGGCCTAGCAGGCAGGCGCTGACCCCCACCACCGGTTTCTGCCAGTCATGCTGTGGCAGGGTGAAGCCCATCTTTTCCAGCAAATCCGTTAGCATGGAACACCTCCCTTCTTCCCCGATAAAGGTGACCGAACATGCAGGGCGTTTTTCTCGACACCGATACCCTCAACCCCGACGAGATGGACTTCGCCGCCCTGGAGGCGTTGATGCCCTGGACCTTCCATCCGCTGACCCGTCCGGAGGAGCGGGTGGCTCGGTTGCAGGATGCCCAGGTGGTCATCACCAACAAGGTGGTGCTGGATGCGGCGATCCTGAAAGCCTGCCCGTCCCTCAAGCTTATCTGCATTTGTGCCACCGGTACCAATAATGTGGACCTGGAGGCAGCCCGGGAGCGGGGCATTACCGTGTGCAATGTGAGCGGTTATGCGCGGGCCTCGGTGGCCCAGCACACCCTGACGTTGATGTTGTCACTGGCCACCCGCTGGCATCAGTACGACCGGGATGTGAAGGCCGGTGCCTGGAGCCGGGCGGCCCAGTTCTGTCTGCTGAATCACCCGATCATGGAGCTGGCCGGCAAGACCCTGGGGCTGATCGGCCACGGGGATCTGGGCCGGGAAGTGGCCCGGCTGGCCGAGGCGCTGGGCATGCAGGTATTGGTGGCGGAATCCTTCCAGCGCCATGGTGGCCAGTCCGGGCGGGTGACGTTGGCGGAGTTGCTGCCGCAGGCGGATGTGCTCAGCCTGCATTGTCCGTTGACGACGCAGACCGACAAGCTGGTGAATGCGTCCTTTATCGCGCAAATGAAGCCCGGCGCCTTTCTGATCAACACCGCCCGGGGTGGCCTGATTGATGAACCGGCGCTGGCCGATGCCCTGCGTTCTGGCCACCTGGGCGGCGCCGGCCTGGACGTGCTCAGCAGCGAACCGCCACCGGCGGATCATCCGTTGCTGGCGGAGGATATTCCCAATCTTATTATCACCCCGCACAACGCCTGGGGCACGAGAGAGTGCCGACAACGCTTGCTGAATGGGGTGGTGGAAAATATCCGCCAGTGGCAGGCGGGCAGTGCGATCAATGTGGTTAACGCCTCTCCGTAGGAGCGTCGCTCGCGGCGCGATAACCCAACCCCAGAAAAATCGATTTTCCAAAAGGCTACAGAGGGCAAGAAGGGGCTCTGTGTTGAGCGTGTTTTTGTCCTGGCCTGGAATCGCGCCGCGAGCGACGCTCCTACGGCCGGGGTTGGGTTAACCCTTCTTCTTCAGCTGGCTGGCCAGCAGTTTGTCCATGCCCCGGAACAGCGGCTGCGGCAGTTTGGTGGCCGGGCCGGGGAGGGCGGCGAGTAGCACGCTGCCCAGTTTGCCCATGGGGCGGGCGATGCGCGCCGGGCGCTTTTCGCAGGCTTCCACGATCCAGCCGGCGGCTTTTTTCACGTGCATCATTGGCATGTATTTGTAGATGGCGGTACGTGATGACATGGGCGTGCGTACCATGGGGAAGTACACCACCGTGGTGCTGATGCCCTGATGGCCCATCTCCGCCTGCAGGGAACGGGTGAAGGATTCCAGGGCGCTCTTGCTGGCCAGGTAGGCAGAAAACAGGGGGATGGGCACCTGGGTGGAGAGGCTGGAAATATTCACCACATGACCATGGCCCTGGTCGAGAAACCGCGGCAGCAGCTTCAGGGTCATGGCTACGGCGCCGATGTAGTTGAGCTGCACGGTGCGCTGGTAATCGTGCAGGCGATCCAGGGACTTCTCGATGGGGCGGCGGATGGAATGGGCCGCATTGTTCACCAGCGCATCGATACGCGGCTGCTCGGCGAGAATCCGTGCGGCGCAGGCCTCGATGGCCGCGTTGTCGCTCAAGTCGCAGGGGTAGATAAAGGCGCAGCCACCCTCTGTTTCGATGACTTCCTGAACCTCCCGCAGCTGTTCTTCCCGGCGTGCCACCAGGCACAGGGTGGCGCCCCGGCGCGCCATGATTTTTGCCGCCTCGGCGCCGATGCCACTGGAAGCGCCGGTGAGTACAATGGTCTGGCCATTCAGTTTCATGCATGCCCCTTGAATGCTGTGCGATGAAAACGCAGACCTTCGAGTCTGCCGCTTCCCGCAGCCGGGGCCAAGGTCCAAAGGGGACGAAGATGTGGTTTCAGAAAACGTTGACGCTGGCGGCACAACGCCGTGGTTGTCACCTGGTGACCCGTGAGGTGCTGCAAGGCTTGCCGGAGCTGGCAGAGGTGAAGGTGGGCTTGCTGCATCTTTTTATCCAGCACACCTCTGCCTCGCTGACCATCAACGAAAATGCCGACCCGGATGTGCGCGGCGATCTGGAGCGGCATCTGAATGTGATGGTGCCGGAAAACGCGCCTTACTATGAACATACCCTGGAAGGCCCGGACGACATGCCCGCCCATATCAAGAGCGTGCTGATCGGCCCGTCGCTGAGCCTGCCGATCAGCAATGGCCGATTGGCGCTGGGCACCTGGCAGGGAATTTACCTGTGCGAGCACCGGGATCATGGTGGGGCGAGACGGCTGGTAGCGACGATTCAGGGGGAGTGAATGGCGGGCGTTGCCGCCACGTGATCTACAAGGCCGCTGTAGGAGCGCTTCTTGAGGCACGAACCGAGCGCAGCGAGGCGACAAAGCTTTCAGAGAATGTCAGGTCTACCTGGAGAAACCTGTCAGTTTCGGCAAGTCCTGATCGCCCTATGGGCGATTCCTTGCTTCGCAAGGTTCGCGCCTCAAGAGGCGTTATTCGCTACGCTCACCCTTCGGGCCGACCTACGGTCGTTACTCCGCTACGCTCCGTTCCTACAGCGGCTTCGGGGAGAAGTGTGTCAGTACCGAGTTGCGAGAAGCGAACCCCATATTTCAGGGGCCTTTCGCGACTCGCTTCTCGTGACTCGTAATCCTATTCAGCTATCCACTGCAAAAATTCCCGGCGCTCTTCCGGGGTGGCCTGCTTCCACTGGGCTTTCAGGGTATCCAGGTAGCTGCCGGCGGGGGCCGGGGCAGGGGCTGCCTGAGTGGCCGGAGCTGGAGCCGGAGCGCTGCTGGCAGGTGCCGGGGCGACCGCTTGTTGGGGTGCCACGCTTGCGGAGGCCGCGGTGCTCACCTCTTCGCCGGTGATGGGTGCCAGGAAACCGCGCTTGAGGATCAGGTTGGATTCCTGGGCAGCCACTTTTTCGCCGGTGGCGGTGTTCAGGGCCCAGCCGGTAAAGGTGTCTTCCAGGGCGCGGGCTTCCTCCACGTTGGCGGGTTTTTCGTAATCCAGTTGCCATTTCTCGCCGGCCTTGCCGTCGACGATAAAGTTGGCCGGGTTGGTTTTCACGATTTCATGGTTGTCCGCGTCCAGCTGCCACAGTTCCTTGTAGTAGGCGAGGATCTCGTAGCGGCCGGGGGCGAACTTCAGTTCCTTGAAGTCGGTGGCGAAAAAGGTGTTGGCGCCATCCACTTCCTTGCCGTTGATGGTGAACACTTCGATTTCGCTGGGCACGCGCACGGTCAGTACCTGGCTGTCAGGTTTGGCGGCACCGTCGTAGAGCTGGACCACGGGGCTGCGGGCGCAGGCGGACAGAATCAGGGTGCAGAGAATGAGGGGGATAAGGCGCAGGGACAGCATGATCTCTCCTAGGTAGGCGCGGGCCAGCCAGTCTGGCCGGCCATAATGACAGCTTTGTGACAGTGGCAAAATCAGAAGCCCCAGGTATCCACCCGGGCGGGTGCCACATTGCGATTCAGGGTGCTCAGGCCGCGGGCACAGCGCACGATCCACCAGATGGTGATGATCACCATCAACAGCCAACCGATAAAGGCCAGGGTGGTGATGCCGGCAATGATGCTGTAGAGCAGACCGATCCAGAAGGTGCGGTACTGGAAGCGGAAGTGCTCACGCAGGGGCGGCGGGGCATCCCCGGCGTGGAGGTGGGCAATGATGACCCCGGCAATGGCGGTCAGGCCGCCGGTGATCAGGCCTACCAGATGCAATACATAAACCGCCCGGGCCATGCCCAGAGACGATATCTGACTCATTGCGGGTCTCCCTTGCTGCGATAGGTTCTCGCCGGGCTGGCAGGTTCGCTGTTGCCGGCATTACAGGTCTGCACGCAGGCATCCTGGGTTTCGAAGGGGACGCTGCCCTTGCAGCCACCCCAGGTAAAGCTCTTGCAGCTGTCGCTTTCCTGATCGTAGTAGTAGCGCTGGAAAGCAGCCCTGCACATGCCGGTTTCCGGCGGCTGGTAACAGGCATCCGGCAGCGTATTGTCGGCCTCGGTACCGCTCAGGCATCCGGCCAGCAGGGCGGTGACGATCAGGGGAAAGAGCAGTCGCATGGTGTCGTCCTTGTCGTTGATCTACGCACGGCCTTGCCAATCCGGCAAGGCGTTCCAGACCGTCACTTTACTCTGTAGGGGTGCCCTAGTCAGCCCGGCAGTGTTTGTGATCCCGGGGCAGGGTGTCGCCGCGCAGACGAATCACGGTTTTCTGCAGCAGCAGGTTGTTGGGCAGGGTGTAACGGTGGCCCAGCTCATCCTGCACGGTGATGAAGATGAGCCCCATGTAACGGATCTGGCCGGTGACCGTGTTGTCGCCATCCAGCAGGCGGATGCGATCCCCCACCCGGTAGGGAGCACTGAAGAACAGGATGATGGCGGCGGTGGTGTTGCTGAGCATGGACCAGCTGGCAAACAGGGCCACGCCGAGCAGGGCCATCAGCGAGGTGGCGAACACCATCAGGCCGCTGCCGTTAAGCCCCCAGAGAATCCCGATGGTAAGCAGTGACAGCACCACGCAGGCAGTGTTGATTACCACGGCGGTCTGGAAGATGCGGGCCCGGCTGAAATCACGGCGGCGGCCCAGCCGTCGGGTGGCGCTGCGCAGCAACACGGACAGCAGCCAGGCCAACAGAATGACGGCCATCGTCAAACCCCATTTCATTGCGCTGGATTCCATGACTGCCTCAACCGTGCTTGCCGGAAACGAAAGGATTGTTGGCGCGCTCATGGCCGATGGTGGACATGGGGCCGTGGCCGGGGATGAAGGACACATCATCATCCAGGGTGAGCAGCTTTTCCTTGATGGCCTGGATCAGGGTGTCGAAATCGCCCTTGGGGAAATCCGTACGGCCGATGGAGCCGTTGAACAGCACATCGCCCACCACCACCAGTTTGCTGTCCGGCTGGTAGAACACCACATGGCCGGGGGTGTGGCCGGGGCAGTGGCGTACCTGGAATATCGTCTCGCCCACGGTGACCGTGTCACCGTCTTCCAGCCAGCGGTTGGGGGTGAACGGCCGTGAGGGCTGAAAGCCCATCATCTGCGCCTGCTGGGGCAGCATGTCGATCCAGAACTGGTCGTCCCGGTGCGGCCCTTCGATGGGCAGATCCAGTTTGCCTGCCAGCTCGGCCACGGCACCGATGTGATCCAGATGCGCGTGGGTGACAAGGATTTTTTCCGGCGTGCCGCCCACCTGTTGCAGGGCTTCCAGAATCTTGTCCAGATCCCCGCCGGGATCGACGATAGCCACCTTGTCGGTGGTTTCGCACTTGAGGAAGGAGCAGTTTTGCTGGAACGGAGTCACCGGCAGGATGGCGTACTTCATGGCTGTCTATCGGGCTGAGAATGTGCGTGCAGTATAGCCGCAAACCGGAACCGGATTCATGTTTGAAATAGCAGCGAGTGGCGAGACGCGGGTTTCGAAAACCCAAGGTGATTCCACAGGTTTTGATTTTCGAAACTCGCGTCTCGCCACTGTTTTTTCAGCGTTTCTCCAACACCACCGGCAAACCATCCTTGGGCATGATCAGCGGCACCTGCTGGACCGGCATCTCGTAGCCCGGTTTCAGGGACACCTTGTAGCGCTGCAGGAAGTGGAACAGGAAGGTCTTGGTCTGCAGTTCGGCAAAGTTCAGGCCCAGACACTTGTGGTGGCCGCCGCCGAAGGGGACCCACTGATAGAAATGTTTTTTGTGTTCGGCGCGCTCGTCACTGAAGCGTTCCGGGTCGAAGGTGTGCGGATTGCTCCAGTACTCCTCCATGTAATGGGTGAACAGGGGGGAGATGCTGACCAGCGTGTTGCGCGGCAGGGTGTAGCCCTGGAACGTCACGTCTTTCACGGTACGGCGCGGGAAGGTGGTGAGCGGCGGGCGCATGCGCAGGGTCTCGCGGAACACCCAGCCGGTTTTTTCCAGCTTGCCCAGTTCGTCGTAGTCCAGGCTGTCCTTGTTCATGCTGGCCATTTCTTCAGCCAGCTGGTCCTGCCAGTAGGGGTGTTTTGCCAGCAGATAGATGATGGAGCACAGGGTGCTGGTGGTGGTGTCGTGGGCGGCGAACAGCAGGAAGATCATGTGATTCATCACGTCCTGATCGCTCAAGCCGCCTTCCTCGTCGGCGGCCTTGCACAGTTCACTGAAGAAATCCGGGGTCTCGCTGGCCCGCTTCTGCGGGATCAGGCCGGTGACGAATTTTTCCAGGTAGCGGCGTCCTGTCATGCCCCGGTACCACAGGGTGCCGGGGATGGGCAGACGCACCACCGCCAGGGACGCATCCGCGGCATCGATAAAGGATTGGTTGACCTTGTCGGATTCCGGGCCCATGTCCAGGCCGAAGAAAATCTGTGCGCCCACGTCCAGCAGCAGTGCCTTGATGTGATCAAAGAAGCTCAGGGTGTCGCCGGTCTGCCAGGGCTGAATCTGACTGCTGATGTGGGCGTTCATGCGGTCCAGGTAGCTGGCCAGTGCCGGCTTCTTGAAGGCCTGCTGCATGATGCGGCGATGGAACTTGTGGTCGGCGAAGTCACGCAAGATCAGCCCGTCGGTGAACAGCTTTTCCAGGAAGGGGTTCCAGGCCGCGCGGCTGGAAAACACGTGCTCCGGATCCTTGAAGACAAACTCATTGGCTTCCGGGCCCAGCAGGGTTACGCCGCGTTGAAACAGTATCGAGCCCTTGGACACCAGGCCGTATTTTTCCGCACGCTGGGTCACCAGCTTGTGGTAGTCCTTGAGGAAGAGAATGGTATCGCCGAGTAAGGGCGTACCGTAATCTCCCGGGATATTGTCCAGTTTGCGTTGTGGCAGGCGCGGCAGGCGGGCGGCATCCTGCTGGGCGGTTTCCATGCTGCTGCTCATTGTCAGCTCTCCCGATAAACACTTTGTATAGCGTCAATGTACTGTGAGCATACTGTGGCGAACAGGGGGCTGTTGGCAGCGGTCAATGCGGGATGTGCTGTCCAGCCACCGTGGCATGGCTCGTGCTAGCATTGGCGCCATCAGCAAGGAGAAATCTATGTCCAAGCCCGCGGCAGCCTTCGAGCCCCTGGCCCTGGCGGTATTGACCGTCAGCGATACCCGTACCCCCGAAAACGATACCTCCGGGGACCTGTTGGTCCACCGTCTCGAGGAGGCCGGCCATCACTTGCAGGCCCGACAGATCGTCAAGGATGACATCTACCAGTTACGCAAGGTGGTGTCCGAGTGGATTGCCGATGAACGTATTCAAGGCATCATTACCACCGGCGGCACCGGCTTTTCCGGACGGGACTCCACCCCGGAAGCCCTGGGGGTGCTGTTCGACAAGCACATCGAAGGCTTTGGTGAATTGTTTCGCCAGGTCAGTGTGGCGGATATCGGCTCGTCCACCATCCAGTCCCGTTGCCTGGCCGGGTTGGCCAATCGCACGGTGATCTTCTGTCTGCCGGGTTCCAACAATGCCTGTGCCACGGGCTGGGACCGCATCATTCGTGATCAGCTGGATGCCCGCCATCGGCCCTGCAATTTTGTCGCCCAGATTCGCCGGTGAGGATGACGATGACAGAGGGAGAAGGCCGATGAGTTTGATGCCGGTGGAGGAGGCCCTGGCCCGATTGCTGGACAGCGCTTCGCCCTTTGCCCGGGTGCAGGAGATCGCACTCGGTGATGCCCGTGGCCAGTACCTGGCCCAGGACGTGGTGTCCCGCGTGGATGTGCCCGCCTTCGATAATGCCGCCGTGGATGGCGTGGCCCTGCGCTATGCGGATCTGGATGAGCCGGGCCTGACCCTGCCCATGCCGTTGCGCATTGCTGCCGGTGATCCGCCGGGTACCCTGATGCCCGGTCAGGTGGCACGCATCTTTACCGGTGCGCCGGTACCCGCCGGGGCGGATACGGTGTTGATGCAGGAAGACTGCGAAATCGCCGATGGGCGCGTGCGTCTGCCGGCCCGGGCTTCGGTCAGCGAAGGGCAGAATATTCGCCCGGCGGGTCAGGATGCCCGGCGGGATGAGAGGGTGATGCATGCCGGCCAGCGCCTGACTCCCCAGGCTGTGGGGCTGATCGCCTCGGTGGGGGTGTCCCGGGTGCGGGTGTATGCCCCCCGGATATTGGTACTGACCAGCGGCGATGAATTACAAGCGCCGGACGAAGCACCATTGCCTGGAAAAATTTATGACAGCAATGGTCCTCAACTGACCCAGTTGCTGATACAGAGTGGCTTTGCCGAGGTGCAGCGCGAACATCTGCCTGACGACCCGGCCATTATTCGCAATACCCTCACCCGCGCGCTGACGGATCCGCAGCAGCGCCCGGATGTGATCATCTCCACGGGTGGCGTATCCGTGGGGGAAGAAGATCATCTGCGTGCGGTGCTGGAACAGCAGGGGCAACTGGATTTCTGGCGGTTGGCGATCAAGCCGGGCAAACCGTTCACCTGCGGCAGCGTGGACGGCATTCCGTTTTTTGGCCTGCCCGGCAATCCGTCGGCCGTACTGGTTTGCTATCTGATGCTGGTCTTGCCCGCCCTGCGACGCCGTTGTGGTGCCGAAACGGTGTTGCCGGAACCGTTCCGTCTGCCCGTGGATTTTTCAGTCAACAAAGCAGGCAAGCGACAGGAATATTTACGGGTGCGGTGTGTGCAGAAGAACGGCAATCCGATGCTGGAAAAACACCCCAATCAGAGTTCCGGCATGTTGAGTTCTGCGGTGTGGGCGGATGGGTTGGCGGTGGTGCCGGTGGGGGAAACCGTCTCCCAAGGCAGTGTGCTCGCCTACTGGCCGTTCGCGATGCTTTTGTAATGCGACGCCCGCGAACGCCAATAAAAACTTCCTCGCTGATTCACGATGAGCGACAACAAACTGCCGTTGGAGCCTTGCTCGCAAGGCGAAGCGATTCAATTGACGTGAGTGTGTTCTGAAGTCTTCGCTTTGCGAGCAAAGCTCCAACGTCTTCCGGGCGTGTATACTGCCGCCCCCGTAAAGGAGAAAGGCAATGACCCTGGAATCCACCCTGCTGGCGCGAGCCGATTCGACCTGTGAACTGTGCGGTGCCGGTGAGGCGCTGGCGGTGTATGCGGTGCCGCCGGAAGGGGATGGCACGGCAGCCCAGAGTGCCTTGTTGTGCGAAACCTGCAGCTTTCAGATCGACCATCCCGGCCATGAAGATATCAACCACTGGCGTTGCCTGAACGACAGCATGTGGAGTCAGGAGCCGGCGGTGCAGGTGCTGGCCTGGCGGATGCTGACCCGGCTGCGGGCGGAAGGTTGGCCTCAGGACTTGCTGGACATGCTCTATCTGGATGACGAGACGCTGGCCTGGGCCCAGTCCACCGGGGAAGGGCAGAGCGAGGAAGACCAGGTCGAGCACCGCGACAGTAATGGTGCGGTACTGGAAGCCGGTGACAGTGTCACCCTGATCAAGGATCTCAATGTGAAGGGCGCCAACTTCACCGCCAAGCGCGGTACTCCGGTGCGGAATATTTCGCTGGTGCAGGACAACCCGGAACAGATCGAAGGTCGTGTGGAAGGTCAGCGCATCGTTATCCTCACCCAGTTTGTGAAAAAGAATTGATGGCACATTCCCTGATCCTCGGTGGTATCCGCTCCGGCAAGAGTTCCCTGGCAGAACGGTTGGTGTCGGAGCAACCTGACCCGGTGGTGTATGTGGCCACGGCCACCGCCGGAGATGGCGAAATGAGCGAGCGCATCCGTCGGCATCAGCGTCGCCGTCCTGCCAGCTGGGGGCTGGTGGAAGAACCGGTGGAATTGGGCAGCCTCCTGAACCGCCAGGCCACCTTGTCACCACCGCCCTGTGTATTGATTGATTGCATGAGCCTGTGGGTAAGTAATCTGCTGCATGCCGGCGATGCCCTGTTTGTGCGGGAAAAGGAAAGTTTCCTGACGGCCTTGGCCGGTTATCCGGGCTCGGTGGTGATCGTCAGCAATGAAGTCGGGCTCGGTACGATCGGCATGGACCCGCTCACCCGCCGCTTTGCCGATGAACTGGGCTGGTTGAATCAGGCACTGGCAAAACGCTGTGATCGGGTGGTGATGTCGGTGGCGGGGATTGCGCTGACGTTGAAGGGGTAGGCCTGGCCGTAGGAGCGTCGCTGGCGGCGCGATTCCGACCCTCTTTTAAAGATCGATTTACCACAGAGGACACAGAGATCACTGAGGAAAAGAATATTTTTTCTCTGTGTGCTCGGTGTCCTCTGTGGTGAAAATGTTTTTATCCAAGGTTGGTAATCGCGCCGCGAGCGACGCTCCTACGGTGGAGCTCGCTATCTACCCGTGCCTCACCAGACACCGCAAGATGCCGTGCTCGGTGTCATCAATGCGCACCTGGGAGCGGCAGGCGAAGGGGACCTGGAATCCTGCCATGGCCTGGCTCGGCCTCATGCCCAGGACATGACTCAATACCATGCGGATCACGCCGCCGTGGCAGACCAGTAATACCCGCTGCCCTTTCATGGCCTGTTGCCACAGTGCCCAGGCATCGCCGATGCGCTGGTGAAACGCCTGGATGGTTTCGCCATTCACCGGGGGATGATTTTCCGCATCGCGCCAGAAGTTGGTCTGGTGATCGCCGTATTCCGTTGCCACCTGCTCCCGGGTTTTTCCTTCCCAGTCACCGAAGCTGATTTCCTTGAAATCGTGGGCCACGGTGAAGGGTATATGTTGCTGTGCTGACAATTCGGCGGCGAATTCCCGGCAGCGCAGTAACGGGGAGGTGAGGATGTGATCCCATTGATCGTCCGTCTGGATGGCATCGCGCATTTGTTGCCAGCCCAGCTCGCTGAGCGGATCGTCCTTGTGGCCGCGATACATGTGACCGCCGGCGGGTTCGCCGTGGCGAATCAGATCAAACAGGGTGGTGGTCATAGTTATCCTTGTTACCAAACTTGGCGACTGACTGTTTGCTCTTTTGTCGCTGGGTTCAGTAGCGAGTTACTGTCTATTGCGAGCTGGCCACGCCGGCATCGACAAAGGTGGCCATGCCGTTATGCAGGGCGCAGGCGCTGCGAATCACCGGCACGGCCACCGCCGCGCCGCTGCCTTCGCCCAGGCGCATGGACAGGTTGAGAACCGGCTCCGCGTCCAGGGCATTGAGCAGCCTGGTGTGGCCGGGTTCCCGGGAATGGTGCGCGAACAACAGCCAGTCACGCAGTTCCGGTCGCAGCCGCACGGCGGCCAGGGCGGCCACGGTAACAATAAAGCCATCCACCAGCACGGGAATGCCCCGGACGGCACAGCCGATCATGGCTCCGGCCAGCGCCGCTATTTCAAATCCGCCTAACGACGCGAGAACCGCCAGCGGTTCCCGGTTGTTGCCGTGACGGGCCAGGGCCCGCTCGATCACGGTGATCTTGTGGCTGACGCCCTCCGCATCCAGGCCGGTACCGGGCCCGGCCAGGGCCGCCGCCGGTTCGGCCAGCAGAGCACAGGCCACGGCGCTGGCGCTGGTGGTGTTACCGATGCCCATTTCGCCACCGATAAACAGCTGGGCCTGCTGGTCTGCGGCACGCTGGGCGGCACGGTCACCGGCGGCCAGGGCCTGCTCCAGCTGCATCGTCGACATGGCTGACTGGCGGGCCAGATTGGCGGTGCCGGCGGCGATGCTGTCATTAATCACGCCATCGCTGACAGGGGGCGGCGTGGCGGTGCCCAGGTTGATCACTTCCAGCCCGGCCTGCAGGTGCCGGGCCATAACACTGATGGCAGCCCCGCCGGCCACGAAGTTGGCAATCATCTGACCGGTGACCGCCTGGGGAAAGGCGGAGATGCCTTCGGCACAGACGCCGTGATCGGCGGCAAAGACGGCGATGCTGATACGGTCGGCGGCGGGGGTGTCGGTGTGTTGCAGTGCTGCCAGGGTAATGGCCAATGTTTCCAGGCGACCCAGTGAGCCGGCGGGTTTGGTGAGCTGCCCCTGGCGGGCCAGGGCGGTTTCACGGTGTTGCTGACTGGGCGAGGGAATCGCTTTTTGCCAATGGGCAGAGTGGGTCACGGAACACTCCCGAAAAGGCCAGGGGCCGGAAAGCGGCAAATCCTCTGCCCCTGGTCCAGCGCTGTCAAGTAACGGCCTTCCACGATCTTCCCGACTTTCCGTTGGAGCCTTGCTCGCAAGGCGAAGTGCTTGAAAACGATGATCGTAGACGTCGGCCCTTCGCCTTGCGAGCAAGGCTCCAACAGAGGAGGGGGGAGTATTAGCAGATCTCAACGGGCCCTGAATTTTCCTCAAGCAGGGCATATCCATTTGCTTATTGCTGCCGCCGTTGGTAATTTCGCGCCACCTTCCGGTGCCCGCCTGTTCACACACAGCCGGGTTAAACGGGAAGTCGGTGCGCTTTGCTGCCCCAGCAATGCCAGTCCGACGCTGCCCCCGCAACGGTGATTGAGTTAACCGCGTTTCGTAGTGCCACTGTGCCAAAGCCCGAGAGGGTGCATGGGAAGGCGAACGCGCCGAGGGATTCCCTCTCGCTCATCAGCCCGGAGACCGGCCAGAAGGTGAAACTTGGCGTCGCGGTGGGCGATGGCGGGGTGTCACGGTACTGTCCGGTGCCGGTTATCCCTGTTGTGTCTCCGCGGCTGAATCCAGGCCGTGCGGGTGGGCACGGCAACAGGGGATCTCCTTCATGTCTTTGCGTTTACTGGTGGCACCTGCCGCCCTGTCCTTGTCTGTCTTGCCGTCGGCGGTGCAGGCGAATACGGCCTCATCACAACAGATCGCCATGCTGAATCCGGTGGTGGTCACCCCCGTGCTGGTCAGCCGTACTACCGAGGCGTCACTGTCTTCGGTCACGGTGATTGATGAGCAGCAACTCCGCGACCAGCAACCGGTGGACATGGCCGATATTCTTCGTGGCCAGCCCGGTGTGGATACCACCGGTAATGGCTCTTTCGGCAAGAGTGCCAGTGTCTTCATGCGGGGCACGTCCAGTAATGCGACCCTGCTGTTGGTGGACGGGGTGCGCTTGCGGTCCGCCACTGTCGGCAGTCCGGCCTGGCAATATCTACCGCCGGCCATGCTGGAGCGGGTCGAGGTGGTTCGTGGGCCGCGGGGCTCCCTGTACGGTGCCGATGCGGTGGGTGGCGTGGTGCAGCTCTTTACCCGGGACGACGGTAGCTGGCTGGATTTCGGCACCGGCAGTTTTGGCACCATGAATGCGGGTGCCGGGGTGTCCGGCGAACAGGGCGGTACCCGATATACCCTGGGCATCAATCGCTTCCGCACCAATGGCATCGAGCTGCGCGAAAACAGCGAGGAGCGCGGCTACGACAACACTGCCGGCATTGCCAAAATCAGCCATCGCTTTGGCGATCGTGGTGAAATCGGGGTGTTCGGTTTTCATACCCAGGGGAATACCGAATTCGAAGGCAGCACCCCGGCGGACGACAGAAATATCGACTACGCACTGGAAGTGGCTGGCCTGAAAGGCGAGGTGATGCTCACCGGTAGCTGGCAGACCAAGGTGCTGATCAGCCAGGCCAAGGACGAAAGCGAAGACTTTGCCAATGACGTCAGCAATGGTGTCTTCGATACCCGCACCCGCACTGTCAATTGGCAGAATATTTTCGCGGTCGGTGCCCATCAGTTTGTGCTGGGCGGCGAGTATCTGCGTGACGAGATCACCAGCAGCAACGAGTATGACGTGACCGACCGGGACAACAAGGCGGCGTTTGGCCAGGCGCTGTTGCACTTCGGCCCGCTGGATGTGCAGGGCAGCCTGCGGCACGACGACAACGATGCCTACGGCAGCAAAGTGACCGGGGCTGCAGCACTGGGCTACAAGCTGGACACTGCGCATCGGGTGCGGCTCAGTTACGGCACGGCGTTCAAGGCGCCAACCTTCAACGATCTGTATTTCCCGGATTCGCCGCCGTTCTTTTTCAGTAACCCGAATCTGAAGCCGGAGTCCTCGGAAACCGGTGAGCTGGGTGTGCGGGGCCAGTATGAACACTGGTTCTGGGATGCGGCAGTGTACCGTACCAACATTGATGATCTGATTGTTTATGACGGCAGCAGAGGCTCCTCGTTCAATGTGAACAAGGCCCGTATCGAAGGCGCGGAACTGGCCCTGGGGATGGACTGGCAACAGTGGCAGGTACGGGTGGCGTTCTCTGCCCTGAAGCCGGAAGACCGGGATACCGATACCGTCATTCCCCGTCGTGCCCAGCGGTTGGGTCGGGTGGATGTGGATCGACGCATCGGCACCGTGACCCTGGGGGGCACTGCCAGTTTTCAGGGGCATCGCTACAACGATGCCGCCAACACCCAGCGTCTGTCCGGATTCGGTCTGCTGGACCTGCGTGCCGGCTGGCAGTTCGCGCCGAACTGGTCCACCCGCCTGACGCTGAAAAACGTGCTCGATAAAGAGTATGCCACTGCCAGGAACTTCAGCGGCTGGAACTATCTGAACGCCGGGCGTTCCGTAATGGTAAGCCTGCGTTACGATGTGCAGTAACTGAAACCCGGAGTCCGCCATGCCCCCAGCCCGTCTGTTATGCCGTTGTCTTCCCCTGTTGGCCGTCATGCTGTGGCTGGGGAGCGGGCTGGCCCGGGCACAGGTCTGTGTCACCGATGATACGGATCGGCAGGTCTGCCTGGACCAGCCGGCCACTCGCATTATTGCCCTGTCTCCCGGTGCCACCGAACTGGTGTTCGCCGCCGGTGCCGGTGAACAACTGGTCGGGGCGGTGAGTTTCAGTGACTATCCGCCGGCGGCAAAAAAACTGCCGCGGGTGGGTAGCTACAATCGGCTGGACCTGGAGGCGATACTGGCCCTGAAGCCGGATCTGATCGTTGCCTGGCAGAGTGGGAACCCCATGGAGCAGGTGGAGCGCCTGCAGATCATGGGCGTGCCGGTGTACCACAGCGAGCCGCGTCGCTTTGACGATATCAGCACCACTCTGGAACGCCTGGCTGTGCTGGCCGGGACCGAAGCGGTGGGGCAGGGGGCGGCAGATTCCCTGCGCAGTGGTATGGATTCCCTGCGCCAACGCTATGCGGAGGCGGCACCGGTGACAGTGTTCTACCAGGTCTGGGAAGAGCCCCTGATGACCGTGAATAACGCGCACCTGATCAGCGAGGCGATTGAGATTTGCGGTGGCGTCAATGTGTTCGGTGAGCTGGCCGCGCTGGCACCCAAAATCAGCCGTGAGGCGGTACTGGCCAAGGACCCGGAAGTGATCATCGCTGGAGGCATGGGCGAGGATGATCCATCCTGGCTGGAGCCCTGGAAGCAGTTTGCTTCCTTGCGTGCGGTGCAGTCCGGCAACCTGTTCTTTGTGGCTCCGTCCACCCTGCAGCGGCCCACCCCACAGATGCTGGCGGGCACCCGTACCCTGTGCAGCCATCTCGACACCGTGCGCGCCCGTGATTAGTCGCCGAGCCATCTATTCCCTGCTGATGCTGGCGGCACTGGGTGTGCTGTCGCTATTGCTGGCGGTGACCGTTGGCAGTGTGTCCATGAGCCTCTCGGAGTTGTCGATGGCGGTGGCTGGTCGGGGAGATCCGCTGTTCGGTGAATTGGTGTTTTCCCTGCGCTTGCCCCGTGCCCTGGCGGCCTTTGCCACCGGTGGTTTGCTGGCCCTGGCCGGCGCCCTGATGCAGGTGTTGTTGCGTAACCCGCTGGCGGATCCTTACGTGCTCGGTATTTCCGGTGGTGCGGCGGTGGGGGCGCTGGCGTCCATGTTGTTGGGGCTGGGTACCGCCATGGTGTCCGGCTCCGCCTTTGCCGGTGCACTGCTTTCCACCCTGCTGGTGTTCGGTCTGGCCCAGGGACGAGGCAGCTGGACGCCGACGCGCCTGTTGCTCACCGGTGTGGTGATCGCGGCCGGCTGGGGGGCAGTGATTACCTTCATGTTGTCGCTGAGTCCCGCGGACCGTTTGCCCGGCATGCTCTACTGGCTGATGGGCGATCTGAGTTATGCCCGCTCGCCGTGGCTGGCCTGGCTGGTGTTGATCCCGGTGCTGATCGTGACCCTGCCGCTGGGGCGCAGCCTCAATGTGTTGGCCCGGGGGCCATTGCAGGCCGCGGCCCTGGGGGTGGCGGTGAAGCCACTTGCCTGGCTGGTCTATGGGTTGGCCAGTCTGCTCACGGCGGTGGCCGTGACCACGGCCGGTAGTGTGGGTTTTGTTGGCCTGATAGTGCCGCACATGCTGCGACTGGTTCTGGGCAATGATCAGCGCCTGATTCTGCCGGCCAGTGTCATGGCGGGTGGTGCCTTGCTCACCATCGCCGATACCCTGGCGCGGACCATGATGGCCCCGGAGCAGTTGCCGGTGGGGGTGATTACGGCGCTGCTCGGGGTGCCCACTTTTCTGTTTCTGTTGTACCGGAGTCGGTGATGGCGATCCTCGAAGCCAGCAATCTGGTAGTGGATATTCCCGGCCGTGCGGCAGGGCAGCCATTTTCCGCGCGGATTTTGCCGGGACAGCGCTGGGGGGTGCTGGGCCCCAATGGTGCGGGCAAGTCCGCCCTGCTGCATACCCTGGCCGGATTAAGGCCGCCACGCAGTGGTCAGGTGTCGCTGGACGGTGACTGTCTGACTCAACTGCGCCGTCGGCAATTGGCGCAAAAACTGGCGGTGGTTTTTCAGGAACGTCAGGACAGTTTCCCGGCCACGGTCCGGGAAACGGTGCTGATTGGCCGTCACCCTTTTCTGTCGCCCTGGCAGCGGGAAACCGCCAGGGATCTGCGTCTGGCCAATCAGGCCATGGAGGCCCTGTCGCTGGGGTTGCTCGGTGATCGGCTGGTCAACACCCTCTCCGGCGGGGAGCGCCAGCGGGTGGCCATTGCCACGGCACTGACCCAGCAGCCGGCCATCTGGCTGGCGGATGAGCCCACCAATCATCTGGATCTGCATCATCAGGTGGCGGTGATGGAGCTGCTGCATCGCCAGGCGGAAGAGGGCGCGGCGGTATTCATGTGTCTGCATGATCTCAACCTGGCCGCCCGTTGGTGTGATCACCTGTTGCTGCTCTATCCCGATGGCGAGCTGTGCTTCGGCCCTGCCGAGACCATGCTGGTGCCGGCAGCGCTGGAGCGGTTGTATGACCAGAAACTCAGTGTGGGGAACATCAATGGTGCGCCGGTTTTTGTGCCGGCATGAAAACGGTTAATGGGCCGTAGGAGCTATGCTTGCATGGCGAACCGGCTTGCTCAGATCGCCCGTCAGTTCGCCATGCAAGCATAGCTCCTACGGAGTGAACCACAGCGTTGAGAAAAGAACCAAAAAATGGAAAACAGTATGAAACCCGATCCGAAGAGTCCTGAGCGCCATGCCTGGCGGATGGAAAAGAAACAGCAAATCATGCGTGAGCGGATTGCCAATGCGGACAAGGATCAGGGCATCCTGCTGGTGCTCACCGGACCCGGCAAAGGCAAGAGCAGTTCCGGGTTCGGCATGCTGGCCCGGGCCCTGGGGCATGGCATGAAGGTGGGCGTGGTGCAGTTTATCAAGGGCGCATTCAGTACCGGTGAAGAAGCCTTTTTTCGCGATCTGCCCAATGTGGATTACCACGTCATGGGCGAGGGTTATACCTGGGATACCCAGGACCGGGAAAAGGATGTGGCTGCTGCCAGTGCTGCCTGGGATATCGCAAAAAAAATGCTTCAGGACGACAGCTACCACATGGTGTTGCTGGACGAACTGAACATTGCGCTGCGTTATGAGTATCTGGACCTGGATACCGTGCTCGATGACCTGCAGAACCGTCCCGCCATGCAGCATGCCGTTGTCACGGGTCGCTATGCGCCAAAGCAGCTGATCGAACTTGCCGACACTGTCACCGAAATGAAAGTGGTAAAGCATGCGTTCAAGGATCAGGGGGTGCGGGCGCAGAAGGGCGTGGAACTTTGAAGAAAGCTACAAGCTACAAGCTTCAAGCTACAACGCGGAAAAACGATTACGGGCGTAAGAATTATAAGACGCGAATAAACCCTGGTTTCTGCGTCGCGGCGATAATGGTGCCGTTTACACCATGCCTTTCGCCGTGTTGCAGCTTGAAGCTTGAGGCTTGCTGCTGATGGCTACTCTGATGGTCCAGGGCTGTACGTCGGATGCCGGGAAAAGCACGGTGGTGGCGGCGTTGTGTCGATGGTTTGCTCAGCGGGGGTATTCGGTGGCGCCGTTCAAGCCGCAGAATATGGCGTTGAACAGTGCAGTGACCGTGGACGGTGGGGAGATTGGACGGTCGACGGCGCTACAGGCCCTGGCCTGCGGGATTGAACCGCACAGTGACATGAATCCGGTGTTGCTCAAGCCGCAGACCGATATGGGGGCCCAGGTGATACTCCGTGGCCAGGTGCTGGGCAACATGCAGGCACTGGATTATCACGCCTATAAGAACACCGCCCGTGAGGCAGTGCTGGCGGCCTGGCAGGGTCTCTCTTCCCGTTATGATGTGATTATCGCCGAAGGCGCAGGCAGTCCGGCGGAAATCAACCTGCGTGACAACGATATTGCCAATATGGGCTTTGCCGAAATGGTGGATTGCCCGGTGATTCTGGTGGCGGACATTGATCGCGGTGGGGTCTTTGCCCATCTCACCGGCACGCTGGATCTGCTTTCAGAGAGCGAGCAGCAACGCACCCTGGGCTTTGTCATCAACCGGTTTCGTGGGGACCTGTCCCTGTTGCAGGGCGGGTTGGACTGGCTGGAAGATCGCACCGGCAAACCGGTGTTCGGTGTGCTGCCCTACCTGCATGGCCTGACGCTGGATGCGGAGGACGCGGTGGCCGATCCCGGTGACCATGAGCACGATGCCCTCAAGGTGGTGGTACCGGTGTTGCCGCGCATGAGTAACCACAATGATTTTGATCCTCTGCGCCTGCACCCTCAGGTGGAGCTGCGTTTTGTGAAAATGGGTGAGGTCTGGCCGGCGGCGGATCTGGTCATCCTCCCTGGTAGTAAGGCAACCCGCGCTGACCTGGCATTCCTGCGCGAGCAGGCTTGGGACAAACAGATCGAAAAACACCTGCGTTATGGTGGCAAGGTGCTGGGTATTTGCGGGGGCTTCCAGATGCTGGGTGAGCGGATTGAGGATCCTGACGGGCTGGAAAGCGATGCGGGCAGCAGCCCGGGGCTTGGCTGGCTGGCCATGACCACCCGACTGATTTCCGGCAAGCAGTTGCGCACTGTGCAGGGCGTTTTCTTGCCAGCGGGAGCTGCCATCCACGGTTACGAAATTCACAATGGCATCAGCGAAGGGCCGGCTTTGTTAAAGCCCATGCTGCGGCTGGGTGACCGTGACGAGGGCGCCATCAGTGACGATGGTCAGATCATGGGATGTTATCTGCACGGTCTGTTCGATAATGCCGTAGCCTGCAACGCGCTACTGCAGTGGGCGGGGCTTCGCGGTGACCGGGCAGTGGATTACGATGACCATCGGCAGCGGGATCTGGACCGGCTGGCGGATATGCTCGAAGAGCACCTTGATACGGAGAGGCTGTTATCTTCTTTGGGGGCAGAATAAAAAAGGGCCGGGAAATTCCCGGCCCCGAAAGATTATTCCATGGGGTTAACGCATTCCGCCCGTGACGGCTCCAGCTTGCAACGGACCTTTCTGAGAAGACTCATCATGGATTTGTCGTAGACCCCGTCCTGGGTCAGGGACACGCGCGCTTCGCGCATCATCTCGTCGTAACGCAGCTTGTCGTTATCGGGGATACGGATCCACCACTTGTCTTCCACTTCGTTGCTGGCGTTATCAATGACGCGCATGGCACGGTCAAACTGGCCATACATGAATTCCCGGGACTGCTGGGCATAGCCCGCGGGGAAGCGGTCTTTCTTGAGAATGATCTGGGCGCTGAGCTGACCCAGTACATAGTCGAGGATGCCGCCATCCGGTGCCATGCCCTTGTACAGTTCCAGGGCAGAAAAGCCCATGATGGGAGCGAAGCAGATATCCACGGAACCGTTGTTGAAGCGGGTAGAGAAGTTGGTGATGTCGGACATGACCGGTGACATGCCAACACGGGAAGCCATGTTCGCCTGGGCGCTGTCGTATTCAAGCACGGCGATGGATTTCCCGGACAACTCTTCTACGGTATCCAGTTCCTGATCCTTCAGGAAAAGAAATGCCGCGCCCATGGGAACCACGCCGCCAACTTCGTAGGGGCCGGATACCAGTTGCTTGTTGATGGAGGGGGTGTCACTGGCAATAACAGAAATCACGGTTCTCATGGCTTCATAGCTGGGAATGGCGCCAATGGAATCCATGCTGCCGGTGAAGCTGTTGAATTGACGGCCACGAATACCGGTGAGGACGGCGGCGTCACATTGGCCGGCTTTCAGATCTTCTGCGGCGATCTTTTCATCGGTGAAGGGCTTGAGTTCCACATCCACGCCCCAGGCAACGGCGGCGGTTTTGTAATCCTTCATGATGTTATAGATATCACCGTTAGCGCCAATGATGTCGAAAACACAGAATTTTCGTTTTTCCAGTGCGTGAGCAGACAGGGAAATACTCGAAAGCAAAGCGGAAAGAATTAATATCGTTATGTAGCGCATGAAGCTCTCCCGTAAAAACAGAAAAATCAAAGAGCATCGATCCTATTTGGCCGCTGAGGATACATTCAATATGGCTTTACAAAAGTCTGCATAATCGACAACAAGAAAGTGGAGCAAGCCGGGGAGCGCTGTCATTTTGATAAGAAAGGAGGCAGAAAACGGTGCCGAATTCACCCTGCATTCACTGTGGTACAGGTTTGTGGGGGGTTAAGGGAGTAAATAAAAAAGGCGCCAATGGCGCCTTTTTTCTGGAGGGTCAGACCTTAGTGGTCGTGGCCTTCCGGGCCGTGTACGTGGCCGTGCTCTTTCTCTTCGTCGGAGGCTTCACGCACTTCGGTGACTTCCACGGCGAAGTTCAGGGTTTCGCCTGCCAGCGGGTGGTTGCCATCAACGGTCACTTCATCACCTTCCACAGCGGTGATGGTGAAGATACGCGGACCGGCTTCGGTCTGGGCCTGGAACTGCATGCCCGGCTGCAGGTTCTCTTCGTTGCCTTCGAAAGCGGTTTTCGGCACTTGCTGGATCAGCTGCTCGTGACGCTCGCCATAGCCTTCTTCCGGGTTAACGGTCACGTCCAGCTTGTCGCCGGCGGCCTTGCCCACCAGGGCTTTTTCCAGACCGGGAATGATATTGCCTGCGCCGTGCAGGTAGGCCAGGGGCTCGCCACGCTGGATGGAGGAATCGATGGTCTCGCCGGCGTTGTTGGTGAGGGTGTAGTGGATGGACACTACGGTGTTTTCAGAAATTTGCATGGAAACCCTTTTGGGGTGGATGAATTCGGAATAAGGGGTATGGCGGACATGGCGTTTCATGGTCCGGCTGCGCCCCGCATTCAGGTCGGCGAACATTCTAACAAGACCGGCAAGGGCCTGACCAACCGGAGCCAGTACCGGCCGACGGGCGTGGGGTAGCCAACAGGGGCTGGGGAGCCACGAAGGGCTCCACAGGAGGGCGGAACCGGGAGGTTATTGCCCGAGTAAGCGCCGGTTCCCCGGCTTGGCCCCGCATTTGCTACAGTACTGCCATGGCCGCTGATACTTTCACTGACAATCCGCTACTGCAGGACCGCTTTGGTCGCACTATCGACTATGTGCGGTTGTCGGTGACGGACCGTTGCGATTTTCGCTGTGTGTACTGCATGGCGGAGGATATGACCTTTGTGCCCCGGGCCCAGGTGCTGACTCTGGAGGAGATGGGGCGGCTGGGCCGGGTGCTGGTGGCGCTGGGGGTGCGGCGGATCCGGTTGACCGGGGGGGAGCCGCTGGTGCGCCGTGATGTGACAAATCTGGTGCGCTATCTTGGTGCGATTCCGGGGCTGGATGAACTGAATATGACCACCAACGGCGCCGGGTTGGGCCGTTTTGCGGGGGATCTGAAGGCTGGCGGTCTGGATCGGCTCAATATCAGCCTGGATTCCCTGGACCCGCAACGTTTCCGCGCCCTGACGCGCACTGGCGACCTGGGCAAGGTGTTGGCGGGCATTGAGGCGGCCCGCCGGGCCGGCTTCCGCCGTATCAAGCTCAATAGCGTGATCCTGCGTGGTCGAAACCAGGACGAGGTGCCAGCGCTGGTGGATTTCGCCCTCGATAGAGGACTGGATATCTCTTTTATCGAGGAAATGCCCCTGGGGGAGATCAGTGAGCATGACCGGGGGCAGGCGTTTGTCTCCTCCGAAGAACTCCGGGATCAGCTCTGCGAGCGCCTGACCCTGGTGCCCATGGCGGAAAAGACCGGCGGGCCGTCCCGCTATTGGCAGGTACCGGGCAGTGACAGCCGTATCGGCTTTATCTCTCCCCACTCACAAAATTTTTGCTATTTGTGTAATCGGGTGCGGATTACCGCCGAGGGCCGTATGCTTCTTTGCCTGGGGCACGAACACAGTGTGGACCTGCGCGCGGTACTGCGGGCTCACCCCACGGATGATGCCCCCCTGCGTCAGGCAATCATTGATGCCATGGCAATCAAACCGGAACGGCACGACTTTAACCTGGCCCCGGGCGAGCAACTGGTACGGTTCATGAATATGACCGGTGGTTAACGCCCGGGTGACCTGCCTGGCGTCCAGTCCATGAATGTAGCGAGAGACCATGAAATCCCTTCCCGAACTCTTCAGCAACAACGAGCAATGGCGTCACGACATCGAGCAGGAGCACCCGGGCTTCTTCAAGGCGCTGGGCGAACAGCAGAGTCCGCAGTATCTGTGGATTGGCTGTGCGGACTCTCGCGTACCGGCCAACGAGGTGGTGGGGCTGATGCCCGGCGAGCTGTTTGTGCACCGCAACGTGGCCAATCTGGTGAATCACACCGACCTGAACCTGCTGTCGGTGCTGCAGTTCGCCGTGGATGTGCTGAAGGTGAAGCACATCATGGTGGTGGGGCACTATGGTTGCGGCGGGGTCAAAGCCTCCATGGAAGATGTGCCCCATGGTCTGATCGACAACTGGCTGCGGCAGGTGCGTGAGCTGTATCTGCGTAACCGCAAACACCTGATCAAGCTGCCCGATGAAAAGGCCCAACTGGACCGCATGTGTGAACTGAACGTGGCCCGTCAGGTCATCAATGTGGCCAACACCACGGTGGTTCAGGAAGCCTGGCGCCGGGATCAGCCACTGACCATCCATGGCTGGATTTACGGTATCGGCGACGGTCGCCTGCGGGATCTGGATATCCAGATTCAGAACAACCGGGAACTGCGGACGCTGGAAAACGAGGAATACGATAATTCCTCAGCATAAGGGCCCTGAAGGGATCCCCGTAGGGTGCACTGAGCCTAAGGCGAACTGCACCAACCACCTTCGGTCAACGGTGCAGTTCGCCTCAGGCTCAGTGGCACCCTACGCAAGATTTCATTGGGTTCGTCAGAACCAGAAGTAGACCCCGGCCACCAACGATGCCTCCTCCGGACCACCGCCTGCCGCCCGCGTGCTGTCGGCGGTGTCGCCGTACTGCTTTTCCCAGTGCACGCCGATGTAGGGCGCCAGCTCCCGGCGGATTTCGTAGCGTAGTCGCAGGCCGGATTCGATGGCCACCAGACCATCGCCAACCCCCAGGTCGTCATCGTCCTTGCCGTAAAAGCGGGCTTCCACCTCCGGCACCAGCGCCAGGCGCTGGGTCAGCATCAGCTCGTATTCCGCTTCCAGACGCAGTTCACTGAGGCTGTCTTCGCCCAGAAACAGCTGGGCATCAACCTCGAACCAGTAGGGTGCCAGGCCCTGGATACCCAGGCTGGCCCAGTCCCGGTTGGGATGGTCGGGTTGCCAGTCGCGGCGCCAGCCCAGCTGCCAGTCCCAGTAGGGGGCGAAGGCGTGACTCCAGGCCAGGCGGGTTTGTGCGCTTTCCGTGCCGGCGTCTTCGTCGCCGTGTTCCGGGGCCATGAGCCGTTCGCCTTCCGTGGACAGGTACAGCTTGTTCAGGTCGCTGCCGTACCAGGCGTTGGCATCCCAGCCCAGCACCGTCCCTTCGTCGCTGTCACGCAGCTCAAGCTGGTCGACCAGTACTTTGCTGAAGCGGGGCGGGTGTTCGCTCATGGACCAGGCCGGCATGGCGACGGTCATGGCGGTCAGGGCGCTGAGCAGAAGGGGCGGTGTTTTCATCATGCGTCCTCCCCGTGAGCGCCATGGTGTGCGTGGCTGCCATCCGCTGGCGCTTCGACCACACGCACTTCCCGGAACATGCCCGCGTCCATGTGGTAAAGCAGGTGGCAGTGATAGGCCCAGCGGCCAAGGGTATCGGCGCGCACCAGGTAGCTGAGTTTTTCGCCGGGTTTCACGGTGACGGTGTGCTTGCGAAGCAGTTTGCCACCGCCTACTTCCAGATCGCTCCACAGGCCATGCAGATGGATGGGGTGGGTCATCATGGTGTCGTTGACCAGGGTAATGCGAACCCGCTCGTTGTGGTAAAGCTCCAGGGGAACGGCATCCGCAAAGGGAATGCCGTTGAAGCTCCACATGTAGCGGCTCATGTTGCCGGTCAGGTGCAACACGATTTCCCGTTCCGGGTGCAGGCTGTCCGGTGGCCCGCCAGCGGTTTCCAGGTCCGCATAGGTGAGCACTTTCCAGTCCCGGTCGCGCAGGCCGATACCCGGGTCGGCAAGCATCTCACCCGGGGCCATGGCGCGCATGTCCACACCGGGTCCATATTCCGTGGCGGCATGGTCGGTGGCGTTGTTTCTGGGCGGCAGGTCCGGGTTGTTGGGATCGATGGCAAAGGGGACGGCGTTGCCGTGATCGCTGTGCTTCATGCCTGCCATGTTGTGGTTCATCTGCCCATGGTCCATGCCTTCATGACCGTCGCCGTGCTGCATGGCGCCCATGCCCATTTCGGTATGGCCCAGCAACGGTGGCGGATCCATCTCCGGCACTGGCGCTGACATGGCCGGGTTCGGGGTCAGGGTGCCACGGGCAAAGCCACTGCGGTCGATACTCTGGGCAAACAGGGTGTAGGCCTGGTCCGCTTTGGGTTCCACGATCACATCCAGGGTTTCTGCCACACCCAGGCGCACCTCGTGGAAAGGCACCGGTTTGACCGGCTGACCATCCATTTCAATCACCGTCATGTCCAGGCCGGGAATGCGGATGTCGAAGAAGGTCATGGCGCTGGCGTTGATAAAGCGCAGGCGGAGGCGTTCACCCGGATTGAACTGGCAGGTCCAGTTGCCGTTGGGGCTCTGGCCATTCATCAGGTAGGTGTAGGTGTAACCGGTCACGTCGGCCAGGTCCCGGTCGTTCATGCGCATGGTGTTCCACATATGGCGATCCTTGAGGGTCTGGATTACGCCCTTGTCGCGGAAATCGCGCAGGGTGTCGAACACGGTGCGCTCATTGAAATTGTAGTAGTGGCTGAGTTTTTTCAGGGTGGCGAAGATGTGCTTCGGGTCCTCGTCACTCCAGTCTGACAGCACGATGACCTGGTCCCGGTCCACGGCATGCGGCTCAGGGTTTTTCGGATCAATGATGATGGAACCGTACAGGCCGGTCTGTTCCTGAAAACCGGAATGGCTGTGATACCAGTAAGTACCGCTCTGCTTGACCGGAAAACGGTAGGTGAAGGTTTCACCGGGTTTGATGCCATCGAATGACAGGCCGGGCACGCCATCCATTTCAAACGGCAGCAGCAGGCCATGCCAGTGGATGGAGCTGGTTTCCGGCAGCATGTTGGTGACCTTGAGGGTGACGGTGTCGCCTTCGCGCCAGCGCAGGGTGGGGCCGGGGACGATGCCGTTGATGGTGGTGGCCGGTCGGGTCTTGCCGGTGATGTTCACGTCGGCGCCGCCCAGGGTCAGGTGGAAGGTGTCACCACTGAGGGTGGGGGCGCCGGTATGACCCTGGCGGGCCAGCAGCTGGCCGGGTGTCAGCCCCAGTCCCAGGCCGGTGGCGCCCAGCGCCAGACCCTGCACGAAACGACGTCGTGGCAGGGAAAACGGATCTGCGGTTTTCATGATGTATCTCCTGATTGTTTGAGTGTGAAAACGAACTCAAACAATCAGGGAGGGTGGCCGTAACGGCAGGTGGTGGATGCCGTCGTGCAGGCTGCTCTCCAGACCGGGGTGCCACGGGCGATCGGGAACCTCCGCCTGGCCGCTGAACAGGGCCACGGTGGTGGCACTGATCTGGCAGACGGTCAGACACTGGCAGGCGTCATCCTGGGGGCAGTGCTGACTGTCGCCAGGATCTGGCTGTGCCATCTCTGCATGGTGATGGCAGTGGGTCTGGGGGGCGGTATCCCGATGACCGACAGAAACCTGCGCAGACAAACTGCTTGTCACCACCAGCATCAGGATGGCAAGCAGGCCGGCCAGCAAGGGCCGGTGATGGGGGCGCAGGTATCGGTTCATGAAACCATTATTAACCTCGGGGCTACCCCAAGGTCAAAGGGGGATGGAAGGGATGACGGACAGAGTGTGACGAGTGACGAGAAGCGAGGTACGAGTCGCGAAAGCCGGGTTTGGTTTTTCTTTCGAAACTCGTACCTCGTACCTCGCAGAAGCGGGCAAGGGGGCATTGATTTCGGGAGCCTTTTGACGCTTTCGGAGCGGTGAATCTGGCTTCCTGGCGTCACGCCGCCTGCCACACCACGCTGGCGGCAATCACTACCAGTAACAGGGCGGTGCCTTTTTCCACCCAGTGATGATGGGCCCGCAGCCAGGGCAGGAAACGGCTGCGGCCAAGCAATACCGCCACCAGCACATACCAGCCGCCATCAATGAACATGGACGTGAGCACCATCTGGATGCGGGCGGCCTGGGCCATGTCTGCCTGCAGGAACTGGCTGAACAGGGCCAGGAAAAACAGTGCCACCTTCGGGTTCAGAAAGGCCACCAGGAAACCGTCCCGGGCGGCCCCGTGCAGGACATTGAACTGGCTGTCGGCATCGGCAGCCGGCAACGGCTGTTTGCCCGCCTGCCAGCTTTTCCAGGCCATCCATAACAGAAACAGGGCGCCGGTGAGACTGAACGCCAGTTCCAGGGACGGGTAGCGGTGGAACAGCACCGCCAACCCGGTGACGGTGGCGGTAGCCCAGATGCCGACTCCCAGGGCATGGGTGGCGCCGGCAAGGGCGCCCGCCCGGGCTCCCCCATGCAGGGTGTGGCGGGTGATCACCGCCAGGCTGATGCCCGGTGCCATGGCACCCAGGGCGCAGACGCTGGCCAGCAGCAGCCAGTCATGGAGAGGAAGCATTCAGGGTCTCGTTACACGCAAAAGGGGAAACTGTAGCGGGTTTCGGTGACAGGTTGAAGGACAGGCAAGGGATTTGCAGCCGTGTCCACGAAGCCGCTGTAGGAGCACCTCTCGAGGTGCGAACCGGTTAGCAGGTTTGACGTTACCGGATAGATTTCCCTCGCCTGAGCTCGGGTTCGCACCTCGAGAGGTGCTCCTACAGGGGAGGGTCAGTTCCCAGGATAGTGGCTGAAGACTTCGGTGCTGTTTTCATCGAACAGCAGCACGTCATAGGCATCCACGCGGTCGCCCATTTCCATGCCCGGGGAACCCACTGGCATGCCGGGCACGGTGAGTCCCCTGGCGTCCGGGCGCTCGGCCAGTAGCCGGTCCACATCGGCAGCCGGCACATGTCCTTCAATGGCATAGCCGTCGATAAAGGCGGTATGACAGGAGCCCTGTCCGGGGAGGATGCCGGCCTTTTCCTTGATGGACTGCAGGTTCTGCTGTTCGTGGACCACCACCTGGTAGCCATTGTCTTTCATATGATCCACCCAGGCACCACAGCAGCCACAGGTAGGAGATTTGTAGACTTCCAGGACCTTCTCGGTGCTGGCGGTTTTTGTTGCTTCAGCGGCGGCGGGAGCCGCTTCGGTGGCCTGGGGCTCGGGCGGACCGTCATCACCGCAGGCGGTGACCAGAAAAGCCAACAGGAGAGCCGAAAAAACTTTCATCATGTTTCCTCTTTCATGCGTGGGGCAGTTGCGGGGCTGACAATCAATCTGCCCTGATACATCTGCATCTGACAGGTAAAACGGTACTCGCCGGCGGGCGGGTTGTTCAGGATCACGGTGGTGATGCTACCCGTTTCCAGAAATTCGCTCACGTCGAGCCCGTGGAACACCACCTGCTCGGCGCAGGGGGAAGGATCCCGTCGGTCGAAGTGCAGGGTCAGTGTCTCCCCGGCCCTGGCATGCAGGGTGGCCGGCTTGTAGACGCCATCCGCGACTACAATGGTGGTGTCTTGATCACTGACAGCCTGGCTTTTTCCAGTGGAATTGGACAGCCAGAACCACCAGACGATCCCCGCCATCAGCAACAGGCCGGCAAGATTGATCAGCAGTGTCATGACTTGCCTCGCTGAGGGTTGAACAGCCGCAACCGGTTGGCATTGCTGACCACGGTCACCGAGCTGAGCGACATGGCGGCGCCGGCAATCACCGGGCTGAGCAGGCTGCCGGTGAGCGGGTAGAGCGCCCCGGCGGCAACGGGCACGCCCAGGCTGTTGTAGATAAAGGCGCCGAACAGGTTCTGCTTGATGTTGCGTACTGTGGCGGCGGAGATTGCCATGGCATCGGCGACGCCGTGCAGGGAGCCGCCCATCAGGGTGATGGCGGCGGATTCGATGGCCACGTCGGTGCCGGTGCCGATGGCAAAGCCCACATCCGCCTGGGCCAGCGCCGGGGCATCGTTGATGCCGTCGCCCACCATGGCCACGATGCGTCCCTCTTCCTGCAGAGACTGCACTTTTTTCGCCTTGTCCTCAGGCAGCACTTCCGCCATCACCTGATCCACGCCCACCTGTTTGGCGATGGCGTCGGCGCTGGCCTGGATGTCACCGGTCATCATCACCACGGTGAGCCCCTGATCTTTCAGACGGGCAATGGCCTCCCGGGAATCTTCCTTGATACGGTCGGCCACGCCGAGGATGCCGAGCAGGGTGTTGTCTTCGGCCAGGAACAGGGGGGTGGCGCCACGCTCGGTGAGCGAGTCGCTGTTCAGGCTGACGGTGATGCCTTCGCGTTCCAGCCAGCGGCGGTTGCCGAGCCGGTAGTGTTTGCCGTTAAGGGTGGCGCTGACTCCCTTGCCGTTGAGGGCCTGGAAATTGTCGACACGGTCCGGGCTGATTTCACGCTGCGCTGCCGCTTCCGCGATGGCGCGTGCCAATGGATGCTCGGAGCCGCTTTCCAGGCTGGCGGCCAGTTGCAGCAGGGTGTCTTCCTGCTGGCCCTCGGCACAGAGAATCTCGGTGAGCGCCGGTTTGCCTTCGGTGATGGTGCCGGTCTTGTCCAGCACAATGGTGTCCAGCTTGCTGCTGGTCTGCAGGGCGTCCCCCTCACGAATCAGAATGCCGTGTTCCGCGGCCTTGCCGACGCCGACCATGACCGACATGGGGGTGGCCAGCCCCAGGGCGCAGGGGCAGGCAATGATCAGCACCGTGGTGGCACTGATCAGCATGTGGGTGATGCGCGGTTCCGGCCCCAGGTTGAACCAGGCCAGGGCAGCGACCACGGCGATCAGCATGATGGCGGGCACGAAGACGGCGGAGACGTGGTCGGCCAGACGACCAATAGGCGGCTTGCTGCCCTGGGCTTTCTTTACCAGCGCCACGATCCGCGACAGGGCGGTGTCCTTGCCCACGGCGGTGGCCCGGTAGAGCAGGGTGCCGCCTTCATTGAGGGTACCGGCGCTGACCGTATCACCGATGGCCTTGCGCACCGGCATGGGTTCGCCGGTGAGCATGGATTCATCCAGCCGGCTTTCCCCTTCCTCGACGATACCGTCCACGGCAATTTTCTCTCCGGGGCGCACGCGCAGGATGTCGTCGGTCTGCACTTGCTCCACGGGAATATCCTCTTCCCGTTTTTCCTGATTCGGGCCATCGCGGACCACCCGGGCGGTTTTGGCGCCCAGATCCAGCAGGCGTTTTACCGCCGCGCTGGTTTTGCCCCGGGCACGGACTTCCAGTGCCTGGCCCAGGTTGATCAGGCCGATGATCATGGCGCTGGCTTCGAAGTACACGTGGCGGGCGGCTTCCGGCAGGGCGGTGGGGATCAATACCACGGCCATGGAATAGACCCAGGCGGCGCCGGTCCCCAGGGTGATCAGGGTATCCATGTTGGCGTTGTGATTGCGAAACGCTTTCCAGGCACCGACAAAGAAATGGCGGCCTGCGGTCGCCAGCACCGCCAGGGTCATCAGGCCGATCCCCAGCCAGGCCCACTGGCTGGTCTGGCCGGGGCGAACCATCATGTCGCCACCCAGCAGCCCCCAGGCCATTAACGGGACACCCAGCCCCAGGCCCAGCCACATATGGCGGAGTAACTGACGATAGTGCTGCTGTTCCTGCTGCTCGCGGGCGCCATCCTCATCGTTGTCGTTCACGGGACTGGCGCCATAGCCCGCCCGCTCCACAGCATCAATCAGGGATTGGGTATCCGCAGTGCCGCTGACTCTGGCAGTGCGATCGGCAAAATTCATTTGGGCCCGGGTGACGCCGGGTGTGTGGCGCAGGGCGTTTTCGATGGTGCGTACACAGGCCGCACAGGTGGCGCCGGTGATGGCCAGCTGCTGCTCATGGTCGCGGCTGGCGGGGGAGTGCGGAGCCTCCTGCGGCGGCGTATCAGAAGCATAGCCGGCCCTGGACAGGGCTGCCTGCACGGCGGCGCTGTCGGCGTTGCCAGTGACGGTCACCAGCTGGGTGTCCAGATCCACCTGCACATCGTCGACGCCGGGGAGGGCGCCAAGCGACTGGCGAATCTTGCGGACGCAGCCCTGGCAGCTGGCGCCCTGAATCGCGAACCTCTGTGTCTGCATCCGGGTCTCCGTGGGCGATGGGGATGGAACCATGCCTGCTGTCACAGATTGTCAAACTTCAGGGTAACCCCAAGGTCAAGCCCGTGCTATAACCCGGTGCCGGCATTGAAAATTTTTATAAAACTGTCAAAAAGGCGGAACTGCTCGCGCGCCTGAGACTCCATATTGCCACTACAGTGCGAGCACATTGATGCCGTTTATCAATATTGAGAGGACCTTTTCTATGTTTAAGAAAACTTTGCTTGTGTCAGGGATTGCCCTGGCTGTTGCTGCACCGGCCATGGCGGAGCAGCGGACGTCCATGGTTCGCGATAACGGCTTTTCCTACACCTACGGCCAGCTGGCCTATGATCGCTGGGATCTGGATAACGATGTGGATGTGGACGCGCTGACCGCTGAGGGTTCATTCGCTCTGGATGAGCATATTTTCCTGCGCGGTAGCCTGGGTTTCTTTGACGGTGATTATGACCGTGGCCCGTTCCCTGACGGCGACGTGGATGGCACTCGCCTTTCCGCCGGTGCCGGTTTCCATACCCCCCTGCAGCGGGGTCTGGACTTCGTGACCACTGCCGACATCCTTTACGATGACCGGGATTTTGATCCGGGCAATTCCGATGATGAAATCGGTTTCGAATTGCGCGGTGGTCTGCGTCACGCGACGACCGAGCAGTTGGAGCTCTCCGGTGGCCTGACCTATATGGACCTGTACGATGATGATCTGGGGGTTTACGGCCAGGGTCTGTTCAAGCTGACTCCGGTGGTGGATCTGGGCGCCCGCGTTATTGTGGGTGGCGACCGTGATACCTACGGTGTGTTTGGCCGCTACAATTTCTAAGTAGCGTTCAGCACAAAAAAAGCCCGCCGGGTGAAAGTCCGGCGGGCTTTTTTTGTGGGTAGTGATTCTTGCCGACGTGAGAATCTCTCCGCCTATTGCTGTGATTGGCTGTAGGAGCGTCGCTGGCGGCGCGATTATCACGGTATCGAGTTGCGAGAAGCGAGTTTCGAAAACCAAAACCTGAAAGACGGAGAGACCGGGTTTTCGCTCCTCGTGACTCGTTTCTCGAAACGTTTTTCTTCGCGGCTCGAGCGCCGCTCCTGCAAAGGCTTTATTCGCTCAGGGCTGATCCAGCCACTCCTGCAGCGCCTCGCTGCCGGCTTTCTTCGATGCGGCGATGGCTTCTTCAATCCCCGGTGCTTTTTCTGCCCAGGCTTCCAGAGTGGTCTGATCCATATTGCGCACACCCTCCATCAACCGTTTTGCATTCACTTCGCGCACGGTTGCCGGAATAAACAGGCCTTCCGCTTCCAGATCGGTGCTGTCTCTGTGGGCGGTACGGGCCAGGGTATGTTCCAGCCCGCATTTCAGGGAGGGTGAATCCAGGGGGGCGTCCACGGACAGCAGTTTGGCATCGGCCTGTAGTTGCTCGCCAGCCAGCTGCAGATACTGGCGGCGGCGCAGGGCGATCTCGTCATCGCCAGCCAGCAGGGGTAATGCCTTGGCGGTCTCTCCCGTGCCATTGAGCGCCACAAACAGGGCCGCAAAGCCCAGGCTGGCTTCACTGGCATCCGTGGCGCCGTGCTGGACACGCAGGGATTTTCGGGTCATCTCCAGATAGGGATCACTGATCAGGCCGGACTCGGGCCATTCCGGCAGGGCATCCAGGTAGCCGGGGTAAAGGGGCCAGGTGTCCATGCGGTTGAGCAATTCCTGTTGCTTGAGTTGGCAGGCGCGACTGGCGGCAAGCAGGTAGTGATCCACAAAGGCGGCATACCAGTCCTCAAGCCGATCGCGCAACGCGTCGAGCTGGGCCTGTTCACGGGTCTCAGTGAAATCAAGCAGGGCTTGCTGCCACGCGGCGGCGCTGTCCTGAAAGGCCTTATCGGCGTTCTGCTGCCAGTCACTGGCTGGGATCTCCGCCTCGGTGATGGACGTATCCCTCTCTTCGCTCGGTGCCGGTTCCGGTGTGTTGCTGTCGCAAGCGGCCAACACCAGTGCCAGTAATACGGCGAAAAAATAACGCATGGTTCCCCTTCCCCTTGGTATCAGTCTCAGCGCAGGCTGATGATTGGCCAACCCTGCTCACGTGCTTCCCGATCCAGGGTGGCATCCGGATCCACGGCCACCGGGTTGTCGACTTTTCTGAGTAGCGGCAGGTCGTTGTGGGAATCGCTATAGAACCAGCTGTCAGTCAGCGTTTCGTCGTTGGCGCGCAGCCACTCCGCCAGTCGTTCCACCTTGCCATCCCGATAGCTGGGAGTGCCGGCCACATTGCCGGTGTAGCGTTCGCGCTTGCATTCCGCCACGGTGGCAATCAGGTGGTCCACGCCCAGCCGGTCCGCCAGCGGTGCGGTGACGAAATCATTGGTGGCGGTAATGATCATCAGGGTGTGCCCCTGGTCCCGGTGCTTCTGCAGCAGGGCCTCTGCCTTGGGCAGCCACATGGCATCCAGGGTTTCCGCCAGAAACTGCTCGCGCCAGAAGTGAAGCTGGGCCATGTCATGCTCGGCCAGCACTTTCAGGGAAAAGCGCAGGTACGCCATGATGTCCAGCCGACCATTCTGGTAATCCACATAGAACTGGTCGTTGGTTTCCTTGTAGTGCTGCTGGTCGACAATGCCTTTTTCCACCAGCCAGTCCCCCCACAGGTGGTCGGAATCGCCAGCGATCAGGGTGTTGTCCAGGTCGAAAATTGCGAGCGTCATGGCCTCTCCTTACGTGAACGGCACAGTTTATGCGAAGCGAATGACAAGTTATAGGGAGCGACAGGATGGCTCGGGGCCTTGCCGGCAGGGGGATCGTGGATTGTGGACCGGATGTTGCACGGTTGTGCATTGATTGCGGGTTGCCCGGCAAGGTTTAATGGGTCAACAAGGAGCCAGAGTCGACAATGGTGTGTCGGCTCGTAGAGACACCATGACAGGCATTATTGATGAAAAGGGATTCCGGCTGAACGTCGGGATCATCATTGCCGGCCAGGATGGCCGTGTATTCTGGGGTCGCCGGGTGGGTAACCGCGATGCCTGGCAATTTCCCCAGGGGGGCATGATGCCCGGCGAAACACCGGAGGAAACGCTTTTCCGTGAGCTGGAAGAAGAGGTCGGACTCCGCCCTGAACACGTTGAGATTGTGGCCAGCACGGAGGGCTGGTTGACCTATCGTCTGCCGCGCCGCTTTCTGCGTCGGCCGAGAAATCGCCCCCATTGTATTGGTCAGCGACAGAAATGGTTTTTGCTGCGCCTGACGGCGGAAGATGAGGCGATTGATCTGTTTGCCAGCGAGAGCCCGGAATTCAAGGCCTGGCGTTGGGTAAATTACTGGTACCCGATTCGCAAGGTGGTGCATTTCAAACGGGGCGTTTATGCCCGTGCCCTGCGTGAACTGGCCCCGGCGCTGAAGGGCGAGCGGGCGGAGCAGGACAGAAAGCCGATGTCACCGGGAGACAACCCCAATGCTTGATACCCTGCGCCGCATCGTCCAGGAAGTGAACAATGCGGCGGATATTCCCTCCGCGCTCAACCTGATGGCAAAGCGGGTCCGCGATGCCATGGGCACCGAAGTGTGCTCCATTTATCTGCGTAACGAAGAAGAGCAGCGTTATGTCTTGATGGCTTCCGAGGGGCTCAAGCAGGAAGCGGTGGGTCACGTGAGCCTGGGGTTGTCGGAGGGGCTGGTGGGCCAGGTTGGCCTGCGCGAAGAGCCGGTGAACCTGGAAGACGCTTTCAGTCATCCCAAATTCCATTACCTGGCGGAAACCGGCGAAGATCCGTTCCATGCTTTTCTCGGTGTGCCGGTGATGCACCATGGCAAGGTGCTGGGGGTGATGGTGGTGCAGCAGCGGGATGTGCGCCGTTTCGACCAGAGTGAAGAAGCCTTTCTGGTTACCATCTCCGCCCAGCTGTCGGCGGTGATTGCCCACGCCCATGCCTCCGGGGTGCTGTTCGATCAGCTGGATGCGGGCGGGGTGGACCTGCCCAGTTTTTATGATGGTCTACCGGGCTGCCCGGGTGCGGCCATCGGTTTCGGGGTTCTGCTGTTCCCGGCGGCGGATCTGTCGGCTGTGCCGGATCGTCAGGTGGAGGATGTCAGCGCGGAAATCGCTCGCCTGGATGATGCGCTGGTGCGGGTGCGTCAGGAAGTGCGGGACCTGGCCGAGCGCGCCTCGAAAAGCCTGGGTGCAGAAGAGCAGGCGCTGTTTGATGTCTACCTGCGCATGCTGGACCGGCATGCGTTGCCCGCCGAAGTGATCGTGCATATTCGTGAGGGCCAGTGGGCCCAGGGGGCCTTGCGTACTGTGGTGGATGCCCATGTGCGCAACTTCGAGATGATGGATGACCCCTATCTGCGCGAACGGGCGGCGGATGTGCGCGATCTGGGGCGGCGGGTGCTGGCGCAGCTGCAGAGCCAGAATCGCCGGCATATCGTGTTTCCGGATGACTGCATTTTGCTGGGTGAAGATATTTCCGCGCCCATGCTGATGGAAGTCCCCCGTGAGCGAATTCGCGGCATCGTGACGACCCGGGGCTCGCGCAACTCGCACATGGCCATCGTCGCCCGGGCCATGGGCATCCCCACCGTGGTGGGCGCCCAGAACCTGCCGCTGAAACAAATGGACGACAAGGAAATCATCGTTGATGGTTTCCGTGGCCGGGTGGTGGCCAATGCCTCGCCGGAGCTCAAGGAACAGTTCGAAGAGATCATTGCCGAGGAAGCCAATCTTCAGGCGGGCCTGGAAAAGCTGCGCGATGAACCGGCGGAAACCCTGGACGGTGTCCGTATCCCCCTGCAGGTGAACACCGGCCTGATGACCGACATCAACCGCTCCATCGAGCGCGGTGCTGAGGGCGTCGGGCTGTACCGCACGGAAATTCCCTTCATGGTTCGCGATCGCTTTCCCTCCGAGGAAGAGCAGCGAGTCATCTACCGGGAGCAGTTGGCTGCCTTCGCGCCGCATCCGGTAACCATGCGGACCCTGGATATCGGTGGCGACAAGTCACTGAGCTACTTCCCCATCGAGGAAGAAAACCCCTTCCTGGGCTGGCGGGGGATCCGTGTCACCCTGGATCATCCGGAAATTTTCATGGTGCAGGTGCGCGCCATGCTCAAGGCCAGTGATGGCCTGGACAACCTGCGCATCATGCTGCCCATGGTCACCAGCGTGATTGAAGCGGAAGAGGCGCAGCACCTGATTCACCGGGCCTGGCTGGAAGTCCGTGATGAAGGGCTGGACATTCCCATGCCCCAGGTGGGGGTGATGATCGAAGTGCCCGCTGCCGTCTACCAGGCCCGCGCGCTGGCCCAGCGGGTGGACTTCCTGTCCATTGGCACCAACGACCTGACCCAGTACCTGTTGGCGGTGGACCGCAACAACCGACAGGTGGCGTCCCTTTACAACTCCTATCACCCGGCGGTGCTGCACGCCATCTTGCATGTGGTTGAGCAGGCCCATGAGGAAGGAGTGCCGGTGTCCGTCTGCGGGGAAATGGCCGGGGAAGTGGGCTCGGCATTGTTGCTCATGGCCATGGGGGTCAATGCGTTGTCCATGAATGCCTCCAACCTGCTGAAGGTGAAAGCCGCCGTGCGCCAGGTGAAAGCCAGCTTTACCCGTCAGCTGCTCAACGAAGTGCTGGCCATGGATAACGGCGAGGTCATCGCTGCCTACGTGGATCTGCAACTGGACAAGGCTGGGCTGGGCGAATTGCTGCGTAATCGCAAGGCGCTGGTCTGACCACACAGCGCGCCAGCCATAACAACAAGACATGAGGGCTGTACATGAAACGCTTGCTGCAATTGCTGGCGCTGGCCGTGCTTATCCTGCTCGCGGTATTGCTCTATCACACCCTGACATTGCCGCAGGCAGACAGCCGGGTTGCTGAACTGCCCGATTTGACGCAAGCCGTGGACGAGGACGCCATGGTGGAGCGGCTGGCAATGGCCCTGCGGTTTCCGACTCTGCCGGATCAGCCCGATGCCTTTGTGGGGTTCCATGGATTTCTCCGCGACCGTTTTCCGTTGACCCACCAGACCCTCTCTGTGAAGCCCTTTGGCCATAGCCTGCTGTATCACTGGGACAGCCAGAATGACTGTCCACCCCAGTTGTTGCTGGCCCATCAGGATGTGGTGCCGGTGTCATCCCCGGAAAAATGGCAGCATCCGCCGTTCGCCGGTGTGGTGGATGACGACTTTGTCTGGGGTCGCGGCGCCCTGGATGACAAGGGCAGCCTGATGGCGATTCTGGAAGCCACGGAGGCCTTGCTGAAAACTGGCCAGACGCCCGCCTGCGATGTTTATCTGGCGTTTGGTCACGATGAGGAAATCGGCGGGCGCGAGGGGGCGATGAAGATGGCCGCCTGGCTGGAACAGCAGGGCCTGCGCTTTGCCCTGATTCTGGATGAGGGGGGCATGATGCTGCCGGGCAGCACCCTGGGCCTGGATCGTCCGGTGGCGCTGATGGGCATTGCCGAGAAGGGCTACATGACGGTGGAATTGCAGGCAGAGGCCGAGCCCGGGCATTCGTCACGCCCCCCGCAGACAACCGCCATCGGTGACCTGGCGGCGGCCATCGACCACCTGCAGACCCATCCCCGTCCGGCGTCTCTGAGTGGCCCGACGCGCAAAATGCTGGAGCAGGTCGCGCCGCACCAGCCCTTTGCCAAACGACTGGTGCTGGCCAATCTGTGGTTGTTCGAGCCGCTGATTGTGCGTCAGCTGGAAGGCAAGCCGGAAACCAATGCGTTGCTGCGTACCACCATGGCACCCACCTTGCTGAGTGCCGGGGTAAAGGAAAATGTGCTGCCGGCCACCGCCAGCGCCACCCTGAATTTCCGGCTGGCGCCGGGAGAAACCCGGGACAGTCTGCGGGCCTATTTGGAAAAAGCATTACCGGACAGTATCAGCGTCACGTCCAGGGGGGCCTTCCTGTCCGACCCTTCCCCGGTCACCGGGATTCCCTCTGCCACCTTTGATCGCCTGGCGGCGCTGGCGCGGGCGTTACCGGAACAGCCGGTGGTCGCGCCCTACCTGCTGATTGCCGGCACCGATGCCCGTCACTATCAGTCTCTCTCCGATCAGGTGTTCCGGTTTATGCCGGTGTCCCTGGGGCAGGACGATCTGGCCCGCTTTCACGGCCACAACGAACGTCTTCCCCGTGAGCAATACCCGCACATGGTGCGGTTTTATGCGGGGCTGATGCTGGGTCGATAACCGGTCCGGTCAGGGGTGGCTGCGCCGTAGCGACCCGTCCGCCGTCCCGTCCGGCAACCAGCCCTGTTCCAGCATGATCGGGTCGCTGTGGCGGGACAGTTCGACGACGCTGCTGGCTCGGGTGCCGTAGCCGGGGGACTGGATAAAGACCGGGGCCACCAGACGTTCCAGTTCCATGCCGACGCCGGTATCGGGCAGTTCGCTGTCCGGTGGCTGGTAGTGATCGTTGACCACCTCCATCAGCTGTTCCGGGCTGCTATCGACGGTGAGAGCATTGGCCAGACGTTGTTTGGCCCGCTGCACCTTGGGCCAGGGGTCGTCCAGCAGACCGTTGCACAGGCCGTGAACGCCCGGTGTGACCGCCTGGGGTGGGGCTCCCCGGTTGCCGATGTACCAGAGGCTCTCCGGGGTGCCCACCAGCAGGTTGAAGGCGCCGTAGTGATGTTGCTCTTCGGCCAGCGCCTGACAGAACCGTTCCGGGGAGTCGTTGCCTTCCAGGAAGGTCAGCGGCAACAGACCCCGTGAGCGTTCGCCGGTTTGCCGTTCGGCAATGGGTTCCCGGTAGTTGGTGACCACGGCGATACGACCATTGCGGTGGATGCCCAGCCAGGTGCCGCCGGCGGTCAGATCCAGGCCGCAGAAGATATCGCCGCGCCAGCGGGCGGGTTCGGCGGGGCGGGCGTGGAATTCGTCACGGTTGGCGGCCATCCGCAGGGGAGTCGGGGAATCCGGTTGCCAGTCGAAAAGCACAATGCACATGAAACTTGCCCGTCAATCAGGGGGATGGGTTGGTGCCTTCGCCTTGCGAGCCAGGCTCCAACGGGAAGGGTAATCCCGCCAGCGTGTGACACATGTAGCGTGCTAGCATACCTGCCTTGCGTAGAGATTATGAACCGGCGCTAAGGGCTGGCCAATGTGGGAACTGTTTCTGATTTGTCTGGGAGTCGGTGTGGGCGCCGGTCTGCTGGCCGGGGCGCTGGGTCTGGGCGGTGGCGTGGTCATCGTGCCGGCGCTGATTTTCCTGTTTCACGGGCTTGGTTTTCCTGCTGATCTGGTGGCGAAGATGGCGGTGGCCACCTCCCTGAGCACCATCATGATTACCTCCATCAGCGCGGTGCGCACCCATCACAAGGCGGGCTTTGTGCGCTGGCCGGTGGTGTTGCGGCTGGGCGTGGGGATTGTGCTGGGGGCCTTCGCCGGGGCCTTTATCGCCGATGCCATGAAAGGGGAACTGCTGACCCGGTTGTTCGGTCTCTTTGCCATGGTAATTGCCTTGCAGATGGCGCTGACGGGCCGCAAGGTGCCGGAGGCCAACCTGCCGGAGCGGGTGCCCGGCGCTGCGGGGCTGGGTGTGGCCGGGGTGCTGATTGGTACCGGCTCTGCCATTTTCGGTATTGGCGGCGGCTCGTTGACGGTGCCGTTTCTGAGCTGGTGCCGTCTGAGAATGCAGGAAGCGGTGGCCATCGCGTCCGCCTGTGGCCTGCCCATTGCCGTCGCTGGCACCCTGGGTTTTGCGGTGGCCGGCTGGCAGGAAACCCGCCTCCCTGAAGGGGCGCTGGGCTATGTGTTTTTGCCGGCAACAGCCGGTATAGTGCTCACCAGTTTTCCGTTCGCCCGACTGGCGGCGCGACTCAGCCACCGGCTGCCTTCAGCCATGCTGAAAAAGGTGTTCGCGGTGGTGTTGTTTATCATCGGCCTCAGGCTGGTTTTGGGATAGGCATTATGGAATTTCCGCAGATTGATCCGGTGGCGATTGCCATTGGTCCCCTCAAGGTGCACTGGTACGGCCTGATGTACATGATCGGCTTTGCCGCCGCCTGGCTGCTGGGGGTGTATCGCGCCAAACAGCCGAACTCGGGCTGGACCAAGGACCAGGTGGGAGACCTGGTCTTCTACGGCGCCATGGGGGTGATCCTGGGTGGCCGTCTGGGCTATGTGCTGTTCTATAACTTCGGCAAGTTCCTGGATGATCCGATCTGGCTGTTCAAGCTGTGGGACGGCGGCATGAGCTTCCACGGTGGCGCCATCGGCGTACTGGTAGCGTTCTGGCTGTTCGGCCGCAAGACCAACAAGCGGTTTTTCCAGGTGGCGGATTTCATGGTACCCATGGTGCCGATCGGTCTGGCCACCGGTCGTCTGGGCAATTTTATCAATGCGGAGCTGTGGGGTCGCGCCAGCGATGCCCCCTGGGCCATGGTGTTCCCCACGGATCCGGACCGCCTGCCGCGCCATCCTTCCCAGCTCTATGAGTTTGCGCTGGAAGGGGTGCTGCTGTTTATCGTGCTGTGGTTCTATTCGGCCAAGCCAAGGCCCGCCGGGGCAGTGACCGGGTTGTTCGGTGTGGGTTATGGCCTGGGCCGTACCTTCGTGGAATTCTTCCGTGAGCCGGACGCCCACCTGGGTTATCTGGCCGGCGGCTGGCTGACCATGGGAATGCTGCTGAGCATCCCGATGATACTTCTCGGTGCCGCCATGATGGTCTGGGCCTACCGTCATGATGATCGCGCCGTTACCCCTTCCCGGAGTCGTTCATGAAGCAATATCTCGATCTGCTGCGCCATGTGCGTGAGCATGGCACCTTCAAGGAAGACCGTACCGGCACCGGCACCTATGCGGTGTTCGGGCATCAGATGCGGTTTGATCTGGGTGAAGGGTTTCCCATGGTCACTACCAAGAAGCTGCATCTGCGCTCGATCATTCACGAGCTGCTGTGGTTTCTGTCCGGCGACACCAATATCCGTTATCTGAAGGAAAACGGGGTGTCCATCTGGGATGAGTGGGCGACGCCTGACGGCGAGCTGGGCCCGGTGTATGGCGAACAATGGCGCAGCTGGAAAACCCAGGATGGCCGTGTCATTGATCAGATCAGCGAGGTGCTGGCGGAGATCAAACGCAATCCGGATTCCCGTCGTCTGGTGGTCAGTGCCTGGAACCCGGCGGTGCTGCCGGATCCGTCCACCTCCCCGAAGGACAATGCGGCTGCCGGCAAGCAGGCACTGCCGCCGTGCCACTGTCTGTTCCAGTTCTATGTGGCGGATGGCAAGTTGAGCTGTCAGCTGTATCAGCGCAGCGGCGATATTTTCCTGGGCGTGCCGTTCAACATTGCCTCCTATGCATTGCTGACATTGATGATGGCGCAGGTGTGCGATCTGCAGCCCGGTGATTTCGTGCACACCCTGGGGGATGCGCATCTGTATTCCAATCACCTGGAGCAGGCGGATACCCAGCTGTCCCGGGAGCCGCGCTCGCTGCCCACCATGACCCTGAATCCGGCGGTGAAGGACCTGTTTGCCTTCACCTTCGAGGATTTCACCCTGAGCGATTATGAGCCCCACGCCCATATCAAGGCGCCGGTGGCAATTTGAGACGAGTCTGACGTCGGAGGGCCGGCGTCAGACGACTAAAATCCTTGCGTCCGACTTCAGACGTCCGGCGTCAGACTATAGAGTTTTTTCATGTCCATCCGACTTTCCCTGATGGTGGCCAAGGCCAGTAACCGTGTCATCGGGCGTAACAACAAGCTGCCCTGGTATCTGCCCAACGACCTCAAGTACTTCAAGCAGGTCACCTTTGGCAAGCCAGTGATCATGGGCCGCAAGACCTGGGATTCCCTGGGCAAGCCGCTCCCGGGTCGTACCAATATCGTGATTACTCGCCAAGCGGATTTTCAGGCGGAGGGAGCCAAGGTGGTGGCGACCCTGGACGAGGCGGTTACCCTGGCGGAGAACGTGGCCTTCATCGAAGGGCAGGACGAAGCCGTGGTGATGGGCGGGGCGGAGATCTATGCCCTGGCCCTGCCGCAAGCGGACCGGCTCTATCTCACCGAAGTGCATGCCGAGGTGGATGGTGATACCTGGTTTCCGGAGTACGACACCTCCGAATGGAAAGAGATCGGCCGGGAAGATTTTCCCGCAGAAGGGCCGAATCCCTACGATTATTCCTTCGTGGTTTACGAGCGGAAATAGGGACGAGCTACGCTCGGCTGGATAGGGAAAGGCTAAAAATTTCCTGGGCCCCGTCATTTCTACGAAGCCTCTGTAGGAACGTAGCGCAGCGGAGTAACGCACGTAGTTCCGTGCGGCCCGAAAGGTGAGCGAAGCGAATAACACCTCTTGAGGTACGAACCGCGGTTGCGCGGAAATCGCCCGCAGGGCGATCAGGAATTTCAGAACCCTGCCGCCTCAAGAAAGAACGGCGGACAGACGTTGAGTTTTGCCGCCTCGCTGCGCTCGGTTCGCACCTCAAGCGGTGCTCCTACAAATTCATCCTCTCGGCTCGATCAACACTTCACTCTTCACTGACTGGGCAATAAAGCATTTCTCGTGGGCGCGCTGGTGGAGGGCCTGGATCTTGGCGGCGTCCGGTTGTTCTCCACTGAAAGTGACCAGCGGCTGCAGCAATACCTGCCGCACGTAGATCATTGCCTGGTCGTTCTGGCCCAGGGTCGCCTGGGGATCATCGTCGTAGCTGGTTACGGACAGGCCGTCGCGGGCCGCTTCGGTGAGAAATGACAGCAGGTGACAGCTGGCCAGGGCGGCGATAAAGGCCTCCTCCGGCTCCATGAATTCCTGCTGGCCATGATGGCCATCCACCACACGGACTTCGTTGCCATCGGCCAGGTGCCAGAGGTAGTGATCCTCGCCATGGGCGTTCCAGCTCAGATGCATAGTGTGTTGTGGCACGACATATCCCCGGTTGGTTTATTCTTCAGGGCAGTATGCCATCAAAACGCCCGCATGCCATGGGGGCTTTGGTCGAAGTCGGTGACAAAACGTCAGTGGCGGGTGTCGAGGGTTGCGGGAGTTGTTGCGGCGGGTGCGGGAGGGGTGGCGGTAACCTGAAACCGGGACCGCCACCCGATGCGGTTTTAATGGGTCACGTTGTCCTGGGCCATTTCCCAGTAGCGGAACACCGCCACATTGACCAGAGCGCTGATCAGACTCACCGGCAGGCCCACCAGCAGCGCCGCCGCCTGGGGTTGACTGACGACGGCAGTGACCAGCGATGCCAGGATGCTGCTCATCAACACAAAGGCAAGGAAAACCAGCACCAGAATCAGCAGCAGAGGCCACTGCTGGTCTTGTGTCATGGCGAAGGATTGGCGCAGGGCATCGATGGGATTGCGGCGTTTCAGAACCACCAGAAACGGGGCAAAACACAGGCGGGTGTAGACCCACAGGGCCGGGAAGAAAAACGCCAGCCAGCCCAGCGAGACGCCAACAGCCATGATGGCATAGGTGGCCAGCAACATGGGGTAGACCAGCACGGCAGCGGCCAGACAATGAAGCAGGCCGGCCGGTTTGCCCGAGCGCGCCGCAGCCAGCTGGGCAATCAGTGTCCCTTCTGCCAGCGGACGACTGAGCAGCACGATGGCCAGGCTGATGCCGCTGAACTGCAGCGCCCCGCCAGCCTCTTCCGGGAACACAAAGCTGGGTCCAAACAGCCACTGGCTGGCTTCAGTGAGCAGGGCAAAGGGGGCCGTCACCAGAAAAATGGGCCCGAGATTGCGCCACCAGAAATAGAGAATTTCGCGAAAACGTTGGCTGATCATGTCGGTTGCAAAGTTGGGGCTGGAAAGTTCAGCGGGAAAGGCGTTATTTCACCACAGCGGGCGCGCAGTTCACAGAGAAAGCGGGCGAATAGGCGTTGCGGGCTTGCGATGGGAAGGTCGTGTAATGGGGTTGGCCGCAGGTAGGGTGCAGTTCGCCTTAGGCTCAGTGCACCCTACGGAATAACCGGTGGGGTGTTTACCACCAGTACTTGCCCCAGTTTTCCGGGTTGGCCCAGAAGCGCGGGTTGTTCCATTTGCGCTCAAAGTTGTAGTTGTCCAGATCGTAGCTGTAGATATTCAGCTCACGACCTTCCTGGGCAAAGTGTCCCTGCTCCCGGCAACCCAGTGCCAGAAACCCGTTGCTGGGCCAGCGCAATTTCTGTGGCGCCAGGTTGGGCTGATATACCGCCACCATGGAGTCCGTGTGCAGGTTGCGCAGCAAGCCCATCAGGGCTTCGCCATCACGCTGACTCATGTATTCCAGCTGGTCGGCCACGATGGCCATATCCACCCGTTCGATCTCTTCCAGTGCCGCAAAGGGGTCCTGCTCCTGGATTTCCACCAGCGTGCAGTCGTGGTCCTTGCACCATTGGCTGACGACGGGGATGGGGTTGAGGCTGACGGTAACAACGGAGGAAGGCTGGTGGCTATCCAGGATAGCGGCCAGACGTTCCTGGGGGGATTCGGTCATGGGGTGTGCCATCGCGGTATTCATGATTTCAGTCTAGCGCGGTTGTGCAGGGCTTTCGATAGGGGAACGTAAAAACCTGCCCGGCGAGGAAAACAGCAAGGGGGCTTGGCATGTCAAAAGCGTTTTGGCGTGGATAGATCGGGGATGTCTGACCGGGTTTGTGACCCCGGTCAGAAAAACGAAAATGAGGATTGACGGCTGTCCAATCAATAATGATAATGATTCTCATATACAGACAAGGAGGCCAGCATGACTCAGCTCAAGAAGAACGTCACCGCCACCACCCGCCGGGTTTCTATCAATGCAGAAAGCAGTGTTGCCAGCAGTCTGCTGCTCAACCACCAGGGCAAACTCTGGATCGAGCATGCCGGCGAGCGTTACCTGCTTCGCCGCACGTCCAATAACCGGCTTATTCTTACCAAGTGATCAGGCACGCATCATGCCTTGGGCAATGAGGCGCCCAGTGCGTGTCGGGCGGTAGTGTCTCGTTGTCTCAGGTACGTTGCGAGACGCCTCTCCCTTTTCTCCCTGACGTGGATCGCCAGCCGCCGCCAGCTTTCCACACCTAATAACAAGCACCGTCGACAAGGCATCGATGGTGCGGCGATCTGGAGGCAGCATGTCAGTGATGGCGTGGTCCCCGGCGCCGGCGGCATCCCCTCTGCTTCGTCAGTGCGGTGCCGCACTCGGTGATCGGGTTTTACGATTGCAGGACGAACCGTTGGCCATTCTCAAGGCCCTCTACCGACTTGGTTCACTGGTGGTAACGACGTTTACCAGTGGCTCTCGGGTTTCCCAGAACATGCATTACCCGGCGTTCCATGAAGGGGAATGGTGGCTGGAATCGGTGGGCGATCGTTGTCGGTTACGGCAAAGTCTGCAGGTGTCCCAGTGGCATTCGGTGCTGGCGGTGCTGGAGCCCACCGGTGCGTTACCCGCCCGCAGTCTGGTGTTCTTTGATCGCCAGGGGCAACCGTTGCAACAGATGGCGGTGGCCCCGAACAGTGGAGGTCTGGCATTCGAGGAGCTGGTTTGCGCCATGTTGCATCCCGATCAGCAAACCCTGAACTTGCCCGCCGGTCTTCCCCGCGCGGTGGCGGGTGAACTGGGGCCGCTCTCTCAGCTGGAGCGGGACTGGGCCGGCAGTGCCGATGACGAGGACTTCACCCACCTGTTGCAGCGCTGTGATAACCAGCGGTCGGTTCTGTACCGTTCGGTGCGGGATAGCTTTGCCTGCCCGGTACGCCCGGAAACCCTGCCGGCGGTGCTGGCGGAAGCCTCGCGGCGTGATGAGGCGACCACGCTGTGTGTGGGCAATCAAGGTGTGCGTCTGTGCATGACGGCACCCTGGTCGTCACCGCGCTGGCAAGACAGCCATTGTCATCTGGTCCATAACGGTGCCCTGGTGTCGCTGGATATGGCAAAAATGCAGAGCCTGTGGCGGCTGCGCAAGCCCGGTGATGGGCAGGTGATCACGGCGCTGGAGGCGCTGGATGAAAACGGTGACTGGTTGTGGACGCTGTCCGCCGGCGAAGCGGAGTCTGACTGGCGGGCGTTACTGAGAGATAGCGTGATTCGGTAGCTACAAGCTACAAGCTACGCTCGATTGGATAGGGAAAGGTTAGAAAGTTCCCGGTACCTTGGCGTTTCTACGAAGCCGCTGTAGGAACGTAGCGCAGCGGAGTAACGCACGTAGTTCCGTGCGGCCCGAAGGGTGAGCGAAGCGAATAATACCTCTTGAGGTGCGAACCGCGCTTGCGCGGAAATCGACCGCAGGGCGATCAGGAATATCAGAGCGCGCCAGGTCCTGCTCAGTGCGAGGCCAAATCCAGCTGATTGGTGTCACTCCCGGTTCGCGGCTCGAGCTCCGCTCCTACAGTCTTGCGGGTTCGCTTGCAGGTAACCGCCTACAGATAAATGCCTCCGGCTCCCTGTTGCCGCCGCCCTTAAAAGTGCTCGTCGAACTGCTTCAGCAGATCAATGATCTCACTCACATCCTGCTCCATGCCCTTCAGGGCTTCTTCCGCCATGGGGCTCACGTCGCACTGACCGGGGAGGGGGTGCTCGGCCTCGAGAATGGCCCGGAAGCGGGCGATAAACACCCACTGCAGCCACTGGCTGAACGCCATGGTGTCGGCAAAGAAAGGCGTGCTGCTGTTGAAAGCAGCGGGCGTAGGGGGTTGCTGTTCCCACAGGCCCTGTTGGTCCAGTTCTGTCTGCAGGTCGTCCAGAAGGGTGGCGAGTTGCGCGCGCTTAGTCATCGAAAAGGGGTACCAGGTCAGTGAGTTCGTGAAGATTATGGATATGGTGACGCGGATGGGCCAGATCAACCGGCCAGTCCAGATCAATCAGGTTGGCCCAGATGGCATGCATGCCATGTTCACGCGCGGCATGCACATCTTCCAGGGGATGATCCCCCACATGGACTGCCTGGCTGGCGTCGACGCCGGCGGATGCCAGGGCCGCCTGGAACATGTCCGGGGCGGGTTTGCGTTTACCGATGGTTTCCGCGGAGTGGTGGAAGCTGAATAGACCGGCGATGCCGATCTGCTGCAGATCCGCGTTGCCATTGGTCAGAGCGCCCAGCTGGTAGCTATCGGCCAGCTGTTCGAGCACCTCCAGGGCCCCGGGGAAAAAGGTCACCTGATTGCGGGCACGGTGGAAAACCAGGAAGGCCTCCTCGGCAATCTTGCGCGCCTCGCCGGCGCTGAAGCCGTGTTCGGTAAAGGCCCGGGCCATGGCGTCCTGGCGCAGGGCGGTCAGGTTGTCCAGATAGTCCGGTCGTTCCCGCAGCAGGGCGGTACGTACGGCGCGGACCCGTTCGGCGCTCAACGCCTGGGCGGCTTCCGGGTGGCGGTCGATGATCCAGTCACTGCATGCCTTCTCCGCCCGGCGAATCACTTCGTCCACCGGCCAGAGGGTATTGTCCAGATCAAAGGTAATCAGTTTGAGTCGGCTCATGGCGCTATTGTAGCGCATGGCAAGGGCTGAGGCCCGGCCATGAAGGCGAAGCTGCTGTAGGAGCTCCCTTCCAGGGGGCGAACCGTGCGCAGCACGGAATCGGCCATAGGGCGATCAGGAATATCCAGGCGCGATAGAGCCGTGAACAATGATCCGCTTTGGCGCCTCGCTACCTGAGGTTCGTCCCCTGGAAGGGAACTCCTACGGGAAGCGGCAGAGGTCAGGAAGACTCCTCGTCGTCCCCCTTGCGGCGCTGGGCTCGGGGGTGAGCACCATCATAGACCTGGGCCAGGTGCTGGAAATCCAGGTGGGTATAGACCTGGGTGGTGGCCAGGTCCGCATGGCCCAGCAGTTCCTGCACCGCACGCAGGTCGCCGGAAGATTCCAGTAAATGGGTGGCAAAGGAATGGCGCAGCTTGTGGGGATGCAAGTGGTCATCCAGGCCCCACTCCAGAGCGTGACGTTTAAGACGTTGTTGCACGCTGGACGGGGACAGTCGTCGGCCATTCTTGCTCAGAAAGAGCGCTTTCTCTTCACTGTCCTTGATAAACAGGGTGCGGGCCTTGAGCCAGCGGCGTACGGCGGTGAGGGCCGGCTTGCCGATGGGCAGCTGGCGAGTCTTGTTGCCCTTGCCGGTGACCAGTAGCTGGCCGGCACTCAGGTCCAGGCTATCCAGATCCAGACTCAGCAGTTCCGCCAGGCGCAGGCCGCAGGCGTAGAACAGTTCCATGATCGCCTGGTCGCGCAGACTTAGTGGGTCGCCTTTTTCCGTGCCCGCATCCAGCAGCTGGCCTACCTGATCCGCATCCAGGGCCTTGGGAAGACGCTTGCCGCTTTTCGGTGGTCGCACATCCACCGCCGGATTATCCCGGGCCAGCCCCTCACGCATCAAATAACTGTAGAAAGTGCGCAGGGTGGAGAGCAGTCGGGCAATGGTCTTGCCGCCTTTTCCCTGCCGGTGCAGGGTGGCCACCAGCGAGCGCATGTCGTGCACGGTGAGCGTGGCCCAGTCCCGCTGCCCGGTGAGGCGGAAGGCGTCTTTCAGGTCACGCTGGTAATTGCTGACGGTGTGGGGGGAGAGGCGGCGCTCGAACTCCAGATGTTGCAGGAAGGCAGTAACGGTGTCTTTATCGCGGCTTCCGCTGTTCACTGTTCATTGATCTTTTTGGCTGCCTGATGCGGGTATTGCCGCAGCACTTCATGCAGGCGTCGGCTCAGTACCTGGCCGATGTGGGTAATGAACAGGGTGCCCAGGGAGCTGCGGAAATGCATGGCGCTTTTGCTGCCGATGGCCAGCAGTCCCAATTTGCCCTGGTACTCCAGGGGGACCATGGCGGCGGAGCGGATGTCGGTGGCGTGCTCCTGGAACAGGGCCTGCATTTCCTCTTCGCGCATGGCACCGCACACCGCCTTGCCGTTACGCAGCAGGTGGTTGAGGGCGCTGGGCAGGGCGTCGCTGTCGACACAGCGAATCTGGTTGCGCAGGTCGCCGAGGATGGGGATTTCCCGGTCATAAAGCATCAGCGCGACACGGTCACAGTGGAAATCATCGCCAAGGCTGGCGAGCAGGTTGCGGAACAGTTTTTCCGCCCCGCGCGCTTCCAGCAGGGACAGGGTCAGGCGACGGGTCTTGTCGAACAGGTGATCATTTTCCCGGGCCACGTCCAGCAGGCCGTTGAGGCGGTCGCGCAGTTCATTGTTGCGGTCGCGGAGGATGGAGGCCTGGCGCTCCAGCAGGGAGACGGCCTCCCCCTTGGAGTCCGGCAGGCGCAGCAGCTCCAGCAACTCCGGGCGGTGCTGGAAGTAATCCGGGTTGTCGCGCAGGTAAGCGGCAACCTGGTCGGCACTGGCCTTGGTGTTCTCCGTCATGGGGGGTGTCCTTTTTATTGCGCCGCGATTACATCAATGCTGCCATCATAGACAGGGGTGGCGGGGCCTGTCATCCGCACGCCGCCCTGGCCATCGTAATGAATCCGCAGGGTGCCGCCGGGTAAATGGACCGTCACGTCCTCATCCAGAAAGCCCCGGCGCTGGCCAATCAGGACGGCGGCGCAGGCACCGGAGCCGCAGGCCAGGGTTTCCCCGGCACCGCGTTCGTAGACGCGCAGGCGAATTTCATTGCGGCTGACGATCTGCATGAAGCCCACGTTGACCCGTTCCGGGAACTGTTCGTGGCGTTCCAGCAGCGGCCCCAGGGTGTTCACCGGTGCGGTGTCCACATTTTCCACCAGCAGGGTGCAGTGGGGATTACCCAGCCCGACGGCGCCGACTTCATAGGCGTTATTGTCAGCGATGAGGAAATAGGTGTCCTGTTCGGCTTTGGCGATCAGCGGAATCGCGTCCGGCGCCCAGCGCGGCGCACCCATATCCACGGTCACCTGCTCGTCGTCGGTCACGGCCAGGGTCATCTGTCCGGCGGCGGTTTCCACCACGATCTCGGCCTTGTCGGTCAGCCCATGATCGCGCACGAAGCGGGCAAAGCAACGGGCGCCGTTGCCACACTGGCTGACCTCGGAGCCGTCCGCATTGAGGATGCGATAACGGAAATCCGCCCCGGCGCTGCGGGCCGGTTGCACGATCAGCATCTGGTCAAAGCCCACGCCGAAATGCCGGTCGCCCAGACGGCGGATTTCGTCGGCGGAAAACGGCACGCCGGTTTCCGGCAGCGACTGGCGGATGCCGTCGATCACCATGAAATCGTTGCCCAGGCCGTGCATTTTGGTAAAGCGCAGGTTCATGCGGATTGTCCGGTACGGGTAAAAGGCCATTGTACTCCGGGATTCCGGTGGCGTCAGGTGATGGCGTTTCGGCTTTATTGTAGGAGCGTCGCTTGCGGCGCGATGATTCAATGTCTGGGATCGCGCCGCAAGCGACGCTCCTACATGGACGGCGTCAGGTGTACAATGTGCCCTTACATTTCTTCAGGTTGCCACCATGCTTTCCTACCGCCACAGCTATCACGCCGGCAATTTTGCCGATGTCCTCAAGCACATCGTCCAGGTGGCGATCATCGAGTACCTGAAGAAAAAGGATAAACCCTTCACGGTGCACGATACCCATGCCGGGGCCGGCAGTTATGCCATTGCCAGCGAGCATATGCAGAAGACGGGGGAATACCAGGATGGCATTGCCCGCTTGATGGATAGCCGCACTGGCGTGGGGGTGATTGATCAATACGTGGCGCTGGTAAAAAAGCTCAATCCGGTGGGCAAGCTTACCGAGTACCCGGGGTCGCCGCTGATCAGCGCCAGCCTGTTGCGGGAACAGGACCGGTTGCAATGTACCGAGCTGCACAGCACCGACTTCGAGTTGCTGCAGCGTCGCTTTGCCGATGACAAGCGGGTGCGGGTGGAGAAGCTGGATGCCTGGCAGGGATTCAAGGCGATGCTGCCGCCCCAGCATCGCCGTGGCTTGGTGCTGATCGATCCTTCCTATGAAATGGAAGCGGACTACCTGGGGCTGTTGCCGGCGCTGCAGATGGCCATGGAGCGTTTCTCCACTGCCACTTATGCCATCTGGTACCCGGTGCTGGATCGCAACCGTACCGAAAGTTTCATCCGCCGTTTTGTCAAGGCGGAGATCCCCAACCTGCTGCGGGTGGAGTGCTGTCCGCGCCCGGATGCCTCCGGCCGGGGCATGACCGGCTCCGGCATGCTGATCATCAATCCGCCCTATACGCTGGCCCAGCATATGGCCCAGGCCATGCCGGTGCTCAAGAGTGCACTGTGCGAACCCAACGGCCATACTCTGGTTAGAGAGCTGACTGGCGAGGACTGACAGCGCCTTTACGAGATACGATACGAGATACGAGGAGCAAGGAGCGAAAATCCACTGCTTCGCATTTCGAAACTCGCTACTCGTTACTCGTCGAGCAGGCCGACCACCGGCAATGCGCCTTTGCCAAGGTGCTGGTAGACTGCGCCGCTTTTCGTGCCCCCGGTAAGCGCTCACTCGCCGGCGAAGGCCCATAACCGGAAAGACACCGTCTTGTAGCCAGCCATGACACAGTCCTCTTCACACCGTCGCCCCAGCCTGTTCGATGCCCTGCTGCCCATCGTGGTGCTGGTGGCGTTGCTGGCGGCGGCGGTCTATCTCTATGGCGACAGTGCCTCCTCTGGCCCCAACCAGATCGCCTTGTTGCTGTGCGCGGGTCTGGCATCACTGATTGCCTTCAAGAACGGCATGACCTGGCGGGAGATCGAGACCGCCATGATCAAGGGCATTGCCGTGGCTCTGGGGGCGGTGTTGATTCTGCTTAGTGTGGGCGCCCTGATCGGCACCTGGCGCCTGGCCGGCATTGTACCGTCGCTGATCTATTTCGGGCTGGAGCTGATGAATCCGGCCCTGTTCTATGCGGCGGCCTGTCTGATCTGCGCCATTATTGCCCTGAGTATCGGTTCCAGCTGGACGGTGGCGGCCACCGTGGGGGTGGCATTGATCGGGGTGGCCAGCGGCCTGGGGTTATCGCTGCCGGTGGCCGCCGGGGCGGTGGTCTCCGGGGCCTATTTCGGCGACAAGATTTCACCGCTTTCCGAAACCACCAACCTGGCACCGGCGGTGGCCGGCTCGGACCTGTTCGAGCATATCCGCCTGATGCTGTGGACCACGGTCCCCTCCATCGTCATCGCCCTGCTGATTTTCCTGTTCATGGGATTTAACGCGGAGGTGGTCGGTGACTCGGTGGATCGTATTCGTCCGCTACTGGCCGGCCTGGATAGCCAGTTCCATATTTCCTTTCTGCACCTGATTCCCCTGCTGGTGCTGCTGGTACTGGCGCTCAAACGCATGCCGGCGTTGCCGGCAATTTTCCTGGGGGCCTTGCTGGGGGGTATTTGGGCGCTGTTGTTCCAGCCCGAGGCCATTGCCGCCCAGGCGGGCGTGGCGCAGGCGGATATGATGGCGTCACTGAAAGTGGTGTGGCAGACCTTCTATGCGGGCATCACCGTGGAAACCGGCGATGCGGCGCTCAATGATCTGCTGTCCGGGGGTGGCATGGCGTCCATGCTCAACACGGTCTGGCTGATTCTCTGCGCCATGACGTTTGGCGCCGTCATGGAGTATGCGGGCTTGCTGGCAAAGCTGATTGAAGGGTTGCTGGCGGCGGTGAAGGGCGCGGCGGGGTTGATCACGGCGACGCTGGCCACCTGCCTGGGCAGCAACATCCTCACTGCCGACCAGTACATTTCCATCATCATGCCCGGGCGCATGTTCCGCGAGGCCTATGAAAAGGAAGGGCTGGCGCCGGTGAATCTGTCCCGGGCGCTGGAGGACGGTGGCACTATCACCAGCCCGCTGATTCCCTGGAATACCTGCGGGGCCTACATGCAGTCGGTGCTGCTGGTGCCGGTGACGGACTATCTGTTCTTTGCGTTTTTCAACCTGATCAATCCGCTGCTGGCGCTGGTGTATGCCTGGCTGGGGATCAAGGTGCTGCGCCTGACCCCGCCGGCAGTGGCCGGCGAGGGGCGCGCGTCTCAAGGGTAAGGGTTCAGGGCAGCAGGGATTCCAGCTTCAGCTGGTCCTCAACGGTTTCCCGCTGACGCACCACAAAGGCCTGATCACCATCCACCATCACTTCGGCGGGGCGGTTGCGGCTGTTGTAGTTGCTGGCCATGGCAAAGCCGTAGGCGCCGGCGCTGCGTACCGCCAACAGGTCGCCGGTCTCCAGGGACAGGGCCCGGTCTTTGCCCAGGAAGTCGCCGGTTTCGCAGACCGGGCCGACGATATCCCAATCCCGACAATCCGCATCATGGGGTTTGACCGGCACGATGTTCTGCCAGGCCGAATACAGGCTTGGGCGGATCAGGTCGTTCATGGCGCCGTCGACGATGGCGAAGTTCTTGTGTTCGGTGGGCTTGAGGAACAGCACCTGGGTGACAAAGATGCCAGCGTTGGCGGCAATGGCCCGGCCCGGTTCGATGTGCACTGGCAGGTCGCCGGGGATGTGCTTGAGCAGGGCCTGCACGTAATCGGCCGGCGCCGGTGGCGCTTCCTCGTTGTAAGTGACGCCCAGGCCACCGCCCAGATCCAGATGGTGAATTTCGATACCCAGGTGCTGTAGCTGATCCAGCAGTTTGAGTACCCGCTCCAGGGCGTCCTCGAACGGAGACAGCTTGGTGAGCTGGCTGCCGATATGGCAATCGATACCCAGTACCTTGATGTGCGGCAGCTCGGCGGCGCGCTGATACAGCGCCGGTGCCTTGGCGATATCCACACCGAACTTGTTGTCCTTCAGACCGGTGGAAATATAGGGGTGGGTCTGGGCGTCCACATCCGGGTTCACCCGGATGGCGATGGGGGCTTCACGGTCCAGTTCTCCGGCCACCAGGTTGAGCAGTTCCAGCTCGGCGGCGGATTCCACGTTGAAGCAGTGAATGTTGGCTTTCAGGGCGGCGGCCATTTCGTCGGCGGTTTTGCCTACGCCGGAAAACACGATCTTGTCCGGATCGCCGCCCGCCCGCAGTACCCGCTCCAGCTCACCGCCGGAAACGATATCGAAACCGGCGCCGCAACGGGCCAGCACATTCAGTACCGCCAGGTTGGAGTTGGCTTTTACCGCATAACAGACCTGGTGGGGATGGTCCCCAAAGGCCTCGTCGAAGGCCTGGAAGTGACGCTCCAGGGTGGCGCGGGAATAGAGATACAGCGGTGTGCCGAAGCGGTCCGCCAGCTGTTCTACCGGCAGTTCTTCAGCGAACAGCTCGCCGTCGCGGTACTGAAAGTGATCCATGATTATTCCTGTTCCCCGTCATCCTGGTCGGATACGGCGGGTTGGTCGGTGTTGTCGTCCTGAGTCGCGACCGGCTCGGCGGCGGGTTCTTCAGGGGCGAAGTAAAGCGGACCTTTCTGGCCGCAGCCGGCCAGCAGAACGACAAATAGCAGGGCGATGATGCGCATCATCAAGCTCCGAGTGTGCGTGCGAAGGCGGATCGCGGCGTGCTTTCCGCCCGACGTTGATCAGTTGCCGGTATTGTCCAGCGCTTCACGGGCACGGGCAACTGCGGCGCGCACCTGGTCCGGGGCGGTACCCCCGATATGGTTGCGGGCGCTGACCGAGCCTTCCAGGGTGAGCACGTCAAACACGTCGTCCTCGATCTGGTCGCTGAACTGCTTGAGTTCGGACAGGGACATGTCGCTCAGGTCTTTCTTCTTCTCTACCCCATAGGCCACGGCCTTGCCGACAATTTCGTGGGAATCGCGGAAGGCAATGCCCTTGCGTACCAGGTAGTCGGCCAGATCGGTAGCGGTGGCGAAGCCACGGCGGGCCGCTTCGCGCATCACTTCCCGGTTGGGTTCCAGGGCCGGCACCATGTCGCCAAAGGCGCGCAGGCTGCCCTTGAGGGTGTCCACGGCGTCGTAGAGCGGTTCTTTATCTTCCTGGTTGTCCTTGTTGTAGGCCAGCGGCTGGCTCTTCATCAGGGTCAGCAGGCTGATCAGATGACCATTCACGCGACCGGTCTTGCCGCGAACCAGTTCCGGCACATCCGGGTTCTTCTTCTGCGGCATGATGGAGCTGCCGGTACAGAAGCGGTCGGGCAGATTGATGAAGTTGAACTGGGCGCTGGTCCACAGCACCAGCTCTTCGCTGATCCGTGACAGGTGGGTCATGGTCAGGGCGGCCAGTGCGCAGAATTCGATGGCGAAGTCCCGGTCGCTCACCGCGTCCAGGGAGTTTTCGCAGATGCCGTCAAAGCCCAGCAACTCGCAGGTGCGCTCCCGGTTGATCGGGTAGGTGGTGCCGGCCAGTGCCGCGGCGCCCAGGGGCATGCGGTTGACCCGCTTCTTGCAGTCCAGCAACCGCTCACGGTCACGCTTGAGCATTTCGAACCAGGCCAGCAGATGGTGACCGAAGGTCACCGGCTGGGCGGTCTGCAGGTGGGTGAAACCGGGCATGATGGTGGCCGCTTCGCGCTCGGCCAGATCCAGCAGGCCGGTCATCAGGTGCAGATACTGTTCTTCCAGAATCAGCATCTCGTCACGCAGCCACAGGCGGATATCGGTGGCCACCTGGTCGTTCCGGGAACGGCCGGTATGCAGTTTCTTGCCGGTGATGCCGATCTTGTCGGTGAGCCGCGCTTCAATGTTCATGTGCACGTCTTCCAGGGCAACGGACCACTGGAATTCGCCGGCTTCGATCTCTTTCTGGATTTCCGCCAGGCCATTGATGATGGCGTCGCGCTCTTCCTCGGTGAGCACGCCTACCTCCGCCAGCATGGTGGCGTGGGCCTGGGAGCCGAAGATGTCCTGACGGTACATGCGTCGGTCGAAATTCACGCTGGCGGTGAATTCCTGCACGAACTGGTCGGTGGATTCGCTGAAGCGGCCGCCCCAGAGTTTGTTCTGCTGCTTGTCGGTCATCGTACGGTTCCCATGCATAAAGCCGGATTTGCGAGGCGCGCAGTATAGCAGGGACCGGGGACCCCCTGAACATCAGGGAGCCGCTGAATCACTCCTGGCATACTCAGTGTGTCCTGCGGGTATTACTTGGGTGATCTGACGGCTTGAGGTATAACTGCCTGTAACTAGTGATTTTTACTGACGGGAGCCAAGATGGCGGCCACGGACGACCAGCCCAACTCCAGTTTCCTGCCCGACCTGTGCAGCACCCGTGCGGTACTGGTGGTGGTGGTGGTGGCCGAGCTGATGGCCCTGGTGATCAACCTGGTGGCCACGTACTACAGCGATTTCAGCGTGGGCCGGCTGGCGATTACCTCCCTGTTTGTGCAATGGGTGGGGCTGACCTCGGCGGCACTGGTCTGCCAGTTGCGGTCCCGTCTGAATCGGCTGGCGCCGGCGTGGGCGGCGGTGGCCGTGGTGTTGCTGGTGGTGATCGACACGCTGGTATTCAGTGTGGTGGCGACTCTGGTCATGGGCTGGGTCACAGGAAGTCTTGTACCGGGCACCCTGTGGTCCTGGGAAATTGCCGTTAATGGCCTGATTGCCGCGATTATTGCCGGCCTGGTCATGCGCTATTTCTATGTACAGGAGCAGTTGCGGCAAAAGGGGCAGGCAGAATTGCAGGCGCGCATCCAGGCCTTGCAGTCGCGTATCCGCCCGCATTTCCTGTTTAATTCCATGAACATTATTGCCAGCCTGATTGCGGTGGACCCGGACGCCGCCGAAAAGGTGGTGGAAGACCTGTCGGTACTGTTCCGTGCCAGCCTGAAAAATATCGGCAATGAGGCGACGCTGGAAGAAGAACTGGAGCTGTGCCGGCGCTACATTCATATTGAGCAATTGCGCATGGGCGAGCGGTTGCAGGTGGAGTGGGACATTCGCGTGGAAGCAAAAACCGTGATGATTCCGCTGTTAACCTTGCAACCCTTGCTCGAAAATGCCATTTATCATGGCATACAGCCATTAACCGCCGGCGGCGTGGTGACAATCCGGGCGCTGGCAGAAAATGGCGAATTGGTGCTCTCGGTGAGTAACCCCAAACCGGAAGGCGGGGGGCATCACCAGGGTAACCGTATGGCGCTGGAGAACATTCGTCACCGGCTGGAAGCATTGTATGGTGACGAGGTGGCGGTGGAGTCACGGCCGCAACAAAAAGAATACGAGATCGAAATTCGATATCCGCTGCAATAAAAAAGGATGGGAATTATGCGGGTGCTTGTGTGCGACGACGAACAACTGGCGCGGGACCGGCTCAAGCGGCTGGTGGAAAAGACCGACGGGGTTGAAGTGGTGGCAGAAGCGGCTAACGGCCGGGAAGCCATTGAGCAGGCCCAGGCCACCAGGCCGGATGTGATCCTGATGGATATTCGCATGCCGGAAATGGATGGTATGGAAGCCGCCGAGCATCTCAGCAAGATGGATAATCCGCCGGCGCTGATTTTCTGCACGGCCTATGATGAGCATGCCCTGCAGGCCTTCAAGGTCCATGCGGTGGATTATTTGCTGAAACCGGTCAGCGCCGGGGACCTGGAAACGGCCCTGGGCAAGGCCCGTACCTTGAACCGGGTGCAGCTGGCGGAAATCGGCAGGGAAGTCAGTGAGGAAAAACCCCGCCGCCGTGGACATATCAGTGCCCGGACCCATCGCGGGCTGGAACTGGTGCCGGTGGATGAGGTGCGCTACTTCCTGGCCGACCAGAAATACGTCACCGTCTGCTCCGGGGAAGGTGAGGTGTTGATCGATGAAACCCTCAAGGAGCTGGAAACGGAATTTGGTGACCAGTTTGTGCGTATACACCGCAATGCCCTGGTGGCGTTAAAGTTTATCGAGGGGATGGAAATGGCCACCGCCGGCCACCACCAGGTACGTCTGCGTGGTATCGATGAACGGCTGACCGTCAGCCGCCGTCATGTGGCAGGTTTGCGCCGGGTGTTGCAGAATCTGTAAGCGTTAACAGAGGGGGGTGGGCGTGCTAGCCTTGAGCCCCTGAAGATGTGCCAATCATTAATAACAAGAACAGGAAATCTGCCATGAAAAAGCTTCTTCTTCTGCTGGTCGGTGCTGTCGCACTGAGTGGTTGTGCCTCGTCCGCCATGCCGGTGACCGGTCTGTTGTACGGTAATGTGAAAGCGCCCCTGACTGCCACCGCGTCCACGGAAAAAGCCACCCGGGTCGGCCGAGCCAGTGCCCGTTCCATTCTCGGCATCATCGCCTCCGGCGATGCCAGCATCCAGACCGCTGCCCGCAACGGGGGCATCACCGAGATCCACCACGTGGATTACGAGTCCCAGAATTTCTTCGGGGTGTTGGCGGAATTCACCGTGGTGGTTTACGGCAACTGATTCCTCCCTTTGAATTTGTAGGAGCCATGCTCGCCATGGCGAACTGAGCGTAGCGAACCATCGAGATCGCAAGCAGGTTCGCCATGGCGAGCATGGCTCCTACGGTATGAGCGTCTCTTCCTGTAAACTGTCCTCCTCATTTCAGAATCACAGGATCCCCCATGTCCCGCGAAGTCTTGCGTATCGCCACCCGTTCCAGTCCGCTTGCCATCTGGCAGGCGGAATACGTTCAGCAGCGTTTGGAAAGTCTGCACGAAGGCCTGAGTGTGGAGCTGGTGCGAATCAAGACCCAGGGGGACAAGATTCTTGATACCCCGCTGGCAAAAATCGGTGGCAAGGGCCTGTTCGTGAAGGAGCTGGAAGAGGCCATCATGGACGGTCGTGCGGATATTGCCGTGCATTCCATGAAGGATGTGCCCATGGAATTGCCGGAAGGCTTTGCGCTGCCGGTGATCTGCGAGCGGGAAGATCCCCGCGATGCCTTCGTCTCCAATCATCACGACAGCCTGTCGGCGCTGCCCCAGGGGGCCTGCGTCGGCACGTCCAGCCTGCGCCGTCAGGCCCAGGTGCAGGCCAATCGTCCGGATCTGGTGGTAAAAAGCCTGCGCGGGAATGTGCAGACCCGGCTGGGCAAGCTGGATGCCGGGGAGTTTGATGCCATTATCCTGGCGGCTGCCGGCCTCAAGCGTCTGGAAATGCACGAGCGGATCCGCTACGAAATGCCGCCGGAAGAATCCTTGCCGGCGGTGGGCCAGGGCGCAGTGGGTATCGAATGCCGCGATGGTGATGCCCGCACCATCGAACTGCTCAGCCCCCTCAGTGACCGGGATACCTGGGATCGGGTGGTGGCGGAGCGCGCCATGAACCGTCGCCTGGAGGGCGGTTGCCAGGTGCCAATTGCCGGTTTTGCCCTGCTGGAGGACGACCAGCTCTGGCTGCGCGGTCTGGTTGCCGAGGAAAACGGCAAGCAGGTGCTGCGGGCAGAGGGCCGCGCCCATCGCGAGCGCGGTGCCGAGCTGGGCGTAGAGATTGCCGAGCAGCTGCTGGCCCAGGGCGCGGACGAGATCCTCAAGGCGCTCTACGAGCGAGGTTAACGGCCATGCAGGTGCTGATTACCCGTCCCCGGGGCCAGCAGCAGGCGTTAATGGATGCCCTGAGCCGGGCTGGCCATAGGCCCCTGCACAGCCCGGCCCTGCATATCGAGCCGTTGCCGGTCAGCGATGCCAGCCGCCGGGTACTCATGGATCTGGACCTGTTCCATGCGGTTTTCTTTGCCAGCAGTAATGCTGCGCGCCTGGCTTTGACCGCCATGGCGGATATCTGGCCCCAGTGGCCGGTGGGGCTTCACTGGCTGGCGGTGGGCAAGGCCACGGCGGCAGAGATTTCCCGTTGGCATCTGCAACCGACGGTGCCGGATGGCGGGTTCAATTCCGAAGCGGTGTTGGCGCTGCCTTGCCTGCAGCAACTGGCTGAAAAGAAAGTGTTGCTGTGCCGTGGAGAAAGCGGCCGGGAACTGTTGGCGAAGACCCTTGCCGAGCGCGGTGCCGAGGTTGTATCCCTGCCGTTTTACCGTCGCGTGCCCAGCACCGCTTTCCATTGCCCCGAGGGATGCGACTGGGTCATGGTCACCAGCGTGGAAAGCTGGCAGGCAATCAGCGGACACATCCCCTCTGCGGTGGGTGTCGTGGCCGCCGGAGAGCGGGTGGCCACACCTGTCCGTGCGCAACATGGCGGGCCATTGCGAGTGGCGGCGAGCGCCCACGATGAGGATATGCTGGCGGCGCTGCCTTCCATGTGACGTCCATGCATAACGGCGTCCCTCTCCGGGCAAAGGTAGCGATTTGTCATCCATGCCGCGATTTGATGCCCTGTTTGCCTTCCCTATTACATTGTTTAATGGACACTCAGCGCAGCCCCAATTAAGGTTTTCGCTGAGAGCTTATTTAAGATCTATATGCCGCCGCGCCGGAATTCGTTGTTTGATCGGGTACATGAGTCGGATTGTGCGGTGATGTTGTCCTGCACAAGCCTGTGCTCTTGCCGGCGGCTGGCAACGCAGCCGCGGATAGATCCTAAATAGGCTTTACGGATCGCCCGTTCGGGGGTGCCAGATAATCAGAACATGGAGCTGACATGACGCAGGAACGTCTTTATTCCCGCCAGACAGGCAAGAGCGTCTGGGTAGTACTGGTGGTGTTGGTGGTTCTGGCGGCCCTGGGGGCCGGTGGCTGGTGGGGCTGGCAGCAGTTCCAGCAGATGCAGAAAGAGAAGGCCGGTCTTGCCGGTCAGATCAGCGAATTGAAAGCCGCCATGGCCAGTCAGCGCAGCGACGTTCAGGGCGCGTTGTCCTCCTTCGAGAAAAAGCAGGCGGAGTTGGCCGCCCGCATGGTCAAGGATCGGGCAGTGCTGGCCGACATGCAGAGCGGAGGCCAGACCCTGTGGCTGGTCAACGAGGCGCGGGCGCTGGCCAGCCTGGCCAGTCAGCGCCTGCTGCTGACCCAGGACGCGTCTGCGGCGCGGCGTTTGCTGAAAGCCGCCGATGAGACCCTGGCACGTCTGGATGATCCCAAGGTATTGCCGGCCCGTCAGGCGCTGGCCATGGATATGGAAAAGCTCAGTGGCGCCGGCCAGGTGGACGTGCAGGGCATGGTGCTGCGCCTAGGCGCCCTGCGTCAGATCGTTGCCGAGCTGGCGGTGCCGGTGGAAGAAGCTCCCCCCGAGCGCGACATGCCGGAAGTGAGCCAGCCCTGGTGGCAGGATGTGCTCGACCGGCTCCCCGTGAATGTGCGCCATCATGATGGTGCGGTGCCGCTGCCGTTGTCCGCGGAGCAGGCGTCCCTGGTGCGGCTGACGCTGGACGGTAGCCTGCAGCAGGCGCAACTGGCCCTCATGCAGGGCCGGGCCAAGGCCTATCAGCAGGCCCTGGATACGGCGCGCTCCACGCTGGCCCAGTGGTTCCGTGAAGATGAGCCGCGGGCGGCGCAGATGCGCAAGGCCCTGCAAGAACTGGGCGGCAGCAATGTGGCCCAGGCGCTGCCAGAAATCGGTGCGGGGCTGGCCGCCATTGAAGAACTGAAACGCAAGGAGGGCGGTGCATGAAAAAAGTCGCCCTGCTGATCGTCATCGCCCTGGTTGCCGCTCTGGCGCTGGGGCGCTGGATGGCGGCGGACTCCGGCTATGTGCTGGTGATCCGCGATGATTTTTCCATGGATACCACCCTGGGCTTCGTGGTGCTGGCCGCGTTGCTGACGGCGGTGGCCATTGTCATTCTGACCCTGCTCGGCAATGCCGCCTGGAATGCCCTGGAGCCGGTGCGTGCCACCCGTCGCTGGAAAAAAGCGGTGGCGGCCCGACGTCTGCGCAGTGGTTTTCTGCAACTGGTGGATGGGGAGCAGGAAAAGGCCGAGCGCCTGCTGGTAGCCGCCGGTGAAGACGGCGACTGGCCGTTGCTGGCCTGGTTGCTGGCGGCGGAAGCGGCCCAGGAGCAGGAGAACGTGGAGGCCAGTCAGCGGTATCTGGAAAACGCCAGTAGTGATCGTCGCGGTCAGTTGGTGGCCGGGCTGATGAAGGCCCGTTTCGCCCTGGACGATGGTTATCCGGAGCAGGCCCGCCAGGAACTGAAGGTGCTGGCGGACCTGGCGCCGCGGAACAAACGTATCCTGCGTACCTATGCGGAGGTGCTGGAAAGCCAGAAGGACTGGCCGGCCCTGTGCGCTCTGATGCCGCGGCTCAAGCGTGCTTTCGGTGAGGGCAAGGAATCCCGTCGTGAGCGCCGGGCCTGGTTGGCGCTGTTGCAGGAAACCGCCCGCAAGCCCGGGTTTAACGATGCGGATGGCCGCCGGGAAGAACTGCGCAAGCTGTGGAAAGATGTGCCGGTGCATTTGAAAAATGACCCGGCCATGGTGGCCCGCTATGCCGGTTTTCTGGCACAGCTGGGTGGCGGCAAAGGGGCTCTGAATCTGGTGCGGGAACACCTTTCCCGGGAATGGGATGATCGTCTGCCGCCGGTGCTGGAAGCCATCGACGATATTTCTCCGGATGACCTGCTACAGGTGCTGGAAGGCTGGTTGGCGGAACGTCCTGGCAATGCGGCGGTGCTGATTACCGCTGGCCGGGTGGCGCTGAAGGCGCGCCTGTGGGGCAAGGCCCAGGGCTTCTTCGAGGCGGCCGCCAACTCCAGTCAAAGCGCCACAGCGCTGGCCGAGCTGTCGCGCTTGTATCAGGCGCTGGGAGATTCCAGCAAGGCGCAGAAAGCGTTCGAGCGGCGCTTGCAGCAACTGGAAGGGCAGTTGCCCGCGTTGCCGATGCCGGAGAAGTCGCTGTAGAGCGGTGTTGGAAAACGAAAATCAAAAGGCCGCGCCGGGGAATCCGGGTGCGGCCTTTTTGCTGTAGGAGCGCCGCTTGAGGCGCGAAAAGGGTCGAGTTACGAGGGACGAAACGATTTTCGAAACTCTAACCTCGTGACTCGCTTCTAATGCTGTTCGCGCCTCAAGCGGCGCTCCTACAAAACCTATCGGGCCTTTGCGATACCGTGTGGCGGCTTATTTCAGGGCCTGGCCGATGGCCTGCCCGACGTCCTGCCACCCCTGATCCAGGGCTTCAACCAGTGGCGCATAGCCCTCGCCATTAATGGGTCCCTGCCACTCGATGGGGCCCTTTCGGCTTTGCGCATCTGACGAGAACTGCCAGGTGCCGGTGATCCTGGCCACACCCCCCTCAGCGTTCTGCACGCCCTGAAAGCGGCTGATTTGTAGTGCCAGTTTTCCCTGTTGCGGAAGTGTTGCCTGGCTTGCCAGCGTCGCCGCCAGTGCCCGCTGCAATTGTGAGCCCAGCGGTTCTGCCCAGCGGTGCTGGCGAGCCACGTGCAGCTCGGTATCGCTCAGTTGCAACACAATGCCGCCCTGGTCCAGGTAGCTGGCCAGGGTCACGTGAATCCGCAGCGGGGTGTGGCCACTATGGCTGGCGCACGGTAGCAGGTAATCCGGCGCCGGTGCCGGAGGGGTCTGGCTGCAGGCACTCAGCAACGTCATCAGGGCGGCCAGCAGGCCGGGAATGAGGACAGATTTCATTGGCGGGGGCCTCTGGGTTGCGGGTCGGGGGCCGGTTGGCGCTGGAAGATCAGGGCGTTGGGTTGCCGGTTCAGGGTATCCAGCAATGGCTCCGCTTCATTCAGGAGACGGTTCAGCTTCTGCAGGGTGCCTTGCAGCTGCTGATAGCCCTCACCGCCGGACTGCCAGCCCTGCAGAGTGCCCTCCAGGGCGCCCAGGGTGCCGGTGAGTCGTTCCGGCAGGGCATTGAGCGCCGGGTTGGCGAGCAGGGTGTCCAGGCGCCGGGTGGCGTCGGCCAGGTTATCTAGGTTGCGGTTCAGGTTGCCGGCGATGGACTCCATGGGCAGGTCGTTGAGCGTGTCCAGCAGTTGCTGGATCTGGTCCTCGATCTTGCTGATGCCGCCACTGTTGACCGTGGGGAACACCGCCACGTCTGCATAGCGTTCACCGCCAGAGTTGGCGGGACTCTCCGGGTGAAAATCCAGGTCCACGAACAGGGAGCCGGTGAGCAGGTTGCCCGGCTTCAGGCTCGCGCGCAGGCCGTCACCGATCATGCGGTCGATTTCCTGTCGCCATTGTGCCGTGTCTTCGTGGTTCTGGTGGGTGATGCGCTGGGGCTCCAGGCGGATCAGTACCGGGATCGGGGCACTGCTGATGGTGGCCGGGCCGGACTGGCCAAAGCCCCAGGCCACCTGTTCCACCGTGCCCACCCGGATGCCCCGATATTCCACCGGGGCACCGCTTTTCAGGCCGCGCACACTGCGTTCCACCAGCAACACATAATCCAGGGTGTCGGTGTAGAGCGCCCGGCGGGCGCTTTCTTCATCGTTGTGCAGGGTGAATTCCCGCTCGTCCTCTACCGGGTCGCCGGCGCGCATGTTGCCATCGGGCACCGCGAAGGTAATGCCGCCGCCGATCAAGGCTTCCAGGGAATGGATCTGGGCCTGGAAGCCGCGGGCGTCGAGCTGAAAGCCCAGGCCGTTGACCTGCCAGAAACGGCTGCTGTCCGAGACCAGCACGTCATAGGGTTTCTGGATAAAGATGCGGTGATGGAAGCGTTTGTCGGCGGCGTTGAAGCGGGTTTCCACCACCCGGCCCACCTTCAGGCTGCGAAAGTTCACCGGGTCACCTACGTCCACATTGGTGCCTGCGTCGCTGACCAGTTTCAGGAACAGGCCGGCACCGGTTTTTTCCGGCGGTGGTGTGTCCTGTACCTGAAAGCGTTTGCCCTGCTTGCGGCTTTCGCCGGGCATCAGTTCGATATAAGAGCCGGACAGCACCGTGTTCAAGCCACTCACGCCCTCCCGGCTGATACGGGGTTTGACCACCCAGAAGCGGGTGTCTTCGGCCAACATACGGTCGGTATCTGATTGCATCTGTACGGTCAGCAGTGTGTGGCTCATGTCATCCGACAGCCTCACGCTCTCTACCAGGCCGACCTGCACATTGCGGGTTTTTACTGGTGTCTTGCCCGCGTTGATGCCTTCTGCATCCGCCAGTTTCAGGGTGATCACCGGCCCTTGGCTGGAGAGATAACTGAACACCAGCCACAGGCCGATCAGGGCGGCAGCAAGAGGGATCAGCCAGACGGCGGAAAGCCGGGTGCGGCGGGGTTCGGCTTGGGTGTCACTCAAGGCTGATGCTCCGGTTGCGTGTTGCGGGTGAGGGTTTGTTGCTGATCCCAAATCAGGCGCGGATCAAACTGGTGGGCGGCCAGCATGGTAAATATCACCACGGCGGAAAAGGCCACGCCACCCACGCCCGGGGTCACGGTAAGAATATTGCCCATCTGGAACAGGGCGACAATGATGGCCACCACGAACACATCGATCATGGACCAGCGGCCCACCCATTCGGTGATCCGGTAAAGCGCCATCTGGTTTTTCATGTCCAGGGTGTCCCGCCGGCGGCTGGCGATACACAGCCAACCCAGGGCCAGGATTTTCCCGAACGGCACCAGCACGCTGGCAGTAAAGATGATCAGGGCAATGGGCCAGTCGCCGTGGCGCAGAAACAGCATGACACCGGCAATGATGGTGGATGGCTCGTTCTGTCCCAGGCTGGTGGTGGTCATGATCGGAAACAGGTGGGCCGGGAAGCAACAGAGAATGGCCGTGATCAGCAATGCCCAGACCCGCTGCAGGGTCAACGGATGACGACCATGGAGGGGGCTGTCGCAACGTTGGCAATGGTGGTGGTGCATGGCCTGCAACTGTCCGCACCACTGGCAGCCGATCAGGCCCTGGGCGCGGGCGGTCAGTCCGCTGCGGGCAGCAACGGGCTGCTGCAGATTGCCGAGCAGCCGCTGCCACAGGCTAATGGTATTCATGCGAGTGACGGTGATCAGCAATAACAGGGCATAGCCGGAAAAGGTCCAGAAGGCAGAGAGCAGCTGGATATGGGCCATGGCGACGATCTTCACCAGGCTGACCAGGGCGGCAATGGCAAACACATCGGCCATCATCCACGGCTGCATGCGGGGCAGCCAGCGGGCCAGCAACAGACTGCCGGGCAGCTGGTGGGGCGCTGCCAGGCTCAGATGCACCCAGCAGATCGACAACAGATAGAGGGCCGGTATCACGATGATGGTGGCAATCACGATCACCGCCAGTGCCGGGTGGTGATAGACCGCCAGTTCCCAGGCCGCATCGGTGACGGTCATGGCACGCTCGATACCACTTTTTTCAAAGCCGATGTAGGGGAACAGCAAAGACAGGCCGAGCAGGATCAGGGCGGTGAACGCCAGCGCAGGTGTCAGCTGATCACTCTGCGCCTGGCGCATCAGCGGGTGCCGACAGCGGGGACATTGCAGCCAGCCGCCCTTCTCGCCAGGGACCACTTCGCAGACCAGATCGCATTCATGGCAGGGCAGCAGAAGTATCTGGTTATGCACTGTGGGCGGAGAATCCTGCGCCATCGCATCCTTTCCTTGGTGTGAAGCTTCAAGCCGCAAGCTACAAGCTACAACGCGGGCCCGGTTGTTGCCAGTCCGGGCGCGTTTTGGCCGCGATTTGTAGCGGGTACTCGATGCGGCATGACCGAACAGGCTTGCAGCGCGAGGCCCAGGCCTTGCCGATTAGCACGAGCCCAACCCCGCGTTGCAGCTTGTAGCTTGTAGCTTGCAGCTTGAAGCTTGCCGCTAATCCCTCGGCGCGTAATCGAACACGTCGCAATGGATATTGCCGGCGGGAACTCCTTCAGCCACCAGTGCATCGAACACCGCCCAAGCCATGGGCGGGGAGCCGCCCAGATAGAACAGGGGCAGGTCCGGTTCGTCCAGAGCGGCCAGCGCCGCCTCGTGGACCAGACCCTCGGCGTGATCCGGGTGGCGGATGTCGGACAGGGAGGTGGTGAAATCGAAGTCCTTGAGGGCGGTTTTCCACTGGGCCGGCAAGGTCGACAGATAGAGGTCCTCCGGGGTGCGGGCGCCCCAGAACAAACGCACCGGCTGATCGAAATCCAGGGCGATCAGCCGCTCGACCATGGCCTTCACCGGGGCAAATCCGGTGGAACCGCAGATAAACCACACCGGTTGTGCCGGGGCCGTGTCGATAAAGCGCAGGCCGGCGGGCAACGTGATGCTGACAGTGCTGGCCGATTCCAGGTAGGCCATGATGTCCTGGGCTGCACTGTTATCGTCGCCATGGCGGATATGCAGTTCCAGAGCGCGTCCATCGCAGTGGTTGGCAATGGAAAAGGGGTAGCCTTCGCCGTTCAGGTTGAGCATCAGGTACTGGCCCGCATGCCACTGGATCCGCTTGCCGGCGGGCAATTGTAGCCAGACCCGGCTCACGTCATGGTTGAGCACTTCGATCTGCTGAATCTGGCAGTTGACGTCGTGGCTTGGCAGTTCGCCGGGAACGGTCACCTCGGGCACATCTATCTCGCAATCGCTGAGTGGTTGGGCGACGCAGTATAACACCCGGGAGCTATCGGCATCGCCCGCATGAATGATGTGGTTTCTTTGCTGAACGTGTCCGCTGTGCAGGCGGCCCATGCAGCGTTCGCACACCCCATTGCGACAGGCCACCGGAAAGCCAAAGCCGGCCTGTTGGCCGGCTTCGACAATGGTCTGGTCAGGGCGGCAGGGGAACTGATCCCTGCCGTTGACGGAGATGGTATAGATCCTGGGCATTGAAAAGTTGCGACTGAGAAGGAGCGAGTTTCGAAAACCCAAACCGGTTTTGTCTTTCGCCACTCGCGCCTCGTCACTCGCGACTTTCGTTAACTGCCTACGCCCACAAACAGGGCCACAATACAGCCCATACCGAAGGCCCATACCAGGGTGCGGGCGCTGGCCCAGTCGGCGATGTAGCAGACGGTGTACATGATCCGGCTGACCACAAAGGCCAGGGCGATGCCGTCGATGGTGCCCTGGGGCGCGGTTTGCACAAGGTGAGCAATGATCACGGCTGCGGCAAAGGCGGGGGTCACCTCGAAGCTGTTCTGCTGGGCCCAATGGGCCCGCTTGCGGCTGCCCTCCAGGGTTTCCAGGAATTCCCGGGGGTTATGGTTCTGTTTCGGGCCAAAGCCGCCCTGGAACTTGGCCAGAGCCGTATTCAGGTAAGGGAGGAAAATGGCGGCAAGCACGCACCAGTAAGCAAGGGTCATAGTGATTCTCCGTGGTTTTTATAAGCCGTAGGAGCGGCGCTCGAGCCGCGAAGCGCCCAGAGATCTTTTCGAAAACGGCTTCGCGGCTCGAGCGCCGCTCCTACGGAAATGAAGCTGAGGCTATCTCAGTCCTTGTCATCGGCCTGTGAGGCTAGCAGGCACTGTTCGATGACCGCAAAACGATCCTGGCCCCAGACCATGGTCTTTTCGGTCAGGAAGCTGGGAACGCCCCAGCTGCCGGCGGCCATCATGGCGTTGCGGTTGTCTTCCGCGCGATCGCGCCAGCTGTCGTCGTCCAGCCAGCGGCGGGCCCGGTTCCAGTCCAGCCCGGCATTTTCCACCAGGAACTTCAGGCCATTGTCGGTGGCGGCGTTGATGCCCTGGCTCCAGATGCCGGTGGCGGCGGCGCGCAGCCATTCACGCAGACGACCTTCCTTTTCGGCGAAAGGCCAGATAGCCATGCAGCGTTCCACGCCGGCACCCACCGGATCGCATACCTTGCCGAACGGCACCCTGTGCAGCCGGGCTTCCCGGGCGGCGTCCTTGAGAATGTAGAAACGCTTGGCCTTGGGCACCGAGAGCCCGCGCATGACCATGGGCAGGACCGGGCGGATCTTCAGGTTCAGACCGTAATGGTCCGCCATGGCATAGGTGCGCGCCAGGGCCAGATAGGAGTAGGGGCTGCGGAAAGAGAAGAACAGCACCAGGGGTTTGCCTTTCAGGCCCTCCGGCACGTCTTTCAGGCGGGCCCGCTTGGCGCGGCCGTAGGGCAGCGGCCAGTCCGCGCTGCCCAGCCCCAGGTCGTTGAGGCGGTGGGCCAGATGGTCCAGCCGTTCCACGCTCCAGTACCACTCGCCTTCGTAGTGCAGGGTGCCGGTGAGATAGTGGCCGTCCTTGAGGAACTGGTCGCGGCGCGCTTCCAGGGCCAGCTGGGCCCGGTCGGCGGGCATCTGGCCGTGTTCGGTGAGCAGGTCTTCCAGTCTGTCGTGGTCGTTGCGCCACAGGGCATCGGCCAGGGCGGCGGCCAGGCTCCAGAAACGCTCGTCACCCTCGTGTTTCAGCAGGCAGCGTGTTGCTGCCAGGCTCACTTCCCGGGGCGGCAGTTGCCAGTGGTGGGGAAAGTCCAGGTCATGCAGGCGCGCCAGCTGGGTGGCGTCGCGGGGGGCCAGTTCTTCCAGCATGTCCGCCGCCGGGTACATCTGCTGATCCAGGTACAGCATGACCCGGGGGGTAATAGTGATGCCGAAGTGGCGGGCAAAGCGGGGCAGTACCTGGGCCATCAACACGGAATAAGGGTCATCAATGCGGAAGTAGAACACCGCCTGATGAGGGCGCCGTTGCAGCTTGCGGCGCGATTCGCGAAAGGCCCGGCGCCATTGTTGCAGGCGTTCGCTGGTGATCAGCTTGGCCACCAGTGGCATCAAACGTTGTCTCAGACTCATTAACAGAGTGCTCCTCGTAAGTGGGCACAGGCCGGGGTCGCCGACGGGAAAACACGCCTACGATACTTGTTCAGAAAGCGCCGTGTGGCAACACCCTGTCTACCGGGGTGCGGCAACGGTCATGAAACCGGCGGGGCGGATGCCAAGAGGGGCAACGAACAGGGCGGCCCGAAGGCCGCCCGGGGCGGTCACAGGTTGAGCTGGCTCAGGTCCCGCACGGCACCGCGGTCGGCGCTGGTGGTCAGGGCCGCATAGGCCTTCAGGGCGGTGGAAACGCGGCGCGGGCGCATTTCCATGGGTTTGTAGGCCAGCTTGCCGCGGGCTTCCATCTTGCTGCGACGATGGGCCAGTTCCTCATCGGAAATGTCCAGGTTGATGGTGCGGTTGGGGATGTCGATGGCGATGGTGTCGCCTTCTTCCACCAGGGCGATGGCGCCGCCTTCCGCCGCTTCCGGGGAGGCATGGCCGATGGACAGGCCGGAGGTGCCGCCGGAGAAGCGACCATCGGTGAGCAGGGCGCACTGTTTGCCCAAGCCCTTGGACTTCAGGTAGCTGGTGGGGTAGAGCATTTCCTGCATGCCCGGGCCCCCTTTCGGGCCCTCGTAGCGGATCACCACCACATCCCCGGCCACGATCTGGTCGCCGAGAATGGCGCGCACGGCGGAATCCTGGGATTCGAACACACGGGCACGACCGGTGAAGGTGAGGATGGAATCATCCACCCCGGCGGTCTTCACGATGCAGCCGCGCTCGGCGATGTTGCCGTAAAGGACGGCCAGGCCACCATCCTTGCTGTAGGCGTTTTCGTAATTACGGATACAGCCGTTTTCCCGGTCGTTATCCAGGCTGTCCCAGCGGGTGTCCTGGCTGAAGGCGGTCTGGGTGGGGATGCCCGCCGGGCCGGCGGTGAACATTTTTTTCACGCCTTCATCGCTGGTGCGCATGATGTCGTAGTGCTCCAGCGCTTCCGCCACGCTGGCGGAGTGCACCATGGGGATATCCCGGTGCAACAGCCCGGCCCGGTCCAGTTCGCCGAGAATGCCCATCACGCCACCGGCCCGGTGCACGTCTTCCATATGGTACTTCTGGGTGGCTGGGGCCACTTTCGACAGACAGGGCACCTTGCGGCTCAGACGGTCGATATCGGCCATGGTGAAGTTCACTTCGCCTTCCAGGGCCGCCGCCAGCAGGTGCAGTACCGTGTTGGTGGAACCGCCCATGGCAATATCCAGGCTCATGGCGTTCTCGAAGGCTTTCACCGAGGCGATATTGCGTGGAAGTACCGCCTCCACATCCTGTTCGTAGTACAGCTTGGCCAGATCCACGATGCGCCGGCCCGCTTCCAGGAACAGTTCGCGGCGGTCCGCGTGGGTGGCCAGCAGTGAGCCGTTACCGGGCAGGGACAGACCCAGGGCTTCGGTCAGGCAGTTCATGGAGTTGGCGGTGAACATGCCGGAGCAGGAACCGCAGGTGGGGCAGGCGGAGCGCTCCACTTCGTTGAGGGTTTCCTCGTCCACGCTGTCATCGGCGGCCATCACCATGGCGTCTACCAGGTCCAGCTTGCCCTCGGCCAGCTTGGTCTTGCCCGCTTCCATGGGGCCGCCGGACACGAAGATCACCGGAATGTTCAGGCGCATGGCGGCCATCAGCATGCCGGGGGTGATCTTGTCGCAGTTGGAAATGCACACCAGCGCATCGGCGCAGTGGGCGTTGACCATGTACTCCACAGAATCGGCAATGATGTCCCGGCTGGGCAGGGAATAGAGCATGCCGTCATGGCCCATGGCGATGCCGTCGTCCACCGCAATGGTATTGAATTCCTTGGCGATGCCCCCGGCCTTCTCCACCTCGCCGGCCACCAGTTGGCCCATGTCCTTCAGGTGCACGTGGCCGGGCACGAACTGGGTAAAGGAGTTGGCGATGGCAATAATCGGTTTACCGAAGTCCCCGTCCTTCATGCCCGTGGCGCGCCACAGGGCACGGGCGCCGGCCATGTTACGGCCATGGGTGGTGGTACGGGAGCGATACTGCGGCATGGGAACCTCGTAATGGTAACTAGCGGGACATAGCCGAGCATTGTAACCCACAGCACCCCACTGTTGGAGTCTTGCTCGCAAGGCGAAGAAGCGGGGGAGGAGGCACTCTCCTTGAGCCGAGCCCGCCCACTCGACGCAATCAGCCCGGTCGCCTTCACCCGCCAGCCCACCCCCCATCCACCGTTGGAGCCATGCTCGCATGGCGAATTAGCCCAAGCGTTTCGGGAATGCAGGCGCTAAATTACGGAGAGCCAGCGCCTTTTTTCACCAGCGCGCCAGTTGAATATGTAGGATATGGCTTACATATTTTTGTAAGTGGCTGAGATAGATTGAATTTTCCTCAAGCTCGAAGCGCTGAGAAAAACGCATGGGGGCTTCCTGGCTTGCGGTCGCGTAAGCGTTACAGCGGAGAAAAAACGGTTGGCGTTTGGCCAGTGTTATTGGTCCGGGCAAACGAAGCAGTCAACATATTGAATCATGCGACCAGTCTGGGGTTTGTAACATGCTGAAAATTATGATTTTTACGTTATGTAAGGCTTGCAATTGTGATAGGGAGTCGGCGCGTTCTTTGGATATTCGAGCCGGCCTCCTAATACCTGTTAGCTCTACATTGAGATTCCAAGCATGACCGAAAATATTGATTACGTGGCATGGTGGGGCGCTATTCTTTCAAGCGTTGTGTTTGTTTGGAACATAGTTAAATGGAAGTTGTCAGCGCCAAAGCTCGATGTATGTATATCTCCAAATGAATATCGATGGAAAGGATGTGTTGAACTAATGCCTGGAGAAGAGCGCAAACCACCAGGGGAAGTGAAAAAAATGAAGCCTTTCATTATCGTCGAAGTTAGGAATGTAGGTCGATCTGCTGCCACGCTTTTAGATATTCGATTCGCTCAATGCGATTCACCTAAAGGCCGCAAGAAGAGCATGATAAGCGAAAGTGAACATGATCCATTCTCATCACCCCTGCCTGTCGTATTGGAGGCCGGCCATGTTTGGCTTTGTCGCTTCGATCAGCATCAAGTGACCAAATTTAGTGAAGAGAATAAAACTCCTTATTTTTCCGTAGATATTCGTCACACGCACACGAAAGATTGGGTGAGAACTGGAGTTGAAGTTGCTAAAAAGAGCTAACAATACGCAGCAGTGCGCGTCTTCGGCGCCGAACGCGCTAAAGCGCGCCGCTGTACTTCGCGCTAGCCCCCAAAAAGAATTCGGCCCCAAGGAAGATATATGAAGCTCAAGAAACTTAAAGTTCAGAATTTTCGAGCCTATCAGACAGAAACTGAAATATATTTCAGCAATATGACAGGCCTGATTGGAAGAAATGATGTTGGAAAAACATCAATACTCGATGCGCTAGGAATATTTTTTGGCCATAAGCTATGCAAATATGAAGCTGGGGATAAATGTGTCTATGCCGGTGAAAATGAAGATGTGATTATCACCTGTGAGTTTGAGGAGCTGCCACAAGAAATAGTGCTTGATGCCGCATCTATAACAAGCTTGGGCCGAGAGTATTTGTTAACCGATGGTGGGACGCTTTCGTTATCGAAGGTATTCAAAAAAGGAAAAGGGTCAGGAGCCTATATGGCAAACTGTGTCCATCCGAGCGCAAGGAATGCCAAGGGGATTCTCTTAAAAAAGAATGATGAATTGAAATCTATTGCTCAGTCGCTAGGAATAGCGGCTGAGGACAATAGATCTAATGTAAGCTTGCGAGAGGCTATTTATGGCGCTGTTGGTGATCTAAAGCTTAAAGAACAATCTGTAGCCTTATCGAAAGAAGATGGAAAAGCTATTTTAGAGCAAATTCAGAACCACTTACCGCACTTTGCGCTATTTAGAGCAGATAGACCTAGCACTGATGAAGAAGCCGAAGTTCAAGACCCAATGAAAGTGGCAATATCTCAAGCAATTGAGGATATATCTCCACAGTTGGAAGATATTAAAGATCAAGTCAAACAAAGAGCTCTTACGGTCGCAAATAGCACTTTGTCGCATTTGGCCGATTTAGACCCTGAACTCGCCATGTCACTTACTCCTGACTTTAAGGCAGATCCAAAATGGGAGGGTATTTTTAAGTTGTCCTTAGCTGGAGACGATGATATCCCCATAAACAAAAGAGGTAGCGGAGTAAGACGATTGGTTCTGATTAGCTTTTTTAAAGCAGAGGCGGAGCGCATTAAGCGAGAATATCAGGATCGAGGTGTGATCTACGCTATTGAAGAGCCCGAAACTTCTCAACATCCCGATAAACAAAAGCTACTCGTTGAAGCCTTTTCTGAAATGGCTGATAAAGATGGATGCCAAATAGTTATTACTACTCATGTTCCGGCACTCGCTGAGCAATTACCAATCAAATCCATAAGACATATTTTCAAGAATCAAGATGGTGAGATTGAGGTCAACTCTAATCAAGATGATGTGTTTAAGCTTATAGCTAAAGACTTAGGTGTACTTCCTGATAGCAGAGCGCAGGTGATAGTCTGCGTTGAAGGGCCAAATGACATAGCGTTCTTTAAAAATCTGTCGGCACTTTTGCTCGATGAGGGTTATATGGTCCCTGACTTTGAAAATGATCCAAGAATAGTATTGCTTCCCTTGGGTGGAGACACTCTTAGGGATTGGGTTAATGGCCACTACCTTAAAAATATAGGGAAGCCAGAAGTACATATTTATGATCGCGATGATAAGAACCCACCCAAATATCAAGAAACATGTGACGCAGTAAATGCTAGAGGCGATGGTTCCATGGCATTTATTACGTCCAAGCGGGAAGCCGAAAACTATCTCCATCCAGATGCGATTCAAGAAGCGCTAAATATAAGTGTTACTTATACAGATGACTGTGATGTGCCGTCACTCGTAGGCGCTGCTCTCGGAGTGAATGATAGAACGGCAAAAAGAAGACTAAATCGAGTTGCAGCCAAGAAAATGACTAAAGAAAGACTTGATGGAAGGGACCCAGATGGAGAAATTCTAGGCTGGTTTAATGAAATATTGCAGCGATGCAGCTAGGGCTAACAAGGCACTGCTGTCGGACAAGTTTTCCGCTGCGCTACAAACTTGCCGCAGAGCGCGGCATTCACTTTTGCAAACCCTTCGCCATGCGAGCATGGCTCCAACGCCAACCGTGCGGTGGCTGGGTAGCTGGTTGGGCAGCGCTACAGCCCCTTCACAAACACCTTCGAATTCCGCTGCCAGTTATACAGCGACTTCCGGGCTCCCGGCAGCGCTTCCACGCCCGCCGCTTCGAAGCCCTGCTGCTGAAACCAGTGGGCGGTCAGGGTGGTGAGCACGAACAGGCTGGTGAGCCCTTGTTCCTTTGCTCGCCGTTCCACGTATGCCAGTAGCTGGGCACCCCGTTCGCCCTTACGGTAGCCGGGGTGGACGGCCACGCAGGCCAGTTCGCCGGTCTTGTCGTCCGGGAAGGGGTAGAGGGCGGCGCAGGCGATGACCATGCCGTCCCGCTCGATGATGGCGAAGCGCTGGATTTCGTTTTCCAGCAGTTCCCGGGAGCGGCGCACCAGGGTGCCGTCCGCTTCCAGGGGTTCGATCAGTTCCAGGATGCCGCCCACGTCGTCGATGCGCGCGCCGCGCAGGGTTTCGTAGGTTTCCCGGGTGACCAGGGTGCCGCAGCCGTCACGGGTGAACAGTTCCTTGAGCAGGGCGCCGTCGTCGTTGGCGTCGATCAGGTGGGCGCGACCCACACCATTGCTGGCGGCGTGGCAGGCCGCGGTGAGCTGCCGGTCCACGCCATTGTCCTGGAGCTGGTCGTCGGCAAGCAGTTTGCCGGCTTGCTGGGGGCTGAGTTCGCGCACCATGTCGCCGTTGCTGTCGGCGAGCCGCAGGTCGTTACCCATGAGAATCAGCTTGTCGGCGCCCAGGGCGATGGCGGCGGTGGAGGCCACCTCTTCCGCGTTCACATTGAACAGTTCGCCGGTGGGCGAGCAGCCCAGCGGTGACAGCAGTACCACGTTGCCATTGCTCAGTTGCTGACGAATGGCATCCACTTCGATGCGCCGGACTTCGCCGGTGTGCTGGTAGTCGAAGCCGTTGCGCACGCCCACCGGTTTGGCGATGACGAAGTTGCCGCTGATCAGGCGGATGCCCGCGTTGTACATGGGGGAGTTGGCCAGCCCCATGGAAAACAGCCCTTCCAGTTTCAGGCGCAGGGCTCCCACGGCGGCCATGACGCCATTGAGCGCCGCGCTGTCGGTGATCCGCATGTGTTGCTCAAAGGTGGATTCGATGCCGGATTCCGCCAGCCGCGCGCTGATCTGCGGGCGGGCACCGTGGACCAGGACCAGCTTGATGCCGAGGCTGTTGAGCAGCGCCAGATCGTGAACCAGGGTGGGCAGGCGCGGGCCGTCCAGCAGCTCGCCGGAGAGCATCACCACAAAGGTGCGACCCCGATGGGCATTGATGTACGGGGACGAATTGCGGAACCAGTGGACCTGATTGTCGGGGGTGGTGCTGGGCACGGCGTGTCTCGGTGATGGATGACTGACAGGCCAGTATAGCCAGCGGGGGGCGTTGGATGCCAGATGTGCCGGCGGGGTGGGGTGAGGACCTTGCCTGCAAGCGAAAGGCATCCGAACGAAGCAGCCAGTTTCGAGTTGCGAGTACCGAGTTTCGAAAGGCAAAACCCTGCCCGCTTTAAAGGTTTTCGCGGCTCGAAACTCGCTTCTCGTCACTCGATCCTTTTGCTTGCAGGCTGGGCATTGCAACAGAAACCAAAACGCCGCCCGAAGGCGGCGTTGTGTTCTCCGTGGCGGGTCGGCGGTATTAGGCGCCGAACAGGCCCTTGAAGAAGTAGAAGAACAGGATCGACAGCAGGGCGCCGGCGGGCAGGGTGACCACCCAGGAGGTGAAGATGGTGCCGATCACCCGCAGGTTAAGGGAACCGATGCCGCGGGCCATGCCCACGCCCAGTACCGCCCCCACCAGGGTGTGGGTGGTGGAGATGGGCAGGCCGGTGCCGGAGGCCAGGATCACGGTGCCGGCGGCGCCCAGCTCGGCAGCGAAGCCGCGGCTGGGGGTCAACTCGGTGATGTTCTTGCCCACGGTGGCCATGACCCGGGCGCCGAGAATGGCCAGGCCGAACACGATACCCATGGCGCCCACCAGCAGGATCCAGCTGGGCATGGCGGCTTCGCCGCCGATAACGCCTTCATTGACGATGACGCTGTTGATGGCGGCCAGCGGGCCCACCGCGTTCGCCACGTCATTGGAGCCGTGGGCGAAGGCCATGGCGCAAGCGGTAAAGATCATCAGCACGGCAAAGATGCGCTCCACGGAGTGGAAACGAAATTCCTTGTCGGCTTGCGGGTTGGGCTTGATGCGGCTGAGAATCATGGCGCCGATCAGGGCAATGATGACGCCGCCCACGGCGGCCCAGCCCAGGCTGGCCGCGAAGCTGATTTCCAGGCCGATATGCTTGAGGCCCTTGAGCAGGGTCACGGCGGTGATCGCGAAGCCCACCAGGAACATGTAGAAGGGCACCACCCGTTTGGCCCGTTCGAATGGGTCATCATGGTTGAGCACCAGGCGCTGCACGCTCTTGATCAGGGCAAAGGCGATGAAGCCGGCGAGCAGGGGTGAGGTGACCCAACTGGCGACAATGCTGCCAACCTTGTCCCACTGTACCGAATCCATGCCAACGCCCACGGCGGCAAAGCCCACGATGGCACCGACAATGGAATGGGTGGTGGAAACCGGCCAGCCAAACCAGGAGGCCACCACCAGCCAGATGCCGGCGGCCAGCAGGGCGGACATCATCCCGTAGACCAGATAATGGGGGAATTCGGCAAAGACGCTGGCATCGACGATGCCTTTACGAACCGTGGCAGTCACTTCGCCACCGGCCAGGTAGGCGCCGCAGAATTCAAAGACGATGGCGATCATCACCGCCTGTTTCACGGTCAGGGCCCCGGAGCCCACCGAGGTGCCCATGGCGTTTGCCACGTCGTTGGCGCCCACGCCCCATGCCATCAGAAAGCCGAACGCGCCGGCCAGCAACAGCATCAGGTAGCTGTGTTCAATCATCCACTCCATAAGACAACTCCTAGCGTGCGACCAACATCTGCAGGCGGCCGCCCACTTTCTGGGCGCGATCAGCGAGATCGCCTACCCATTCGATGATCTTGTAGAGAAAAATGACATCCACCGGGGGCAGTTCGTTTTCCAGCTTGAACAGGGTGGAGCGAATGGTGATTTGCTGCTCGTCGTTATTGCGCTCCAGGCGGTCCAGCTCCTCGATGAGCTCTTCCACGATCTGGATTTCGCGACCGCTGAAGCCGGTCTCGATCAGCTCATCCAGCTCGTTGATGGCTTTCTGGGCCTGGGCGGAGGTATCGATGGCGCCCTGCACATAGTCGCGCATCACATCGGCCAGTATGGGGGGAATGGTCATCTGCCGGCCGAGCATCAGCCCGGAAATGTCCTTGGCCTTGTTGGCGACCTTGTCCTGCACGCTGATCAGGTCGAGCAGGTCGGTGCGCGGCATGGGCAAAAACAGGCTTTTGGGCAGGTTCAGGCGGAATTCTTTTTTCAGTTCGTCGGCCCGGTTTTCCAGCTCGGCAATGCGCTTGCGGGCTGCCCGTGCCTTGTCCCAGTCGCCTTCGGTCACGGCGGCGAAGAAGTCCGCCAGGGTTCGGGCACAGTCGTGAACGGTGTCGTAGTGTTGCTGCAGGGGCTTGATCGGTGAGCGGCCAAACAGGCCGGCAATGGAGCTTCCAAAGGACATAGGCGCCTCGGGTCCAGAGTCAGAGTAAAACCTGAAGCAGGGGCTTCAGGCAGAATCAGTGTCCCACTTTCCCGGGCAATCGCCCATGGGGAAAGGAATGTTCATGGCACAGTCGTGCAACTGTCACAGATGTGTCATGAATCTGGCCGCGAGTATAGTCAAAGCCATCGGGGCTGTCAGGGTTTACCTGTTATCGTTACAGTACTACAAAATAATTAGACAGGCGGTTCTGCCCGCCTATTGACCCGGAGAGTATCCGTGAACGTCACTGCCCACCCCGCCAAACTGGATGGTCTGCTGATTGATGTGCGCTGGCTGATGCGTGAGTTGCTGGAAGAAGGTCGCGTCAGCCAGGAAGACTTCAACGTCATTTCCACCACGCCACGGGAGAAGAAGGAGCTGAATTGGCACCCGATTCAGGTGCTGGCCAAGTATCGGCTCACCGACCGGACCAATACCCACCAGCTGCTGGATGTGGATTTCCTGACCCGCTGGCTGGGGGAAAAGGCGGGTATGCCGGTGTGTCACATTGATCCGCTCAAGGTCCATGTGGATCAGGTGACCAATGTGATGAGTTATGCCTTTGCCGAGCGTCACGGCATCGTTGCGGTGGAAGTGCAGCGGGACAAGGTGGTGGTGGCCTGCGACCAGCCCTTTGTGCGCGACTGGCAGGCCCATCTCAAGCAGGTGCTGCGTGACCGGGAGCTGGAGGTGGTGCTGGCCAATCCCGAGCAGTTGCGCCGCTACCGGGTGGAGTTCTACAACCTGAGCCGCTCCATCGCCGGGGCCTCCGGCAATACCGGCCAGGAAATGTCCGGTATTACCAACTTCGAGCAGTTGCTGGAAGTGGGCAAGGGGCACCACGACGCGGACGATCAGCACATCGTCAATATTGTGGACTGGATTCTGCAATACGCGTTTTCCCAGCGGGCCAGCGATATTCACCTGGAGCCGCGCCGGGAGACCGGCAAGATGCGTTTCCGCATCGATGGCGTGCTGCACGATGTGTATGAGCTGCCGGCGGCGATCATGGCGGCGGTTACCAGCCGCCTGAAGATTCTCAGCCGCCTCAATGTGGCGGAAAAGCGCAAACCCCAGGACGGGCGTTTGAAGACCAAGTCACCGGAGGGGGAAGAGATCGAGCTGCGTATTTCCACGCTGCCCACCGCCTTCGGGGAAAAAATGGTCATGCGGGTGTTCGACCCGGATGTGCTGGTGCGCAGCTTCGAGCAGATGGGCTTTACCAATGAGGATTACCAGGCCTGGCAGCGGATGACTTCCCATCCCCACGGCATCATCTTCGTGACCGGCCCCACCGGCTCGGGGAAAACCACCACCCTCTATTCCACCCTCAAGCAATTGGCCACCAGCGAGGTGAATGTCTGCACCATTGAGGATCCCATCGAAATGGTGGAACCCAGCTTCAATCAGATGCAGGTGCAGGCCAATATTGATGTGAGCTTTGCCCAGGGGGTGAAGGCCATGCTGCGTCAGGACCCGGATATCATCATGATTGGTGAGATCCGCGATCTGGCCACAGCGGATATGGCCATCCAGGCCGCCCTCACCGGTCACCTGGTGTTGTCCACCCTGCACACCAACGATGCCCCCTCGTCCATTACCCGTCTGGTGGATCTGGGCGTGCCGGCCTACATGATCAGTGCCACGGTGCTTGGGGTCATGGCCCAGCGTCTGATCCGTACCCTGTGTCCCCATTGCAAGCAGGCAACGGAAACCGATGTGCAGGCCTGGGAAGAGCTGGTTCGCCCCTTCAAGATGAAGCCGCCGGAAAAGACCTATCGCCCGGTGGGCTGCCTGGAGTGCCGGGATACCGGTTACCTGGGGCGTGTGGGGGTCTATGAGACCATGCCCCTGAATACCAGCCTCAAAAACCATATTTCCCGGGGCTCCGAGCTGGAAACCCTGACCCGCCAGGCCCTGAAAAACGGCATGAAGCCCCTGCGCATCAGTGGTGCCATGAAGGTCGCCAAGGGTCTGACCACCATTGAAGAGGTCATGCGGGTGACGCCGTCGCAGGATATTTTGTTGGGGTAGAAAAGGAGCAGGTTGAAGGGCGTGAACAAAGGATTGGCCGTCGCCGGGAAAGGCGGCACGTCGCGCGGCAGGGTTGGCTCGCCCTGTGAACATGGCTCATGCGGCAGGTGTAGGAGCTATGCTTGCATGGCGAACCTGCGGATCGTGAATCGCGGGCATGGCCTGCGTTAAGCGTCCCCGGCTGTTCCTGATTGCAATTTTGAACTTTCAACTTGCAACTCCCTCCTGGCCTCTAGCCTTTCGCGCCCTCCCGTACGACAATAGCCGCCCATGACAGAACCCCAATATCACGCTCTGCCGGATGAACTATCGGTGCTGGTCAGTCAGCACTGGCAACACTTCGTGGAATCCGGTCATCGTATCCCTGACTCCCTTCTTGATGACCTGCCCCGGGTGTGGGCTGGCTCCGACTATGTGGCGCAACAGTTTCAGCGTGATCCGGGCCTGGGTCAGTGGCTGCAGGACAGCGATCCGACTCAGCCCCTGGCGGAGGCGTCCCTGCGCCAGACCGTGCGCGAATTGCTGGGCGACTGCGATAATGAGGATGAGCTGAAACGGGCGTTGCGTCGGCTGCGTCACCGGCACATGGTGCGCATCATCTGGCGGGACCTGGCCGGGATGGGGGATTACCACACCACCGTGGCGGACCTGTCCCTGCTTGCGGACACTCTGATTCAGGAAGCACTGAGCGTGCTGCATGATTGGGCCTGCGAAAAAAGCGGCACCCCCTTGGGGCCGGATGGCAAGCCGGTCCAGCTGGTGGTGCTGGCCATGGGCAAACTGGGGGCGCGGGAGCTGAACCTGTCCTCGGATATCGACCTGATCTTTGCCTACGAGCATGAAGGGGAAATCGAGGGTGATCGGCGCAGCCTGAGCCATCACCAGTTTTTTGTGCGTCTGGGGCAGCAGCTGATCAAGGCCCTGGACCAGCCCACCGCCGATGGTTTTGTCTTCCGGGTGGACATGCGCCTGCGTCCCTGGGGCAAGAGCGGCGTGCTGGCCATCGGCTTCGATGCCATGGAAGGGTATTACGAAACCCAGGGCCGTGAGTGGGAGCGCTACGCGCTGATCAAGATGCGCCCGGTCGGCGGCGATTTGCAGGCCGGCAAGCGCCTGATCAAGCGGCTCAATCCCTTCGTCTACCGCCGTTATATCGACTACGGCGCTTTCCATTCCCTGCGCGAGATGAAGTCCCTGATCGAACGGGAAGTGAACCGCAAGGGCATGCAGGCGGATGTGAAGCTGGGTGCCGGCGGCATCCGTGAAGTGGAATTTATCGTCCAGGCCTTCCAGTTGATCCGGGGTGGCCAGCTGCCGGCCCTGCGGGAGCCCAACCTGATCAAGGTGCTGCCGCAACTGGTGGAACTGGAATTGTTGCCGGAGGACGTGGCGGAGGAGCTGACCGAAGCCTATCTGTTCCTGCGGGATGTGGAGCATCGGCTGCAGGGAATCGCGGACAAGCAGACCCAGCGCCTGCCTGACGACGAGCTGGGCTGGCAACGGCTGACCTTTGCCATGGGCTTTTCTGCCCGTGCCGCCTTCGAGCGCAAGTTGCGGCGTTACCGGGAGAGTGTCCGTCACCATTTTAGCCAAGTGATTGCCGACCCGGAACAGGAAACCGATGCGGCCCAGGGCGCCGATCAGGAGCTGCTGGATCTGTGGCTGGGCGAGCTGGATGCCACCCAGGCGGCTGCCCAGCTGGAAGCCATTGGGGTGCAGGAAGGTGACAAGGTCTACGCTCACCTGAATGATTTCCGCGAAAGCCGTTCGGTGCAGAACATGCAGGCGATTGGCCGTGAGCGACTGGACCGGCTGATGCCGCTGCTGCTGGAAGCCCTGGGCTATCAGGGCCATGGCGAAACCACGGTGGTGCGCCTGCTGGCCTTCGTGGAAGCCGTGTTGCGTCGTAGTGCCTACATTGCGCTGCTGGTGGAAAACCCCAGCGCCCTGACCCAGCTGGTGAAGTTGTCCGGGGCCAGCCCCTGGATCGCCGAACGTCTCACCCTGCACCCGGTGCTGCTGGACGAGTTGCTGGATGTTCGCACCCTCTATTCGCCGCCGGAGCGGGCGGAGCTGGATGACGAGTTGCGTCAGCAGCTGTTGCGGGTGGCCGAGGATGATCTGGAACAGCAGATGGAGGTGCTGCGTAATTTCAAGCAGGCCCACCTGCTGCGCGTGGCTGCGTCGGAAGTCACCGAAGTGCTGCCGTTGATGAAGGTCAGCGACTACCTGACTTGGCTGGCGGAAAGCATCCTCAACCAGGTGGTGATGCTGGCCTGGGAGCCGCTGGTTGAGCGCCACGGTCGCCCCTCGCGTCTGGATGGCCAGCCCTGCAATCCGGATTTTGTGGTGGCCGGTTACGGCAAGCTGGGCGGTATCGAGCTGGGGCACAACTCCGATCTGGATCTGGTGTTCCTGCATGATGCGGCCAGCGGCGGCATGACCGACGGCGACAAGCCGGTGTCCAACGAACAGTTCTACGCCCGCCTGGGCCAGCGCATCATTCATATTCTTTCCACTCGTACCATGAGTGGCCAGTTGTACGAAGTGGATATGCGCCTGCGCCCCTCCGGCAGTGCCGGTCTGCTGGTCAGCTCCATGGACTCGTTCGAGAAATACCAGCTCAACGATGCCTGGACCTGGGAACATCAGGCCCTGGTGCGGGCCCGTGTGGTGGCTGGCTGCAACCGGGCGCGGGCCCGCTTTGACGCCATTCGCCATCAGGTGCTGTGCCTGGAGCGACCGCTGGAAAAGTTGCGCGAGGATGTCCTGGCCATGCGCGACAAGATGGTTGACCACCTGGGCGAAAAGGGCGAGGACCGTTTTCATCTCAAGCAGGACCCGGGAGGTATCGTTGATATCGAATTTATGGTGCAATACGGGGTTCTGAGATGGGCCTCCTCCCACGGTGAACTGACCCGCTTCACCGATAATGTGCGGCTGCTCGAAACACTGGCTGCACTGGATATTATGTCGGCGCAGGATGCCGGCTTGCTGCGGGAAGCGTACCTCGCTTACCGATCCGCGGCTCATCGCGCCTCGTTGCGCAAAGAGAAATCCATCGTCGACGACACCCAATTCCGCGATTTGCGTGAAGGCGTGCGAGCGATCTGGAAGCACTGGTTCGACCTGCAGGGCTGACACCTGCCGGTCCTTAGTTCTGGGAGTATCACTGCCATGTCGATGGCTGTAAGAGACGGTTTTATCTGGTTGGATGGCGAACTGGTTCCCTGGCAGGAGGCCAAGGTGCATGTGCTGACGCACACCCTGCACTACGGCATGGGGGTGTTCGAAGGGGTGCGCGCCTACGAAACGGCCAAGGGTCCGGCCATCTTCCGCATGAAGGAACACACGGACCGCCTGTTCAATAGTGCCCATATCATGAACATGAAGATCCCGTTCTCCAAGGACGAGGTCAACGCTGCGCAAATTGCTGCGGTGAAAGAGAACAACCTGCCCCATGCCTACCTGCGCCCCATGGCGTTTTACGGTAGCGAGGGCATGGGGCTGCGCGCCCATAACCTGAAGGTGCACCTGATGGTCGCGGCCTGGGAATGGCCGGCCTACATGTCCCCGGAAGCCCTGGAGCTGGGCATCAAGGTGCGCACCTCCAGCTACACCCGCCACCACGTGAATATCACCATGTGCAAGGCCAAGGCCAACGGCAACTACATCAACTCCATGCTGGCGTTGAATGAGGCCCTGTCCGGCGGTGCCGACGAAGCCCTGCTGCTGGACAACGAAGGCTACGTGGCAGAAGGCTCCGGTGAGAACATTTTCGTGATCAAGGAGCAGGTCCTCTACACCCCGGAGCTCACCTCCTGCCTGGATGGCATCACCCGCAAGACCATCATCCAGCTGGCCGAAGAGCGTGGCTACACAGTTCGCGAGAAGCGCATCACCCGTGATGAAATCTACGTGGCGGATGAGGCCTTCTTTACTGGCACCGCTGCCGAAGTGACGCCGATCCGTGAACTGGATGGCCGTATCATCGGTGAAGGCAAGCGTGGCCCGATCACCGAGCAGCTGCAGGCAGTGTACTTTGATCTGGTGCGCGGCAAGTTGGATGATGACTACGGAGACTGGCTCACTTACGTGGGCTGAGCAGGCGTATGCCGGCTACCTTGTCCGACTCGCCTTCCGCCATCCTTGTCGTCGGCCCGTCCTGGGTCGGCGACATGGTCATGGCCCAGACCCTGTTTTCCGAACTGCGTCGCCAATACCCCGATTGCGCCATTGATGTGCTGGCACCGGCCTGGTGTCGGCCACTGTTGTCGCGCATGCCGGAAGTGCGCGAGGCCCTGTCGCTGCCGTTCGACCATGGTGACCTGAAGCTGGGTGAGAGGCATGCCCTGGGCAAGTCCCTGCGGGGCAAATACCAGCAAAGCTATGTGCTGCCCAATTCCCTCAAGTCTGCCCTGGTGCCCTGGGCGGCGAAGATTCCCCGTCGCATCGGTTGGCGCGGAGAGATGCGCTATGGGTTGCTCAACGATGTCCGCAAGCTGGACAAGGACCGCTATCCGTTGATGGTGCAGCGCTTTGTGGCGCTGGCTCAGCCGGCCGACGCGTCGGTGCCACAGCTGGATACCATTACCGCGCCGCACCTGGAAGTGAGTGAAGACTCACTGCAGCAGGCCATGGTGGCCCATGGGTTGGCGACGCAGCGACCGGTGCTGGGCCTTTGCCCCGGTGCGGAGTTCGGCCCGGCCAAGCGTTGGCCGGAACATCATTACGCGGCGGTGGCCCAGCACTGGATCGACCATGGGGGCCAGGTATGGATCTTTGGCTCCGGCAAGGATCAGCCGGTGGCCAGAGCCATTGTCGAGATGCTCGAAAACGGCGCCGCCGAGCAGGCAGCGGTACTGGCGGGCAATACCTCCCTGGAACAGGCGGTGGATCTGCTGTCGGCGACCACCGCGGTGGTCAGCAACGATTCCGGCCTGATGCATATCGCTGCGGCGCTCAAGCGGCCGCTGGTGGCCGTGTACGGTTCCACGTCCCCGGGTTTTACTCCGCCATTGGGTGATAGAGTGGCAGTGGTAAGGCTGGGGCTGGAATGCAGCCCCTGTTTTGAACGGGAATGCCCGCTGGGGCATTTGAATTGTCTGCGCCAGCTGCCCCCTTCGCAGGTGATCGATGCCCTGCAGCAGCTGGAAAGCGCGGATGCCTGAGTTGACGGCGAGCGGGTTCTGACATGCGTGTGCTGCTGATCAAAACCTCCTCCATGGGGGATGTGATCCACACCCTGCCGGCACTGACCGATGCCCTGGCGGCCATCCCCGATCTACAGGTGGATTGGGTGGTGGAGGAGGCCTTTGCCGATCTGGCTCGCCGCCACCCGGCGGTGCATCAGGTGTTTCCCTGTGCCCTGCGTCGCTGGCGCAAGCATCCTTTCAAGGCGCGCCGTTCCGGTGAGTGGGCGACCTTCAAATCTGCCGTTCAAGCCAGTAAATACGATGCGGTCATCGATGCCCAGGGGCTGATCAAGAGTGCCTTTGTGACCCGGCTGGGGCGGGGACCAAGTTTCGGCCTGGACAAGCACTCCGCCCGGGAAGGGCTTTCCGCCCGGGTGCTGGATCATCCTCTGGCCGTGGCAAAAGGGCAGCATGCCATCGATCGGGTGCGACAGCTTTTTGCCCTGGCGCTGGGTTATACATTGCCCGGCAGCGCTCCGGACTACGGCTTGCCGCGCAGCCACGTTCCCACATCCTTGAATCGACCGGCGCAGCTGGTGTTCTGTCATGGCACCACCTGGCCCACCAAACATTACCCGGAAGCCTTCTGGCGCCAGCTCGTGGAGCTGGCCAGCGCGGAGGGGCATAGCGTTTTTCTTCCCTGGGGCAACCCGATGGAAAAGGACCGCGCCACTCGTCTCGCCGATGGGCTGAGCGGGGCGCACGTGCTGCCGCAAATGGGCCTGAATGCCCTCACCGACAAGTTGCTCGGCTGGGACGCCTTTATTGCCGTGGATACCGGCCTGGCCCATCTGGCGGCGGCGGCGGGTCTGCCTGGCGTGGCACTTTACGGCCCCACCGACCCGGTGCTCACCGGGGTGCAGGGCGCCCGCGCCCACTCTCTGGCAGCGGATTTTCCCTGTGCGCCCTGCGTACAGGAGAAATGCACCTATCGCGGTGAGCTGGGCAAGGGAGTGGAGCCGCCCTGTTTCAGCAGCCTGAAACCGAAACAGGTGTGGCGGGAATTGCGGAGGCGCACCGCATGAAGCTGGCCATGGCGCTCTATCATTACTTCCCCTATGGCGGCCTGCAGCGGGATTTTGCGCGCATTGCCCGTGAGGCGGTGAGTCGGGGGCATGAGGTCGTGGCGCTGGTGAGCGACTGGCAAGGTGAAACCATTGATGGTGTCACCGTGCAGTCGATTGCCGTGTCGGGACGCAGCAATCATGGTCGTATGCAATCGTTTGCCAGTGGTGTCTTGAGCGCCATCGACCAGGGTGATTTCGACAGGGTGCTGGGCTTCAATCGCTTGCCCGGCTTGGATGTGTATTTTGCTGCGGACAGCTGTTTTGCCGAGCATGTCAGCAGCAAGCCGGCAGCGGTGGGATGGTTGCCTCGTTACGCGACCTACCTGAAGTTGGAGAAGGCGGTAACGGCAGCGGATGGGCCGCTCATCCTGTTTCTCAATGACGATCAGCGCAGCCAGTACCAAGCGCATTATCCGCTGACTGAGGCACGTTATCGCCTTCTGCCACCGGGCATTGAGCGGGACCGTCGGCGGACGGATAATTATCAGCAACTGCGTGCAAGGCTGCGTGCCGATCTGGAGCTGGCTGATGATGAGCCGGCACTGCTGTTCCTCGGCTCCGGGTTCAAGATCAAGGGCCTGGATCGGGCGCTGGCGGCGTTTGCGTCCCAGCCGGCGCCACTGCGCCTGCTTATCGTCGGCAATGATGATGCTGCGCCTTACTTGAAAGTGCTCAGCGATGAACAGCGCGCCCGCGTTAGCGTGCTTGGTCCTCGGGATGACGTGCCGGCCCTGTTGCAGGCGGCGGACCTGTTGTTGCATCCGGCCTATAGAGAATCCGCCGGCATGGTACTGCTGGAGGCCGCGGTGGCCGGCCTGCCGGTGCTGACCACCGATACCTGTGGCTATGCCCGTTATGTGCGGGAGGCCGGTGCCGGCGAAGTCATTGCCTCGCCCTTTGACCAGCAGGCTCTCAATCGCACTATGGCCAACATGCTGGCGCAGAGGCCTGGGCCTTGGTCCGCCGCCGGTGTTGAATACGGCCAGCAGGAGAGCCTCTATCGGCTGCCGGAAACCGTGGTGAACTGGCTGGAGGAGAGCGTCCGTGACTGATTTGTTCCTGCGCGAGGAATTCCGAGTCGCCTGGCAGGGGCAGGATCCGTTCGGCCAGGTCCGGGCGCTGGACGGCGACGTCTTTCGCAGCAAGGAAGGGCGCCGCACCCTGCGTTTTTTCCATGCGGGGCGGCCCTACTTTCTCAAATACCACCAGGGCGTCGGTTGGGGCGAGGTGATCAAGAATCTGCTGCAGGGGCGAGCGCCGGTGGTCAGTGCCTGTAACGAGTACCTAGCCAGCCTGGCCCTGGCTGAGGCCGGGGTGGATACCCTGACGCCGGCGGCCTATGGCCGTCGTGGCCATAACCCGGCGGCGATGGAAAGTTTCCTGATTACCGATGACCTGGTCGGCACTGTCAGCCTGGAGGATTACTGCCGGGGCTGGCCGGACCAGCCACCGCCGGTGGCACAAAAGCGGCGCCTGCTGAACAAGGTGATGTGGATGGCGGCCACCATGCATGGCTGCGGTATCAATCATCGTGATTTTTACCTATGTCATTTCCTGCTGGTGCCGGACACTCTGGAGCAGGGTAACAGTGTGACGCAGATTCGCTGTCATCTGATCGACCTGCACCGGGCCGGTCTGCGCCGGACGGTGCCGTTGCGCTGGCGTATCAAAGATGTGGCCGGGCTATTCTATTCCGCCATGGATATCGGCCTCACCCGCCGGGACCTGCTGCGGGCCATGGCTATATACAGCGGGGTTGCCTGGAGAGAGACAATGATCAACGATCACCAGTTTTGGTCTGCGGTAAAAGTGAGAGCCGAGAAGCTGTATCGGAAAGATATGGGAAGGGAGGCGCCCAAGTGGTTTGTAAAAGAGTGAAGGTCAGACGCTTTCCACATGGTTTGCTACGCTTTATCGGCTCTTCACCTGTGGCAGAATTCGAAAATCTGGACATGTTGAAGAGATGGTTGGCAGCCGGTAGAAAGATCAAGGTTTCTAAGAATGTGGAGGCGCGCCTGATCAATGATGAAAAGGGGCATGTCTGGTTTGTAAAGCGTTATCGTTCGCGTTCACTGTTCCGTGTACTCCAGGCATTGCTTGGCTGGACTAGGGGGGAGCGTGTGTTTGAGTTGAGTTTTCGTCTGCGGGAGAAAGGAGTTAATGTTCCGCAGCCGTCAGCGTGTCTGATGTGTCGAGATGGTTTTCAACTGGATTCCTGGTTTGTTTGTGAAGGATTAGAGGGCGGGAAAGATTTGAGAAACCACTTTTTTGAAGACAAATTCGAGTCGCTGGGTGGTGCACAAGTAGTCATGGGCAGGACTGCTGAAGTCGCTGCAAACCTTCATGCAAAAGGTTTTGTCCACTATGACATGAAGTGGGCTAATTTCATGGTTGCTGGTGACGGGCAATTTTATCTGATTGACCTGGATGGAATGCGTAGGCCCAAAATCGCAACTTTCACGAAGGCATGTCGTGATGCAGCGAGATTTGTGGTCAATGCTCGGGAATTCGGCTTGCCCGAAGATCATGTCAGATACTGGCTTTCCCAGTACTCAATGTATCTAGACGTGGATGTTGATGACGTTGAGAAAGGTATGGCTCCATTTTATGCGAAATTTGTTCGCCGACATCGAAAGAAATATAACGTATCACTCTGATTTATGAGGGTTCCATGTCGATTAACAACGCTTCGTACTGGCTTCTTTTTTTTGCGATGAGCCGTAACCAGGAGAGTTACTTCAGCCGTCTTAAGCAGGATATGGCCGTTGGGGGTGTGGTGCTTAATGCCAAGCACCCTGGATGGGGAGGAAGGTTTTCAGCTCTAGTCTGGCTGTTACGGCGTCGTCACTTATGGAGTCAGTGGTTGTTTTTTCGTGTTCAGAAGGGAAGGCTGAATGGCCAAAAGGCGGGAAAGCTGTTCCGATTTGGTTTGATCTTGAGAAGCACTGGATGCCTTGCGGCGGTACAAAGTCTCTGCAAAAGCCGTGCCCCGGATGGGATAGTGCTGATGAATGGCGCTCACTATAAACAGCAGATTGTACTGGCCTATATTCGTGAACAAGGTGTTCAGCCTCTTTATATGGAGCTGGGATGCTTGCCTGATACCACCGCGATAGACGGAAAGGGGGTGAATTACAACGGAGCTGTTCCTCGCGATCCTTGTTTCTATCGTGGCTATCATCCATCTAAAGATGTCGATGCAACTTTGATCAAAAGACCCCCCAGGAAGCCAGTCGGTGAGCCGGTGGACTTGCCTGCACGCTATATTTTTGTCCCGTTTCAGGTTTATGACGACACACAGATTCTGCTTCATTCTCCGTGGGTCGATAGTATGGAATCTCTATACTGGGCCCTCGAACGTTGTGTTTCTTCTCTCCCGGAAGGGTGGTGCTTTATCGTCAAGGAGCATCCTTCTGCCCGGAAGTCCTACGAGCATATTCATGATAATCACTCGCGGATCGTGTTCGCAAATGCAAACGATACCCAAGAGCTTATTGAGGGGGCGCGGCTTGTCATCACCATAAATTCAACGGTTGGTATAGAGAGCCTGCTGCTTGGGCGTCCAGTGCTTACGTTGGGAAATGCTTTTTATAATATTCCCGAGCTTGTTTCTCATGCAGCCTCAGAAGAGCAATTAAGCCAACTGATAGCCTCCCCGGAGAGTTGGGTATATGACGAAGAGTTGGTTAGGCATTTTGTGGCTTGGTTGTCAGAGCAGTATTTGGTGCCGGGACGATTCCGGAGCTATCGAGATGAGCATCCTAAGCGAATGAAACAACGTATTGGGGAAATTCTGGAAGGGAGTCAATGGTGAATTGGCGGTGGTATGTAGGGCCAGGATTATCTGGGGAAAACCTGTGGTGCCGAGGGGATGTGGTTTCTGATGGTGAAAGGATAAAGGTAGTGCGTTTCCAGCTGGATGGGCGTACGTATTACAGAAAAGAGTCGTGCAATGAGAGGTTTGGCCGTTTGCTGGATCGTATCTTTGGTGGAGGGCAGTGGTGCTCTATGCCGGAGCAGGAAGCGCGGACTTTAGGCCAGTTAGTCACAGAAGGGTTTCGGGTAGTGCCAGTGGTTGCGGCGGGCAGCGTTTTTCGGTTCGGGATACCTGTAAAAGGGGTTATGGTCACGGAGGGGCTTGACTTTCCATTGCTTGAGGATGTCCTGGGTATCGATTGTGAATTATGGCGGCGTTATGGTTATTTGGTGGGGCGCCTTCATGCTTGCGGGTTCTTTGATGATTGCAGGGCCAAGGATTTACTTCTGGATGATGGAGAATTGGTCTTGCTTGACCGCGAGAAAAGTCGTACGGGTAATAGTTGGAACTACCGAAAAGCTCTAAAGTCTCTGCGGCGAACGTTGTATCGAAATCAGCGCAGTGGGATAAGGGCGAATGAACAGGCTGATATGGCGTTCTGGCAAGGTTACAGTAAAGGAGCCCGGCTGCAGGAGGGGCAGTGGAAACTGCTGCAGGAGCGGGTCTCATTTTCGTCGGGGTACGGGGGCCGGTGAGAGATCTTTCAGTAGCCACCATAACTCTTCAGGAGCTTGGGTGCCTTGGCCTGGTGGGCGTTGTTCGAAGAGTGCAGCTACATCCGCAAGGGTTTGACGATAGAGGCTTCTGCGAACAGCGTTTTTGTATGACATGCGAGAGAAATAGGCTGCAAAAAAGCTGATTCGCTCGGCTTTTGTTATGTAGCGATCACCTAGAAGCATGATCTGACGAAGGTTGCGTTTTTGTTCGCGTTTGAAGCGAATTGGTTTACGCGTTCTTTCATTGTCGATGAAGCCAATTTGATACCCTTCCTTGGAGGGGTGAATAATGACATTATTGGGCCGCAGATCGCCGTGAACAAGACCCGATGAATGAAGTTGCCCAACTGCTAAGCCGAGGGTTCGAAATAATGTCTTTCGCCATCGGCTTGTCTCGCTTGATTGCAGGTAACTGTGGATGGCGTTCATTAGTTGAGGGCCGGTTAGGTCCTCCATCAAGACGAAGTCGCATGCCTCATAGTGACCGCAGGCGATAACCTGCGGCGCAAGGCAGCCTGCTTTCGTCAGACTCTTTGTGGCTTTAAGAGTTCTCCAGGCTCGGCTGCCTCCGGTTGCGCGCTTAAGGCTTTCTTTGAGCCGGTTATTGTTGAAGCTTTTAAAATAGAGGCGACCGTAATCCTGATAGGCAATAATGTTACGGTGATTTTCCTTGATGATGCGCCAGTCTGACTCGCGTTCTAGTAAACTTTGTACGCTGCTATGCAGCGAGATCTCGTCGATGCCTTTGGCGATATAGGTGAATGTCACTACAGTCATGGATCGCTCTTTTATGATCACGTTCTTGGGCCAGTAGAGGTCGTCAAGGAAAAAATTATAGCAGTTATTTTAGGGTCGTGTCGTTAGGAGCAGTGAAGGCCGATGAAGAATAAAGCTAATGCCATACGCTATTCATTTGTCATTCCCACTTATAATTATGCTGGTTATATTGCCAGCGCCATCAATTCAGTATTGGAGGCAGCGAAGGCACGTAGCGACGTTGAAGTTGTGGTGGTTGATGATGGATCAACCGATGAAACTTGGCAGTTGTTGAGCTCCATGGCTTGTAAAGAAAGTCGACTAAGAGTATTTCGTCAGGATAACCAAGGCCCGTCCGCGGCAAGGAATGCCGGTGCAGAGAGGGGGCGAGGGGAATATCTTTGGTTTCTGGATGCAGATGACCGGCTGGCTGCTGGAGCCCTTTCATGCTTTGATCAATCTGTCGAAAACTTACCTCCCTTCGATATGCTTTTTGGTGGCTATCAATCCTTTAATGATGGACGTATTGGGAAAAAAAACGTTCCTGTCACAGGCATGAGAGAGAGCAAAGCGCTTTTTCTAGAATCCATTTTTTCGGAGCTTGTCGGTCTGTGTGTCGGTTCATCCATCATAAAGCGGGAAACGTTCATGAAGGTCCGCTTCCCTGTTGGTGTGCATAATAGTGAGGATACAGTAATGTATTCCCTTGTTATCGCTACCGGCAAGGTCTTTTCTGTTAGTGAAGTCGTAGTATTTACCCGCCGCCATGAAACAAGTCTGCGAAATAGCATATCCATGAATGTCGAGAGCGGTTTTAAAGCCGCAGAGTGTCTTTTTGATAATGATATGTTGCCTGCCGAGTATAGAAAATATCGGTCCCGCTTTCTGTCTTATCGTTATTTGGAAATGTCAAGGCTTTACTATGTCAACAATATGTTTTCTGAGTGTATAAATCTATATATGCGGGGCGTGAGGGTATGTCCTCGCAATTTTTTCCTTGTTTCTTATTTTAGAAAATATATGAAGGCCCTGATCAGGGCTGCTTTTGCATGGAGATGATGTTGGTACGTGTCGAGAGTTCAATGCCGGCTGATAGGCAGAAAGTTGTTCTGGTTACCAATAGCCTGATGGTGGGTGGGCTTTGCTCTGTCATTGTAGAGCAGGCTCATGCGTTTGATCGTGCAGGGTGTGAAGTACATGTAGTGCTACTTAATAGCAACAGTGAAGCGGCTGAGGAGTCCCCCTGCTCGGTTCATTATCTTCCCCTCAGTGATTCTCATGTTCGGTTGCGTCACCGGGTTCTTTATGCGCTTTTTCGTCCTTTTCTTAAAGGGATTGGGAACTGGTTTTCTGCCAGATATAACTGTAAAAGGTTCAACCAGTTTTTGCGGGAGCTTGGTGTTGCCTGCGATGACGTTGTCATTTTGCATGGCTTCAGAACCGTTGTTTCACTGCGCCAATTTGATCATCCAGGACTGATCAAGGTAATGCACGAAATGCAGAGTGACCATGTTGGTCCTTTTGGGGGAGGGTTGGGAGCTCTTAGGGCTTATTTCGTCAGGGCTTGCTACGTTAAAGGGGCAAGAGTAGCCGTTTCCGAAGCGGTTAAGCTGGATTACAGAGAGAAAATAAAGGGAAAAGGCGCTGTTGAGGTTATCAGTAATGGTATTAATTCAGCTAGGGTGATCGCTCTTTCTGAGGCTTCGAAGGGGCCATGTTTTTCTCGCCCTTATATTGTTTCAGTTGGGCGTCTTGTGCCGGTCAAAGGCTTTGATGTCCTAATCCGGGCGTTTGGTAAGTCCGCTATTAGTAAAACTCATGATCTGGTGATTGTGGGTGAAGGGAAGGAGTTGGACGGCCTCGCGGCGCTTGCAAATGAAGTGGGGGTTCCAGAAAAGATTCATTTTCCTGGCTATATTAGCCCGCCATTTAGCATTGTCCGTAAGGCGGATCTATATGTGGGGGCTTCATATCATGAGGGGTTTGGTCTGGCACTGCTTGAGGCAATTGCTCTGGGGGTGCCGGTAATGGCTTCCAGGGTAAGTGGCTTTGAGGAGATAGTTCGGCATTGTGGCGGCGTGATGTTCGAGGCGGGAGATGTCGACGGGTTGAGTGAATTGTTAGACCAGTTCAAACCGGGGGTGGCTTGTGAGGATGGGCTTGCTCTTGATCGATATGGGTTTGATGCACTTGTAAAACAGTACCTGCGGTTGCGAACGAAGGAGTCTTAAAGATGCTCCATCGGATTTCTGTAAAGCCGGTTTCACAGGAAGGCTGGTTGTTTTTGCTTTTTCTTTTCATTTTTGTGTTGATTGGTCTTGAGAGAGGGGGGGGTAAAATCTCCTCGTTTTTTGAGCCGCTGCTGGGTGGTTTTTCCATCTACCTTCTTTTTTCACGAAGAGCATCGTTATGCAAGGTTGATGGCTGGCTAGTATCTCTTTTCCTCATATATTGTGCCTATTACCTTTTGCGCAGGGAAGGATGGTCCGGGCCGATAGATGCGTCAATTGACTATTTTCGGCCTGTGATGCAAGCGATATTGTTGGTTGCTCTTTTGGCCTGGCTTGTGCTGCGCCATGAAAATGAAAACGGTGAAATGCTTTTTTTTGTTGTGGCGGGTGCTGTGATTGCTGGGCTTTCGGTGTTTAATTTCTACCTGCTTTCTGGTAATGGCTTGCATGAACGTATTCGGCCTCTCGGTGAGGCAGAGCATCCCATCATTGGTATGTACTACTATGCCTTTTCTCTGATTTTAGCGGGTATTATACTGCTGCGCAGCAAGAGTAGTAAAAGCATGCTGATTGCCTTGCTTTGTATCGGAGTTCTTTTTCTTATTTTCTTTCTTTCTCGAAGCCGTGGCCCCTTGCTTGGACTGGTTGTGACGACCTTTCTGTTTCTGCTTTTTTTGATGAGAGGGTGGAGGCGGTGGGTTCTGCCTTTGGTTGCGGTAGCTTTAGTGGCAGTATTTCTTTTTCTCATGAAGGAAGAATGGCTCGCTCGGCTGGATACAGGTCGCTTTATCATATGGCATACGGTTTTTGACAGTGTGCCTAAGGCATTATGGTTCGGACACGGTGCGACAACTGAAAATTATGTCTATTTCAGTGAAACTTATGGTTGGCAGCACGCGCACAATATCTGGCTAGGGCATATGTACTGGGGAGGGGTAGTGGGAGTCATGCTACTCGGGATGGTATGCTGCCGAACAGCTTGGCTATTATGGCGATGTCGGGGGGGCACCCTGTCCATGCTTGGGCTGGGCCTGTTGTGTTTTGGTCTGGTTTCGATGCTTACTGACGGGAACTTGTTGCTGACGTACCCAGGCCCTGTGTGGATGGTGTTTGTTGTGCCTGTTGGCTTGGCACTTGGCATGTCAGGTCGCAGCAAGGCGTCTAGCGGTAAATATGCGCACCATCAGGCTGATGTTTGAACCGTTTATGCACCCATAAATATTGTTCCGGGTGTTTGCGGACATAGTGTTCGATGGTCTGATTGATGCGTGCGGTATCCGCCTCGTCGTCGCCGCTGGGGAAATTCTCCAGTGGCGGACCGAATTCAATCTGGTAACGGCCGCCGGGCAGGCGGTAGTGAGCCGTGGGGATAACGCGAGCCTTGCCCATTCTGGCAATGCGGCTGGTGGCGGTGATGGTGGCGGCGGGGATACCAAAGAACGGTACGAATACCGCGTGGGCGATGCCGTAGTCCTGATCCGGTGCGTACCAGAGCACTTCGCCATTGCGGAGCAGACGAATCATTTGCCGGATATCGCTGCGGGGGACATTGCCTTTCAGGTAGTTGCCGCGGCCCTGATTGATCAAACGGTCGATGACCCGATTGTCATTGGGTCGGTAAACGGCGTAGAAATCCATCAGATATCCAAGCAGCCGCGATCCCACATCAATGCTGTTGAAGTGCATTCCCAGCAACAGGACTCCTTTGCCATCAGCGCGGGCCTGTTCAATATGCTCCATTCCCTTGATCACCAGGCGCTTATCCAGATCGATGCGGTGATTGCTGAAGCTGCCGGCCATTTCCAGGATAGCCTCGCCGGTGCTGACCACGCTGCGGCGGGCGAGATTCTCCTGCTCCTCAGGGGTTAATTCAGGAAAGCAAAGCCGGATGTTGGTACGGGCGATGTGGCTGCGTCTTTTTGCCAGTCGCCATGCCAGATGCCCGAGCCCTCTGCCTGTCGCCAGCAAAAAGTTCCAGGGGAGCTGGCCAACCAGCCAGAACAGTCCCACACCGATCCAGGAAGGGTACAGTCTGGGATCAGACAATCGGGTAGGGCGGTTTGTACGTTTTCCCATGCAAGACTCGGAACAGATCTATCGGCTATTGGGCCTGATTGAAGGACGCTCGCTCAGCCGGGCCAGTAACAGGGCCAGAGGCAACCAGACACTGAGCCAGCTGGCATGAAAGGGCACCAGCAGGAAGGCACCAGCGGAAAATGCCATGAAAAGACCGGGTAGAACGGCGATGGAATAGGCCGCGTCTTCATGCCAGTTGATCTGCCGTTGCAGAAGTGCAGTAAAAGGGCTGATCCAGCTGGCGAGAAACAGCACCAGCCCGACCAGGCCTACGCTATGAATCAGCAACACAAACAGATTTCGTGGATGTGCCAGGCTGAGCAGACGGTCATTGTCCCGGGCCAGTACGCTGTTGAGTGTCTCCTGATTAAGGCCATTACCGATCAGTGGATGCAGGAAATAGTTGCTGAGGGTGAAGTCGCTACGCCCCTCCAGCATCAAATAGACACCGGCCAACAGAGGGACAACGGCCAGCCAGGCCCGGCGCTGACGGCTGGCAAGCCAGCTCAGGGCGAGCATGACTGCCATCAGGCCCAAAGGCAGGGAAGTCAGGCACAAGAAGACAAAGCCCACGGCGGCGCCCACCAGTCGGCGACCCCCTTTGCCGCTGAATCCCTCTTCCATTCCCTGAGCGAGAAGAATAAAGGTTGGGGCGACCATGGCCATCAGCGCGACGCTGGGGTCCAGGGACGGCAGATGAAAGATCAGGTTGGCCGGTTCACTGAACAGCGGGCTGCTAAGCGGCTGGGTGGTGTAGTAGCTAATCATCACCATGGTAACCACAACCATGGCGCAGAGGGCGCCATTGGCCAGCGCCTGTTTGAAGGTATTGCGGAAATACAGATGCAGCCAACGGAAAATACCCACCATGACGATGATCTGCACCATGCCCCGCACCGCCCGTGAGGTATTGGGTTCTTCCGCCCAGGTGAAACTCAGAGCGGCCCAACCGATAAACAGGTAGAGCGGGACCAGCAGCGGTGAAGTCATCAGCCGATAGTCGCCGCTGACCACGGCGCGGGTCAGCAAGGTGAGTGCCGGCAGGAAGAAAAGCACATCCAGCACGTTGAGAAAACCAATGCGGGAATTGAACAGGAAGGTGCCGCTGAACATCACCGCAAAGGACAGGGTCAGCCACCAGCGTAGCCAGCGACCTTGCATGATGTTGGGGGGAAGAGGCGGCATAGCGTTCCTGTAGCTCCTGAAGTCGGCTTAATTGGCGCACATGATACCTGTCTGATGGAGGGATGCGTAGCCGCGGCAAAGTGTAAAGGTGGATCCACTACACTGGCTCTGCCCCTCACCGGTTCATCTGACCGTTTCCTTGAGTCCTTTCAGCAGGTTAGCTGGTTACTTGCCTATGCTACACTGCATCGAAGTCCGGCACTGTTGCGTTTTGGAGAATCTATGCAAATTCCCGCTTTTGCCAAGGCCCGCGTTCTTGTGGCTGGCGATGTCATGCTCGATCGTTACTGGCACGGCCCGACCGGGCGTATTTCGCCGGAAGCGCCGGTACCTGTTGTGCGGGTAACCGAGTTGGAAGACCGGCCCGGCGGGGCCGCCAATGTGGCCCTCAATATGGCTGCGCTGGGCGCCCGTGCCGAGCTGGTGGGAATTACCGGTGATGATGAGGCCGCTGCGATTCTGGAAGAGCGGCTTGGTGCGGCGGAAGTGGGTTGTCACTTTCAGAAAATCGACGGTTTGCCGACGATTACCAAGTTGCGGGTGATCAGCCGCCAGCAGCAGTTGCTGCGCCTGGATTTCGAGGAAGCCTTCCATGACCAGGACCCGGCGCCCTTCGCCGACAGGGTGAAAGACCAGCTGGTCCATTGCGGTGCTCTGGTTCTCTCCGATTACGCCAAAGGGGCCTTGCGTGATTGCCCGGGACTGATTGCCCTGGCCCGGGAGGCCGGTGTCCCGGTCCTGGTGGATCCCAAGGGTACCGATTTCCGTCATTACCGTGGCGCTACCTTGCTGACGCCCAATCTCAGCGAGTTCGAAGCTGTGGCGGGGAAGGTCAAGGATGAACAGGATCTGATCGCCAAGGGCCAGCAACTGATCCGGGATCTGGACCTGCAGGCCCTGCTGGTGACCCGCAGCGAAAAGGGGATGACCCTGTTGCGCGATGGTCAGCCGGAGCTGCATCTGCCTGCCCGAGCCCGCGAGGTATTCGATGTGACCGGCGCCGGGGATACCGTGATATCGGTGTTGGCGGTGTCTCTGGCTGCCGGTGCAGATATGGCGGACGCGGTGGCGCTGGCCAATATCGCCGCGGGTATCGTGGTCGGCAAGCTGGGCACTGCCGTGGTGTCTGCCCCGGAGTTGCGTCGGGCGGTGCATCAGGAAGGGGGGCTGGGCCGCGGGGTGATGACTGAAGAGCAGTTACTGATCGCCATTGAGGATGCCCGGGCCCAGGGGGAGAGGATTGTTTTCACCAATGGCTGCTTCGACATCATCCACGCGGGCCATGTGGGCTATCTGGATTCTGCACGACGCCAGGGCGATCGCCTGGTGCTGGCAGTGAACGGCGACGAATCCATCCGTCGCCTGAAAGGCCCTGGCCGTCCCATCAATCCCCTGGAGCGCCGCATGGCAGTGCTTGCAGCCCTGGAGGTAGTGGACTGGGTCGTGCCTTTCGACACCGATACCCCTGAGCCACTGCTGGAGGCCATCAAGCCGGATGTGCTGGTGAAGGGTGGCGACTACAGTGTGGATCAGGTGGTCGGCCATGAATTTGTTCAGGGCTACGGTGGCGAGGTGAAGGTGCTGGACTTTATTGACGACATCTCCACCACCAAGATCGTTGAACGGATTCGTCAGGACTGATCGTTCTACGACGCCCCTACTGCCCGTCCCTGGCTTCTTTGCGATGGCGGGCGGGCGTCTTTCCTGTCCACCGCTCAAAGGCCCGCACAAAAGCCGCCGATTCGCTGTAACCCAGCAATTCGGCGATTTCGGCCACGCTGCGTCCGGAGTCGGCCAGGTAGCGCCTGGCTTTATCGGCTTTCACCTGATCCACCAGTCCCTGAAAGGGGCGGTTCTCCTTGCTCAGCTGACGGCGAAAGGTGCGCTCGGGAATACCGAAGGCCCGGGACACCTGTTCTGCGGTGGGAAAAGTGCGAACGAACAGGTTGAGGTAAGCGGTGACCCGGTCTCCCAGATGATCGGTGGGGGTCTCCCGGCGGGCCAGCATGGCCTCGCATTGTTCCCGGTACATGTCCTGGGCCATCTTGTTGTAGCCGGGCATGCGCAAGGCCATGTCCTGGTTGCGGATTACCGCCTTGCAATAGGGTTGGTCGTAGTGCACCGGGCAGCCGAAATAATCCTCAAATATCCGGGCATGGTCCGGTCTGGGGTAGGGCATCCACACTTCCAACGGTTTCAGATGCAGGTTCAGTTGGGTCTGGATATCGTTGATCAGCTTGAAGGTGCCCACCATATCCCGGTCGATCAGGATGCGGCTCACCTCCGTGGGCAGGGGGATGGGATGCAGCTCCAGAGCGGTGGTGGTGTCACCGGGAATCAGGGCGATTTCCCCGTACAGGTAGGTCAGCGCCTGATACCTCACCCCGAACTGGAAGCCCTGAAAGGCCGTTTCGCTGGTCATCAGTAACATGGCCAGCTGCCCGTAGCCGGCAAAGCCGAAGCGACTGCCCATCTCGAAGCCCAGCAGCGGGTCGTCCACCCGGGGCAGCAATTCGGTAAAGATCAGCAGTTCCCGGTCCCGGCCGATTTCGCTATTCGGGTCCAGCTTGTTGCGGTCTAGGCCATGCTTTGCCAAAACGGGCGCACAGTCGATCCCCTTCTCGTCTTCGAGCAGGTCGATGGTGTAGATGAGGGCGAGGATCGAACGTTCAGACATGGCCGGAATTATCAATTTTTCAGTCAGGTTAACATGTATTCACTGACGATGGACAAGGCTAGAGTGTTGTCATCAAGGAGCCCATGAGCATCCCAGGAGAATACCAATGACAAGTCAGGCCAAGATCAATGTGAAAACCCGCCGCGTCAAAGTGGCCATCGTCGGTGGTGGCTTTGGTGGCATGTGCATGGCCATTAAATTGCGTGAGGCCGGCATTGATGATTTTCTGCTGCTGGAAAAAGGCAGCGGCATAGGCGGTACCTGGTACCACAACAGCTACCCCGGTGCGGCCTGTGACGTGCAGTCACACATGTATTCCTTCTCGTTTGAGGGTAACCCGGAGTGGAGCCATCGCTACAGTGGCCAGCAGGAAATTCACAATTACATCCAGGGCGTGAGCGACAAACATGCGCTGCGTCAGTACACCCGTTTCAATGCGGAAGTGACCGGAGCCCGTTTTGATGACCGGGCAGCCCTGTGGACCCTGGACCTGGCGGATGGCTCCCAGGTGATCTGTCAGCACTGGGTGCTGGCCAGTGGCCCCCTGCACGTGCCGTCGTTCCCCAATTTCAAGGGCATGGACACCTTCAAGGGCAAGATCATTCACTCGGCCCAGTGGGACCATGACTATGACATGGCCGGCAAGAAGGTGGTGTCCATTGGTACCGGGGCCAGCGCGATCCAGTATGTGCCCCACGTGGCCAAGGAGGCGGGTCATCTGACGGTGGTGCAGCGCACCCCGCCGTGGATTATTCCCCGGGACGAGCGCGCCTATTCCGGCCTGAGCAAATGGATCTTCCGTCGCTTCCCGGCCCTGCGCAAACTCCACCGCCTGCGCCTCTACCTGAGCAATGAAGCCCGGGTACTGCCGATTTTCAATCCGCGCCTGGCCAAGCTGGCCGAGCCGGCGCTGAAAGCCTTCATCCATTACCAGGTGAAGGACAAGGAGACCGCCCGCAAGCTGGTGCCGAACTACACCCTGGGCTGCAAGCGCATCCTGATTTCCAACAACTACTACCCCACCTTTAACCGCGACAACGTGGAACTGGTGACGGAAGGTGTGAAGGAAATCCGCGAGAACAGCATCGTGTTCAGTGATGGCACCGAACAGCAGGCCGACTGCATCGTGCTGGGTACCGGTTTCATCGTGGATCCGCGCATCTACATGAAGGATTTCGAGATCACGGGTCTGCCGGGCCATCGCCTGCAGGATGACTGGAAAGACGCCGCTGAGGCCTACCTGGGTACCACCGTCAGCGGTTATCCGAACATGTTCCAGCTGGTAGGGCCGAACACCGGCCTGGGTCACAACTCCATCATTTTCATGATCGAAAGCCAGGTCCGTTACATCATGGATGCCATCACCAAGCTGGATAAGCGCGGCGATGCCTGGCTGGATGTGAAGCAGGACGTGCAGGACCGTTATAACGCCAAGCTGCAGGATGAGCTGAAAGGCACCGTCTGGCAGACCGGCGGCTGCATGAGCTGGTACCAGCAGGCCGATGGCCGCAACACGGCACTGTGGCCCCATGCCACCTTCCAGTTCATGGCCCGCACCTGGACCGTGAACATGAAGGACTACGATTGGCAGCCGGCCACCGAGCAAGTGACTGCGGGCGCAGAGTCGGCCAGGGCTGTATAGCGGTCAGTGGCGATTTCGTCTTGTGAGCAAGGCCCCAACGGTGGTTTTCATGCTGTTGGAGCCTTGCTGGCAAGGCGAAGATTATTGGTTGCAGGTTGCTGGCGGGCGCTTCTGATAACGCTGGAACGCTTCGTTCATTCGCGCTTGCAGTTCCTCGATTCGCGATTCGTGGTTTGGGTGGGTGGAAAGAAACTCCAAGGGTTGCCCGCCCCCTGCAGCGGCCATATTGCGCCACAGTTGCGTGCTCTCCCGCGGATCGAAGCCGGCACTGGCCATCAGTTCCAGCCCCATCACATCCGCCTCTTCCTCATGGGCGCGGCTGAAAGGCAGGGCAATGCCGAGATGGGCGCCCAGGCCCAGCGCCTGAATAATGCGTTCGCTGTCCGCATCCCCCTCACTGAACAGCCCCACCAGAAGCAACAGTGCCTTGATCCCCAGTTCCTGGGTGAGCCGTTCATTGCCGTGCTGGGCCAGCACATGGGCCACTTCATGGCCGATCACTGCGGCGAGCTGGGCATCATTGACCGCCACTTTCAGCAGCCCCTGGTTGACCCCGATCTTGCCGCCGGGCAGGGCGAAAGCGTTGGGAGTGGGGTCGTCGAACAGCACGATTTCCCAGGTTTCCGGCATGGGGATGCCGGGAAAGCGGTCGCCCACCACCAGCAGGATCTCCCGGGCGATACACTGCACCCGGGCATTACTGTCGGCATCCTGGCTCACGGGGATCTGCTGCTGCATCTGCAGAAAGGCCTGGCTGCCAAACTGGGCCATCATGGAGGGCGGTATCAGAGCCAGCTGATCGCGACCGGTGGGAGTCTTGTCGCAGCCGCTGACCAGCAGCGAGGCGGCGATGATGAGAAGACGTATTAGCATGGACTATCCTGCGGTGTGTGCATTGACAGGATAAGGGGGACGCGCGGAGGGGGGTAGTCCCTTGAGTGCATGCTGGCAAGTTAATGGGGGGGCTGGCTTCGTGCCCTCTGCGGCTTTCGCTTTGCGAGCAAAGCGCCAACAGGTGGTGGTAACCGGCGGGGGAGGCGTGGCCAGACACCATAAAAAAGGCCCCGCTCTGTTGAGCGAGGCCTTTTGTATGGTGCCCGGAGGCGGAATCGAACCACCGACACGGGGATTTTCAATCCCCTGCTCTACCGACTGAGCTATCCGGGCAATCAGGGCGCGTATTAAAGCGGCTAGAGCCGGGGGCGTCAAGGGATGCGCGTTTATTTGTTCGCATCGTGAGCAGGGGGAACGTAACCCTCCGCTTTTTCATAGTTTTCGTTGTTCAGAAAACGATCACGTTGTTCATCCAGGAAGCGTTTCGCTTCCGGGTCCATCACGTTCAGGTGTTTTTCGTTGATCAGCATGGTCTGCTCATGCAGCCATTCCTGCCACGCCTGCTTCGATACGTTGTCGTAGATGTCCTGGCCCTTGGGACCGGGGAAGGGCGGGCGTGCCAGCCCTTCCTGCTCGCTCTGGTATTTTCGGCAGAAAACCGTGCGACTCATAACGTCTCCGTGATACGGCGTTTGTGTGGCGAGACTATAACATGCTGGTCTGGCGGGGTGTGTCGAGTCGGCCCAGCAGTTTTTTTACCGGGGCGGCGAGCCCCAGTTCCCCGGGGGCGGCCGGGTTCACCCAGCGGCCATTGTTGTCGCCGGTGCCGACCACCTCCACCCGGATCTCCCGGGGGGAGATATCCAGGTGGAAATGACTGAACGTATGGCGAAACTCCGTCAGGGGCTGAGGTGTACCAATGGCCCGCAAGGCCCGTTGTTTCAGGGCGTTTTCGACATCGTCGCTCTGCTCCGTCTGGGGGAAGCACCAGAGGCCGCCCCAGATGCCCTGTGAGGGGCGGGGTTCCAGCCAGACCCGGCCTTCGTGGTCACGGAGAATCAGCATGATGGTGGTGCGTACCGGCAGCGCTTTTTTGGGTTTCTTGCCGGGGTAATCCTGGGGATTGCCGTTGCCATGGGCGTGGCAGTGGGGCTGCAGTGGGCAGGCGCCACAGTTCGGGGTGCCACGGGTGCAGACGGTGGCGCCCAGATCCATCATCGCCTGGGTGTAATCGGCCAGCCGTTCATGGGGCGTGTAGTGCTCGGCCAGCTCCCAGAGACGGTTTTCCACCGGCTTCTTGCCGGGCCATCCCTCTACCGCGTGCAGCCTTGCAAGGACCCGTTTCACGTTGCCGTCGAGGATGGCGGCTCGAACCCCGCGGCTCTGGGCAAGAATGGCGCCGGCGGTGGAGCGGCCGATGCCGGGCAGGGCGGAGACCTCTTCAACGGTATGCGGGAAATCGCCATCATGCTCATTCACCAGCACCTGGGCGCATTTGTGCAGGTTGCGGGCGCGGGCGTAGTAGCCAAGGCCCGTCCACAGGTGGAGCACTTCGTCCTGGGCGGCACTGGCCAGGCTGTGTACATCCGGGAAGCGTTCCATGAACCGCTGGAAGAAAGGAATTACGGTGGCAACCTGGGTCTGTTGCAGCATGATTTCCGAGATCCACACCTGATAGGGCGTGCGCGGGTGTTGCCAGGGCAGGCTCTGGCGTCCGTACTGGTCGTACCAGGTCAGCACAGCGGCGCTGAAAGTGGCGGGATCGATGGGGGAAGGACTGGGCATGCCGCGAGTTGTACCCGGAAACACCGGGCAGGGCAAGCGCGTCGGTGTGTTTGCAGCGGAAGAGGCCGGAGCGTGCGAGGGTCGCTCCGGCCGGGTGCGGACGGAAATTAATTGAACAGCTTTTTCAGGCCGTCCTTGATTTGCTTGTCCACTTCTTCCTTGGCCTTTTTCTTGGCGGCATCCTTGATCACTTCCTCGGCGGTGTCGCCTTCACCCTCGATGCCCAGCTTATCCTTGATTTTCTCCTGGGCAGCCTTGGCAGCAACCTGTTTGCCGATGTCCTTGAAACCGTCTTTGTCCGGGCCACACCACTTGGCGGGGCTGCCAGCCAGGTTGCCTTCACAGCGCAAGGGCCAGGTGGTGCCTTGCAGATACTTGGATGTTCCCAGTTCCGGGGACTGCATGCCGATTTTCAGGTCAAAATCCTGGTTGAGTATATTCATCCAGCCGTTACCGGTGATTTCGCCTTTGCTGAGAACCGCATCCAGACTGTCCAGGTAGGCCACGTTCTTCTCCAGACGGGCCTTGGTGGTCAGGTCCACGATCTTGGTGTCCTCAGACAGGGCGCTGGGCAGTTTGCCGGACTCCTGGTTGGGTATCAGAGCCGTCGCCAGACCCTGGAACTGGCCCAGCATGTCGTTCACTCCGCCAACCAGCGTCTGGTAGAGGTTCAGGCCGCGCACAGTGGCGTCAGCCAGGGAGATGTCGATGTTGCCTTTCGCGGAATCCATCAGGGCTTTTTCGCTGTTGCCGCTGGCGCTGTAAGTGCCGTTCATGGCGAACACGCCCTTACCGAGATCGTCTCCCAACGCCATTTGCACCAGCGGCTGGAGCTGCACACTGGTAACGGTGTTGCTGGCGGTGATTTTGGGCGTATTCCCGGAGGCATCCAGTTTGCCCTTGGCGCTGAAGCTGCCGCCCAGGGTTTCGCCGCTGGCTTCGCTAAGCTGCAGCACGCCGTTGTTGGCCGTCACGGCAAACTTCAGATTCTTTGCATCGATGGTGTCGTATTTAAGGCTGCCGATGCGCAATTTGCCATCCAGCACCAGCGGTCGAAGGGTGTCTACCGGTATCAGTTCCGCGGTCGACAGATTGGCGGTGCCGCCTTCCTTGCCGCCGCCTGCCGCCGCAGTGGCGGGCTCGCCGGAGGAGGGGGGCATGTAGCCGTCCAAGGTGATCTGGTCCAATGCCAGATCGAAGACAATCTTGCCGCTCTCCAGGCTGGCCAGGCCGGCGCTGCCGCTGAGGGTGCTGTCATCCAGTGTAATTTTCAGCGGATTGGCCATGATGCTACCGGGCTCACCCCCCAGCGTGGTTTCCATGGCGATGTTGCTGAGCGCCTTGCTGTCGGTGGTCTCAATGGGCGCTTCGCCGATGGCTTCCAGTACCTTGTTGGCATCAAAGGGTGCCGTGGCCAGTTTGCCGCTGAGCTGCATGTCGCCGGTGAGCGCGGTGATATCGATATTGCCGCGGGTTTCGGTGCCGGCTGCGGTGAGCAGCAGATCCTTGATGGACACGGTGTCCTCGTTGAGATTCACGTCGAGCTTCTGCTCCAGATGAACATCCACCGGCATGGTGGTGGCGCCGGCAATGTTGGCGTCCAGTGTCATCGGGTCGAGGATGAAGTGGTTGGCGTCAAGATTGGCGGTCAGGGTGGTCTCCAGATTCAGGTCCACGCGCATGTCGCTCTGGTCCTGATAACGCAGGGACATCTGAAGCGGGAAAGCCTCGTCCAGATTGACGTCTTGGGCGTTCAGGTTGAAGTGTTCCACCACGATATCGGTGCCATCGGCAGTGTTGCGATAGCGAACCTTGCCGTCGGTGATGGCCACGCTGGGGATGGTCAGGGGGATATCCAGACTGCTGCTTTCTCCTTCCGGGTCGGCGGGGGTTTCTTCCGGCGTTTCTTCCGCTGTGGTTTGCGGGCCAATCTGCTCCCAGTTGGCGCCATCAGGCCCTTCGACGAGGTTCACATCCAGGCCAGCCAGCGTGATGCCGTCCATTTCAACCTGACCGTAAAGAAGGGGGAGGACCGCAACACTGACGCTGGCCGCGTCCAGGGCCGCGAACAGTTCTTCCTCGTCAGCAATGCGCGCCTCGGTCCTGCCCAGGCTGACACCCAGGGAGGGCCAGAATTGCCAGGCAAGGTCACCCTGGATATCCAGGGTGAGGTTGGCCTGCTCCCTGGCCTGCTTTTCAATTTCCGGTTTGAACTCGTTGGGATCAATGACCTGGGTGATCACAAAAACGGCAATGGCCAATAGCAAAATGATGGCAAAAAATGTGATCAGCAAAATTTTTACGAGGCGTCCCATGGAGCTCTCCTTGCGTGTTGGCCGATGGATCGGGATTATACCAGTCGGAAATAACTGACCATAACTTAGCATTGATGGTATGTGTTTAGGGGAAGGGCCTTTGCAAAAGTTCCAAATTTCAGTGTTGACGCTCCTGTTGATGTGGTTCGGCCTGGCGACGGCCGGCCAGGACAGGACGGTGGCGCTGAGCAATGCCGGGGATAAGGTATTGCTGGGCGAACACATGCAGATACTGGAAGATCCGGAAGGCGACTGGACCCTGGATCAGGTGCGGGATCAGTTTGCCAGTCGCTTTCGTGCCAGTGAAAGCAGTGCCCTGAACTTCGGCTTTACCGGCAGCACTTTCTGGCTGCGCATTGCGGTGGATACGTCCGGGGTGGAGGGCAGCTGGTTTCTGGTGGAACGCCACCCGATCCTGGATGAGTTAACGCTTTATGCCCCTGACGACCAGGGAAATTACATCGCCCAGGCAGTGGGCGATACCCGGGGTTTTGGTCAACGACCGATGAATCACCGGGCCTTCGTGTTTGCACTGGACACTGACGAGCCCGGTGTCAAAGAGTATTACCTGAAAGTGCGCGGCAAGGGCGCGCTGAACATGATGCCGGTGTTGTTCAGCGCCAAAGGGCTGGTGGAATTTACTTACCTTGAGCAATTGATGCAGGGCCTGTTTTACGGTTCATTGGGCATCATGCTGGTCTATAACCTGCTGCTCTACCTCTCGCTGCGTGACAATGTGCACCTGCATTTCGTTATGTTTCTGGGCGGCGTGATTTTCTTCAATATCAATGTCAGTGGCTTCGGCTTGCAATACCTCTGGCCGGAAACGCCCGGGATTAATGAATACTTCTGGCTAAGTACCTATGTGATTGCATTGGCGCTGGCTCTGTATTCCCGACAATTCCTGCAACTGGCCCAGCGCTTCCCCCGATATGACCGCCTGCTCAAGCACTACCTGATCATGATTGGTGGGGCGTTCCTGCTGCAGTGGTTGATGGAGCCGCCCTGGACCTACCACCTCTCCACCGCGGTTGCGTTGCTGACCATTGTGCTGTTCAGCTGGCTGGGCTGGATGGTCTGGCGACAAGGGTTTCGGGTGGCACGGCTCTATGTGCTGGCATGGTCCGTATTTCTTCTGACGATATTCCTGTTCGCCATGGGGAACCTGGGGTTGATGCCCTACAGTGTGTTTGTGCCGTATCTGCCGCACTTTGGCGCTCTTTGGGTGGTGGTAATGCTGTCCCTGGCCCTGGGGGATCGCATTCGCTTTCTGGAAACCGAGCGCAAGCAACTTGCCCATGAGGCCCAGCAGAACCTGGAGCGCCACCTGGCGGATATCGAGCAGATGAACCAGGACAAGTCCATGTTCCTGCAGTACATCAGTCATGAGCTCAATACACCGATCAACTGGATTGGGGCGGCGGACTCCCTGGGCCAGGATGCCAGGGGCGACCAGGAGGTGGATGTCTGGGCCATGGTGCGCAAGGGGCAGAGGCGGCTGACGGGTATAGTCAGTACCTCGCTGCGCTATTTTGATTTGTCTGACCGGAATCAGCCGCCCCCGGTGAGTAACTGTCAGCCCATGTGGGTGCTGGATGCGATTCTGCGTGAACAGACGGCAAGGATTGAGAAAAGCGGCGTTGCCGTGCGCAACCGGGTATCACCGAACTTGCGGGTCAATGCCAGTGAGGGGGAGTTGCAGGAGGTATTGTCCATTGGTCTGGATAATGCGCTGCGTTTCAGTGCCGAAGGCGACAGTGTGGATATATCCAGTGAAGTGGACGTGCCCGGCGGTTACGCGGAAATTCGCATTCAGGATGAGGGCAAGGGCGCGACCGCGGAGCAGCTTGAACATATCCTCGAGCCGTTCTTTGTCATGGGTTCGCGCCACCACGAGGAAGGGTTTGGCCTCTCCCTGGCCATGGCCAGGGTGATGATTGAGCAGGTGGACGGCCAGTTGTGGGCGGAAAGCCCCGGCCCCGGTCAGGGATTTACCCTGCATATCCGGTTGCCGCTTTCGGACATGCAGGCACCGCGGGCCTAGCCCTGACAGCCCATCAGCGTGTCGGGCCGCATTCCCTGGGCATGGCCAGAATGGCCCCCAGTTGCTGGCCGATCAGACGCAGGAAGTCCTTGCCGACGCCCCGGCCCCGGGTGGCCGGGTGTACCACCACCCAGTCCAGCTCGGGCCGGTCTTCTTCTACCAGCGCCACCGCCACGCGCTTGCCGTTGAAATGGGCGGCAAACAACCGTTTGCCTCCGGCGGCCACCGCCGCGTCCAGTTTTTTCCGGTATTGCGGGTCATCGCGCAGTACCTGATCGAAGGTGGCGGCCTGCTCCGGCGACAGGGGGTGGGATTCGGCACTGATCGGCATGGAATTGCTCCGCTGGTTAGGCTCTGTCAGGGTGCGTATAATAACCGGCCCACTGCCCTGGGTAACCCCTGGAGATAGAGATGAGCAAGCGCAGCGCCACTGTTGAGCGCAACACCCTGGAAACCCAGATCCAGGTCTCCATCAATCTGGATGGCACCGGCCAGTGCAAACTGGATACCGGGCTGCCGTTCCTGGAGCACATGCTGGACCAGGTGGCCCGCCATGGCCTGGTGGATATCGAGATCAACGCCAAGGGCGATTTGCACATCGATGCCCACCACACGGTGGAAGACATTGGTATTACCCTGGGTCAGGCATTTACCAAAGCCATTGGCGACAAGAAAGGGGTGCGCCGTTACGGCCATGCCTATGTGCCACTGGATGAAGCCCTGTCCCGCGTGGTGCTGGACCTGTCAGGCCGTCCCGGCCTGGAGATGTTCGTGGACTTTACCCGGGGCAGCATCGGCGGCTTCGATGTGGACCTGTTCTACGAATTCTTCCAGGGGCTGGTCAACCACGCCATGATTACCCTGCACATTGATAACCTGCGCGGCAAAAACGCCCACCACCAGGCAGAGACCGTGTTCAAGGCCTTTGGCCGTGCCCTGCGCATGGCGGTGGAGCCGGACCCGCGCATGAGCGGCATTACCCCGTCCACCAAGGGCACCCTCAGCGAAAGCGAGTAACCGTAGCGTATGAGTGAAGTAGTAGCCGTCATTGATTACGGCATGGGTAATCTGCACTCCGCCGGCAAGGCGCTGGAGAAGGTTGCCAGTGGTCAGCAGATCGTGATTACCGGTGATCCGGCCCAGGTACGAGCCGCCGACCGCGTGGTGTTTCCCGGTGTGGGTGCCATCCGGGACTGTATCGCCGTGCTGCGCGAAACCGGCCTGGATCAGGCCATTCTGGATGTGATTGCTGCCGGCAAGCCGGTGCTGGGTATCTGTGTGGGCATGCAGGCCCTGATGGCGCGCAGTGAGGAAAACAACGGCGTCGAGTGCCTGGGCGTATTTGACGGCCAGGTCACTTTTTTCGGGGAGCTGCAGAGCGATACCGGTGGCCGCCTGAAGGTGCCCCACATGGGCTGGAATCAGGTGCAGCAGGGTATGGCGCATCCCATGTGGGCCGGCATTGCCGATAACACCCGTTTTTACTTCGTGCACAGCTATTGCGTTACCGGGCTGGCCGATGAGGAAGTGGCGGGCCGTTGTGAGTACGGTCTGAGTTTTGCGGCGGCGGCGACCAGAAAGAATGTTTTTGCGGTGCAGTTTCATCCGGAAAAAAGCGCCGATGCCGGCCTGACCCTGCTGGAAAATTTTCTGCGCTGGCGGCCCTGATACAGCGGCAGAACCGCGTCAGCACAAACCACTATTTCCTGTGCTGCCCTTCTGCGAGGGCGGCCTTCGTTTTGAGACCTAGCTATGCTTTTGATTCCCGCCATTGATCTGAAAGACGGTAAATGTGTACGCCTGAAGCAGGGGCGCATGGAAGACGACACGGTGTTTTCCGATGACCCGGTGGCGGTGGCCAGCCACTGGGTGGAGCGCGGTGCCCGTCGTCTGCATCTGGTGGACCTGAACGGTGCCTTTGCCGGTGAGCCGGTGAATGGCGACATCGTCAAGGCGATTGCCAAGGCCCACCCGGATCTGCCGATCCAGATCGGTGGCGGTATTCGCAGTCCGGAAATCATCCAGGCCTATCTGGATGCCGGGGTGCAGTGGGTCATTATCGGCACCAAGGCGGTCAATGAGCCGCCGTTCGTCAAGGAAATGTGCCAGCAGTTCCCCGGCCACATCATCGTTGGTTTGGACGCCAAGGATGGCAAGGTCGCCACCGATGGCTGGGCCAATGTGACCGATGTGGATGTGATTGATCTGGCCAAACAGTTCGAGAACGATGGTGTCTCTGCCATCGTCTATACCGATATCAGCCGTGACGGCATGCTGCAGGGCGTCAATGTGGACGCCACCGTGCGCCTGGCCCAGTCCATGTCCATCCCGGTAATTGCTTCCGGCGGCATCACCAATCTGGATGACGTGCGTCATCTGTGCGCGGTGGCGGACCAGGGCATCAGTGGTGCCATCACCGGCCGCGCCATCTACGAAAACACCCTGGACTTCGGCGAAGGCCAGGCTCTGTCCGACGAACTGACCAGCGCCTGACGGGAACGCATTATGGGCTTAGCCAAACGCATTATTCCGTGTCTCGATGTGGATGCCGGTCGGGTGGTCAAGGGTGTCCAGTTTGTGGATATCCGCGACGCCGGTGACCCGGTGGAGATTGCCAAGCGCTATAACGACGCCGGCGCTGACGAGATTACCTTTCTGGATATCACCGCCAGTCACCAGGAGCGTGACACCACCCTGCACACGGTGGAGCAGATCGCCAGCCAGGTGTTTATTCCCCTCACCGTGGGCGGCGGCGTAAGGACTCTGGAAGATATCCGTAATCTGCTCAATGCCGGTGCCGACAAGGTGGGTATCAATTCGGCGGCAGTGCACAATCCGGAATTTGTCCGTGAGGCGGCGGAGCGTTTCGGGTCCCAGTGCATCGTGGTGGCCATCGATGCCAAGAAGGTCAGTGCCGAGAGCGAGACCAATCGCTGGGAAATCTTCACCCATGGTGGCCGCAAGCCCACCGGGCTGGATGCGGTGGCCTGGGCCAGGAAGATGACCGACTACGGCGCCGGCGAGATCCTGTTGACCAGCATGGACCGGGATGGCACCAAGAACGGCTTTGATATTGCCCTGACCCGCGCCATCGCCGATGCGGTGCCGGTGCCGGTGATTGCGTCCGGCGGGGTCGGCAACCTGCAGCATCTGGTAGACGGCGTGGTACAGGGCGGTGCCGATGCGGTGCTGGCGGCATCCATTTTCCACTTCGGCGAGTATTCCGTGCAGGAGGCCAAGCAGTTCATGCAGGCCGCCGGTGTGGAGATGCGCCTGGACTAGCGTCCGCGATACTTCCCCGGCGCGTGCCGCCTGGCGCGCTGGCGCTTTGCTGGCAGCGTCAATCTTTCGGTTGCCCTTACCCTTTGTCTTGCGAGCAAAGCGCCAACGGATATAGGTCGGGAAACGTCAGACCCGGGTGGCATATGCGTCAACCTAGCCGCTTTGTACTGGATGGCGGTGAAATCCTGTTCTACTCTCGAGGTTTTACCAAGAATAATACCTCGGGAGAGTGGCAATGGGTTCCAATGCGCTAATCGATGTCGGCCTGCCGGTATCGCTGTTTCTGATTATGGTGGGGATGGGGATGACCCTTACCCCCAAGGACTTCCGCGAAGTCGTCATTGCCCCCCGCGGCACCTTCTTTGGTCTGCTGGCCCAGATTCTCCTGTTACCCATCATTGCCCTGGGCGTGGCGCTGGCTTTGGACCTGTCCCCGGCACTGGCGGTGGGCCTGATCGTCATTGCTGCCTGCCCTGGTGGCACGACGTCCAACCTTTTCGTCTATCTGGGTCGCGGTGACGTGGCCCTGTCCATTGTGCTGACAGTGCTGGCAAGCCTGATTACCATTGTTACCCTGCCGGCCTTTACCGGCTGGGCACTGGAGCGCTTCCAGGATGCGGACAAGGTGCTGGAGCTGCCGGTATTGCGCACCATCATCACCCTGTTTGTGATTATCCTGCTGCCGGTGGCCATCGGCATGACCCTTCGCCATTTCCGCCAGGACTGGGCGGAAAAAGGGGAGAAGGCCGTGGGGCTGCTGGGCCTGCTGGTGTTGGTGGCAGTCATCGTGTTGCTGATGGTGGAGCTGGGTGAGGAAGCCCTGGAGCTGTTCCGCAAGGCGGGGTTGTCGGCGATGATTCTGAATGTTGCCGGCCTGCTGCTGGGCCTGGTCGGCGGGCGCCTGATCGGCCTGAGCCGGGACCAGGCCTTTACCGTGGCCATCGAGCTGGGCATCAAGAATGGCACACTCGGGTTGATGGTGACCCTGACCCTGTTGCATTCGGAAGCCATGTCGGTGCCATCGGCGGTTTACGGGGTGCTGATGTTTGTTTTCGGTTTCCTGATGATCGGTTTTGCCCGGCTTACCGGGATTGGCAAGGGCCAGGTGACCCCGTAACCGGGTTCACGATCCGGCGTGGCTACCGTCACCGGTGGTGGCGGTATCCAGAGCCGGGGTTTCCAGCAGGGACGAGACGGGCACCACCTCAATGCCGGCATCGTCCATCAATGGCAATACCTGCTGCAGATAGTGCACGGTTTCCGGATAGGGGTGGCCGATGGCAATGGCCTGGCCCCGTTCACGGGCCAGGCGGATCAGTTTGTTGAACTGGTCGTTGATCTTGACCAGATTGCGATCGTTATCCAGAAAGATGTCACGACTGGCGTTGGCCAGTCCCTGTTGCCGGGCTATCCGCTGGGCCACCGAGCGGCCACTGGTGCGGCTGTCTACAAAGAACAGCTGGTGGGCTTTCAGTTCCGCCATCAACCAGCCCATGGGCTCTGGCTGTTCGGTGAATGCACTGCCCATATGATTGTTCAGGCCCCGGGCCTGGGGGATCTGGCTGAGAGACTGACGCACCGTATCCAGCAGTTCTTGTTCGCTGATTCCCAGCCGCAGGCCGCCGCGATCCAGGCGGATGTGGTCTCCGGCGTCCATGGGCATGTGCACCAGCACTTCCTTGCCGGCCAGACTGGCGCGTTCGGCCAGCTTGCGGCCATGGGGGGAATAGGGAATTACGGCACAGGTAACCGCTGCCGGCAGGTCGGCAATGGCCTGGCCGTGGTGACGGTGATAGCCCAGGTCATCAATGATGATGGCGATGCGCGGCTTTGCCGTGGCTGCGGTGACAGCCAGCAGCAGCACCAGAGCGGTTGCGAAACGGCGCATCAGCGGCCTTCGTTGCTGCGGGCCAATACCACGCCTTTCAGCACGGACAGCGCCTGCGCCAGGGCATAATCTTCCTGGGCCAGCGACTGGCGCTTGCCATCGTTTTGGCTCTCGCCGTTTTCATTGTTCAGGTGGCGTGGCAGGTCGGCTTCCCGTACCTGCATGTCTTCACGGACTTCCAGTTTGGTGACCACATCCACGGCAATATCCGGTTCAATGCCTTCGGCCTGGATGGAACGTCCATCGGGCGTGTAGTAGCGGGCGGTGGTCAGCTTAAGGGCCTTGTCCTTGCTCAGCGGCAGCACGGTCTGCACCGAACCCTTGCCGAAGGTGCGATTGCCTACCACGATGGCGCGGCCCTGATCCTGCAGGGCACCGGCAACAATTTCCGAGGCGGACGCGCTGCCGCCGTTCACCAGCACCACCATGGGCATGCCATTCAGGCGATCGCCGGGTTTGGCATTGAAGTCACTTCGGCTGCTTTGCTCACGGCCCTGTGTGTAGACAATCAGGCCGCTGTCCATGAACAGGTCGGCCACTTCCACGGCGCCGCCAAGAACACCGCCGGGGTTGTTGCGCAGGTCCAGCACCAGGCCGCGCAAGGTATCTTCCTTGGCCAGCTTGTCCAGTGCCTTGCGGGCATCGTCGCCGGTGTTGTTCTGGAACTGGGAAATCCGCAAATAGCCCATTCCCGGTTCCAGCATGCGTGATTTGACGCTGTGCAGCTGGATCTTGTCGCGTGTGAGGGTGACCTGATGCGGTTTTTCGTCCCCCTCGCTAAGCACCATCAGTTCGATCTCCGAGCCGACCTCGCCGCGCATCAGCTCCACCGCTTCGCCCAGCGTCAGGCCTTTCACAAACGTCTCGTCGATTTTCAGGATCAGGTCGCCGGCCTGGATGCCGGCCTTGCTGGCCGGGGAGCCGTCCACCGGGGTGACGACCTTGACGAAGCCGTCTTCCATGGTGACTTCGATACCCAGGCCGCCGAACTCGCCGGTGGTGGTGACCTGCAGATCGTCGAACTGATCCGGGGTCAGGTAGCTGGAGTGGGGGTCCAGTTCATAGAGCATGCCGCGAATCGCTGACTCCAGCAGTTCCCGGTCATCCACTTCATCAATGTAGGCGCCACGAATACGCTCCATCACTTCGGCAAAGGCACGCAGTTCATCCACCGGTACACCTTGCTGACGGGCCTGTTGATCCAGCGCCGGGTCTTCAGCATGAAGCATGGCAAGGGGGGCGGCGGACAATAATGCTGTCACCATGGCGGTGCGCAGAAAAGAGAAGGTCGGCGTTGGCATTCAGAATCCCCGGCAGGCACGCGGTCTCAGTGGGCGTGCTTTAATCGTTTGTGTTGTGGGCCAGTGGCGGCAGTGTAACACGGCGATTACACCAGCGTGTGGGGTTCACCGCCTTGCCCCGATGGCGTATCTCGAAGTACAGACCGCTGGCGCGGTTGCCGCCGGAATTGCCGGCCAGAGCCAGGCTGTCCCCGGCGGATACCCATTCGCCCACTTCCCGCAGCAGGCTCTGGTTATAGCCGTACAGCGTCAGGTAACCATTGCCATGATCGACAATGGTGAGCAGGCCGTAGCCGCGCAACCAGTCAGCGAACACGACCCGCCCGGCGTAGACCGCCCGTACCGGTGTGCCAGCAGGGGCATTGAGGATCACGCCCTGCCAGCGCAGGGCGCCTTCGCGGGCACTGTTATAGCGGGTGCCGATGCTCCCCTGTACCGGCCATGGGAGCTTGCCGGCCAACGTGCCGAAGGGTTTGCCGCCCAGGTCCGCGGGGATGTCGTCCAGACTGCGTTGCATGTCTGAAAGCAGTTTTTCCAGCTGTTGCTGGTCCCGCTTGAGTTGGCTGAGGCTTGTGCTGCGGTCGTCCAGTGAGCGGTTCAGGCTGGCCAGGGTCTGCTGACGGTTTTTCTGGGCTTCCTGCAACTTGTTCGCGTGCTGTTGCATTTCGCTTCGTTTGTCGAGCATTGTCCGGCGGGCCTGTTCCACGCGCAGACTGACCGCCATCAGCTCATCCAGTTCTCCATTAACCTGCTGCAAGCGCTGGCTGCGGGCACGCTGGTAGTATTCCTGGTAGCGCAGCAGGCGGGCAATCTGGTCCGGTTGCTCCTGGTTGAGGAGCAGTTTGATGCGTTCCTGGCGACCGGCCTGGTAGCTGGCACGAACGGTTTTGGCCAGCCAGCGGAGCTGGGTCTGTTTTTCCCGGGCCAGCTGAGCCTGTTCCTGTTCCAGTTCTGCCAACCGCTGGCGGGCCTTGTCGGCCTGTTGTTCCAGACTGCGTTGTTCCCGGGACAGACGACTGATGCGCAGCTCTGCCTCACGCAGATCAGCCTGAACCGAATCCCGCTCGCGAAGTTCCCGGTTCTGGGCAGCACTGAGTTCGCTGATGCGTTCCTTGAGCTGCTTCAGTTCGGCTTTGGACGGCGCACTCTCGCCCCAGGCCAGGGCGGGTAGAAGGAGTAACAGCAGTAATCCGGGGCGCATGGTTTTACCTTACCCCCTTGCGGGTGTGTATACTTGGCGCCGATTTTCCGTCGGCGCGGGACTGTCCAATTTTCTGCACAGCCTCGCCCATTGCCACTGATTCGGGGTTCCAATGAGCCAATTGCTTGAATTTGCCAGTAACCATTACCTTCTGGTGTCCGCCTTCTTTCTGCTGTGGGCCGTTTTCTTTGTGCTTGAGTCCCGCCGTGGCGGCAAGGCTCTGAGTCCTCAGCTGGCCACCAATCTGGTGAACCAGAAGGATGCGGTGATAGTCGACCTGCGCGACAGCGATGAGTTTCGTGCGGGTCATATCGCCGGCAGCATCAATATTCCTGCCAGTCAGGCCCTTGAGCGTATTGCAGAACTGGAAAAATACAAGGACAAACCCATTATTCTGACTTGTGATATGGGTGCCAAGGCCTCACATCTTGGTCGTCAGCTGCGCAGCAAGGGCTTTGTGGAACTGTATCGCATCCAGGGCGGGCTCAATGCCTGGCGTGGTGCCAGCCTGCCCGTGGTGAAGGGGTAGGCATGGCTAAGGTCGAGCTTTATACCACAGGTTGGTGCCCGTTCTGCATTCGTGCCAAGCAGTTGCTTAACAGCAAGAATGTGTCGTACCAGGAAACGGATGTGGACCGTCAGCCGGACCAGCGTGCGGTCATGATGCAGCGCGGTGGGGCGCGCACGGTGCCACAGCTCTTTATTGATGATCGCCCCATCGGCGGTTGTGATGAACTTTACGCTCTGGAGCGCGCAGGGGAGCTGGATACGCTGCTCGGTGCCAATTCGGGGGAGTCGGGAACACGGTAACAGGAGAAAAAAGATGGCCGAACAACAACAGGTTTTCCAGCTGCAGCGCATTTACTTGAAAGACGCGTCGTTTGAATGCCCGGGCGCGCCGCAGGTGTTTCTTGAAGAGTGGAAACCCAAGGTCAACGTACAGCTGAACAACGGTGCCCGCCGCATTGGTGAGACCGATGAATTCGAAGTGGAGTTGACCGTTACCGTCACCGCCAAGGATGAGAAGGAAGAAAAAACCTTCTATCTGGCAGAAGTGAAGCAGGCCGGTATCTTCACCGTAAAGGGTGTGGAAGGCGAAGAACGGGCCCAGCTTCTGGGTGCTTATTGTCCGAACCTGTTGTTCCCTTACGTACGCGAAGTGGTCTCGGATCTGGTCGCCAAGGGCTCCTTCCCGCAGATGGTGCTGCAGCCCATTAACTTCGATGCCCTGTACCAGCAGCAACGCCAACAGCAGGCAAAAGCGCAGGCGGAAGCTGAGGGTGAGACGGTGCAGTAACTGCAATTAATAGTTAATAATGAATAATTAATAACTCCGCGGGGGTAATCCTCGCTGCTTTTGAACGCAAGAGGCCGCGTCCAGGGTTTGGGCGCGGCCTCTTGTGCTTCGGGCTAGTATAGAGCGGGATCGCGCCGTTATTAATTATTAACTATTAATTATTCACTGCCCCTATGTAGTCCAACTGCCGCCACGCCTCATACAACGTTATCGCCACCGCATTGGCCAGATTGAGACTGCGGCTGTTGGCCACCATGGGCAGTCGCAGTTTTTGTGTGGGTGGCAGGCTGTTGAGAATGTCGGTGGGCAGGCCGCGGGTTTCGGGGCCGAACAGCAGCACGTCTTCGTCCGCAAAAACGGCATCACTGTGTGGCTGGCTGGCCCGGGTAGTGAGGGCAAACAGGCGGCGGCCGGCCATGGCTTGCAGAAAAGCCTTAAAATCCGCGTGCACAGTGAGATGGGCCAGTTCGTCGTAGTCCAGGCCAGCCCGGCGCAGCTTCTTTTCTTCCAGGGAAAAACCCAGTGGTTCGATCAGGTGCAGATGCGCCCCGGTGTTGGCGGCCAGGCGGATGATATTGCCGGTATTGGGCGGGATTTCCGGTTCGAACAGTGCGATATGGAGCATGGGGACCTGTTTCAAGTGTGTTCGCAGTGGCGCCCGAGGACGTTTTTCGCCAGGGCGTGATTGCGATTGAGCCGTGCGGGCATCTTACATTATCAGCAGAGCCTTGCGGGCTGGCGGCCGTTTTCCCCTGGGGGACGGTGAGCCAGGTCCCCACATCTCGTTACGGTATGGCGACATTTACAGTTGCTCGGTGGGTGTATACAGGCGGCAAAAAGGTTCTTTCTTTTGCCTTGGCGTGCGGCTCATGGTACTGCTTAACGCCTGATAAGCGAAAAGAACAAGGCTGGTACCATGATACTGAAACACATGCTGTTTGCGGTGCTGTTTTTACTGGTGGCCTGTGGTGAAAAGGAAGACAAGGCCGGTGAAATCCTGCATGTCGCTCCTTATACCTCGGCCTGTATCGGCGCGGGGCCCATGGACTGCCTGCGGGTACGCAGTGATGGCGAGACCAACTTTCAGCTTTTCTATAATCATATCGAAGGGTTTGAGTTCGAGCCCGGGCACAATTACACGTTGCGCGTGCGGATAGAAGAGGTGGCGTCACCGCCAGCGGATGCCAGCAGTTTGCGTTATACCCTGTTGGAGGTGGTGAAGAAGGAGGCGGTCAACCCTTGATGCAAGGCTGGAGGGTGTCGTGAAGTGTGTGTTTCGGGCCCGCGATGCCATTGAGGCGCATATGCTGGCGGACCTGCTGGATCAGGCCGGCATCATGGCACAGGTGCAGGGCGACATGTTGCAGGGGGCTGTCGGCGAATTGCCTGCGGCAGGGCTGGCATCGGTGTGGGTTGCCGAAAGTGATGAAGCGCGGGCCCGTGAAGTGATCACGGATTTCGAGGCCAGTCAGCCGGCGGACTCCCCGGAGACCCATCGCCCACAGGCGCAGGCTTCTTTTACGCGGGGTCTGTTGCTGGGGATGATTCTTGGTGTGGTGATGATGCTGGTATTGCTGCGTTAAAAAAATCGACACAAAAAAGCCGGGCAATGCCCGGCTTTTTTTATGCAACCTTGGCGCTGGGCAAGCAATGCGACTGTGAGTATTGCTTGCTCTGGCCAGTGTTGGGTTAGCGCCCTGCGCGCTTGCGCTCGGTTTCGGTGAGCAGCTTCTTGCGGATGCGCAGGCAGTTCGGGGTGACTTCCACCAGCTCGTCATCTTCGATGAAGTCCAGGGCCTGCTCCAGGCTGAAACGGATCGGCGGGGTCAGGACGATGTTTTCATCGGTGCCGGAAGCACGCATGTTGGTCAGCTGCTTGCCCTTGGTGGGGTTGACCACCAGGTCGTTGCCGCGGCTGTGAATGCCGATGATCTGGCCTTCGTACACATCCACGTTCGGGTCGATCAGCATGCGACCACGCTCCTGCAGGTTGAACAGGGCGAAGCCCAGCACCTTGCCTTTCACCATGGACACCAGCACACCGTTGATGCGCTTGGCCATGTCTCCGGCCTTGAATTCACCGTAATGGCTGAAGGTGCTGTTGAGGATGCCGGTGCCGGACGTGAGAGTCAGGAATTGACTGCGGAAGCCGATCAGGCCGCGGCTTGGCACCAGGAATTCCAGGCGAACGCGACCCTTGCCGTCCGGTTCCATGTTGGTCATTTCTGCGCGGCGCAGACCCAGATGCTCCATGATGGCGCCCTGGTGTTGCTCTTCCACATCCGCAATCACGGTTTCGTAGGGTTCCTGCTTGACGCCATCCACTTCACGGATGATGACCTGGGGACGCCCCACGGCCAGCTCGAAACCTTCCCGGCGCATGTTTTCGATCAGCACCGACAGGTGCAGTTCGCCACGGCCGGAAACGCGGAACTGGTCGGCGCTGCCGGTTTCTTCCACGCGCAGGGCCACGTTGTGCTTGAGCTCGGCTTCCAGGCGCTCGCGGATCTGGCGGCTGGTGACGAACTTGCCGTCCTGGCCGGCAAACGGCGAGGTGTTCACGTGGAAGAACATGCTCACGGTGGGCTCGTCCACGCTGAGTGGCGGCAGGGCTTCCACGCTGGCCGGGTCACACAGGGTGTCGGAAATGTTCAGCGGGTCCAGGCCGGTGATGCAGACGATTTCGCCAGCGGAGGCCGTGGGGGCGTCGACCCGCTCCAGGCCGTGGTAGCCCATGATGGTGAGGATCTTGCCGCTACGGACCTTGCCGTCAGCGCCGATGACTTTGACCGGGCTGTTGGCCTTGATCTTGCCGCGCTTGACCCGGCCGATGCCGATGATGCCCAGGTAGCTGTTGTAGTCCAGGGAAGAGATCTGCATCTGGAAGGGGCCGTCCGCGTCCACGTTCGGGTAGTCCACCTTGTCGACAATGGTCTGCAGCAGCGGGGTCATGTCGTCGGCCATGTTGTCCGCTTCCAGGCCGGCGATGCCGTTCAGGGCGGAGGCGTAGATCACCGGGAAGTCCAGCTGCTCGTCAGTGGCGCCCAGGTTATCGAACAGGTCGAACACCTGATCCATGACCCAGTCCGGACGGGCGCCGGGACGGTCGATCTTGTTGATGACCACGATGGGCTTGAGGCCGGCGGCAAAGGCTTTCTGGGTGACAAAGCGGGTTTGCGGCATGGGGCCATCCACCGCGTCTACCAGCAGCAGTACGCAATCCACCATGGACATAACCCGCTCCACCTCGCCACCGAAGTCGGCGTGGCCGGGGGTGTCGACGATGTTGATGCGGTATTCATTCCACTGGATGGCGGTGTTCTTGGAGAGGATGGTGATGCCACGTTCCTTCTCCAGATCGTTGGAGTCCATTACCCGCTCAATATCGCCAGCGCGATCTCCCAGGGTGCCGGATTGTTGCAACAGCTTGTCCACCAGGGTGGTCTTGCCGTGGTCAACGTGGGCGATGATGGCGATATTGCGCAGACGTTCAATCACAGATGTAGCTCCGTTAAGAAATGGGCGAAATGCGCCAGGGGCCTTGTTCCGACATGGACGTGGCCCCGCCTGGTGGCCCTGAAAAAAGGCGCTTGCATCTCGCGGGGGCGCGCATTATACCAGCGCTGCGCGCAGGTGATAGCCCGTCGGTCAGGCTTTCGCGTAAGATTTGCGAATGTGAAAAGATTCAAAAATTCACAGTTGTTCCTGCGAGTCGGCGGCGGATCGCCTAGAATGGCGCAACCATTTCCTCGGAGAAGAGTCAGAGCCACTGTCATTCTCCGTTGTCGGTGCCGATTTTTCGGCAATAATGCTTTTATAATCAGGTTGTTATGATGCGAATCCCCTTGGTGTTGATAGGGGTGCTGGTGCCTGCTGTGACTCTGTCCGAGGCGCCGCCAGCCAACAAGAGAATCTATGGTCTGCACGAAAGTGTGCATATCCGTGAATTGGGCATTACGGTGCCGGCAAAGTTGGACACGGGAGCGGATTCAGCCTCCCTGAGCGCCCGTTACATAAAGACCTTTGAGCGTGACGGGGTGAAAATGGTTGAGTTTGATATCGCCATCGACAGAGATGACCGCGAAGAATGGGGCATCACTCAGAGCCAGTGGGATGACATAGAGTTGCCCCTGGCCGGGCATGTGCGGATTAAACGCCGGGCGGAAAGCGTGCAGGATGGCGAGCGGGATTTCAGTCGCCGGCCGATGGTGACGTTGACGGTATGCGTAGGCAATCGGCGTCAACAGATTGATGTCAATCTGACCGATCGCAGCGAGTTTCGTTATCCGCTGTTGATTGGAGCTGACGCCCTGAAGGGCCTGGGCGCCTTGATAGATCCGTCGCTGTCCATGTCTTTGGGCAAGCCACGCTGCCGTGATGAGAATGAAGATACACTGACGATGGAGGCTGCCGGGGCGCATTAACATGGGGTCTGTCAAATTTCAGGCACGGATTCTGGCCGTGTTTCTTTTGCTATTGGGTGGCGGCAGCATTGCGTACCAGTTGCTGGTGCAGAAAGTGCCGTTGACCCAGGACGAGAAAGACCCGGTATGGGTGGTGGACGCCCAGGTCAGTTTTACGGCCAGGGCCAACAAGCCCATCAAGGTGCGTATGTTTGTGCCACCGCAAGGGGCGGGCTACACCACCCTCAATGAGAGCTTTGTCTCCAATAACTACGGCGTGAACGTCAATGTGGAGAAGGGTAACCGGCAGGTCACCTGGTCGGCCCGCCGTGCCGAGGGCAATCAATACCTTTACTACCGGCTGATGCTCACCCCCCGTTTTGCGGAAACCCGCGAGAATGAGCCCGGGCCACAGTTCCGGCCGGCACCGGTGCTGGATGGCGCGGAAAAGCTGGCCGCTGAGGCGCTGTTGCAACCGATCCGTCAGCACTCCGCCGATGTGGAAACCTTTATTGGCGAAACCATCAAGCGCGTGAACGAGCTGGAAAACGACAACGTCCAGCTGTTGCTTGGTGGGGATGTGAGTCCGGAGAACCGGGCCCAGGTAGTGGATCTGCTGCTGGCCATGTCCCACATTCCGGCTCAGCCGGTGCATACCCTGCGACTGGTGGAAAGCCAGGAGCAACAGCCGGAACTGTGGTTGCGCACCTACAACGGCAAACGCTGGTTGTACTTCAACCCGCTGGATGGCCAGCAGGGGTTACCCAGTGATCGTGTGGTGTGGTGGAGCGGCAACGAGCCATTGCTGAATATCGAAGGGGGGCGTTCTGCCAACCTGACACTGAGCGTCCATCGCAATGAAATGAGTGCCCTGCAGCTGGCGCGCTCTTTGCGGCTGCAGGATGCCAGCAGCTTTATCGACTTTTCGCTTTATGAGTTGCCTCTGCCCTCGCAGCAGCTGTTCCGCATCCTGATGATGATCCCGGTTGGGGTGCTGCTGGTGCTGCTGATTCGTTCCCTGGTTGGTATGGAAACCCTGGGCACCTTTACCCCCGTGTTGATCGCCCTGGCATTCCGGGAAACCCAGGTTATCTGGGGGGTGTTGTTGTTTACCTTTATCACTGCCATCGGCCTGTCAGTGCGCTCTTATCTTGAGCACTTGAAGCTTCAGCTGCTGGCGCGGTTGTCCATTGTGCTCACCTTTGTGGTGATAGTGATGGCGGTGATCAGCCTGCTTGGCTACAAGCTGGGTGTGTCTTCGGGTCTGTCCGTGGCGCTGTTCCCCATGGTCATTCTCACCATGGTGATCGAGCGGATTTCCATCGTCTGGGAAGAGCGGGGCGGTTCCCAGTCCCTGAAAGTGGCGCTGGGCACCCTGGTTGCGGCGGTGTTGTGCCACTTGTTGATGGTGTGGCAGCCCCTGGTGTATTTCGTCTTTACCTTCCCGGGCGTGTTGCTCTGTCTGGCGGCGGTGATGGTCTTGATGGGGCACTACCGGGGCTACCGGCTCACCGAGCTGATGCGCTTCCGGGCCATGGTGGAGCGCTGACATGTTCTGGTCCAAGACCCGCAAAGCACTGCGTGCCCGTGGCGTGATGGGTATCAACCAGCGCAACGGCGATTACATTCTGCGCTATAACAAGCGCAGCCTGTATCCGCTGGTTGATGACAAGTTGCAGACCAAGCAGATGGCGCTGGATGCGGGCATCCGGGTGCCGGAACTGTACGGTGCCATCGCCACGGAGCAGGGTATTTCCACCCTGCACCGGGTGGTGGAGACCCATCGGGATTTCGTCATCAAGCCGGCCCAGGGGGCGGGCGGTGACGGTATCATGGTGATTGCCGATCGCTTTGAAGATTATTTCCGTTCTGCCTCCGGGCGCATCGTGACCACCGAAGAGCTGGAACATCATATTTCCGGGATTATCTCCGGCATTTATTCCCTGGGCGGCCACCGTGACCAGGCCCTGATCGAATACCGTGTGCGTTCTACCGAGCTGTTCAATCGCATCAGCTTCGAAGGGGTGCCGGATATCCGCATTATCGTGCTGCAAGGCTACCCGGTGGCGGCCATGCTGCGTTTGCCCACCCGCCAGTCCCAGGGCAAGGCCAACCTGCATCAGGGGGCGATCGGTGTGGGACTAGACCTGTCCAGTGGTGTGACCCTGGGGGGCACATGGCACAACCAGAAGATCGAGCGGCACCCGGATACCGCCAATGCGGTGGCGGGTCTTACCGTGCCTGACTGGGAAGAATGTCTTGAGCTCGCCGCTCGCTGCTATGATCTCACCGGCCTGGGTTATCTCGGTGTGGATCTGGTGATGGATCGGGAGTTCGGGCCGATGATGCTGGAGCTGAATGCCCGTCCCGGGCTGAATATCCAGATTGCCATGGATGATGGTCTGCTGCGTCGCTGCCGAATTATTGAGGATCACCTGGACAGGCTGGGCAACACTCGTCGCCCGGCGGCCGAGCGTATTGCCTTTTCGAAAACCCACTTTGCCATTGCTGGCCCTGTGCCGGTGAGCGAGCCGGCTCCCCCTGTCACCCCCTGATCCCCTGGCCGCGTTTTTCTCCCTCCCATAACAGCGTGATCAGTGGGTCGTCAGGGTCGCCCAGCACACTGTAGAAGCGGTAGTTTGCCCGCAGGCTGTTGCCATCGTCGCGGATATCCAGGGTCACCAGGCCATGGGTGGCGCGGGTGAAGCGTTGGTTGTCACTGGGCGGGCCCAGGTCATTGTTGATACTGGCGGAGCCGGAGATCAGCTGCCGGGTGCCCTGGTATTCCCCCTCGTCGGAGAGAATGTGATCGTGGCCGCCCAGCAGCAGGTCCAGTCTGCCAATCAGCTTGCTGTTGAGGTGCAGTTGAATCATTTCCCCGGCATTGCCATGGGAGCCGGAGCTGATCATGGGGTGGTGGGAAAAGGCCATGCTGAACCCGCATTGCCGATCTTGTGCGGTCTCCATGGCCTGTGTCAGCCAGGCACCCTGGCGTCGCAGGTAATACCATTTCTCGAACCAGGTGGTTTCCAGGCTGAAGGCGCAGGCGTCTGGCCATTGCTCGAAATAGTAGTAGTGAGGGAAGTGGATCAGCGGGTGTTGCCGGGCCACCTCCAGCCAGGCCTCGGCATTCTGTTTCCAGTCATGATTGCCCAATACCAGATAAACCGGGATGCCGGCATCCAGTGCCGGGCCCAGTGGGGCGAAAAAGCGACTTTCCAGTAGGGGGTCTTCCGGACCCGTGATGCCGTCCGGGTAGACCAGATCCCCCAGATAGCGGATCTGGTCGCAGTTCAGCTTCACCAGCGCTTGCCCCACTGCCAGGGAGGGGGCATTGCCCCAGCCTCCGTCGCCAATGACGCAAAGGCGCTGCCCCGCCAGTGGCTCCTTGTGCATTAGCCAGGGGCCATGGGGGGTATGCCACCACCAGCCAAGGCTGGCTGCAGCAATCAGCAGGGTAAGTAGGCGCAGCAGTTGTCGCAAACGAATGGGCTCCCGGGCCGGTCTGAAGCCCAATTGTGCTGTGCTGATATGACCCTGAAGTGACATACCCCGGGTGTGAAGGGTGCGTCAGGAGTGCGTGATTGCTATACTTCGCCGCCCATTTTTTGAGCGCCAATCAAGGCAGCAGGTTTTTTCACATGACGTCTTCGGTAACTGAGTCAATCCAACCGATCAAGCGCCGCGCTATCGCTCTGGTGTCTGGCGGGCTGGACTCCATGCTGGCAGTGAAAGTGATGCAGGAGCAAGGGATCGAGGTGGAAGGCGTTAATTTCTTCACCGGCTTCTGTGTGGAAGGCCATACCCATGCCATCCGCAAGAAAGACCAGAACAAGGAAAAGCGCAACAATGCCCTGTGGGTGGCTGAGCAGTTGGGCATAAAAATGCACATCATTGATATCTCCGAGGAGTACAAGGATGTGGTGCTCAACCCGAAACATGGCTACGGGGCCAATCTGAACCCCTGCCTTGACTGCAAGATTTTCATGGTCAATCAGGCCACCCTGATGATCAACAAGGCGCGGGAGTTGGCCGGTGACCGGGGATTCGATTTTATTGTGACCGGCGAAGTGATTGGCCAGCGACCCAAAAGCCAGCGCAAGGAAACCATGCCGATCATCAGCCAGGAGTCCGGGGCGGATGACCGCTTGCTGCGCCCGTTGTGCGCCAGAAACCTGCCTCCTACCCTGCCGGAGCGCGAGGGCTGGGTGAATCGCGAAGCGCTATACGGTTTTACCGGCCGTAACCGCAAGCCGCAGATGGCGCTGGCCAAGGAGTTTGGGCTGGATGATTTTGCCCAGCCTGCCGGCGGCTGCTGTTTCCTCACCGACGAATCCTATTCCAACAAGCTGGCGGATCTCTGGAAGGCGCGTAACGAGCGCCGCTATGAACTGGATGACATCATGCTCTTGAAGGTGGGGCGCCATCTGCGTCCGCAGCCCCACTACAAATTGATCATCAGTCGTGAGGAAGGGGAGAACCGTTTTCTGGAAGGTTACCGTTACCAGTTCACCAGCATTACCACGGTCAGCTGCCCGGGGCCCCTTGCGTTGGTGGATGGCAACTTCGAGAGCGAAGCTGAGCTGCAGCAGGCCGCCGCTATTGTTGCCCGCTATTCCAAGGGCCGCTCCCTGGACGAGGTGACCCTGGAGGTGCGCAGCCCGGATGGCGTGGCACGCCAGGTGACCGTGGCGCCGGTGCAACCGGATGCGGTGCCGCTGGCATGGAATGTGGGGTAAATCAGTAACGAGAAGCAAGTCTCTAGGAGCGACAGGCAAAACCCGGGTTGCTCTTCGAGCCTCGCTTCTCGCAACTCGCCACTGACTTGTTCGTCTCTTTCTCCATGAATAGAACCGCTCCCTCAACACGCTGAAGCAGGTACGCTTTGATGATGACCGAAGCTCTTCATGAACTGGATGTGCGCCGCATGTTGTGCCCCATGCCGGTGATCAAGACGCAGAACAAGGTGCGCACTTTGGCGACTGGCGATTGCCTGCGAGTGGTCTGCACCGACCCTGGTGCACTGAACGATATTCCCGCCTGGTGCCGCATCAATGGCCATGAGGTGCTGGAAACCGGCGAGGCCGGCAACGAGGTATTTGTGGTTTTGCGGGTCGGGGAGGATAACGGTGCACTTTTTTAGTGCATAATAATGGTGCATCGCACCATATTAATGCGCTGTAAGAGTGTATGCTTTCCTTCGGTTGCGCGTTTAACCGTCAAATGCGCTAAAAAAGGGCTGGCATGGAACTTGCCTCCCTATTGGCAAAGCAGGCCTGGTGGCCGAGAATACCGGCTCTCTGTTCTGCCCTGATGCGGGGTGGGGCAACGAGTCAGAGACAAACCCGCTGTTCCTTAGGAGGACGCACGACAATGTCTGAAAAGACCCTCAAGCTGATTAAAGATAATGATGTGAAATGGGTGGACCTGCGCTTCACCGATAGCCGTGGTAAGGAGCAGCACGTAACCCTCCCCGTGGGTGAAATCGACGAAGATTTCTTCCAGGACGGCAAAATGTTCGATGGTTCTTCCATTGCCGGCTGGAAAGGCATCAATGAGTCCGACATGGTGATGATGCCGGATGATTCCTCCGCTGTACTGGACCCGTTCACTGACGTGGCAACCGTCAACCTGCGTTGCGATATCCTTGAGCCGTCCACCATGCAGGGTTACGAGCGTGATCCCCGCTCTGTGGCTCGTCGCGCCGAGGAATACCTGAAATCCACTGGCATCGCCGACACTGCGCTGTTTGGTCCTGAGCCGGAATTCTTCGTATTTGATTCCGTGCAGTGGAAATCCGACATGCAGGGTTCCATGTACAACATTCACTCCGAAGAAGCCGCGTGGGTATCCCACGAGGACTTCGAAGGTGGCAACATCGGTCACCGTCCGGGTGTGAAGGGCGGCTACTTCCCGGTTCCGCCGGTAGATAGCCTGCACGACCTGCGTGGTGCCATGTGTTCCGCCATGGAGCAAATGGGCCTGAACATCGAAGTGCACCACCATGAAGTGGGTACTGCGGGCCAGTGTGAAATCGGTGTTGGCGCCAACACTCTGACCGCCAAGGCCGACGAAGTGCAGATCCTCAAGTACTGTGTGCACAACGTGGCTCACGCCTACGGCAAGACTGCCACCTTCATGCCCAAGCCGCTGATCGGTGATAACGGTTCCGGTATGCACGTTCACGTGTCCCTGGGTAAAGATGGCAAGAACCTGTTTGCCGGTGACGGCTACGCAGGTCTGTCCGACGAAGCCCTGTACTTCATCGGCGGCATCATCAAGCACGCTCGTGCCCTGAACGCCTTCACCAACGGTTCCACCAACTCCTACAAGCGTCTGGTGCCCGGCTTCGAAGCCCCGGTAATGCTGGCCTACTCTGCCCGTAACCGTTCTGCTTCCATCCGTATTCCGTTCGTGAGCAACGCCAAGGCCCGTCGTATCGAGGCGCGCTTCCCGGATCCGTCTGCCAACCCGTACCTGTGCTTCGCGGCCCTGTTGATGGCAGGTCTGGACGGTATCAAGAACAAGCTGCACCCGGGCGATGCCATGGACAAGGATCTCTACGATCTGCCGGCTGAAGAAGCCAAGGACATCCCGACCGTGGCCCATACCCTGACCATGGCGCTGGATTGCCTGGAAGCCGACATGGACTTCCTGACCGAAGGCGACGTGTTCTCCAAGGATATGCTGGAAGGTTACATCAGCCTGAAGCGTGGTGAGATCGAGCGTCTCAACATGACTCCGCACCCGGTCGAGTTCGACATGTACTACTCCTGCTAATCTCCTTCGGGAAATCTGCAGAAAGAAGGCCCCCGCTAGTCGGGGGCTTTTTTTGTCTGTATGAGTCTGAAATAAGCGCAGAATTTGTGCATTTGGCCCTTTCTTGTGCCGGCTTGGCGGGTGAGAATCAAAGGGTGTTCAAGGGAGGCAATCATGAAGAATGCAGGAATGTTGCTGACTGCTTTGCTGGTGTGCTCTGGCGGGCTACGTGCCGAAACAGCGGTAGAGGTTGACGGGGAAGAGCCCAATGCATCGGCAAAGATATATCGGTCTGTCGACAAGAATGGCAATGTGATTTTCAGTGATCAGCCTGCAGAGGGCGCAAGCGCTTCCGAAGAGGTGCACCTTCGACCTCCCAATGCGGTGCCCATGAAGAGGGTCAAATTGCCTGAAGCTGAATCTCAGATTGAGGAGGACGAGCCGCCCGAAGGGTATCGTTCTCTTGTGATTACCCGTCCTGAGCCGGAAAGCACTATCCGTAATCAGCAAGAACCGGTAGTGGTCTCTGTGGATCTGCAGCCGTCCCTTCAGGGAGATGACCGACTGGTGCTTTTCGATAATGGGGAGGCCCAGCCAGGTATGGCGCTGAATACCGTTATTCGGGGTGCGCACACTCTCGTGGTCAAAGTGCTCAATTCTGATGACGAGGTTCTGATCAGCTCTGAGCCGGTGCAGGTGTATATCCATCGCAGTACGGTGCAGAATTTCCAGAATTCGCCTGGCAATGGGGGGCCGGGTGTTATTGGTGACCCTGCCAGCCGGGGTGGCGCTGCGGAAACGGGTGGATCCGCATCGTCAGGCGGTCCCGCCGGGGCCGGTGACCCGGCGGGGCGAGGAGATCCTGCTCGACCGTCTCAGCGGCGACCCATTCTGGCTCCCTAGTCCTGCACCATTATAGTGCAATCTTTCCTCTGATCTCGCTACACTCATCATCATGGGGCTGCGTTCTCTGCATTGAAGACCTATAGCCGTGCACCTGCGGCGTTGGCAGAGGTGGCCTGATAATTGCTTATGCCCTGTTATGGGCCAACAGTTGATGGGTGGTGTCACCTTGCACAAACGTTTACTGGATCACCTGCGCACTGCGGTGGTCATGCTGGATCACAAGCTGCAGGTCCGCTATCTGAATCCGGCGGCAGAGATGCTGCTTGCCACCAGCGCCAGCCGTGCCATGGGGCAGCCGCTGCCGGATTATTTTTTTGATGACGAAGAAGCCCGTGATGCCCTGCGCCAGTGCATCCAGGATGAGCATCCCTTCACGCGGCGGGAGGCTCGTCTTGCGGTGGCGCCGGGTTATGAAATTACTGTGGATTATTCCGTCAGTCCGATTAATGAACCCGGGCAGACCCTGAGCCTGCTGATGGAAATGCAGCCGCTGGATCGGCTGCTGCGCATCACCCGGGAAGAAGCGTTGATCCATGCGCATCAGGCGACCCGGGCGCTGGTGCGAGGGGTGGCCCACGAGATCAAGAACCCTCTGGGGGGTATCCGCGGGGCGGCTCAGTTGCTGGAGCGCGCTCTGCCGGACCCGGAGCTGACCGAGTACACCAAAGTCATCATCGATGAGGCAGACCGGTTGCGCACGGTGGCAGATCGTATGCTTGGTCCGCGCAAGCCGCCGGAGTTCAAGCCGGTGAATGTGCATGAATGCCTGGAGCATGTTCGTCAGCTGTTGCTGGCGGAGCACCCCCAGGGGGTCGCGATCTGGCGGGATTACGATATCAGCCTGCCGGATGTGATTGCCGACCGGGATCAGATGATTCAGGTATTGCTCAATATTATCCGCAACGCCACCCAGGCCTTGCTGGAATCGCATACAGAAGATGCCCGCATCATCATGCGCACCCGGGTATTGCGCCAGTTCACCATTGGCTCGTTGCGCCACCGTCTGGTGCTGCGGGTAGATATTATCGACAACGGCCCGGGTATTGCCCCGGATGTGCAGGAGACCCTGTTTTATCCCATGGTCAGCGGCCGGGCCAGTGGTACCGGGCTGGGTTTGTCCATTGCCCAGTCCATTATCAGTCAGCATCAGGGGTTGATTGAGTGCGAGAGCGCACCGGGTAACACCGTGTTCAGTATTTTGCTGCCAATGGAGCAGCCGGAAATAACGGAGAGCGAACAGTCATGAGCGCCTTTGCAGCCGTGAACAACGACAACAGTGAAACACCAGGGAGTGGCCGGTTATGAGCGTAACGGTATGGGTAGTCGACGATGACCGGTCCATTCGCTGGGTGCTGGAAAAGGCATTGAGCCAGGAGGGTTACGCAGTAACCTGTTTCGAGGATGGCGATGAGGCGCTGAACACCCTGGAGGAGGGGGGGCAGGAGCCGGAAGTGCTGATCAGTGATGTGCGCATGCCGGGCACCGACGGCCTGCGGATGCTCAAGATTCTACAGCGCAAGAACCCGGATCTGCCGGTGATCATCATGACCGCCCACTCTGATCTGGATTCCGCGGTGGCCTCCTATCAGGGAGGAGCCTTTGAGTATTTGCCCAAGCCGTTTGATGTGGACGAGGCGGTGGCTCTGGTGCGGCGTGCCATCAAGCATCGTGAAGAATCCCGCGGTGAGCAGCCGGCCGCCGTGGAGGAAGAGTCCACCGAAATTATCGGCGAAGCGCCGGCCATGCAGGAGGTGTTCCGCGCCATTGGCCGACTCAGCCATTCCAACGTCACGGTACTGATCAACGGCCAGTCTGGTACTGGTAAGGAGCTGGTTGCCCGGGCCCTGCACAGTCACTCCATGCGTCGTGAAAAGAATTTTGTGGCACTGAACATGGCGGCTATCCCCAAGGACCTGATCGAATCCGAGCTGTTTGGTCACGAAAAGGGGGCCTTTACCGGTGCCAATAACCAGCGTGTGGGGCGTTTTGAGCAGGCCAACGGTGGCACCCTGTTCCTTGATGAAATCGGTGACATGCCGCTGGAAGCGCAGACTCGCCTGTTGCGGGTATTGCAGGAGAGCGAGTTTTATCGCGTTGGTGGTACCACTCCGATCCATGTGGATGTTCGCATTATTGCAGCCACTCACCAGGATCTGGAGCGGCTGGTCAAGGATGGAGACTTCCGTGAGGATCTGTTCCACCGCCTCAATGTAATCCGTATCCATATTCCCCGGCTGGCTGAGCGCCGTGAAGATATCCCCCGCCTGGCCAACTACTTCCTGCAGCGGGCGGGCAATGAGCTGGGCGTGGAGCCCAAGGTGCTGCACAAGGACACGGAAAAATACCTGGCCGCCCAGGGTTGGCCGGGTAACGTGCGGCAACTGGAAAATACCTGTCGCTGGCTGACGGTGATGGCATCCGGTCGAGAGGTGCTGGTGGATGATCTGCCGCCGGAACTGAAAGAGGCCGGTGCCGCCAAGGGCGCCGACGTGACTGGCGACTGGCTCAAGTCCCTGCGCAACTGGGCCGACCGGGCCCTGTCCCAGGGTGAGCGCAGCATCCTCGAACAGGCGGTTCCGGGGTTCGAGCGCACCATGATCGAAGTGGCCCTGCAGCACACCGGCGGCCGTAAGCGCGATGCCGCCGCTTTGCTCGGCTGGGGTCGCAACACCCTCACCCGCAAGATCAAGGAGCTGGACATGGAGGGAGAGTTGGCTGGCGGCGATGAGGATTGATGAAGCAGTTAACAGTTAATGGTGAATAGTTAACAGTTCGCGGGACTGGACTTCAGGTTCTGCAACGCAAGAGGCCGCGTCCATACTCTGGGCGCGGCCTCTTGCGTTGGGAAATAACGAGCGCAAAATCGCGAGCTGTTCACTCCCTAAGCCCATTCGCTGTCAGCGCCTCAATTTTCCACTCCCCGTCCTCGCGCCAGTCGCTCACCACCCGATAGCTGTCCACGTTCTCGGGCATGACGTTCTGTCCGCCCCAGGCGAAGGCGGTGAAGGTGACGCGGGCGTGGCGTTGGGTAACAGGGTCCAGCTCGATGTTGATCTGGGTGAGTGCCAGCTGGCGTTGCGGGTAGCGGAGGAAGGTGCCCATCAGTAGGCGCCGTACCTCGTTCCGTTGCAGGGTGTGGCCGCCACGCTGAATCTCTGCAGGATCGGTGAGTGTGTCCATCACCGATCCGGTATCGCCAGCCTCGATAGCCGCCTCAAGATTCTCCAGGGCGTCCAGGATAGCCTGCTCCGGTGGGGTTTTGCTGCAGCCTGCCAGCAACAGTTGCAGGGTAATCACCAGCAGGTATGCTGAGGTCTTTCTGCAGATAAGTGCAGCTCTCATGGCGTTATTTCCCTTGCCGGACAGTTATCGGCAGTCTCTGGTATCAGTGGGTCAGGGGCACCAGCTTTACGTGGAAGAAAGCGGTAATCCGGACGGCGTGCCTGTGGTTGTCCTTCATGGCGGTCCCGGCGGCGGTTGCTCCCCCTTCATGCGCCGGTTTTTCGATCCCCGACGGTACCGCATTATTCTCTTTGATCAGCGAGGCAGTGGTCAAAGCCGACCCTTTGCGTCGATTCAGGACAATACCACCACCCATCTGGTTGCAGACCTGGAGAGTCTGAGGGAGACGCTGAGGATAACGCGTTGGCGAGTCTTCGCTGGCTCCTGGGGCGTCACTCTGGCCCTGGCGTACCTGGCGGCGTATCCCCAGCGGGTCGCCGGTATGGTGTTGCGGGGCGTCTTTCTCTGTCGACAACAGGATCGCGATTGGCTTTATACGCCTCTCGGGGCTGCGCGGCTCTTTCCCGAGGCATGGGCAGCATTTGAGAAGCAGGCGCCGCCGGGGGAGGGGGACCTGCTGCAGCGCTACCATCAGGGCTTGCAGGGCAAGCGCGCCCGCTACCATGCCCGTAACTGGTGTAACTGGGAATCCGTGTTGGCATTAACGCCGGTGTCGCCCCCTGGAGAAGCCAGCGATGACGAGCTGTGTATGGCTATGCAGGAAACCCATTATTTTCTTCATGATGGTTTTCTTGCCGCTCCCTTGCTGGAGGCATGCGCAGGGATAGGGCTGCCGGTAGAGATTGTTCACGGCACCCGGGATTTCGTCTGCCCGGCGGACCAGGCGCTTGAGCTACACCGGGTATTGCCGGGCAGTCAGTTGCATTGGGTGGCAGGGGGCAGTCATTCATCCTCTGACCCGTTGATTGCCAATGCATTGGTGGAGGCAGTGAAAAGACTGGAGAGGAGGATCGACGATTGAAAGTGTTGTTGCAGCGTGTCAGCGAAGCCTCGGTGGCGGTATCCGGCGAGTGTGTGGGGCGTATCGGGCAGGGTCTGTTGCTGCTGGTTGGGATCGAGGCCGGTGACGATGAGGCGACGGTGGCGCGAATGGCGGAAAGGACAGTGGGTTACCGGGTGTTCGCCGACAGCGATGACAAGATGAACCTGGACGTGCGCGATATTGATGGAGAAATTCTTGCCATATCCCAATTCACCTTGGCGGCGGATACCCGAAAGGGCCGTCGGCCCAGTTTCAGCAAGGCGGCCCCGCCGGAGCAGGGAAGGCAGCTATACGATTGTTATTTGCGGGAATTACGGGAAAAGAATATTCCAGTGGCCAATGGTGTGTTTGGTGCCGATATGCAAGTACATCTTGTCAATGATGGCCCTGTCACATTTCTTTTGAGCTCATGACCGTAGTTTTGCAATTGTATTGCAAAGGTCCTCGCCTTGTTTATGATGAAGTCAGTTGCCTGTTTTGCGGGTGACGGGGAGAGCACTGAGCAGCATCGCTGCGACAGGGTTGCTAAATACAGCCTGGTGCTGTGAAGTATCCCCAGGGATGATATATAAAAACTTGGAGGTATCTCAGAATGAAAAAGACGCTTATTGCTGCCACTCTGCTCGGCGCTTCAACTTCTGCCATGGCTGTAGCTCCGGGTGGTCCCGGTTGTGGCTGGGGTAACATGCTGTTCGAAGGCAATTCCGGTTTGCCCATGCACCTGCTGGCGACTATTGTGAACGGCACCTCCGGCAACGCAACGTTCGGTATGACCACCGGTACCAACGGCTGTGATACCAACGGTTCCCTGACCTACAGCGGCCAGAGCCTGCTCGGCATGACCGGTGTGATGGAAGAAGTGGCTCAGGATATGGCCACCGGTGAAGGCGAAGCCCTGACCGCATTGTCCGTATCCATGGGGATCCAGGCCGACGATCGTGCCCGTTTCAATGCTGCCATGCATGAAAACTTCGCTGTTATTTTCCCGCACCAGGATGTAACCGCCGAGGAAGTCATGGCCAACATCACCGAGGTAATGAAGCAGGACGAGAGCCTGTCTAAGTACCTGGCCTAAACGATAAACTGCGTTTATTGACGAGCCCCGCCCAACGGCGGGGCTTTGTTTGTCCGATCTGGAATCACAGACCCAGGTCGGAATTTTCCCGCCCGAATCACGGATAATACCGGATGCGCACTGGACTCCTTTGTGTGCTGCTGTGCTGGATTGCCCCGGCGTTGGCCGCGAACTCCTCTCTCTCCCTGGCGGATCTTGCTGCGTCGCCACGGTGGCAGGCGCTCATGCATGTGAATCCCGGTGCTACGCTGCGCGATCGGGGTCGCAGTTATATCGATGATGATAATTATTTTCTGGCGAAAAATGGCAAGGATGATGTGCTTGCAGAGCTGCGAGCAACGTTGGCTGCGTTAGAGCCTGCCAAAGCCCCTGAGCGATGCCGTTACCCCGCCCGTTACCGTTTTCTTGCCGGACATTTGGATTGGCAGGAGGATGCGCCTTTTGCCCACTGTGAGGAGTATTCCCGGTGGCGCTCTGCAGTACATGCCAGCCGGGCAGTTCTGGTGTTTCCTGCGGCCTATCTGAACAGCCCGTCGTCCATGTTCGGCCATACACTACTGCGCCTGGATCAGGGTAAAGATAGTGCGGTTTGGTTGTCCTGGGCGGTGAATTTCGGAGCCGTATCCACGGAGGCCGATAATTCCTTTTTCTATATTTATCGCGGGTTAGCCGGCGGCTATCCTGGCCGCTTTGCCCTGGTCCCTTATGTGCAAAAAATTCAGGAATATTCCCACATGGAAAATCGCGATATGTGGGAGTACACCCTGGATCTGGATCAGCAGGAAATTGACTGGCTGATAGAGCACCTGTGGGAACTGAAAGACATCAATTTTGATTATTATTTTTTCGATGAAAACTGTTCTTTCCGTCTGCTGGAGCTGGTGGAGGTCGCGCGTCCGGGCTCGCAGCTGCTCACGGAACTGCGTTTTGCCGAAGTACCAGTGAATACGGTCCGCGCCCTGGATGATCGGGGCTTGATCAGTGAGCGTCATTACCGGCCCTCCAAGGCGGTTGAGCTGGATAACCTGCGTCGCCAGATGACGGCACAGCAGCAGCGGCTGGCCCTCGCTCTTGCGGATGACCCGGGGCTGCTGGAATCGGAAGCATTTCAACAGGCCGAGCCCCGGCAGCAGGCGCTGATGGTGACCACCGCCTATCGCTATCTGCGACTGGTCAACCGGAAAGGCGTCAGGAAGCCGCAAGCTGCCCGGGATTCCTTTACGCTACTCACGGAAATGAACCGGTTGCCGAAGGTGGATGTGCCGGAAACCGTGAATCCTGAACCTCCGGAAGCGGGCCATGGCACGCAGATGCTGGCTCTGGCCGGTGGTCAGCGTGAGGCGAATCAGGATTTCGGCGAGCTGAGCTACAGATTGACCTACCACGACCTGCTGGATAATGGTTACGGTTTTCTACGCGGGGCCCAGATTGAAGGGCTGGGATTGACCCTGCGCAGCACGGAATCCGGTGATCCACGCCTGGAAGAACTGGATGTGGTAAGCATTCGCTCGCTGGCTCCCCGCAATCGCTTTAGCAAGCCGTTGAGCTGGTATGTGGAGGGAGGACTGGAGAGGGCTTGGGCAGGGCGCCGACGTCTGGTGCGCTATGTCCAGGGCGGCGCGGGTGGCAGCTGGGCCTTGGGCAACTGGCAGCCCTACCTGTTAACCAGCCTGCGAATGGAAAATAATAGCGACTTTGATACCTTCCTCACCCCCGGGGCTGGTCTGGATGCGGGGCTGCTCTATCAGCGCGGACGCTGGCAGTGGCAACTGGGCAGTGTGGGACATTACTTCACCAACGATACCTATCGACATACTTCCGAGTTCGCCGTGCACTGGGCTTTTGCCCGTCAGCATGGGTTGCGGGCATCGCTGAGCCGGGAAGGCTGGCGCGGGGATGGCGATTACGAGTTCAAATTACAATGGCGATGGTACTTCGACTGATTCTGTTGGCCAGCCTGGCCACGGCGCTGGCAGGCTGCAGCAAACTGTTCTTCTATCCCATGGAGCCCTGGGTACAAAACCCGGAAAACCAGGGGCTCAGCTACGAGGATGTGGTGTTGATCCATCCGCGCGGGCTGCGCTTGCATGGTTGGTGGTTGCCGGCCGCCGGTGAGGGGCATGTCCGTGGCACCGTGTATTTTCTTCATGGGAATGCCCAGAACATCAGTACCCACCTGGCCAGCGTGCAATGGTTGCCGGAACAGGGCTATAACGTTTTTCTCCTCGACTACCGGGGTTATGGCCTGTCTGAGGGCAAGCCGAAACTGCCGGCGGTATTTGACGATGTGCAGTTGGGATTGGACTGGTTGCGCAATGCCAGGCAGACGCAAGGCCCGCTGACCGTATTTGGTCAGAGCCTGGGTGGTGCCATGGCCGCCACGGTGTTGGGGGATGAAAAAAATCAGAACGCGGCAGACTGTGTGGTGCTGGAAGCGGCGTTTGCCAGTTATCGGGGGATTACCGATGATGTGATGAAGGGTAGCTGGCTATTGTGGCCGCTGCGCTGGCTGGTGGTACCGGGCATGCCGGGCGCGGATCTGGACCCGGAGTCCCGGATTGCCGGGCTGGCGCCAACCCCCTTGTTGGTCATGCACAGCGAAGACGATCCGGTTATCCCCTATCCCCACGGTAAGCGACTGTTTGCCGCCGCGAATGAGCCCAAGCAGTTTCAGCGGTTGCGCGGTGGGCATATCGAAAGCACTCGGGATCCGGCGGTGCAGCAGCGCATTGTGAATTTCCTGGAAGGGAATGGCTGCGCCGCTCCGGCTCCCCAGCCTCCGGCCCGTGATGAGGTGATGGACGATATGACACCCCTGCCGTTGCCTCCTGCCGCAACCGGCAATAATGGCTACCGCTTTTGATCAGAGCGGATATCAGGCGTCAGGTGCGTCTTGCTGTTTCTGTTTTTCCCGGCGAATCAGGCGGGCCGCCAACAGGCCGATCTCGAACAGGACCCACATGGGCAGTGCCAGCAGGGTCTGGCTGATGATGTCGGGGGGAGTCAGCAGCATGCCCACCACAAAACATCCCACCACCACATAGGCGCGGGCAGCGGCCAGTTTTTCCACCGTCGTTGCCCCGGTGCTCACCAGCAACACGATGGCGATGGGTAGTTCAAAGGCCAGCCCGAATGCCAGGAACAGGGCCAGGACAAAATCCAGATAGCTGCTGATGTCCGTGGTCACCGCCACCCCTTCCGGGGCGATAGCAGTAAAGAACTGGAACATCAGCGGGAACACCACGAAATAGGCGAAGGCAGCGCCGGCGTAGAACAGCAGTACGCTGCTGCCCAGCAGGGGCACTGCCAGGCGCTTTTCATGCCGGTACAGGCCGGGAGCCACAAAGGCCCAGGCCTGATGAAGAATAAAGGGCATGGCCACGAAGATGCTCAGGTACAGGGTCAGTTTGAAGGGCGCCAGGAACGGCGAGGCGACGCCGGTGGCGATCATGCTGGTGCCTTCCGGCATGGCCTGCATCAGCGGCTTGGCCACCAGGGTGTACAGCTCCCGGGAAAAGTAGAACAGCCCCAGAAACACCACGAAAATCGCGGCCATGGCCTTGAGTAGCCGATTACGAAGCTCCAGCAGATGAGCGATCAATGGCTGGCCGGAATCGTTGCTGGCATCATTCATGGCGCGGGGGTTCCTGGGGGTTTTCGCGGTCGTCGCCAGGGTCGGCCTGTTTGTCCCTGGGGCTGCGTGCCTTGGCGATCTGCTCCGGGCTGAGCAGACTTTCCCTGGCTTCGCGGATACTGTCTTCGTCCAGGCCCATTTCCCGCATCTGCTTTTCCATGCGCTCGCGCATGTCCTGGGTTACCGCTTCGCGTTCCAGTTCGTTTTTCAGATGATTGAAGGTGGAGCGGGCACGACCGACCCATTGGCCCAAGGTCCGGGCCGCCTTGGGCAGGCGTTCCGGGCCGAGTACCACCAGGCCGATGATGAAAATCAGGGTCAGTTCGGCGAAGCCGATATCGAACATGGAAACCTCTTAACGGGGCCAGGGAAAGGCGGAGCCAGATCAGGCCTGGTCTTTTTCCTTGTCCTTCTCGGTTTTCTGCCCGCTGGTGTCCTTGTCATCATCGGCAAGACGCTTCTGGTCCTGCTCTTCCTCGCCGTCTTTCATGGCGTTCTTGAAGCCTTTGACCGCGCCACCCAGGTCGCCGCCCATGTTGCGCAGTTTCTTGGTGCCGAACAACAGGACCACGATGGCCAGAAGGATCAGTAACTGCCAAATGCTGATGCCGGAAAACATGCTGTCTCTCTCCGATAGATAGGGCGCTGATAGTCAGGGCGTGTCAGTGCTTGCTGCCGCGCGCCGCTTTTTCGTCATGGCCGGACAGGCCGAAGCGGCGCTCCAGTTCTGCCAGCACCTTGTCCGGGTGTTCTCCCAGTTTGGCCAACATGACCAGACTATGGAACCACAAATCCGCGGTTTCGCTGATCAGGGCGTCGGTTTTGCCGCTGACCTCCGCGTCGCGGGCCGCGAGAATGGTTTCCACTGCTTCCTCGCCCACTTTCTCCAGGATCTTGTTCAGCCCCTTGGCGTACAGGCTGGCCACGTAGGAGCTGTCCGGGTCGGCGCCCTTGCGGGACTCAAGCACCTGGTGGAGCTGGCTGAGTATATCTGACATAGCGTTTGCACTTTCTTTATGGTTGGCGCCTGCGGCGAGCGCCGACGGATTATCCGATGTGCCGCGGTGCGGTGCCACAGTCTAGCGCCGCCAGCTCCAGCTCACCAGCAGCACAGCGACAGCGGCCAGCGGCCAGCTGACATGGGGTGTTGCCAGCCAGATGGCAGTACCGGCGCAGCCCAGCCCCGCCAGGCCGGCAAACAGCTTGTGACGGTGGCGAAGCAAGGCCTGTTCGAAGCGGGCTTCCAGTCGATCCTGCTGGTAGGGCAGTTCGCGCAGGCTTTCCAGGCCGTCGCGCAGCAAATCGGGCATCTCCGGTAGCTGGGCGGTCCATTCCGGCATGCGATTCTGCAGCTTTTTCAGTGTGGCGCTGGGGCCGTATTCCGCCAGCATCCAGGCTTCCAGCAGAGGCCGGCCGGTGCTCCAGATATCCAGTTGCGGGTAGATGCTGCGCCCCAGGCCTTCGATATGTACCAGTGTCTTCATCAGCAGGATGTACTGCACCGGCATTTCGATCTGGTAGTGGCGCGCCATATCGAACAGCTTCATCACCAGCGGCGCGAATTCCAGCTGGTCCAGTTGAGCGGACCGCACCGGCTCGACAATGTCGATGACGGCCCGTTCAAAACGGGGACGATCGATGGGGGCGGTATTCCAGCCGGCGCGAATCACGGCATCCACCAGGGCGCTGTAATCCTCGCGCATCACGGCCAGCACCATGCGGCCCAGCACGTTCAGGTCTTCCTTCGACAGCCGCCCGGCGATGGCCGCATCCACGGCCATGTATTGAGGAGATTCCGGGTGTTCCGGGTTGACGAAGATGTTGCCCGGGTGCATGTCCGCGTGGAAAAAATTGAAACGGAATACCTGGGAAAAGAAGATCTCCACGCCCCGTTCTGCAAGTACCTTGGGATCAATGCCGGCGGCCTTGATGCGCTCGATGTCATTCACCGGGATACCATGGATGCGATCCATGATGATCACAGTGGGGCTGGACAGCTCCAGATGAATGGCCGGAATGTGCAGCAGCGGGCTGAACAGGAAATGCCGGCGCATGGTTTCACTGTTGCGGGCTTCGGCGGCCAGATCCAGTTCGCCCAGGATAATATCCCGATAATCCTGTACCACCCGTGCCGGGCGGAAGTAACGGGCATCGCGCCACAGTCGTTCCAGCCAGCGGGCGCCGAAGGCCATGACTTTCAGGTCCCGTTGCACCACCGGAAGAATGGTGGGGCGCAGCACCTTGGCCACTACCTGCTGGCCGTTATGCAGGGTGGCGGCATGGACCTGGGCCACGGAGGCCGCGGCCATGGGTGTGCTGTCAAAGTCGCGGAAGACCTCATCAAAGGGCTGGTTGAGACTGGCCTCAACCAGATCCCGGGCCTGTTGTCCGTCGAAGGGAGTAACCTGATCCTGCAGGCGGGCCAGGGCACGGGTCCATTCCGGTGGCAGCATGTCCTGGCGGGTGGCCAGCAGTTGGCCGAACTTGATGAAGATGGGGCCGAGACGTTCCAGGGCCTTTTGCAGCCGCTCGCCTTCACTGAGCTTGCCAGTGCCCAGCCAGCTGGAGGGTAACAGAAAGGACATCACCAGCAGCAGGTTGCGCAGCGGATGGGCGGGGAGCAGGGCGATCAGGCGATAGCGGCACACCACATGGATGACCACCAGAATACGGGTAACGGGCAGCATCAGTCGGTGGCGCTCCCGTTGCTGTTCACCCCGGCCCTTGCCGCGCGAAGGCGCTGGATGCGGGCGTCCAGTCGATCCACGTCCATACGCAGTTCGTCCACATCCTGACCGAATTCGTAGACATCCCGACGGCCCGGGGTCAGGCCGGATTCGTTGCCCACGTAGTCGGCCAGCTGCTCGGTCAGTCGCCCGGCGGCCTGGCGGGCCCAGCCGAACAGGCGACGGGCACTGTAGTCCAGTTGCTGGGCCAGTTCCGAGCCGGTCACCGGCTCAAGGATGGCGCCCCAATCAATTTGCAGTTCGCGGGCCAGTTGCTGCATTTCCTGCAACAGTTCCCGGTTGCCGCGAATGTCTACCGGGCCGCCAATGACGCCGGGGCGGGTATTCCAGTTCAGCAGCAAGGCAGCCAGGTCCATGGGATTGCCCTTTACCGTGACATCCGCGTTGGCATCGCTGCGGTGATACAACTCCACCCCGTCTTCCACGATCAGCGCATAGATGGCCAGCGGCGGCAGGGTCACTTCGATGGCCAGCAGGCGGCCGGCATGCAGCGCCAGTCGGTCAGCACTGGCCGGATCAGAGCGCAGGGCGGTGTTGATGGCTCTTTCCACCGTGGCCAGGGCCGTGGTGGAGAGCAGGCCGGGGGAGCGGGACTGGTCTTTCAGACTCAAAATTTGAACCCTCTGTGCAGTGCCACGATGCCGCCTAGCATGTTGAAGTATTCGGTGCGGGCAAACCCGGCCTGATCCATCATGCCCTGCAGGGTGTCCTGGTCCGGGTGCATGCGGATGGACTCGGCCAGGTACTGATAGCTGTCCGCGTCGTTGACGATCAGCTTGCCCAGCTTGGGCCACACACCGAAAGAATACAGCTCATAGGCCTTGGCCAGGGGCTTGTGCACCGGGGTGGAAAACTCCAGCACCAGCAGCCGGCCGCCGGGTTTCAATACCCGCAGCATGGAGCGCAGGGCGGCATCCTTGTCGGTGATATTGCGCAGGCCAAAGGCAATGGTGATGCAGTGGAAGCTGTTGTCTTCGAAAGGCAGACATTCGCCGTTTACCTGGGTGACCTGGGTGTTATGGCTGCAGCCCGCATCGAACAGGCGGTCGCGGCCCACTGCCAGCATGGCGTCATTGATGTCCGCCAGCACCACCTGGCCGGTCTCCCCGACAAGGCGGGAAAACTTGATGGCCAGGTCGCCGGTGCCTCCGGCCAGGTCCAGCACCTTGTGTCCCGGTCGTACCCCGGCCAGCTCGATGGTCATGCGCTTGAGCAGGCGGTGGCTGCCCATGGAAATCAGGTCGTTCATGACATCGTATTTGCCCGCCACGGAGCGGAATACGCCGGCCACTTTCTGCTGCTTTTCCTGCCAGGGTACCTGCTGGTAACCGAAGTGGGTGACCTTGGTTTCGTCGTTCATGTCAGTCCTCGAAGGGGGCCGGGTGATGGTCGAAGACCTTCTGCATGATGGTCTCTTCCCGTGCGGCCAGCTGCTCCAGCAGCAGGCCCACGCTGGGCACCGGTTTCATCACCCGGAAGCTGCGATCCATGAAATCATACAGGTTCGCAAAGCCTGCCGCATGGGCCGGTTTGCGGACCATGCGAAAGGTGGTCTGTATCATCCGCGAGCGGATATAGCGGTCCAGGCGATGACCCAGTTCGGCCACCAATTGTAGCTGGCGCTGACGGGCCTCGAGGTGGTGGTCCTGTCGAAAGCCCTTGAGGTAGGTCGGCTCGGTGAGTGGTTGATCAAGCTCGCTGCCCAGTGAGTCGGTGATCTGCTCATCCAGCTCCTGGGTGAGGATCGCAGCCTCCAGTGCACTGGCAGAGGTGGCCATGACCTTGTCCGGCAGCAGTTTCATGGCCTTGGGCAGGGCGCGCCGGATTTCCCGGGCCACCGGTAGCAGCTCCCGACCACCGTAGACTTCGTCGAGTAGAAAGCGGATCCCCGCCGCCGTGGCCGGGTCGTCCAGAAGATGGCGGTGGGTATGGCTGAGGCGCTGGCTCTGCCAGTCCTGCAAGCGCCGCAGGCGGCTCAGAAATACGGTGTCGTCGCCATGCTGGCGCAGGGCAAAGAAACGGTTGAGATAGTGTTGAAGCTGTTCGCCGGCGGTCATGGTTTTTCCTCCGGCGGGGATCATAGCAGGAAAGCGGTCGGCCGTCGGAAGTCAGACGACTGACGCCAATCAATTCAGCGTCAGACGTCTGTGGTCAGGCCTCGGGCAATCAGAGGATATAGCGGCTCAGGTCCTCGTCATCGGCCAGTTCACCCAGATAGCGATCCACCGCTTCCGCATCCAGTACCAGGGGCTTGTCGTGGTACTGGGTGGCCAGGGAGTCGGCATCGTAGCTGATCTCTTCCAGCAGTTTTTCCAGTACCGTGTGCAGGCGGCGGGCGCCGATGTTTTCGGTGCGTTCGTTGACCTGCCAGGCCACTTCGGCAATCCGCCGGATGCAGTCGTCGGTGATCTCCAGGTTGAGTCCTTCGGTATCCAGCAGGGCCTTGTACTGCTCAGTGAGGGAGCATCGGGGTTCGGTGAGAATGCGCTGGAAGTCATCCGGGGTCAGGGCGCTCAGTTCCACGCGGATGGGCAGACGGCCCTGCAGCTCCGGGATCAGATCGCTGGGCTTGGCCAGATGGAAGGCACCGGAGGCGATGAAGAGGATGTGGTCAGTCTTGACCATGCCGTACTTGGTGGACACGGTGCAGCCTTCGATCAGCGGCAGCAGGTCTCGCTGTACCCCTTCACGGGACACATCAGTGCCGCCGCTTTCACCACGCTTGGCCACCTTGTCGATTTCATCCAGGAAGACGATGCCGTTGTTTTCCACCGCATCGATGGCCTGCACCTTGAGTTCGTCCTCATTGACGAAGCGCGCGGCTTCCTCGTCCCGGATCAGCCGGTAGGCTTCGCGGACACGGAGCTTCTGGCTGCGCTTGCGGCCGCCCCCGCCCATTTTCGAGAACATCTGTTGCAGCTGGCTGGTCATTTCTTCCATGCCGGGAGGGGCCATGATTTCCACCCCGGCCGGATTGCTGGACACCTCGATCTCGATTTCCTTGTCGTCCAGCTCGCCCTCGCGCAGCTTCTTGCGGAAGATCTGGCGGGTGCTGTTGTCCGTCTTGCTCTCTTCTTCGCCGCGGGCCGCGGGCAGCAGGGCGTCGAGGATGCGTTCTTCGGCGGCATCATCCGCCTGGCTGCCCACGCGGGCGATGGCTTTCTCGCGCAGCATCTTGATGGCCATTTCCACCAGGTCGCGGATGATGGACTCCACATCGCGGCCCACATAGCCCACTTCGGTGAACTTGGTGGCTTCGATCTTGATGAAGGGAGCGTCGGCCAGCTTGGCCAGGCGGCGGGCAATTTCGGTCTTACCCACGCCGGTGGGGCCGATCATGAGGATGTTCTTGGGCGCCACTTCGGCACGCATTTCTGCCGGCAACTGCATGCGCCGCCAGCGATTGCGCAGGGCCAGGGCAACGGATTTTTTCGCCGGCTCCTGGCCGACAATGTGCTTGTTCAGTTCATGAACAATTTCGCGCGGGGTCAGGTTTGGCATCGGATTACCAGCTCAATTCTTCAATGGTTTGCTGTTGATTGGTGTAGACGCAGATATCGCCGGCGATGGTCAGGCTCTTTTCGACAATATCCCCGGCGGCCAACTCGGTGTTATGCAGCAGGGCGGTGGCGGCTGCCTGGGCAAAGGGGCCGCCGGAGCCGATGGCGATCAGGTCATTTTCCGGCTCGATGACATCGCCATTGCCGGTGATGATCAGGGAGGCTTCCTTGTCGGCCACGGCCAGCAGGGCCTCCAGGCGACGCAGGGCGCGGTCGGTGCGCCAGTCCTTGGCCAGCTCCACAGCGGCACGAACCAGATGGCCCTGGTGTTTTTCCAGCTGCGCTTCAAATCGCTCAAACAGGGTAAAGGCGTCGGCGGTACCGCCGGCAAACCCGGCAATGACCTTGCCGTGGTAGAGCCGGCGCACCTTGCGGGCATTGCCTTTCATGACGGTGTTGCCCAGTGACACCTGGCCGTCACCGCCAATCACAACGCTATTGCCGCGGCGTACGGATACGATCGTGGTCACATTCAGCTCCTTTCACAGTGATTCTGCAGATGTGGGGCTGGTGGTGGGGGATTCAAGGGGAATTGAAGGCAATTAACCGTTAATCGCTTCGCGGCTGGCTGCAGGTGGAGCCGAGCGCAGGGTGGCCGCGCACAGTCGCAGGGTGAAGGCGGGATCTTAAGGGCGGAAATGGGCGTGCGCCCATCTCCGCTGTGTGCCTGTGCCTATTTTTTCATTTTGATCGGCAGGGTCTCGATGCCGTTACCGGCCAGTTGGTCCTGGGCCCGATGCATGGCGTTGAGGTTGTCGTAGGGGCCGATCATGACCCGGTGCCAGCTGTCGCCGCTTTCCAGATCCACGGACTGGATGGCGGCGTCGAACCCCTTGAGGATCAACTCCGCCCGGCGACGGTCGGCATCTTCGTTGCGGCGGAAGCTGCCCGCCTGCAGCAAATAGCGTTCGTTGCTGGAGCGGGTGCCAGCGTCTGACTTGCGCTCGCTGGCGGGTTTGTCCTGGGCGGTATCACGGCTCTTGCGAGTGCCGGAGTCGCCTTCATTCTGCGGCACGATCACTTCCATTTTCGGCAGTACCGCATAGAAGTCGAACTGCGGGGACTCGTCGCTGCTGTCCTTTTTCGGGGCGGGTTTGGTCGGTTTGGCAGGTTGTGCCGGTTTCTGTGCCACCTTGCCGTTGCCGCCTTGCTCCATCTGGGTCTTGCCCAGGTGAAACAGGAAGGCCACGAACAGACCGACCATCAGCCCCGTGAACAGCCACACCCAGCCCGGGACCTGGCGTTGGGTCTTCTTGCGTACCGGGCCGCGGCTGGCCCCTCGTTTGTTGGTGTTCTTTGCCATGGGGTGTCCTGTGGTTCTCGGCTACATCCGTTCGAGAGGGCTCAGGCCCAGCAGTTCCATGCCCTGTTTCAGGGTGCGGGCTGTGAGGGCGGCCAGTTTCAGGCGGCTCTGCTTCAGGGCCTCATTGTCGCCGGAGAGGATCGGGCAATGCTCGTAAAATGTGGAAAACAGGCCGGCCACGTCATACAGATAGGTGCACAGCAGGTGGGGCAGACCCTTTTCGGCCACGCTTTCCAGCACTTCCCCGAATTGCACCAGACGGGCGGCCAGGGCCTGTTCCGCCTCTTCCTGAAGCAGGAAGTCGCCGTTGACGTCGGCCATGTCCAGGCCCGCCTTGCGGAATACGCTGGCCACCCGGGTGTAGGCGTAAAGCAGGTAGGGGGCGGTGTTGCCTTCGAAGCTGAGCATCTGTTCGAAATTGAAAATGTAGTCGCTGCTGCGGTTCTTGGACAGATCTGCGTATTTCACCGCGCCAATGCCAACGGCATGGGCAATGGTGCGCAGGGCCGAGTCGTCCAGTTCCGGGTTCTTGTCGCGGACCAGGGTGTAGGCCCGCTGTTCGGCTTCATCAAGCAGGTCGATCAGTTTGACGGTGCCGCCGTCGCGGGTCTTGAACGGGCGACCGTCCGGGCCGTTCATGGTGCCGAAGCCCATGTGTTCCAGCTCGGTGTTTTCCGGGACAAAGCCGGCCCGTTTGGCCAGGCTGAACATCTGCTGGAAATGCAGGGCCTGACGCTGGTCCACGAAGTAGAGCATGCGGTCGGCATGCAGGGTGCCGGCCCGGTAGCGCAGGGCAGCCAGGTCGGTGGTGGCGTAGAGATAACCGCCGTCGGCTTTTTTCACGATCACCGGGAGCGGGGCGCCTTCCTTGTTCTTGAATTCGTCCATGAACACGCACTGGGCGCCCTGGTCTTCGCTGAGCAGGCCTTTGGCGTCCAGGTCACTGACCACCTGGGCCAGGTCATCGTTGTAGGCGCTCTCGCCGCGCACGTCCGCCGGGGTGAGGCTGACGCCCAGGCGGTCATAGACGGCCTGGCAGTGGCTCAGGGACACGCTGTTGAATTCCCGCCACAGGGCCAGGCAGTCTTCGTCGCCAGCCTGCAGTTTTACCACCAGGCTGCGAGCTCGGGTGGCAAAGGCGTCGGATTCGTCAAAACGTTGCTTGGCGGCGCGGTAGAAGCCTTCCAGGTCGCCCAGCTCACGGGACAGCTCGGTGTCGCTTTCTTCGCTTTTCTGTTCTTCCAGGTAGGCCAGCAGCATGCCGAACTGGGTGCCCCAGTCGCCCACATGGTTCTGGCGAACCACCTTGTGGCCAAGGAATTCCAGGGTGCGCACCACGGCATCGCCGATGATGGAGGAGCGCAGGTGCCCCACGTGCATTTCCTTGGCCAGGTTGGGGGAGGAATAGTCCACCACCACGGTCTGTGCCTGCGCCGGACGGGCCACGCCCAGATGCTCGTCGGCCAGGGCCTGATCCAGCAGGCCGGTAAGCCAGTCATCGGCCTGGAAGAAGTTGATGAAGCCGGGTCCGGCGATTTCCACCTTGGCCACGGCGTTGTCGGCAGGCAGGGCCGCGATCAGTTTTTCCGCCAGATCGCGAGGCTTCATGCCGGCGGGTTTGGCCAGCATCAGGGCGATATTGGTGGCGAAGTCGCCGTGGCTCTTGTCCTTGGTACGGTCGATCTGCGCCGGGCGTTTGGCCTCGGCGGGCAGAGTCCCTTCGGCTATCAGGGTGTCCAGGGCGTTGTCGATCAGGGTTATCAGGCGTTCTTTCATGACATTCTTTGGTGGAGGGCATCGGGGCCGTTCTGGTGGGCGGCGATTGTACGGGAAAAGGCCCGCTGGCGCATGCGCCGGACGTCAGGTCCGGCGGTGTCTTACAGCATATCGATCGGATCCACATCCAGATGCCAGCGACACTGGCGGCCGGCGGGCAGGGTGCGCGCCTGTTCCAGCAGCACACTGATGGCCTGATGCAGGGGTGCGCGCTGAGCACACTGCAGCAACATCTGGGTGCGATAGCGCCCGGCGCGCCTTTCCATGGGCGCCGGTACCGGCCCCAGCAGATGGACGTCCGGGGGTAGCGGTATGCCGGCCAGCTGTTGCAGAAATTCCATGGCCTTGCCCATGCTCATGGCTTCGCAACGGAACAGGGCCAGGTGGCCAAAGGGGGGCAGGCCGGCCATCTTCCGCTCTTCCAGCAGGGCACTGGCCAGGGCCGCATAGTCGCCGCTGGCGGCCAGTTGCAGGAGCGGATGATCCGGGTGGCGGGTTTGCAATAAAACCCGGCCTTTGCCTTCCCGGCCGCTTCGTCCGGCCACCTGCAGCATCAATTGCGCGGCCTGTTCCGGACCGCGGAAGTCAGCGCTGAGGAACCCTGCATCCATTTCAAGAATGACCACCAGGGTGAGATTCGGAAAGTGGTGACCCTTGGCCAGCATCTGGGTCCCCACCATAACCGCCGGTTTGCCCTGCTGGATGGTGGCAAGGTGGGCGTCCAGGCTGCCCTTGCGACGGGTGGCGTCCCGGTCGATGCGAATCACCGGGGCCTGTTGTGACTGCTCCAGTAGTTCAGTGATTTTTTCTGTGCCGCAACCGGCTTCGTGGATGGCGCTGGAGCCGCATTCCGGACAGCGCGGGGGGACTCGTTGCTGGTAGCCACAGTGATGGCAACGCAGGCTGCCCTCGCTGCGATGCCAGGTCAGTGTGCTGTCGCAGCGGCGGCAATCCGCCTGCCAGCCGCAATCCTGACAGAGAATCATGGGGGCGTAACCGCGCCGGTTGATAAAGACCAGCGCCTGGTTGCCCTGCTCCACACAGTGCTTGATCGCTTGCAGGGACTGGGGCAGCAGTGGCTGGCCGGGGGCGGCCAGGGTGCCGTCGAGGATTTCGATGGGCGGGCGCCCCTGGTCCGTGGCGCGATGGGAAAGTTTCAGCCACTGGAAGCGTTCATCTCGGGCCAGTTGCAGGGTTTCCAGGGCCGGGGTGGCACTGCCCAGCACCACGGGAATATCCAGTTGCTGGGCCCGCCAGGTGGCCAGGTCGCGGGCGTGAAAGCGAAAGCCGTCCTGCTGTTTCAGGGACGCGTCGTGGGCTTCGTCGACGATGATCAGCCCCGGGGCGGCCAGCGGCGTAAAGATGGCGGAGCGGGTGCCGATGATGATGCGTGCCTTGCCGTCACGGGCGGCCAGCCAGTTGTCCAGACGTTCCCGGTCGGTGAGCCCGGAGTGCAGGGTCGCCACCGGCACGGCGAAGCGCTGGCGGAAACGCTGTACGGTCTGGGGCGTCAGGCCGATTTCCGGAATCAGCACCAGTACCTGTTTGCCGGCGGCCAGATGCGCAGTCATGGCCTGCAGGTAGACTTCGGTCTTGCCGCTGCCGGTAACGCCGTCAAGGAGGAAGGGGGAGAAGCCCCGGGCCTCCTCTAAAGCGCGGATCGCCTTGCGTTGCTCCGCGTTGGCGGCCAGTGGCGCCTGGGCCAGAATGTCCCTGGGGGGAGCACTGTCCTCCTGCGATACCTGTTCCGCCCAGCCTTTGTCACGCAGACTGGCCAGGGCGGCGGCGGGTACATCCAGGGCCGCCAGCATGGCGCTGCTCAGGCCTTTGGGGTGGTCGCGCAGGGTGTGCAGGGCCTGGCGCTGTCGCGGGGCGCGGCTGAGCTGGTCGTCACTGACATGCTGCCCGCGTTCGGTAATTCGCCAGCGTTTTTCCTGGCTGGCCTCGGCATCGTTGCCCTGGCGCAGCAGGGCCGGCAGGGCATAGCTGAGCACTTCGCCCAGTGGGTGGTGGTAGTAGCGGGCCGCCCGTTCGCATAGCTGGTAGAGTTCCTCCGGCAGGACCGGGGTGTCGTCCAGTACCCGCTGGATGGCTTTCAGTTTCGGGTGATCGCTGAGACCGTGGCCGTGAACCAGGCCCACCAGGGTGCGTCGACCGAAAGGGACCTGCACCCGTGAGCCACGCGCTGGCGGAGTGGTTCCCGGGTACAGATAGTCGAAGCAACCCGGTAACGGCACCGGCAGGGCAATTTGCAGGGTTTTCTTGGCTGACACGGGATTTCCTGAAGCCTGAAGCGTCTGAGAGGCGCTCAGCGCTTGCGGATTGGGGCCAAGCTGTTATGATTCGCCTTCTTTTTCCCAGACGCAAGCCGTGTGGTGCCTGTCGTAGAGGCAGGTAGCGACACAGATTGGAGCTCAGCAATGAAACCAGAGATTCATCCCGAATACCAGGCAGCAACCTATACCTGTAGCTGCGGTAATGTTATCGAAAGCCGTTCCACCCGTGGTGGTGACATGGCTTTGGACGTTTGTTCTTCTTGCCATCCTTTCTATACTGGCAAGCAGAAGCAGGCCGACAGCGGTGGTCAGATCGACAAGTTCAAGCAGCGTTTCGGCATGATGCGCAGCAAGAAGGACTGAACGGCGTCTTCACCGCAGTTTATGTAGCCTTTGAAAAGCACCCTGCGGGGTGCTTTTTGCTTTAAGACCTTGCGTACACAGTGTTTAGCCTGACAGTTTAGCCCGACTTAGGGACCAGCGGAGACCAGCATGTCTGAGGATTTGAGAACGGCGGCCCTGGAATACCACGCCAAACCGCGGCCAGGGAAAATCAGCGTTGAGGTGACCAAGCCGGCGGCAACCAGCCGTGACCTGAGCCTGGCCTACAGTCCGGGCGTGGCGGAGCCGGTGCGTGAGATCGCCCGCGAGCCGGAGCTGGCCTACCGTTTTACTGCCAAGGGCAATCTGGTAGCTGTGATCAGTGATGGCACGGCCATTCTCGGTCTTGGCAACCTGGGTGCCCTGGCGTCCAAGCCGGTGATGGAAGGCAAGGGGATTCTGTTCAAGCTGTTTGCCGGTATCGATGTGTTTGATATCGAAGTGGACGCGGAAGACTCCCAGGCCTTTATCGACACGGTGGTGCGCATCCATCGCACCTTTGGCGGCATTAACCTGGAAGATATCCGGGCGCCGGAGTGTTTCGAGATCGAACGCATCCTCAAAGAACAGTGCGATGTGCCGGTGTTCCACGATGATCAGCACGGTACCGCCATTGTGGTGGGTGCGGGTCTGATCAATGCGCTGGAAATTCAGAAAAAGCGTATCGAAGACATCAAGGTGGTCTGTGTGGGAGCCGGTGCCGCAGGCGTGGCATCGGTGCGGCTGCTGATCGAGATGGGCGCGCGCAAGGAGAATATCCTGGTGCTGGATCGCAAGGGCGTGATTCACAGTCGTCGCGATGATCTCAACCAGTACAAGGCGGCACTGGCCAACGACACTGACAAGCGCACTCTCAACGATGCGGTGGAAGATGCGGATGTGTTTATCGGTGTGTCCGGACCGGACATGCTGACACCGGAAATGGTCAAGAAGATGGCGCCCAAGCCGATCATCTTTGCGCTGGCCAACCCGGATCCGGAGATCCGTCCGGAGGTGGCCAAGGCGGCTCGCCCGGATGCGATTGTGGCTACCGGGCGTTCTGATTTCCCCAACCAGGTGAACAATGTGCTGTGTTTCCCGTACATGTTCCGGGGGGCGCTGGATGTGCGTTCCACCTCGATCACCGAGGAAATGAAGATCGCCGCAGTCCATGCCATTGCCGAGCTGGTGCGAGAGGCGCCGCCTCAGGAAGTGCTGGATGCCTATGGTGGGGAGCCGCTGACCTTCGGTGCCGATTACATTATTCCCAAGCCCAATGACCCGCGTCTTCTGGGGCGGGTATCCTCCGCAGTCGCCCGTGCGGCAGTGGATTGTGGTGTGGCTCGCAAGGGATATCCGTCCCACTATCCATTGAACTCGCTGGATGAGATTTTTCCCGAGTTGTAGGAAAAGCAGTCAGCCATAAAAAAAAACCGCCGGAAGGCGGTTTTTTTATGGCTGGTCAGGCGCCAGGCAATGCCCGGCGCTATCGCGGGCCGTTCAGAAAATTTGCTCGGGGGCACTGGTGCCACCACCCGGGCCGCGCTGGGGCTCCAGCTCGGGCACCTGATCCTCAATAAAGTATTCGCGGATGGCATTGGGGTTGTCCGGGCGCGCCAGCAGACCACTGTCCGGGTCGATGCGCACGGTGGCGATGCCGGAGGGCTGCTCCAGCTGCCGTTCAGGAACGCCTTCCAGGGCCGGGCCCATGTAGTCGATCCAGATTGGCAGGGCCGCCTTGCCGCCATATTCGCCCCAGCCCAGATTGGCCGGGTTGTCGAAACCGACCCAGACGGTGGCGACCAGATCCGGAGAATAACCGGAGAACCAGGCGTCCACCTGGTCGTTGGTGGTGCCGGTCTTGCCAGCCAGGTCATCGCGGCCCAGAGCCCTTGCCTTGCTGCCAGTCCCTGCGCGGATGACGTCCTGCAGCATGGAGTCCATCAACCAGGCAATACGCGGATCCAGTACCCGGGGGGCCATTACCGGGTCAGGCTGTATTGTCACCACTGGCTCGTCGGCGCTGTCCTCGCTGTCCGGGCTGGAGTCCTCCGGGGAGGCCGGTTCGATATTGTCGTCTGTCAGCGCCAGGGGGGGCAGGCAGGGAGGTTCGCAGAGTATCACTTCCGGTGCCTGCCAGAGGATGTCGCCATCGGCGTTCTCGATACGTTGAATGGCCCAGGGGGTGACCCGGTAACCACCGTTGGCAAAAACGCTGTAGGCGGTGGCGATATCCATCGGGGTGACGCTGGCACTGCCCAGTGCCAGGGACAGGTCGCGCTGGAAGCCGTCAGCAGGAAGGCCGAAGCGTTTCAGGGTGTTCATGGCCTGGCTGATGCCGATCTGGCGCAGAATGCGAATGGAGACCAGGTTCAGCGAGCGATACAGGGCTTCGCGCATGCGGGTGGGGCCGTAGAACTTGCCGCTGGCTCCGGTGGGACGCCAGGCGGTTTCCAGTTTGTCGTCATCGAACACCACCGGCGCATCGTTGATGATGGAGGCGGGGGTGAAGCCGTTTTCCATGGCCGAGGTATAGATAAAGGGTTTGAACACGGAGCCGGCCTGCCGCTCGCTCTGTACCGCCCGGTTGAAGTTGGAGGCAGCAAAGCTGTAGCCGCCCTGCATGGCGACCACAGCGCCATTGGACGGGTCCAGCGAGACCAGTGCCGACTGTGCAGCGGGGAGCTGGGCCAGGCGCCAGCGGCGGCTTTCCTCCGGGCCCACGGGGCGAACGCGAATAATATCGCCACGGGATAGTACATCGCCGGCGGTCTTGGGTTCTTCTCCCACATACTTGTTGTTGAGCTGCGGGCGAGCCCAGCGGATGTCCTCCCAGGCAAGCCGGGCGCGTTTGCCGTCACGGAAAAGGATGTCGGCATCCTCTTCTCCCACTCGGGTAACGATGACCGGTTGCAGCGGGCCGATACGTTGCTGGTCGCGGATCATGGCAACCCAGTGGGCCACGCTGGGGTCGAGTCCGGTAATGGTTTTCTCTATTTCCGCTTTTTCTGCCTGTGCGGGCAGTTCGCTCTCCTCCGCAGGGGGCTGCTCATTGTCGGAAGCGCTGATGGCTGGCAGCGTCGGCGCTGCGCTCACGTCCCGTTGTGCCAGCGGCCCGCGATAACCATGGCGCTCGTCATAGCTGTGAAGGCCGGCTCGCAGCGCCTGGACAGCCGCGGTCTGCCGTTTGCTGTCGATGGTGGTAATGATGCGAATGCCGTCGGTGAAAATGTCCTGCTCCACCAGCCTGGCGGCCTGCAGGCGTACCATTTCGCCCACATAGGCAGCATCCACTTCAGGCTGGGCGGCATGGAAGCGGGCACTGACGGGCTCGGACTGGGCAATTTCGCGTTCTTCGCGAGTCAACGCCCCGGTTTCTTCCATACGGAACAGAATCCAGTTACGTCTTATTCTGGCCCGCTCCGGGTTGGTGATCGGGTTGTAAGCGGAAGGAGCCTTTGGCAGGCCGGCAATCATGGCCTGTTGGGCGATATTGAGTTCGCCGACGGATTTGCCGTAGTACACCTGGGCGGCGGCTTCTGCCCCATAGGCCCGGTGGCCAAGATAGATCTTGTTCAGGTAAAGCTCGAGGATCTCTTCCTTGCTGAGTACCCGCTCAATCTGGATGGCCAGCACGATTTCGTTGAATTTGCGCAGGAAGCGCTGGTCACGGCTGAGGAAGAAGTTACGCGCCACCTGCATGGTGATGGTGGAGCCGCCGGAGCGGATTTCCCGGTAGCGTGCCAATTCCACCGCGGCCCGCACCAGGCCTTTCAGGTCGACCCCGTTGTGCCTGAAAAAGCGTTCATCCTCTGCGGCCAGCACCGCCTGGACCAGAGTTTCCGGCAATTCGTCAAAGGATACCGGTTGTCGGCGCTTTTCCCCGTATTCAGCAATAAGTTTTATATCATTGCTGTAAATGCGCAGTGGAATCTGGTATTCCACTTCGCGGATCTGGCTGGCTGGGGGGAGCTGTGGAGCCAGATACAGATAGCTGGCGGCCAGAATGGATAACCCGCCACCGGCGCCGGCAATCAGGAGAAGGAGCAGGTATCGGGTCCAGGTGGGTAAGCGCATGTTTTCGGCAACTACTGGCTGGGATCGGTAGAAAGGCCTAGTGGGCCCGTGAAGTGGGTCATTATATGGTGGAAAGGTTGTTGTGATCTAATATCTGTTCTGCTATTACTAGACCTAAAGTGATTCGACATAAAAAACCTGTAAGTGTATCTTTATCAAGAAAAAAACACTTTAATAATAACCAGACGGGACGACAACAGTGCTGCCTTTCCTCAGAAAAAAGGCCCAGACACTCCTGGGGATCGACATCAGCTCCACGGCGGTGAAGCTGCTAGAGCTGTCCAAATCGGGGAACCGCTACAAGGTAGAGAGCTATGGGGTTGAGCCCTTGCCTGCCAATGCGGTTGTCGAAAAAAACATCAGTGACGTGGAGGGCGTCGGGGATGCGATTGCCCGTCTGGTCAGCCGCGCCCGTCCCGGGGCGAAAACCGCGGCGGTGGCAGTGTCCGGCTCTGCCGTGATCACCAAACTGATTGAAATGGATGCCTCTCTCAGCGAAGACGAGATGGAGAGCCAGCTGAAGGTGGAAGCCGACCAGTATATTCCCTTCCCGCTGGACGAGGTCCGCATGGACTTCCAGGTCATGGGGCCTGTTGAAGGTAATGATGAGCGTGTGGAAGTTCTCGTTGCCGCCTCCCGGACAGAAAACGTGGAAATGCGGACCGATGCTCTGGAAATTGGCGGTTTGCAGGCCAAGGCCGTCGATGTGGAAGCCTACGCGATGGAGCGGGCTTTCCAGCTGGTGTTGCCGGGACTGCCCAACGCCGAGGAACTGGAGACCGTCGCTGTCTTCGATATCGGTGCCACCATGACGACCTTGAACGTTTTCCATCAGGGCCGCAGCGTCTACACCCGCGAGCAACTGTTCGGAGGCAAGCAGCTGACCGAAGAAATTCAGCGCCGCTACGGTATTTCCATGGAAGAGGCCGGGCTTGCCAAAAAAACCGGCGAGCTGCCGGATGATTATGAAGCGGAAGTGCTGCAGCCCTTCAAGGATGCTGTGGTTCAGCAGGTCAATCGGTCCCTGCAATTTTTCTATGGCTCCACCCAGTTCAATGAGGTGGACTATATCCTGCTGGCCGGGGGCTCAGCGTCAATCCAGGACCTGGCAGACTTGATTCAAGAGCGAGTGGGCGCCAGCTGTTCCGTGGCCAACCCGTTCAATGATATGGCGCTGGCAAACAAGGTGGGGGCTTCTGCTATTGCCAATGACGCGCCGGCATTGATGATCGCATGCGGTTTGGCATTGAGGAGCTTTGACCAATGACAACAACAATTAACCTGCTGCCGTGGCGGGAAGAGCGCCGCAAGCGCCAGCAACAGGAATTTATCGTTCTTTTGGTGATGGCCGCCGTTTTGGGTGCGGTGCTGTTTTTTGGTTGGAAAAGCGTGGTGGATCAAAAAATTGCTGACCAGCGCGCCAGGAATAGTCATATCCAGACCAAGGCAGCGGAGCTTGATGGGAAAATTAAAGAGATCAAAGAGCTAAAGACCAGAAGAGATGAGCTGGTTGCGAGAATGGAGGTGATACAGAGCCTCCAGGGCAACCGCCCAACAATCGTCTATGTGTTTGATCAGTTGGTCAGGACCTTGCCGGACGGCGTGTTTTATTCAAAATTGAGTCGTATAGGCGATCTTTACACGATCAACGGGATCGCCGAGTCCAATAACCGTATCTCAAGGCTGATGCGTAATCTGGATCAATCTGAATGGTTCAAAGAAGCGAATCTGCAAAATGTAACGGCTCTGGAAGATGGCTCGCAGGCAAACAGCTTTACATTGACGGTTAAGCAAGCCTCCCCGACCAGCAATAATGAGGAAGAAAAACAATGAAAGCCTCTGAGCTGAAAAACATGGATATGCGAGAGCTGATCGAAGAGCTCAATAGTCTCGACTTTGAAAATGTGGGGGGATGGCCTGCGCCAATAAAAGCGGGTGCCGCAGTTCTCGTTTTGATTGCCGTGCTCTTGATGGGCTATTTCCTGGTTATCAAGGATTTAAATGCTGCTCTGGAGCAACAGCAAAGAGAAGAGGCATCGCTACTCAAGAGTTATGAGAATAAAGCTTTTGAGGCGCACAACCTTGATCAGTTCCGGGCGCAGCTTGTCGAAATGGAGCAAACTTTCGGGGCGCTTCTGAAGCAGCTGCCAAAGGATACTGAAGTCCCGGGTTTGCTCGAGGATATTACCCATACCGGATTGGGAAGTGGGATGGAGTTTGAGAAAATCGAACTCAAGGAAGAGGCCGAAAAAGAGTTTTATGCCGAGCTTCCCATCGAGATCAGTGCCTTGGGCGATTATCATGGTTTCGGCTCCTTCGTTTCTGGTGTGGCAGCATTGCCGCGAATTGTGACGCTCCACGATTTTGTGATTGAGTGGCCTACCGATAAAGAAGCCAAGGCTCTGGGCCTGCTGAATATGAATATCACCGCCAAGACGTATCGTTATTCAAGTCAGGACGGCGGTTCTCAAAGTACAGGACCGGCTCGTGGTCAGAATAAATAGGGGGCAGGAGATGTTGGCAAAAAAATATGCAGCGGTTCCTGTTGCGATACTTTTCCTTCTGGGTTTGACGGGGTGTGGAACAGGGGCGAACCTGGGCGAGCTTGAGGCCCGGTTGCAGGAAATAAAGGCGAGGCCAAGAGGACGAATTGAGCCGCCGCCGGAGTTCAAGCCAATTGCAACCTATGCATATGGTGCGCATCAGCTTCGTTCGCCCTTTTCTGCACCTTCCGACCAAGAAATCATGGCTGTACCTGATGGGCGGAAAGTGGAGCCTGACATGGGTAGGCCAAAAGAGTACCTGGAGCGATTCGCTCTGGATGCATTGAAAATGGTAGGTACGATTACCAAGCCGGGAGAATCACTTCAGGCGCTGATAGCTGATCCATCCGGTGCGGTTACCCGAGTCAAGCCAGGGAGCTACATGGGGAAAAACTTTGGCTTGGTGAAGGATGTTTCCGAAAGCAGGGTTAGCCTTATAGAAATCGTGCCAGATGGTCGTGATGGCTGGGTCGAGCGTTCTAGTAACGTCGCCATTTCAGAATAACAGTTGCTGGGGATCCAGTTATGAATATCAAAAAATTGACAACAAAAATGAGCTTCTCCCGGCGCTTGGCGGGCTTTCTCGCTATGGGGGTTTTGTCAGTCTGCAGCTCTTTCGCAGCCGCGGACACTCTCACGTCCATTGAAGCGAATTCTCTGTCCGGCGATGGCATGGAAGTCCGCCTGAAGTTTGATGGTGGTGTGCCCGAGGCAAAAGGTTACAGCATCGAAAAACCCGCCAGAATCGCGTTGGACCTTGTTGGGGCTGATAGTGAAATTGCGGAAAAACAAAAGAACCTTGGAACGGGCAATGCCCGCAGTGTCACCATCGTTGAGGCAAAGGACAGAACTCGGCTTATTTTTAATCTGGACTCGTTGACAGGGTACTCAACCCGGGTTGAAGGGAATGACCTTGTTGTATTGTTGGGCGATGAGCAACGGGAGCCGGCTTCCGGCCAGACCAGTGACGTAGCGGCTGACGATGATGCTTCTGTAGAGAGTGTTGACTTCAGACGCGGCGACAGCGGCGAAGGTCGGGTCATTGTTGGGCTTTCCAAAGCCTCCATACCTGTCGATGTGAAAGAAGAGGGTGGAAGAATTGTTGCCAAATTCGTTGGCGCTGGTGTTGCCAATGAATTGGTCAGAAAACTGGATGTCACTGATTTTGCCACACCAGTCCGAGTTGTGGACACGAAGAGTAGCGATGACAGCGTCGTTGTTACCATTGAGCCAACCGGTACCTGGGAGTATCTGGCGTATCAGGCGGACAATCAGTTCAGCATCAATGTTAAGCCCATTACCCGTGCAGAGGCTGAACGCAAAAACAAGGATGCTTTTGAGTACACCGGTGAGAAGCTGTCTCTGAATTTTCAGGATATCGAGGTGCGGTCGGTTTTACAGCTGATTGCTGACTTCACAGGGTTGAATCTCGTTGCGTCAGATACGGTTGATGGCCGAATTACCCTTCGGCTGCAGAACGTTCCTTGGGATCAGGCTCTGGAGCTGATTCTGAAGACCAAAGGTCTGGATAAGCGTCAGGTGGGCAATGTCTTGCTGGTGGCGCCTGCCGATGAAATCGCTGCGCGGGAACAACTGGAACTGGAAAGCCAAAAGAAAATTGAGGCCCTGGCGCCCCTTCGTACTCAGTTTATTAATATCAATTACGCGAATGCCAGCGATATGAAAGCCTTGATCAGTAATGCTGGTGGCAAAGGTGAGGCGCTGTTATCGGCACGGGGTTCGGTAGTTGTGGACCAAAGGACGAATACGCTGATTATTCAGGATACTCAGGCAAAGTTGCAGGAAGTCAGGGACCTGATCGATACCCTGGATGTGCCTGTTCGGCAGGTGCTGATTGAGGCTCGTGTTGTCGTCGCAAGCAATAACATTGCTGACGAGTTCGGTGTGCGGTGGGGCGGATTGGGTTTCAATACCGAATCAATGTTACAGGATAAAAAGACCTTTGGCTTTTCCGGCCGGCTTCAGTCTCTAAGAAACCTGCATGCAACCAATTTGGATTCTACGGTTGCTCAGGGAACGCCGGCTATTGACCCGGATGATGTGGATTTTGGGCCAGATGATTTTGAATTTGAAGATATTGAGAATGGCGATGACTTGATCGTGGACTTGGGAGTGGACTCAACGGATGCTTCTCGTTTTGCCATTGGTTTCACATCCTTGACATCCGGCCTGATTGAGCTGGAATTGTCCGCCCTGGAGGCTGAAGGGCATGGAGAGTTGGTGGCGACTCCCAAGGTCCTTACCGCCGATCAGCAGCCTGCAATTATTGCCTCCGGGCAACAGGTACCATTTGAGGTTGCCACTGCTTCTGGTGCAACTGCCATTGATTTTGTGGAGGCGGAGCTCAAGTTGGAGGTGACGCCACACATCACTCCGGATGGTAATATCATCATGGAGCTGAAGGTGAACAACGATTCTTTCAACGCGGAAGGTTCAGCTGCCATCAACACCAACCGTGTTGAAACCTCTGTTCTGGTGAATGATGGAGAGACTGTCGTGCTTGGTGGTATTTTCCAGCAAGAAAAGATCAATTCCGTGACCAAGACTCCCTTCCTGGGTGACTTGCCGTGGATTGGCAACTTGTTCAAGAAAACCATCAAGCGTGATAACAAGCAGGAACTCCTGATCTTCATCACTCCCCGCCTGATGAAGGATGCTTTGGCAAATCGGTGACCAAGACGACGAATCCCTCTCTAATACTGGTTGGCCCCATGGGTGCTGGGAAAAGCACCCTGGGGCGCCACCTTTCCCAGATACTGGACTATCCTTTCTTCGATTCTGATCGGGTTATTGAGGAGAAGACGGGGGCGGATATCCCGTGGATCTTCGATATGGAAGGCGAGGCCGGTTTTCGCCGTCGCGAGCAAGAGGCTATTGATGAGCTGACTCGCCAGGATGGTATTGTGTTGGCGACTGGGGGTGGCGTTGTGGTGACGCCAGCGAACAGGGGTATGCTCCATGAGCGCGGCTGTGTGGTCTATCTGTGGACCCCTGTTGACGTTCAGCTTGCCCGCACCCGAAACGACAAGAATCGCCCCCTCCTGCAAACCGCAGACCCGCGCGCCAGACTTGAAGCGCTGTTCGCCGAGCGGGATCCTCTTTATCGACAGGTGTCTCATCACCTGGTATCTACGGCCTCTGGTAACCTGAAAAAGGTGGCGGATGACGTGCTGGCTTGTTTGGCGTCTCACCGACAAGGATAATATGGCCTTGGCTGGCGATTGTTGCATCGAATGAACGGTGCTGACTGAGTGGCCGTCGGCGATGTGGCGCATCGCTTTGTCTGGCCGTCGCCGATGCTTCTCTCTTGCCATCGCCTACCATCCCAATGTCTGTCGGAGATCCAATGCGAACACTTCAGGTGGCCCTGGCCGAGCGTAGTTACCCGATTCATATCGGTGCCGGCTTGCTCGACACCTTCCCTCTTGCCGAGCAGGTGCGCGGCAATCAGGTGATGGTCGTTACCAACGAGACCATTGCCCCTCTGTATCTGGAGCGACTGACCCGGCATTTTTCGGGATGTCAGTGCGATACCCTGGTCCTGCCGGATGGTGAGGCGTTCAAGACGCTGGAAACGCTGGAAAGCATTTTCGATGCGTTGATGGCCAAGCGCCACTCGCGCACGACCACGCTTGTTGCTCTCGGCGGCGGCGTGATTGGCGATATGGTGGGGTTCGCTGCCGCCTGTTATCAGCGTGGGGTGGACTTTATTCAGGTGCCGACGACGTTGCTTGCCCAGGTGGATTCGTCTGTTGGTGGCAAGACCGCCGTCAATCATCCCCGTGGAAAGAACATGATTGGTGCGTTTCACCAGCCGCGCCTGGTGTTGATCGACACGGATGTTCTGGCCTCCCTGCCGCAGCGTGAGCTGGCCGCTGGCTATGCGGAAGTGATCAAGTATGGCCTGATTCGCGACCCGGATTTTTACCATTGGCTGGAAACCAACAACGAAAAGCTGTTGTCCAGAGACACAGAGGCATTGTCTGAAGCGATCTATCGCAGTTGCGATAACAAGGCTCAGGTGGTGGCTGATGATGAAACCGAGCAGGGTAACCGTGCCTTGCTCAATCTGGGTCATACCTTTGGCCATGCCATTGAGACGGCCACGGGTTACAGTCAGTGGTTGCACGGAGAGGCAGTCGCGGTCGGCATGCTCATGGCAGTGAATATGTCGGTCAGGCTGGGCTGGGTAGACGCGGGTTTGGAGGCCGGGCTGGCCGATGTGCTGGCACAATGGCAGTTGCCGGTGGCAACGCCTGCCGGGATGACGCCGGATCAGTTCATGGATCTGATGTCGCTGGACAAGAAAGTACAAAACGGCCAGCTTCGTCTTGTGTTGCTGCGACAGCTGGGTGAGGCTGTGGTCACGGCAGACTATGATGCTGGGGCATTACGCCAGACACTGGAGGCTTTTTGTGGAACATGATGACGACCGTTTTTTCAGTGGTGCATCCCGTGGCGATTATCTGGATGCGCTGACTGCCCATGCCGGACTGGGTTCCGTGGTGGCACTGGAAGGCGATAGCGGTAGCGGTGTCTCTACGTTGCTTGGCCATACAGTGATGGCGTTGCTTGGCGATATGGAAATTGTGCGGATCGACGGCGCGGCGGAGCACAATGCCAACGTGGTCATTGAGTCTTTGCTGCGGCATTTCGATATCGACAGGGCGGCACTTCCTGACAAGCTTCGCGAGACTCTGGCCGACGGCCGGATCCTGGTGGTGGTCGACAACAGTGAGGATCTGCAGGACGACGCGGTCGCTACCATGGCTGCCCTGAAGCAGAAGCTGGGCGCCCGCCTGGGTTATGTGTTCGGGGGACTGCCGGGCACGGTGGAAAAACTCAAGGGCGCGGATCTGGCGCTGGATGATGTGCTCGATCTGCCCTCCCTGGTTGCTGATGACATTCAGGATTTTGCCTGGTTCGTGCTCGGAATCGAGTTGGAGGCGGACGAGGCTGACCGCTTGCGCCATGACAGTGATGGCAATATCGCCCGCCTTCTGGAGCTGCTGCGCAGCCAGGATGCGGGGGCGCCAATGATGATGTCTGCCTCTCGTGAAGAAGAAGCCGGTGTCGAGCCTGCTGCTGCCTTCGCGTCCCGCCCGGCGGATGACGATTCCCAGGAAGAGCTGTCCTTTTCCTCATCGGCAGTGGACGTCGAGGATGAAGACGATACGGAGTTTGATGACCGGGACAGTCCGGAAGAGGGGCAGGATCGTCGCGCCGCGGTGACGCCGCCATGGCGTCATGTGGCAGCGGCTGTTGGCCTGCTCGTTGTGGTGGCGATCGTCTGGTCGGTTTTCTCAGGTGGCAGTGATGACGGCGAGGGCCAAGGGCAATCTCGTGAGCTTGCCTTACCGGTGCCCGAGCAGCCCGCCACGGCAGATGCTGATGCCAGTGGCGCAGACGATGCGCCCACACGTCCGTTGGCCTCTTCCATGGAGCCGGTGGCGAGATTGGAGGACCTGCCGGAACGTCAGTCACCAGAGTCCGAGCCGGAAGCCAATGAGGAAGCGGCCAATGTGTCCCTGACGCCGGTGACGGACCCGGTCATGCAATCCGCCCCTGCTCGTGAGGAGCCTGAGGTGGCAGTGACACAGGAGCCGGCAGCTCAGGAATCTGAGCCTGCGGAGGGGCCAGAAACGCAGCCAGTGTCTGCGCAAGAGCCTGATCAGCCGGATACGGTGCCTGCCAGTGAGCCGGCCCTCAGTGGGCTGGATGCGGAACTGGGCTATCAGCGGGAAGACTGGCTGGCGACCTTGGACGACAGCCGCTGGTTTCTGCAGATTACGGTCACCAGTCAGGAGGCCAGCGCCCGTGGGGTGCTGGATCAGCTGGAGCGCAAAGGGGCCTATTATCGGGCCGAGCGGAACGGGAAATCCGTCTATCTGGTGCTCTCAGGGGACTATTCCAGCCGTCAGGCTGCCCTGGATGCAAAGTCGACGTTGCCTGCAAAGTTGCGCTCAGCGGGGCCTTTTCCCCGCAAGATGGCCGACATTCGCAGCGAGCTCTGAAAACAAAAATGGCCCTTGGGTGACTGTTCAATTTGTCGCTCAAGGGCGCAATGTGTAGAATGCATATCCCTTTTTTGCCGTCACCACTATCCTGACGCCATTCGCCTTCTGTAAGTCTCTGAATTTCAAGAGGAAAGGTTTTGATGCAGCAGAACTCAACGCTGGTGCGGGGGCTCACTGAGCCCGGAGAATTCCGGGACAACTGTGGTTTTGGTCTGATTGCCCATATGGAGGGCAACGCCAGCCACGAGCTTTTGCAAACGGCCATCGAAGCACTGACATGTATGACTCACCGGGGCGGCATTAATGCCGACGGAAAAACCGGTGATGGCTGCGGTCTGTTGCTCAAGAAACCCGATTCTTTCTTCCGCAAGGTTGCGGAGGCCCAGTCCATTACCTTGCCGGAAAACTACGGCGTGGGGATGGTATTCACCCACCCGGACGCGGCCCAGGCTGACGCCCAGAAAGCGGCTATCAATGCCGCGCTGGAAGCCCAGGATGTGCAGGTGCTGGGCTGGCGGGAAGTGCCCACCGACGACGCCTGTCTCGGTGACCTGGCCCGTGCTTCCCTGCCCGGCTTCTGGCAGGTGCTGGTGGCGGCCGACGGCAACACCGAGCAGGAGCTCAACCGCCGCCTGTTCTTTGCCCGCCGCCACGCGGAAAAGGCCATCGAGAACGATGGTTACTTCTACGTCTGCTCCCTGTCGGCCTCGGTGATCTCCTATAAGGGTCTGATGATGCCGGTGGATCTGCCGGCGTTCTTCCCGGATCTGGGTGACAGCGCCATGGAAACCGCCATTGTGGTGTTCCATCAGCGCTTTTCCACCAACACCCTGCCGCAGTGGCCGCTGGCCCAGCCGTTCCGTTACCTTGCCCACAACGGTGAGATCAACACCGTGCAGGGTAACCGTAACTGGGCGCTGGCCCGGGAAAACAAGTTCGAAAACGAACTGCTGCCCGGCCTGGAAGAGCTCAGCCCGCTGGTCAACCGTACCGGTTCCGACTCCTCCAGCATGGACAACATGCTGGAAGTGTTGCTGGCTGGGGGTATGGATCTGTTCCGCGCCGTGCGCATGATGATCCCGCCGGCCTGGCAGAACGTGGAAACCATGGATTCGGATCTGCGTGCCTTCTACGAATACAACTCCATGCATATGGAGCCCTGGGACGGTCCTGCCGGCCTGGTGATGACCGATGGCCGTTATGCGGTCTGTATGCTTGATCGTAATGGTCTGCGCCCGGCTCGCTGGGTAGTGACCAAGAACGGTTTTATTACCCTGGCTTCGGAAATCGGCGTGTACGGCTACAAGCCGGAAGACGTGGTGGCCAAGGGTCGGGTCGGACCGGGCCAGATCCTGGCCGTGGATACCGAAACCGGCGAGGTACTGCACACCAAGGACATCGACAACCGTCTCAAGGTGCGTCACCCCTACCGGGACTGGCTGAAAGGCAATGCCCTGCGCATCGAAGCGGACTACGACCACGAAGTGGAGCGTACCGACGAGGTGGATCTGCAGGACCTGCTGAGCTATCAGAAATTCTTCCAGATCAGCTTCGAAGAGCGCGATCAGGTGCTGCGCCCTCTGGCCGAATCCGGCCAGGAAGCCACCGGCTCCATGGGCGATGACACGCCCATGGCGGTGCTGTCACGCCGTGAGCGTTCCCTGTATGACTACTTCCGGCAGCAGTTTGCCCAGGTGACCAACCCGCCCATCGATCCGCTGCGCGAAGCGATCGTGATGAGCCTGGAAACCTGTGTGGGTGCCGAACGGAACGTGTTCGAGGAAACGGCGGACCATGCCGACCGGGCGATTTTGTCCACGCCGGTGCTGTCCCATTCCAAGTTCACCAACCTGATGAAGATCGATCGTCCCGGATACGATGTGGCCAAGCTGAGCCTGCATTACGATCCGCAGATTGGTCTGCGCAAGGCGGTGGAAAACCTTTGCGAACAGGCTGCCCAGGCGGTCCGCGATGGCAAGGTGATCCTGGTGCTTACCGATCACGGTATTGTCCAGGACAAGCTGACCATCCACGCCTTGATGGCTACCGGCGCGGTGCACCATTCCCTGACCGAAAAAGGGCTGCGCTCCGACGCCAATATCATCGTGGAAACCGCCACCGCCCGTGATTCCCATCACTTCGCTGTGCTGTTTGGTTTCGGCGCCACCGCCGTCTACCCGTATCTGGCCTACGACGTGATCTCCGACATGGTGCGTTCCGGCGAGCTGCTCGGTGATGCGGTGGAACTGCAGAAGAATTTCCGCAAAGGCATCAACAAGGGCCTGATGAAGATCCTCTCCAAGATGGGGATTTCCACCATCACTTCCTACCGGGGTGCCCAGCTGTTTGAAGCCGTGGGTATCGCCAGTGATGTGGTGGATCTGTGCTTCCGGGGTGTGCCCAGCCGTATCCAGGGTGCCAGCTTCGAGGATTTCGAGGCGGATCAGCAGAGCCTGGCCAAGGATGCCTGGAAACAGCGCAAGCCCATTGATGCCGGTGGTATTCTCAAGTACATCCATGGCAAGGAATATCACGCCTTCAATCCGGACGTGATCTACGCTCTGCACCGGGCCACCCAGGACGGTGACTACGATGCCTACAAGGAGTACGCCGAGCTGGTGAACAAGCGCCCGGTGGCGACCCTTCGGGATCTCTTTGCCTTGCGCGATGATGTGGACGCCATTGATGTGGAAGAGGTGGAGCCGCTGGAGAACATCCTGCTGCGCTTCGATTCCGCGGGTATGTCCCTCGGCGCCCTGAGCCCGGAGGCCCACGAGGCCATCGCCACCGCCATGAATCGTCTGGGCGGTCGTTCAAACTCCGGTGAGGGCGGCGAAGACCCGGCCCGTTACGGCACCGAGCGTGTATCCAAGATCAAGCAGATCGCCTCTGGTCGTTTCGGCGTGACCCCGCATTACCTGGTCAATGCCGAAGTGCTGCAGATCAAGGTGGCCCAGGGCGCCAAGCCCGGCGAGGGCGGCCAGCTGCCCGGCGGCAAGGTGAATGCGCTGATCGCGCGTCTGCGTCACTCCGTGCCCGGCGTGACCCTGATCTCGCCGCCGCCGCACCACGATATCTATTCCATTGAGGATCTGGCCCAGCTGATCTTCGACCTCAAGCAGGTCAACCCGGATGCCCAGGTGTCCGTGAAGCTGGTGTCCGAGCCTGGCGTGGGGACCGTGGCCTCTGGTGTGGCCAAGGCCTACGCGGACCTGATCACCATTTCCGGCTACGATGGCGGTACCGCGGCCAGCCCGCTGACTTCCATCCGCTATGCGGGTTCTCCCTGGGAGCTGGGTCTGGCGGAAGCCCATCAGGCCCTGCGTGGCAACGACCTGCGCGACAAGATCCGGTTGCAGACCGATGGTGGTCTGAAGACCGGTCTGGACGTGATCAAGGCGGCCATCCTGGGTGCAGAGTCCTTCGGTTTCGGCACCGTGCCGATGGTGGTGCTGGGTTGTAAGTACCTGCGTATCTGTCACCTGAACAACTGCGCCACCGGCGTAGCGACCCAGCGTGACGATCTGCGCAAGGAGCACTTCATTGGTGCTCCTGAGCTGCTGATCAACTACTTCACCTTTGTGGCCAAGGAAGTCCGTGAGCTGCTGGCGTTGCTGGGCGTGAAAAGCATTCCCGAGCTGATCGGTCGTACCGACCTGCTGAAAGTGCTGGAAGGCGAGACCGTGCGTCAGGGCAAGCTGGATCTGACCCCGATCCTGCGCAACGACCTGGTGCCGGCGGACAAGCCCACCCACTGTCAGGTCAGCCGTAACGAGCCGTTCGACAAGGCGTTGCTGAACCAGAAGATGGTGGAAGACATGTTGACCGCCATCGACAGCAAATCCGGCGGTTCCTTCCACTACGAGATCACCAACTGTGATCGCTCCGTGGGGGCCCGGGTGTCCGGCGAGATTGCCAAGCGTCACGGTAACCTGGATATGGAAACGACGCCGATCAAGGTGCGTTTCACCGGTACCGCGGGTCAGAGTTTCGGTGTGTTCAACGCCGGCGGCCTGCATATGTACATCGAAGGTGATGCCAACGATTACGTGGGCAAGGGCATGGCTGGCGGCAAGCTGGTGATTCGTCCGCCCAATGGCAGCCCGTTCAAGAGCCAGGAAACTGCCATCATCGGTAACACCTGTCTGTACGGGGCGACTGGCGGCAAGTTGCTGGCGGCCGGGACGGCCGGTGAGCGTTTCGGGGTGCGTAACTCCGGCGCCCACGCCGTAGTGGAAGGCGCCGGCGATCACTGCTGTGAGTACATGACCGGCGGTTCCATCACCGTGCTGGGTCGCACCGGACATAACTTCGGTGCCGGCATGACCGGTGGTTTCGCCTTTGTACTGGACGAGGACAACGACTTCTTCGACCGCATCAACCCGGAACTGATCGAACTGCATCGCATCAGCTCCGAAGCCACCGAATCTCACCGCAGTCACCTGCGGGGCGTGATCTCCGATTACGTGCAAGAGACCGGCAGCGAATGGGGCCAGTACATTCTGGATAACTTTGATGCCATGAGCCGCAAGTTCTGGCTGGTTAAGCCCAAGGCCGCAAGCCTGGAAAACCTGCTCAAGAGCACGCGTGCCAATCCGGCATAACGGGGGAGACCATGGCTGAACGTTTGAGCAACAACTTCCAGTTTCTCGACGTGCCCCGGCACGATCCGAAGAAAAAGGACATTGAAGACCGCAAGCACAAGTACGAGGAAATCTACTACCCGTTCGAAACCCGGGAAGTGGAGCACCAGGCACATCGTTGCCTGCACTGTGGCAACCCGTACTGTGAGTGGAAGTGCCCGGTCCACAACTACATTCCCAACTGGTTGAAGCTGATCAGTGAAGGCAACCTGATGGAAGCGGTGGAGCTGAGTCACCAGACCAACTCCCTGCCGGAAGTCTGTGGTCGTGTCTGCCCGCAGGACCGTCTCTGTGAAGGGGCCTGTACCCTGAATGACGGTTTCGGTGCGGTCACCATCGGTGCCACCGAGAAGTACATCACCGACACCGCCCTGGCCATGGGCTGGCGTCCGGACATGTCCAAGGTGGTGTGGACCGACAAGAAAGTCGCCGTGATCGGTGCCGGCCCCGCGGGTATTGGCTGTGCTGACGTGCTGGTACGCAGCGGCGTCAAGCCGGTGGTCTTCGATCGTTATGAGGAAATCGGCGGTCTGCTGACCTTCGGCATTCCCGAGTTCAAGCTGGAAAAACCGGTCATGGCCAAGCGCCGTGAGGTGTTTGAAGGCATGGGCGTGGAATTCCGCCTGGGCGTGGAAGTGGGCAAGGACATCACCATTGATGAACTGCTGGCTGACTACGATGCGGTCTTCATGGGTATGGGTACCTATACCTACATGAAGGGCGGTTTCCCCGGTGAAGACCTGGAGGGTGTGCATGAGGCGTTGCCGTTCCTGGTGGCCAATGCCAACCGCAACCTGGGCTTCGAGAAAGATCCGGCCGACTTCATCGACATGAAAGGCAAGCGTGTTGTGGTGCTGGGGGGTGGTGATACCGCCATGGACTGCAACCGCACCTCCATTCGCCAGCAGGCGGACAGCGTGGTCTGCGCCTATCGCCGCGACGAAGAGAATATGCCCGGTTCCCGTAAGGAAGTGGCCAACGCCAAGGAAGAAGGCGTGCAGTTCCTGTTCAACCGTCAGCCCATCGAAGTGGTGGGAGAAGACGGCAAGGTCACCGGCGTGAAAGTCGTGGAAACCAAGCTGGGCGAGCCGGACAACAACGGTCGTCGTCGTCCCGAACCGATCCCGGGCAGTGAGGAAATTCTGCCGGCGGATGCGGTGATCGTGGCCTTCGGTTTCCGTCCCAGTCCGGCGGACTGGTTCGAGCCCAAAAATGTGGCTACGGACGATTCCGGTCGTGTGCAGGCGGCGGAAGAGCAGGAATTCCCGTTCCAGACCAGCAATGAGAAGATCTTTGCCGGCGGCGACATGGTGCGCGGCTCCGACCTGGTGGTGACCGCCATCTGGGAAGGGCGCGAAGCGGCCAAGGGTATTCTTGATTATCTGGATGTATGAATCCGGTCAGGCATCTGATGTCTGACGCAGGATGCAAAAGGCCCGCATTGCGGGCCTTTTTGTTATGCGCACAGAGCCCGGAATAGGGTAAAGTGCGGGGTTCTGTAATGTGTTTCAGGGCGACCGGCGTCAGGCGTCCGATGTCAGACCGATAGGATCAATAATGACTTTCGCACCCCTCCAAAACGACCGTTTTCTGCGTGCTCTGAATCGTGAACCCGTTGATCAGACACCGGTGTGGATGATGCGCCAGGCCGGGCGTTATTTGCCGGAATACCGGGCCAGTCGCGAGCATGCCGGCTCGTTCATGGATCTGTGCCAGAACGCGGATCTGGCCTGCGAGGTCACCCTGCAGCCACTGGAGCGGTACCCGCTGGATGCCGCGATTCTGTTCTCGGATATCCTGACCATCCCCGATGCCATGGGCTTGGGGCTGTATTTCGAGACCGGCGAAGGGCCGAAATTCCGCAAGGTCGTGCGTACAGAGGAAGACGTGGCGGCGTTGCCAATCCCGGATGCGGAAAGCGACCTGGGTTATGTGATGAAGGCGGTGAGTACCATTCGTGGCGCGCTCAATGGCCGGGTTCCCCTGATCGGCTTTTCCGGAAGCCCCTGGACCCTGGCCACCTATATGGTCGAGGGTGGCTCCAGCAAGGACTTTCGCCATCTCAAGGGTATGGTCTACAGCCAGCCAGAGTTGGCTCACGCCCTGCTGGACAAGCTGGCACAGTCGGTGACTTCCTATCTCAACGCCCAGATTCGTCATGGTGCGCAGGCAGTACAGATCTTTGACACCTGGGGCGGCGCCCTGTCCGCGGAGGCCTACCAGCAGTTTTCCCTGAAATACATGCAGCAGATCGTTGACGGCCTGATCCGCGATCACGAAGGCCGCAAGGTGCCGGTGATCCTGTTTACCAAGAACGGCGGCCTGTGGCTGGAATCCATGGCAGCGAGCGGCTGTGATGCCCTGGGACTGGACTGGACCATCAACATCGGTGAAGCCCGTCGTCGTGTCGGCCACAAGGTGGCCTTGCAGGGCAATATGGACCCGGCGGTGCTATACGCTTCCCCGGATGCGATCCGTGCGGAAGTGAAGCGAATTCTTGAGGATTTTGGTGACCACCCGGGCCATATTTTCAATCTGGGGCACGGTATTACCCCGCAGGTGGATCCGGCCCATGCCGGCGTCTTTATTGACGCTGTGCAGGAATTCAGCAGGAAATAACAAGGCGATAAGCGACGAGCTGTAAAGCGAATCCCCGGGTTCCGGAAGTCAAGTTTCGAAAGACAAGACCAAGCTTGCGTTGCGCTTCTTTCAACTCGTGTCCCGACACCCAGGGGGCGCGCGTTGTATCTCCAGGATCTCAGGGGCGCGCCGGAAATCGGGTCACGCGCCAATCTTGCGCATCTGATACACGTTATGTGAGATGGCAACCACCTCGCCATTGGCGTCTTTCAATTCCACGTCCCACTCGAAATCGCACTTGCCCACCTCTTCCGTGGTGCTTTCGATGCGTGCAATTTCCTCTTCACTCAGGGTGATCTCCACGGTGATATCCGTGGTGGCCGGGCGGCGGAAGCGGATCGACATGTCCTTGACGATGGGGTAGAAGCGTTTGCTGTCGAAGGAAGTCAGGTAGATCACTCCGCCGGGCAGTTCGGCGATGGTGTAGAGGGCGCCCGCATACATGATGCCCACATGATTAAGATTGGGTTCAAGGGGCATCATCATTTTGCAGTAGCCCCGTTCCACATCCAGGGTTTTCACCCCGCAGCGCTCCACAAACGGAAAGGTCTTGTCACTGGCGGCTTTGATCAGGGTTTTCTGTTCTTCAGAAAGGGCCATGCTGTTTCTCCTTCAGTTGAGAAGAATGCTAGCAAAGGCAACGGCGGTTGCCGCAAGCCGTTTTGATCATGGCGGTGGAGGAAATGGTCAGGGCAGCGAAATACGGTGGGCGAGGCACGAGGTACGAGGAGCGAAAGGCAAAACCGGTTTCTCTCTTCGAAACTCGTACCTCGAAACGCGCTTCTCAGTTAGTCGTTGAGCAGCGCGTCGGTTTTGGCAGCACAGATAAAATCATTGCGGTGGAGGCCGCCAATCTTGTGGGTCCACCAGGTGACGGTGACCTTGCCGTACTCGGTGAGGATGGCGGGGTGATGGCCCTCATCTTCAGCCAGTTCGGCCACGCGATTGGTAAAAGTCAGTGCCTCGGCAAAATCGCCGAACGGGAACACCCGTTGCAGTTTCTCAATACCGTCTTCTTCCACCAGAATCCAGTCTGGGATCTGGCCGTGTAACTCCTGGCGTTCCTGATCGGTTACCCGGGGAGCATCGGCTCGGCATGCGTCGCAGCTCTGTTGTGTCAATGAAGTCATAACAGCACGAATCGTTTTGAGGATGAATTTCAACAGCGACAGACCCGTAAAGAGGGTCTGGGCGCTGTTTCTTGTATGCGCCGTCAGCCCGGCGTCGCATCATTCTGAAACGCGGGCTACACAGGTTTAGTAAACACCTTGTCGGGCGCTTGTTGCAACGTCAGGCGCTTACGACGCAACGAATATCAGGCAGGTTCACACAACCGGATCGGATCGCCGCTGGTGCCGCCGGGAGCCATTTTCTTCAGCAGTCGACGCAGCTTTTCCATGTCCGTGTCGTCGCGGACGCGACCGGGAATTTCCATGCCGTCAGCCAGATTCAACAGTACCGCCTTCATTTTCTCGGGCATCAGTACCGGTTGGCGATGCTGCAGCACATAGATACGATCCCCGCGCTTGAACAGCATGAAGCCGTAGTAGTAAGTCCCGTTCTCCACTTCGCTGTCTTTGACCTGGGCGGCATCCACATTGATGCCGATAATGGCGAACAGGGCGCGGGGATCGGCGTCTTCCAGGAATTCCCGGTAGGAGGCTTCCGCACTGGTAATCATGGGGGCCTTGGCCACCACTTCACGCAGGTAGCTGTTCAGGGTCAGGTTGAGCAGGGTCAGATCGGAGGCAAACCGTGGTGCCTGGATCATCGGATGGTCTTCGGCGCTCAGGTAATCAACGCGAAACAGTCGCCCGCTCCCGTCCCAGAAGGTGGTGGAACCACCCTGACGGTCACATCGTTCGTCGAGCACCACTTCACCCCGGAAGGTGTTGATGCTCATATCCAGAATATAGGCGCCGGCGGGAGAGAAGTAGTAATCCCCTTGTCGTTCGCCCTGCAGATTCTGGCAGCTGGCGAGCAGTAGGGTGCAGATCAGTAACGCGGCAGTTTTGATTGTTTTCATTATTCGCCCCGGATGAAAAAAGCAGGTCGATCATAGCACAACCAGCCGGATGTGCAGCGATTGGCAGTGATCTTCAGGGCTTATTGTCAGAGCACCGGCAAGTCCGCCAACGGGATCACGGTTTTCCGGGGGTTGCTCTTGCGGCTGCGGTTATAGTGCCAGGTGGCCTGGTGAGGCTTGTCGTAGATTCTGGCTGGCAATTCCGTGATGGGGGTCCGGCAGGCGCTGATCTTGCTGGCCGCCTGGTTGAAGCGGGCAAGCAATTCGGTGGCAATGGGGCTCTGGCGAAGCGTCACGGCCTCGCTGCATTGCTGACCCTCGTCAGCTTGCAGGTAGTTCACTGCCGGTGAAATCAGTACATATTGCTGCAGCTGTCGCTGGCTGGCGTCAACCACCTCAATGCACTGGTGGACCCAGTAGTAATAACAATCCTGGGCCCGGGCGACTGCCGCGCAGCCCATGATCAGGAAAACCAGCAATACGCGGATCATGAGGGAATCCCCTCGCGCTGCTGGCGGGCGGGTTCCCACTGCAGCAGGACGTTGTCGGTGATCAGGTGGTCGGGGATGCGGTGGCGGATCTTGTCATGGAGTTGTGGCAACTGACTCCAGTGGATGCCGGGCAGCATATGATGCGCGGTGTGGTAGCCCAGATTCCAGGATGGCAGGTTGTAGCGCTTCAGTTCCACATTCCGTGATGCGTGGTAGTGGTCGTCAAAACCGGTGCCGGCGTGCTGGCCGTAGGTATTGTCCAGCAGCATGAACAACATGGCCGCCATGGGCAGGACGAAAAGAATGACGGCGTTCCGCGGGTCGTACAGCAGCGCCAGAAGCAGGGGCAGGTTTGCAAGTACCAACAAACGGAGAAAGCGCCGGTATAACTGAGGGTGCTTTTGTCCGATCCGATGAATTTCCGGGTAGACCTTCAGGGTGTTGACCAGTACATAGCGCCAGCGGGGCATCAGCGAGCCATCCGCCTGCTGCCAGGACGAGGGGTCCTGTTCCGGGTCCAGGTAGTGCTTGTGGTGGCCGATATTGTGATGCAGGGTCCAGCTCAGGGGGCTGGTGCCGGTCTGCAGGTAGAGAATGCATTCGAAAAGCCGGTTCAGTGGCTTTTTCACAAACACATTCACATGGTGATGATTGTGGCAGATGGCGCCACAGGACACCTGAATGGGCAGCAGTGCCAGCATGGCCAGCCAGGTCGTCAGGCCCTCGCTGTAAAAGAAAAGGCCCAGTTGAATGGCAAACACCGCCAACACCAGGGCTACTGCGGCACGATCAGCCCTATAGCGTACTAACATCTCAACCACCCAGGCTGATTTCTCAGCCTTTACTACGAATAATGGTTGAGTTTATGCCGTAATCCAGAGCGTGATGAAGACCACAAAAACCATTCTGCCGGGCGCAAAGGTCAATATGCTGATATTGCGCCAAGCAGAATGCTTACATCATTTGTGGTCAAAGGCTTACAGGCGACCCAGCAGATCCCTGGCAATGGCGATGATCTGCATTTCGTCGGTCCCCGCGTAGATCTGCAGGATTTTGGCATCACGCATCAGCTGTTCCACCCGTGACTCACGCATGTAGCCGTAGCCGCCGTGAATTTGCACCGCTTCGGTGGCTACCTCCATGGCTGCCTGGGCGGCATAGAGTTTCATGGCCGAGGCTTCTGCCAGGGTCATCTGCTGGCCCGCAGCAGTCATTTCGATATAGCGGAATACCATGTTCTGCAGGTTGGTGCGGGCCACTTCCATTTTGGCCAGCTTGAGCTGAATCAACTGGTTCTGGCCGATGGACTTGCCGAACTGGACCCGGTCATGGGCGTACTGGGTGCTTAGTTGCAGCGCCCGTTCCACCATACCCAGTGCCATGGCGGCCACGCCGGCGCGTTCCTGCATGAAGGTGCCCTTGGCGCCGCTGCGGCCGTAACCGTCCTCGCTGCCGCCCAGCAGCCGGTCGGCGCCCACCTTCACATCGGACAGGAACAGTTCACCGGTGGGCGAGGAGCCGATTCCCATCTTCTTGAAGGGTTTGGACTGCTCAAGGCCCTCCATGCCGCTGTCGAGGATGAAAGAGACAATCTTGCGCTGGTCGGCGGGCACGCCCTCTTCATCCAGCTTGCAAATCAGGATAATGGTATCCGCATAGGGACCGTTGGTGATCCAGGTCTTGCTGCCGTTGATGATATAGCCGCCATTGCCGTCGCGTCTGGCCAGCGTCTTCATCTGTCCGAAGGCGTCGGAGCCGGCATTCGGCTCGGAAATTGCCCAGGCGCCCACCTTTTCCAGGGTGAGCAGGGGCAAGGCCCAGCGCTCTTTCTGCTCGATGGTGCCCTTGCTCATGATGGCGCCACCGCCAAGCCCCATGGACACCCCCATGGCCGTGACAAGCCCCTGGGCATGTTTGCAGATTTCAATAATGGGGATCATGCGCATGGCCGCCTCCTCGCCGGCCATGGCAGAAGGGCCGTCTTTTTTCTTTTCCTCGATGGTTTCCCCGGCGGCAATGGCTTTCTCACGGGCCAGCTGTTTCTCGAAAGACTGCTTGGCCATGACATCCATGCCGAAGGTCTTGATCAGCTTGCGGAGGATGTCGTAAGGCGGAACGCCGTTGTATTCGATGTCATCCAGTTGCGGCACAATTTCTTTTTCCACGAAATCGCGCACCATTTTCTGGATCATCTGTTGTTGTTCGGACCACTGGATCATGGGGCTGCCCTGTCTGTTGAATTGGTCTCAACAGTAGCAAGGCCGTGATGGGTGCCGCATTGATCAAAAAGAACGGAAACCTTGACGTACGGGGTCAGTCCTGTGGCGCCGGGTGGGCGGTGATGCAGGGAATCGGATCAAAGCGGACCCGCATGATCAGGGCGCCGGGCCCATCGCTGCTGGCGGCGGCTTCGATGTCCTCGGGACGCAGGCGGGGGTGCGTGCCGTCATAGAATTTTTTGGCGGCCCGGGCGTTCAGGGTCCGCTCGCGGGCATTGGCGTAGCTCACGCCCTCGCCGCCCAGCAGGTGTCGCATGTACTCCGCACAGGCCACGTCTTCATCTCCCGTGGGGTGCGAGGCGACCAGTACCACGGTGGGTGGGTTCTGCTGCCGCAGATAGTTGACGGTGGCTTCCGCATTGACCAGGCCGGCCACCAGGACTTCCTTGCTGTCCTGGGCCTTCAGGGTGGCCACTACACCATTGGTGGTTCGCAGGATCAGCTCGCGATCCTGCAGGTCCGCCTGGTCGATTTCCCAGGGGGAGTTGCCAAAATCGAAGCCCTTGATTGGCAGCGCGTCCACTTCACCAGCCAACAGGGCGTCGGGCAGGTGCTCGTCACGCAGGGCAAAGGCCTGCTCCGCATTGGCCACCGGCCAGATACAGCGCAGTCCCCGGCGGAAGGCGTGATGGCTGGTGGTGAACGCCCGGATCACGTCGATCACCACAGTGATGCCGTGGATGTTGTGGGGCGGGTTATGTCCTTGGGCAATATGGACTTCCATGAATGATCCTTTCCCGGGAGACGTGTCAGAACAGTAAGCCCACGCCCCAGGTTGCGTTGTCGAAAATTTCCTCGTCACTGTCCTGATATTGCTCGACCGCAATGGTAAAGGTGATGCGGTCGCCCAAGGTCATACGGTCCTTGGGGGTGCGCTTGCCAGTAAAGAAATCCACCACCGAGCGGTAATTGAAATCGGAACGGAAGCGCAGCAGATCGCCGTGGTTACCGTAGCCGTATTGAATCTGGACGATGCGACCGAAACCGATACCGGCGTAGGCATTGTTGACCCGTTCCCCATCCGCTGCAGACAGGTCGTCTTCCCGCTGGTCAGAGCGTAGCGGGGAGTCGCCGAATTTTTTGGTGCCGATGCCTGCATTGATGGCCACGCTGGTGTAGTTGGCGTCCACAAAGAAACCGGTGTCCACATTTTCGGTGGGGTCGACACGGCCCACCGAGACAACGGTGCCACGGATCAGGGTAACACCGCTATAGCGGTCTTCCGCATAAGCATGGCTGGCAAAGGTAGTGGACAGAAAAAACAGGGTTATCGCGCTTATTATTGTTCTCATGGGTATCCCTCCGTGAACCGGCAGGCTGTTGAAAAGCCCCTGGCGTACTCGTTATGGCCGTTCTTGAAGGTGAGCGTTTCGATGGGTGGACAGACACCTTCAAAGTTGTGCCCCTTTTTCCTCAAGGGGGCGATGCTGCAACTGCTGGGCATCATTATGCCTAACAGGCAGGTGAAATACAGCGCATAAGGCGGCGTTTGCGCAGTGAGCGCAATTGCGCATTTAACGCTCCGGTGTCCGCGCCAGGGTCCACACCCGTACTTCCGCGGCACCCTGGCGCAGCAGGCAATCGCTGGCGGCGCGGGCGCTGCTGCCGGTGGTCATGACGTCATCCACCAGTATCAGCCTCAGACCACTGACCGGTCGTGTACAGGCGAAGGCGCCGCGAAGATTGCGTTGCCGCTGGCTACGACTGAGGCCCTGCTGCATGGGGGTCGATTGGCGACGTTGCAATGCCGGTAAGCAGGGTATTTTCCACAGCGTCGCCAGGCGGTCGGTCAGTCGCTGGCTCTGGTCAAACCCCCGCCACCAGCGACGGTACCAATGCGCGGGGAGGGGGCACAGGGCATCCATCTCTGGCCAGGGGCAGGGTGTGTCCGTCAGCAATTTTTCGATGCCCCTTTCGGCGACCAGGTCACCGCGGTACTTGTAGCGACGAATCAAGTGATCCAGCGGGAAACGGTAATGCAGCGGGGCCTGACTGACGGTAAAGGATGGTGGGCGCTTCAGGCAGCGCCCGCATAGCGGAGCAGGGAGGGTGTTGCCGGGATCACCGGCGGGGTGGGGCAGGCCGCATCGGCACAGCGGGCCATCCAGACGGGCCAGCATTGCCAGGCACAGCGGACAAACCGGGGAGCGCTGTGTCTGGCCGCAGAGCAGGCACTGGCAGGATTGGTTGAAAATCATACTGCAGTAAACTTTTGTTGCCTCTATCAAGTTGACAGATGCCATGTTGCTCCCTAGCCTGCTTGGATTCCCGAATGGAGAAGAAGCATGCCCGCAACCGCCAGCCCCGCCCAATCGTCAGCTTCTGACGTTGCTGTACGCCATGACTGGAAACGCAGTGAGATCGACGCCCTGTTTGCCCTGCCATTCAACGATTTGCTGTTTCAGGCAGCCAGCGTGCATCGGGCCCATTTCGATCCCAATGCGGTGCAGGTGAGTACGCTGCTGTCGATCAAGACCGGGGCCTGCCCGGAGGACTGCAAATACTGCTCCCAGTCCGGCCACTACAACACCGAGCTGGAAAAGGAAAAGCTGCTGGAAGTGGCGCGGGTAGTGGAAGAAGCCCGGGCCGCCCGTGACAAGGGCGCCTCGCGTTTCTGTATGGGCGCCGCCTGGCGTAGCCCCCGCGACAAGGACATGCCCTATGTGCTGGACATGGTGCGGCAGGTGAAATCCCTGGGGCTGGAAACCTGCATGACCCTGGGCATGCTGGATCCGGGACAGGCGGAAGCGTTGGCGGATGCCGGCCTCGATTACTACAACCACAACCTGGACACCTCGCCGGAATACTATGGCCAGGTCATTACAACCCGCACCTATAACGACCGACTCTCTACCCTGGCCAACGTGCGCGATGCGGGCATGAAAGTGTGCTGTGGCGGTATCGTTGGCATGGGCGAGCAGCGTGATGACCGGGTCGGTCTGCTGCAGCAGCTTGCCAATCTGCCGCACCATCCGGAATCCGTGCCCATCAATATGCTGGTGAAGATCGAAGGGACACCGCTGGCGGATGTGGATGATCTGGACCCGTTCGAGTTTGTCCGCACCGTGGCGGTGGCCCGTATTCTGATGCCGGAATCCTATGTGCGCCTGTCCGCCGGTCGCCAGGAGATGAATGATGAGGCCCAGGCCCTGTGTTTCCTGGCCGGTGCCAATTCCATCTTCTACGGCGAGCGGTTGTTGACCACGGACAACCCGGAAGCCAGCCACGACAAGCAGCTGTTCAACAGGCTGGGCATTCACCCTCTGGACCTCCGCCATGAAGCCTCCGACGAGGCCCACGAAGAGGTGATCAAGGCCCAGGTGGCCGAGCAACAGGCAGAAGACGCCGGGCTGTTCTATAACGCCATGGCGCAGAGCGAGGGCGGCAAACGACCGGCCAAACATGTGCTGGACAAGGACACCGGCCGTCCCGCTGCCACCGAACATTGAGCCATGGCTTTCGATCTGGCTGCCGACCTGGCGGCCCGCCGTGAGCAGCACCGTTACCGCGAACCCGTGATTCAGGACGGTCCCTGTGGCCGTTATGCGGTGGTCGAAGGACGCCGCTATCTGAATTTTTGCAGCAACGACTACCTGGGGCTGGCCAATGATCCGGCGGTGATCAACGCCTTTCAGGGGGCCGTGGCAGACTGGGGCGTGGGCAGTGGTGCCTCCCACCTGGTCTGCGGCCACCAGCGCCCCCACCAACAGCTGGAAGAGGCGCTGGCCGATCATGTCGGTCGCGAAAGCGCGTTGCTGTTTTCCAACGGTTACATGGCCAATCTGGGGGTGATGACCGCCTTGCTGGGCAAGGGCGATGCGGTTTTTCATGATCGCCTGAACCATGCCTCCCTGCTGGATGGCGGGTTGCTCAGTGGCGCCCGGTTTCGCCGTTTTGCCCACAACGATGCATCCGCCCTGCGGGGTCAGCTGCAGCGCAGTAATGCGCGCCGCAAGCTGGTGGTCACTGACGGTGTGTTCAGTATGGATGGCGACGTGGCGCCGTTGTCTGACTATGCCGCTGCCTGCGAAGACAATGATGCCTGGTTGATGGTGGACGATGCCCATGGTCTAGGCGTACTGGATGACCAGGGGCGTGGCAGTGTCGTTGCACAGGGCGTCAATGAGCGAGTGCCGGTATTGATGGGCACGCTCGGCAAGGGGCTGGGTACCGCCGGTGCCTTTGTGGCTGGCAGCCATGCATTGATCGAGACCCTGATACAATTCGCGCGCACCTATATCTATACCACCGCCATGCCGGCAGCGGTGGCGTCAGCCACCCTGGTGAGTCTGTCCAAGGCCCGTGAAGAGCATTGGCGTCGCGAAAAACTGGTTGTGTTGATTCAGCGTTTTCGGGCCGGAGCCGCGCAATTGGGTTTCACCCTGATGGACTCGGCTACCCCGATCCAGCCCTTGCTGATCGGCGCTGATCAGCAGGCCATGGCCCTCAGCCAGCAACTGCGCGAGCAGGGCTTTCTGATCACCGCCATTCGCCCGCCCACAGTGCCGGACGGGCAAGCCCGGTTGCGGGTCACCCTGTCGGCGGCCCATGAAGAAAGCGACGTGGATGCGTTGCTGGCGGCGCTGGAAAAGGTCGGATGTCTGACGTCTGACGTCGGACGCTAACCACGATAACCGGATTATGTTGTTTGTTTTTGTCGTCAGACCTCCGACGTCAGACGTCTGACCAAAGGAACTCGAATGCCCAAGCTGATCCCTTTCCATAACACCTACAAAGCCACTGGCGTCGCGGATGCGGATGCCCAGGACGTGGTGCTGATCCATGGTTGGGGTCTGCATGCCATTGTCTTTGACGACATTGTGCCGGCATTACTGGAGCGGTTCCGGGTCACCGTGGTGGATCTGCCGGGCATGGGGCAAAGCCCGCTGCCCAATGATGACTACACCCTGGACTTCCTCGCCGACCAGGTGTTGGCCATCATGCCGGAACAGGCCCATCTGCTGGGCTGGTCCCTGGGGGGGCTGGTGGCACTGGCCATGGCCGAGAAGGCGCCGCAGCGGGTGCAGTCCGTGGTCACCGTGGCCACCTCGCCGCGCTTTACCGCGGCAGCGGGCTGGGAGCCGGCCATGAAGGCGGACATCCTGGCCAAGTTTGCCGAGCTGTTTGATGAAGATAATGAAGGCACCCTGGTGCGCTTCCTGGCCCTCAACTGCAAGGGAAGCGTGGCCATGCGTGAGGACACGGCGCGCTTGAAGGAAATTCTCTATTTTTGTGGTTTGCCTGCCCCCAGGGCGTTGCGCGGCGGGCTCGATATCCTCCGCGATACGGATCTGCGTGACACCCTGTCAGCGTTGCCCATGCCGGTGCTGATGGTGTTTGGTGAGCACGACCATATCGTACCGGCGGCGGCCATGGCAGCGGTGGAACCCCTGATCCAGAACGGTCGCACCGCACTGATCGAGCAGGTGGCCCATGTGCCTTTCCTGTCCGCTCCCGATACCTTTACCCGGGCGGTCTATGACTTCTATCGCGACCATCAACTGGTCCACTGAGGCTGCTGTGGACAGACCTGTCAAGACGGCGGTCAGCCAGCACTTCAGTCGCGCCGCGCGCAGCTATGATGCCCATGCGGCGTTGCAGCTGGCGGTAGGGCGCTCCCTGGTGCAGCGCTTGCCTGCGCAGCTGGTGATACCGGCTGCACTGGATCTGGGCTGCGCCACCGCACCGTTTGCCCGCGCCCAGCAACAGGCCCTGCCAGGCGTATTGTGGCAGGCGGTGGATCTGTCTTCCGATATGCTGAATGAGGCCGCTGAACGGGGCCGACTCAACGACCAATACCGGCCACTGTGCGCCGATGCAGAATCGCTGCCCGTGGAGAGTGGGTCCCAGGGGCTGGTCTTTTCCTGTTTTGCCTTGCAATGGTGTGACCCGACCCGGGTGATGGCGGAAGTGCACCGGGTGCTGGCACCGGGCGGGCGGTTGTTGCTGGCGGTGCCGTTGGCGGGCTCCCTGCGGGAATTGAGCCAGAGCTGGCAAGCGGTGAATCATCGCCCCCATGTGAATGCCTTGCCAACGTTGGGCGACTGGCAAGAAGCCTCACTGCGGGTCGGGTTTGCTGACGTGCAAATTCAGCAACAGGTGATGGTGGAATATTACGAATCGGTCAAACAGATTGCCCGCCGCCTCAAGGCCACCGGCGCCGACCACGTCAGTGGCGCCAGCGGCCTGACCGGCAAGCATGCCTGGCAAGCCATGGTGGCCGAGTATGAAACCAAAAGGACCGGTCAAGGCTTGCCGTTGACGTGGAATGTGCTGTTTCTGGAAGCGGAAAAGCTTTGAGCTGCGCTGATTGGATTAAGCAAGGCCCGGACGTTCGCGGGGGGTCAGAAGTGTCTACGAGGCCGATTGCAGGAGTTCCTCTTGAGGGACGAACCGTGCGAAGCACGGAATCGACCGCAGGGTGATCAAAGCGATAAGTTCAATCCAAGGATAGCTATGGAAAATCAGAAGCCACCCCTTCCTGCCCTCAAGGGCATCTTCTTCGTCACCGGTACCGACACCGAAGTCGGCAAGACCTGGGTAAGTTGTCGTCTCCTGGAGCGGGCCCGTGAGGCCGGGTTGAGCTGCTATGGGCTCAAGCCGGTGGCGGCGGGTTGTGAGGAAACGGCGGAGGGCTGGCGCAATGATGACGCCCTGCAGCTGATGGCGGCCAGCTCCGAGACATTGCCCTATGAGCTGGTTAATCCGGTGGCATTGAAGGCGCCGGTGGCGCCGCACATTGCCGCCCGGCAGGAAGGTAAAACGATTTCCCTGGCGCGCCTGGCCGGCTATGTACGTGGTGCCCTGAGTGCCCACAAGGCGGACCTGATCCTGATCGAAGGTGCGGGAGGTTGGCGGGTGCCGCTCAATGATCGGGAAATGCTGTCCGGCCTTGCTGCCGAACTGGAGCTGCCGGTGATTCAGGTGGTGGGCATGAAGCTGGGCTGCATCAATCATGCCCTGCTTACCGCTGAAGCGATCCAGAAAGACGGATTGCGCTATGCCGGCACCATGGCCAATTGTTTTGGTCCCATGGCGGTGCAGGAAGAGAACCTGCTTACGCTGCGTCAGCACTTACCCGGCGCCTTTGCGGTCCTCTGAAGCCGCAAAAATCATCAGCGCTTCAATGCCCGGTCATGCCCCTGTCACCTTTAACTGGGCAGTTACAGGGGGCTACATAGCACTACAGTGCAACTACCCAAGGCCCACTGTTGCGATGCAATTTCCTGCCTAATCTTGAGTCGTTATCGCGTGAAGCGCTGACGTTTCAATCAGGGGGAATTCCATGGATCGCAAACGACGTCGTCTGGTGCAGGCGCTGGGAGCAGGCAGCACCCTGGCACTGGCGGGCTGTGGCGGGGGCAGCAGCTCATCACCGGTACCGGTCAATACGCCCACACCCAATCAGCCGGACGTACCGGATCAGCCTGATGCCTTGCCCGGCGTCTCCTTTTTGCATGGTGTGGCCTCCGGAGACCCGCTTGCTGACCGGGTGATTCTGTGGACCCGGGTCACCCCGGACCTGGGTAACGGTGAGGATGTGGCTGTGACCGTCACTGTTGCCAGTGACCCGGCCATGCAGCAGACCGTTGCCTCCTATGGGGTCACCGCTTCAGCGGCAGCGGATTATTGTGTGAAGGTGGATGCGACCGGCCTGCAGGCGGACCGCTGGTACTACTATCAATTCTCGGTGGGCGAGCAGGTCTCCCCGGTGGGGCGTACCCGGACTTTCCCGGCCGCCGATCGCTTTGCGGACCGTGCCCGTTTCGCGGTGGTGTCCTGTTCCAATTACCCCAATGGTTTCTTCTCCGTCTACCGGGCGGTGGCCAATCAGGCGGATCTGGATTTTGTTCTGCACCTGGGGGATTACATTTACGAGTACGGTGCCGGTGAATACGGCAACTTCCCGGAGCGCGATCCCCAGCCGCCCCATGAAATGGTGTCCCTGAGCGATTACCGCCAGCGCCATGCCCAATACAAGACCGACCAGGATCTGCAAGCGGTGCATCAGCAATTCCCCATGATTGCTGTCTGGGACGATCACGAATCGACCAACGACAGTTACCGCGACGGCGCCGAGAATCACCAGCCGCTCACCGAAGGCGACTGGGAGAGCCGCAAGCAGATCGCCCAGCAGGCCTATTTTGAATGGTTGCCCATTCGTCCCCGCGAGCCGGGGAATAACAGTGTGATCTATCGCCGCTTCCAGTTCGGTGATCTGCTGGATCTGACCATGCTCGATACGCGGTTGGAAGGCCGTGACGAGCAACTGACGATCCCCGCTGACCCGGCCCGCAACAGTGAAGATCGCCATCTGATCAGTACCGAGCAGATGGACTTTCTGCTCGACAGCCTGAGCGCCTCCACCAGCCAGTGGCGCTTCATCGGTCAGCAGGTCATGTTTGCCCAGCTCAATATTGCCGAGCTGCCGACCCTGGATGAGCGTAGTGCCCAACTGCGCGGCAATCTGTCTGCCATCAATATGGATCAATGGGATGGCTATGCGGCAGACCGGCTGAAAATTCTCAACCATATCGATGACAACCGTATCGACAATGTGGTGATTCTCACCGGGGATATTCATACCTCCTGGGCCAGTGAAATCTACCGCAATCCAGGCTCGCTGCTCGGGGATCTGTTCGACAAGCCATTGGCGGCAGAACTGGTCACCCCGGCGGTGACCAGCCCGGGCTTCCCGGATGGTGCCGCGGAAGTGGCCGGCGCACTGATTCCGGTGGTCAACCCGCATATCCGTTATGTGGAAGCCAAATCCCGCGGTTTCATTCTGGTGGATGTGGATCGCCAGCGAACCCAGGGCGAGTTCTATTACGCGCAGAGCATCGAGTCCTTCGACCTGCGCGGCCAGATTGATACCGGCAAAACCAAGGTGGTAGCGGTGAAAAGCGGCGATAGTCGCATTGTCGAAGACCTGCCGCCCTCGCGTCCCCGTGCGCTGCGCACCGCGTTTTTCCACCCCCCCGTACCGAGTTCCAATGAGGTGATGTCATGACTTTTCCCTGGAAATTGCTGCCCCTGGTGGCGGCACTGACGCTGACCGCCTGCGGCGGCGGGGGATCTTCCGGTTCCAACCCCGCCAATAACGATGGCTCGGGGGGGAATACGGAAACCCCAAACAATCCGTCCCAGCCCGGTGACGGAGGCAGCGATGATGACGGGGGCGACAATCCGGTGGCCAGCAACCCGCCGGCAGCCGTGCGGTTTATCGTGATCGGCGATTCCGGCAGTGGCTCCGCCGGTCAGTATGCGGTGGGTAAAGCCATCGCCAGCGTCTGCGAGGAAAAAGACGAGTTCGTGGGTGATATGGCGTTCCCGGGTTGTGATCTTGTCGTCGGTCTGGGTGACAATATCTATGAATCCGGTGTCACCAGCGTGGATGATCCCCAGTTCGCGGAAAAATTCGAAAAGCCTTTCGAGCCGGTGCAACTGCCTTTCTACATGGTGCTTGGCAACCACGACAACACGGCCTATGTGGGCGGTGATGGCGCCGGTAATGCCCGTGGCGAATTCCAGGTGGATTACACCTACTTCGACGGAAAACTGTCCAACCGCTGGAACATGCCGGATCGTTACTTCCTGCACAGTGCCGGCACCACCCACACCAACCCGCGCCCGCTGGTGGATTTTGTCGCACTGGATTCCAATCCGATTGCCGGCGGCTTTGGCGATCCGGATATCGCCTATGCCTACCACACCTACGGCGTTGATCAGCGTAACTGGGTGGTCAATACGCTGGCCGGCTCCAATGCGGTCTTCAAGATCGCCATGGCCCACCACCCCTACCTGTCCAACGGCACTCACGGTAATGCCGGTAACTACGATGGTGTGCCCAGTGAGATCCTGCCAGTGCTGGCCGGCGAGCGGTGGAAAGCCTTTATGGAAGAAGCGGTCTGTGATCAGACCGACTTTTTCTTTGCCGGTCACGACCATGACCTGCAGGTGCTTGAAGCGGTACCGGAGTGTGGTCGTACCGAATTCGTGGTCAGTGGTGCGGCGGGCAAAACTCGCTCCATTGATGACCCGGAGCGCAATGTGGCCCGCTTCCAGCAGGGCGATGTCTATGGCTTCTTCTGGATGAAGGCTACCGAAGCCGACCCGGTCACGCTGGCGCCGGCCAGGCTCTGCCTGGATGCCTACGTGGTGGATCCAGAGGCGGAGGGGCTCGGTGTGATCAGCGATGGCGAACTGACGCCGGCCTATACCCATTGCTATGACAAACAGCCCATGGCGGGTATTGCTCCGGGTAATGACTTCTCCGGCTTGCCACTGGGGGAAGGTGCCTTGCCGCTGCCCTTGCCGGATGGCTTTGATGCGGACTTTACCGGGCCACTGAAAGAACTCCGTGAAACCCTGGTTTCCGGCTTCACACAGGTGGGAGCAGACCTGCCCGAAGAGCAGCGTCAGGTCTTTGATCAGATGATTGCCGGCACCGACATTCTCTTCAATGCGCTGGACGCGGCCACGGCTGCCATCCTGGAAGGCGACAGCAGCGAGATGAGCCAGTCCGTGCAGGCGGTGCTGGCGGCGGCGGAGCAATTGCAGGCCATCGATACCCGCAGTTTGCCGGCACCCTTTGATCAGCTGGGCAGTGCCTTTGATGCCCTGGCGGACGGTTTTGGTGGCGATGGCAGCGACGCGGGTGATGGCAGCACGGTGGAAGACATCGCCTTTATCGCCGGCCCGTTGGTGGCGCTGTCCCGCAACCTGAATAACATCCTCGACGGCATCGAAGAACAGGTGCCGGCAGAAGTGCCGGTGTTTGCCGGTCTGACCTCGGTGCTGTCCACGGTGTCCCTGGGGCTGGCCAATACCCTGGAGCAGTTGGTGCTGCTGGATACCAGCGCCACCGGTGAGCAACTGGTGGGCACGGTGCAGCAAACCCTGGAAAACCTGGTCAATGATGTGCTCTGGCTCAACCAGATCCCCGGTGCCGAGGAATACACCACCTTGCCTGGCGATGCCTTGTCTTCCGGACTGCTGATTGTGGTGCGGGAAGTGACTGAGCAACTGGATGAGCGTCTCCTCAGTCCCCTGGCCCCCTTGCTGGATTTGTTATCTCCGGTCACCGATCTGCTGGCCGGGCTACTGGATGGGTTCTGATTTCCAATAACAAAAAAGCCGTCTTCCTTGTCCATAAACCGTGAGGTGGAAACGCCTCGCGGTTTTTTTTTTGACAGGGGAAAGCGCTCGTTGGCGCTTTGCTTGCAAAGCGATGGTATCAGCAGGCTCCGGGGTGATTTTGACCCTTCCCCTTGCAAGCAAGGCTCCAACCGGGAAGGTGTGTCGCGTCAGGAAATACGCAATGTCTTCAGCGCGCCCAGGTGGGCGTCAGGCATCACGCCCAGTTCGTCCAGGGTACGGATTACCCGGTCCACGGTGATCCGTTGCAGACACGGGTAGCTGTCCAGGGCGCAGCTGCTGCGTTCGCAATTGCGTAGACAATGCTGCCACCGCAGTACCCGTGCATGGGGAGACAGGGGTTGCCAGAGGGTGTCATCGGTGGGGCCAAACAGGGCCACGGTGGCAACCCCGCAGGCGGCGGCCAGATGCATGGGGCCGCTGTCGTTACCGATAAACCCCCGGCTGCGTTTCAGCAAGGCCACCAGACCGGCCAGACTCAGTTGGTCGCACAGATCCAGCACCGGGTCACTGAGAAAGCTCTGGATGCGGGCAATTTGTTGCCGGTCTTTCTGGCCAGCGCCAATCAGCAGCGGAGTGAGACCGGCTCGTCGCAACTGTTGGCACAGGGCAGCAAATTGCTCCGCATGCCAGATCTTGTAGGTCTTGGTGGCGCCGGCATGAATGGCCACCAGATTGTCGTTTGTCGGTCCGTCGCTGAGGATGCTGTCCAGTTCAGCCTGGCCCGCCGGGCTGTCATTCAGTGGTAGATAGTGTGCCGGTGAGTGTGCCGCCGGCCGGCTCAGGCTGGCGTAGGCTTGCCAGCGATGGCCGGACCAGTCTACCTGTGGCTGCTGTGTATAGAACCACTGGCCATGGCGGCGATGCGGGCCGATGCGCTCTGCGGCGCCACTGAGTCGCGCCAGGGTGGCAGACTTTTGCTCCCCCTCGATATCCACGACCACCTTGGAATGGAAGCGACGCATGGTCATGACCAGTTTCAGGTAACTGTGGACGCGCTGAAACAACGGCACCTGTCGTGACAGAGACTGTTCCGGGTAATACAGCAATCGCGACTCACCGGGCAGGCTCTGCTCCACCAGCGTCTGATAGCGCTGATTCACCATCAGCAGTGATTCGGGGTGTGCCGCCAGCATGGCACGCAGGTGCGGCAGGGCTATCAGCAGATTGCCCATGTGGCTGCAGGGAAAAAGAATCAACAGGCGGGACATGACAGGCAGACGGTTATCCATAACATGGCATAACAGCCTAGGGGGATTGCGTGTCGGTTACATGACAACAGGCAGCTACGAGCTACGCTCGATTGGATAGGGAAAGGTTGGAAAGTTCCCGGTGTCTCTTCATTTCTACGAAGCCGCTGTAGGAGCTATGCTTGCATGGCGAACCGAGCGTAGCGAGGCGGCAGAGTTCAATCTAGCCGCCATTCTTTTCTGAAACCTGTCGAGCTCCGAGATTCCTGATCGCCCTCCGGTCGATTTCCGCGCAAGCGCGGTTCGCCATGCAAGCATAGCTCCTACAAAAAATGGGGACACGGCACAATTCGGTTGCACGACCACGCCCGCCTAGGAGCTCGTAGCTAGTCGCTCGCCGCTGCTTTCAATCCCGCTCAATCAACCAGTCAGCAATGCGGCCCCAGCTTTGCTTCTGGGCTGCGGCGCTGCCCAGGATGCCCATGTGACCCCCTTCAATGGTGATGAAGGTCTTGTCCTTGCTGCGGATCAGTGGCTCCATGGCCTGGCTGCATTCCGGTGTGACGATGGGATCGCTGGCGCCGGTAACGTTGAGCACGTTGGCAGTCACCCGGTTCAGGTGGCCGTCGGTGCCTTCCATGGGAAGCTGGCCATGGGCCACCACATTATCGGTCCACAGGTAACGGATGATGTCCTGAATCACGCCGCCGGGGTAGGCCACCATGTCATCCAGAAAGGCGCCGTTGGTGGCATGGGCGGAGACGAAATCCCGGTCGTGCAGGTTCTTCACCAGATTCCAGTAGCCCTGCAGGCTGCCCACCGGATTGGTCAGTTTGAAGGCCAGGCTGTTCACCCAGCCAGGGGAGCGCAACAGCCCTGCCGGTACGTCATGAATGCGCAGCCCGGTGCTGCGGCGTATCCATTTGGCGCGACGACTGAAGCGACGGTACTGGGCACCCAGGGCGCCGTTGCGATGGTAATCCGTGGGCGCGCCCACCAGTACCAGATTCTTGATATCCGGATCCCGTCCCAGCGCGGTGTAGCAGAGGCTGAACAGACCGCCGAAACTCCAGCCATGCAGGCTGAGTTGCTGCTTGCCACTATGCTGGCGGACCTGCACCAGCAGTTTGGGCAGGTAGTCGGCAAAATAACTGCTCAGGCTCAGGTGGTTGTGGTATTTGCCGGGCCGGCCCCAGTCCACCATGTAGAGCTCGAAGCCGCGGGCACGCAGATAGCGCACCAGGCTACGTTGCGGGAACAGATCGTAGATCAGCATGTTCACAGCCAGCGGTGCCACCAGCACCAGCGGAGTGCGCGGTGTGTCCCGGCTCACGGACATGACGGTGCCATCGGTGAGAGGGATGGCGTTTTCCTGCAGCGGTGGGTAGTAGCGCAGTTTCACAAGACCGTCGTCGAACAGGGTCTCGTAGGGCGTTTGTTCCGCCTGGCTCAGGGCGTCGGCCTGGAACAGACGGGCGCGGCCGTTATCCAGGCGTTGCCGCCAGGGGCGGGTGGTGTTGTGGAGAGCCTGTTGCAGGGTGTCAGTGATCATGGTTCCACCGGCGATGAATTCATTGGGCGGCTATTGTAGGGAAGATGCGTCAGGCTGCAGTTGCTTTGCGGACCGGGCCTGATGTCAGGCGGGACACCCGGTCAATCCGGGTCATTGAATGATCGGGGGAGATGAGGTAGACGGCAGGGAGGGAAATGTTCCTGCCCGAGGGCAGAAACGGGCCGATGGTATCGGCCCGCCGCGCCCAATCAGGCCGGGTTATCTTGGTTGTATTGTCCCAGCTTGCCTTTCACCCTGACCAGACTGCCGGCTTTCAGGTCCGGCTCGAAGCGGGCCTTGCCTTCAGGGAACAGCAATACCACGGTGGAACCGAGCAGGAAGCGGCCCAGTTCGTCGCCTTTTTCCAGGGTAATGGGGGCGGTGCGCTGGTAGTCAGTGGTCACCACCTGTTTGGGCAGGGGCGTGACCTGACCGCTGAATACGGTTTCGATGCCGGCCACAATCATGGCTCCCACCAGAATCACCGCCGCCGGGCCGTGCTCGGTGTCAAAAATGCACACCAGTCGCTCGTTGCGGGCGAACAGATTGGGCACGCCGTTGGCGGTGGCTTCGTTCACCGAAAACAGGTCGCCGGGCACGTAGCGGGTTTCGCGCAGGGTGCCGGTCACCGGCATGTGCACACGGTGGTAGTCCCGGGGAGACAGATAGATGGTGGCGAACTGGCCATTGGTGAATTCGCTGGCCAGGGCGCTGTCGCCGCCGAGCAGGTCGTACAGGGAATAGTCGTGACCCTTGGCCTGGAACACCTGATTGGCACGAATGGCACCAAGCTGGCTTACCGCCCCGTCCGCCGGGCAGGCGATGTCGGCGGCGTCAGACGCTTCCAGCGGCCGGGCTTCCGGCTTCAGCGCCCGGGTGAAGAAGGCGTTGAAGGTTTCGAACCGGTCCGGGTCTTCGATCTGGGCTTCCGACAGATCAATGCCGAAACGTTTCATAAAGAGGCTGATGAAGGTGGTCTTGATCCACGGTACTTCGCTACGCGCCAGCATGCCCACCAGTCGGGACAAACCATGCTGGGGAATCAGGTATTGCAGAGTAACGAAGAGCTTGTCGCGCCAGTTGTTCAAGAGATGTCCTTAACGTGGGTTATTCGGATTTTTCCGCCGGGGTATCGGGGTGGTTGCCCCATTCTGCCCAGGACCCGGCATAGCCGCGCAGGGTGGGGTAGCCGAGGATCTTGCCCACCAGCCAGGAAAAGCTGGAGCGATGGTGGGTCTGGCAATGGCAGATCACTTCCTTGTCGGGGGTGATGCCGCGGGCTTCCAGTTCGGCGCGGATCTCATCCAGCGGGCGCAGGCGCAGGTTGTTCTGCTTGTCCATGGGATCGGTCCACTCATAGTGGATCGCGCCGGGAATATGGCCGGCCTTCTGGGCAAAGGCGCGTACCCCGGAGAACTCCTCTTCCGAGCGCGAATCCCAGATCGCCACCGCCGGGTCCTGATAATGGTCCAGCAGGTACGCCAGGTTCACCTCGGTCAGCGGATCATGTTCACCCACTTCATAGTCGCTGGGGGTCGGTTCGGTGGATTCGCTGCTGGTGGGGTGACCCTCCGCCAGCCAGGCATGGATGCCGCCGTTGAGGTAGCTGTAATGCTTGTGGCCAATGGCATCCAGTGTCCACAGCAGCCGGCCGGCCCAGCCGCCGCCCTCGTCATCGTAGGCGACCACATGGGTATCCGGCGTCAGCCCCAGCTGGGAAAACAGGTCACTGAGGGTGTCGTCATCGGGCAACATGCCCGGCGCCGGCTGGGCGCCGGTCTGCAACCGCTTGAAATCCAGGTGAATGGCCCCGGGCACATGGGCCTGGACATAGATGGTGGGCTTGCTCAGGTCAATAATGAGCAGCTTGTCATCGCCCAGATGTGTGGCGAGGTCGGCGGGTTCGAGCAGCAAAGGAAGCATGGGATCAGTGAACAGTTAATAGTGAATAGTGAACAGCGAAAACAGACATATCGCTGTCAGCGTTGGGGCATTGTCCCTTATTAACTGTTCACTGTTAACTGTTCACTGGTATCTCTCCCGGCCGTCTTCATCCAGCGTATCGGCGATCTGGTAAAAATTGGCCAGCCGTTCCTCGCTGATCTCGCCGCTTTCTGCCGCCATGATCAGGGCGCAGCCGGGCTCGTTGCGGTGGGAGCAGTTGCGGAATTTGCAGTGGCCGGCCAGGTCGGACAGCTCCCGGTAGCCGTGTAGCAACTCGTCCTCGCTGATATGCCAGAGACCGAATTCGCGGATACCGGGGGAGTCGATCAGCTCGCCACCGGTGGGCAGGTGGAAGAGCCGGGCGGTGACCGTGGTGTGCTGGCCCAGGCCTGAACTGGCGGACAGGTCGCCCACCTGCAGATCAGCTTCCGGCAACACCGCATTGACCAGGGAGGACTTGCCGACACCGGATTGCCCCACGAATACACTGGTCTTGCCCACCAGGGCGTCCTGTAGCGGGGCCAGTCCGCGGCTGTCATGGGCGCTCACTTCCAGCACGGGATAGCCCAGGCGCTGGTACAGGGCTTTCAATTCGTCGATAAAGGGCCGCACCTCCTCATCGATCAGATCCGCCTTGTTGAGCACCAGGGTGGCAGGAATGTCAGAGAGTACTGCGGCCACCAGGTAGCGATCCAGGAGGGCGCTGGACGGGGTCGGCAAAGGGGCGAATACCACCAGCATCTGCTCCACATTGGCGGCCACGGGTTTCAGGTTGCCGTACATGTCCGGCCGTTTCAGTACCGTTTGCCGTGGCTCAATGGCCACCACCACGCCCAGGCCTTCGCTTTTTGGCGGCTGCCAGATGACCCGGTCGCCCACCACCAGTTGCTCCAGGGTGGCGCGGAAATGGCAGCGCATGGCATCCCCGTCGGCGCTTTCCACGCCCACCTGCTGGCCGAAATGAGCGGTGATGGTGCCGATCTGCTCGTCGCCCAGGTCGTCCGCCACCAGGGTCTCCAGTTCCGCGTTACGGCGCTGGGCCCGCTGGCGTTTCTCTGCCTGGATTTTTTCAATGCGCCAGCGTTGGCGCCGGTTGAGCTTGCGTTTGGCCACGAGGTATTCCGGTTGATTGGTGGCTGCATGCTACCATGCCGGTACAAAGCCATGATACGGAATCCCCATGACTGACAAGCGCAACAATCTGATCTGGATTGATCTGGAAATGACCGGCCTGAGCCCGGAGCAAGACCGCATCATCGAAATTGCCACCATTGTCACCGATGCCCAGCTGAACCCGCTGGCGGAAGGGCCGGTGCTGGCGGTGCATCAGAGCGACGACCTGCTGGACGGGATGGATGAGTGGAATACCGAACACCACAACAACTCCGGTCTGGTGGCGCGGGTAAAGGAAAGCCGCATCAGCGAGATGCAGGCACAGGCCCAGACCCTGGATTTCCTCAAAGAGTATGTGGAAGCCGGGATGTCACCCATGTGCGGTAACAGTATCTGCCAGGACCGGCGTTTTCTGGCCAACTGCATGCCGGAGCTGGAAGCCTTCTTTCACTATCGCAATCTGGATGTGTCGACCCTGAAAGAACTGGCGCGACGCTGGAAACCGGAAATTCTGGACGGCTTTAAAAAGGAAAATAAGCATCTGGCGCTGGACGACATCCGCGAATCCATCGCCGAACTGCAGTACTACCGTGAGCATTTTATTGATTGCTGATGGTTGCACGCGATACGCAACACGCGGCATGCAAAATCTTCGCCGTAGGAGCGTCGCTGGCGGCGCGATAAAACACCAGGATCAAAAGTCCTTTCACCAGAGAGGCACAGAGAAAACCCTGTCTTTTCCTCGGTGAGGTCTTTGACCTCTGGGGTAAATCTGCTTTTCCGGGGTTGGGTGATCGCGCCGCGAGCGACGCTCCTACGGTTGGGGTGGGGTGTGTTGTTCCAGCGCCCACTGCACATGCTCCTGCACCGTCTCATCCGGGTAATCCTGCCGTGCCTTGAGGGCGTCGATGACGTCATCTGATCCCGGTGCATTGCCCAGTGCCACGGCGATATTCCGCAGCCATTTGGTGTATCCGGCCCGACGAATGGCGCTGCCTGCGGTGCGCTCCAGAAATTCTTCCTCGCTCCAGGAAAACAGGGTCACCAGATCGCTGTCGTCGAGACCGTGACGGGGATGAAAATCCCCTTCCCCGGTATGCTGGGCGAAGCGGTTCCACGGGCACATGAGCTGGCAGTCGTCGCAACCAAAAATGCGGTTGCCGATGCCTTCGCGCAGGTCTTCGGGGATGCTGCCTTCATGCTCGATGGTCAGGTAGGAAATACAGCGCTGGGCATCCAGTTCATAGGGGGCGACAATAGCGTCCGTGGGGCAGACGGTGATGCAGGCCCGACACTTGCCACAATGGTCTTCGCCGGGCAGGTCCACCGGCAGCGGAATATCCGTATAGATTTCGCCAAGAAAGAACCAGCTTCCCGCCTCGCGATTCAGCACCAGAGTGTGCTTGCCCTGCCAGCCCAGCCCCGCCTTGGCGGCCAGGGGTTTCTCCATCACCGGAGCGCTGTCCACAAAGGCGCGGGCCAGCTGGCTGTCGGCCACCTCCTGGCGAATTCGGGCGGCCAGGGTGGCCAGGCGCTTGCGAATCAGCTTGTGATAGTCGCGGCCCAGGGCGTAGCGGGATACGTAGGCCTTGTCTTTTTGCTGCAGGATTTTTACCGGTTGGGTATCCGGCGGCAGATAATCCATCCGTGCGGAAATCACCCGCAGTGTGCCGGGCTCCAGTGCCTCCGGGTGGTAACGTTTGTTGCCGTGGGCGGCCATCCAGTTCATCTGGCCCTGGTAGCCTTTTTCCAGCCAGGCCTTCAGGTCGCTTTCCGCAGCATGCAGATCCGTGTCGGCAATGCCGATTTGCTGGAAGCCGAGCTCCCGGCCCCAGAGCTGGATCTTTTCTTTCAGTGCCTGCAGGTCCATGGTTTGAAGGGATATAATGCCGGGAAATGAGGAGCAAAGCGTAACATGACGACACTGCCGAAGGCTCTCTATACCGCAGCCCAGACCCGAGAACTGGACCGGCTGGCGATTGCTGCCGGTACCCCGGGGGCTGAACTGATGGCCCGAGCCGGGCAGGCGGCTTTCGATACGTTGTGTGAGCGTTGGCCGGAAGCCCGGCGTATCGCGGTGCTGTGTGGCGGTGGCAATAACGGGGGTGACGGTTATGTGGTGGCGCGGCTGGCCCATGCCGCCGGGTTGGCGCCACAGATACATTTCACCACGCCGCCGGACACGCTCAAGGGGGATGCCCTGACCATGGCTGACCGTTGCCGGGATGCCGGCATTCCCATGACCCCGCTGACCCTGGACAGCCTGCCGGAGGGAGCGGATGTCCTGGTGGACGGGTTGTTGGGCACCGGGCTGAGCGGTGCGCTGCGCGATGAAATGGCAGCCTTGCTGACCGCACTGAATGCCTTGCCGGTACCGCGAATGGCGCTGGATATTCCCTCTGGCCTGGGGGCCGACACCGGCGTGCCACTGGGGGCGGTGCTGGCGGCGGATCTGACCTGTACCTTTATCGGCCTCAAGCGCGGCCTGCTCACCGGTGAGGGTCCGGTGTACAGCGGTGAATTGTACTTTTTTGATCTGCAGGTTGATCGGGATGTCTATTCCCGGGTGCCTGCGAATTGCCGGGTGCCGGAGCCCGCGGACCTGGCTGCCTTGCTGCCGCCGAGACGGGCCGATGGTCACAAGGGTCATTATGGCCATGTGCTGGTTATCGGCGGCGACCATGGCTTTGCCGGCGCCCCGGTAATGAGTGCCCAGGCCGCTGCCCGCTGCGGGGCCGGCAAGGTGAGCCTGATTACCCGCCCGGAGCATGTGGCAGTGGCGCTGATACGGCAACCGGAGATCATGGTCCGCGGCATAGAAAACGCCCGCGAGGCGCAGCCCCTGCTTGAAGCGGCCACGGTGATTGCCATTGGGCCGGGCCTGGGCCGCAGTGACTGGGGGCAGGCGCTACTCGCTCTGGCCCTGGAGAGTGGTAAACCGCTGATAGTGGATGCGGATGCCCTGTCCCTGATGGCCGCCGATGATCGTATCGGCCACGGAGATTGGGTGCTGACGCCCCACCCGGGAGAAGCCGGTCGCCTGCTTGGGGTGTCCGCAGCGGAGATTCAACGGGATCGCTTTGCCGCCCTGGAGAGTCTGGCGGCCCGCTATGGCGGCACGGTATTACTGAAAGGCCTGGGCACTGTCATTCAGGGAGAGGACCACCTGGGCCAGCAGGGGCGCGCCCTGATTCGTGAGGGCAATCCGGGAATGGCCTCCGGAGGCATGGGCGATGTGCTCACCGGCGTGATCGCCGCCTTACGTGGTCAGGGTCTGACAAGCTATGATGCGGCGCGGCTGGGAGCCATGATTCACGCCCGCGCTGCCGATGCCTGTGCTGCCCGGCGAGGCCCCAGAGGGATGGTGGCTACGGACCTGTTGCCGTATTTGCGAACCGAGTTGAATGAAACCTGTCTGGCTGAATGACGAGAGCGTCGATGACTGTTGAGCATGTGGACCTGCCCGATGAAGCGGCCACTCTGGCACTGGGTGCCAGTCTGGCACAGCGTCTTGCTGCAGGTGGCTGCGTCTATCTGCAGGGGGATCTGGGTGCCGGCAAGACGACCCTGGTGCGGGGAATGCTGCGCGGCCTGGGGCATGAGGGTGCAGTAAAAAGCCCCACTTATACGATTGTGGAACCCTACGAGCTTGGCGGCGTCCATATCTATCACTTCGACCTGTATCGTCTGGCTGATCCGGAAGAGCTGGAAATGATCGGTGTGCGTGATTATTTCTCCCCCGACAGCCTGTGCTTGCTGGAGTGGCCGGAGCGGGGCGCCGGGGTGGTGCCTTCGCCGGATTTGACCATTACACTGGCCGTTAACGGCCATGGAAGAAAGGCGACCCTGGATTGGGCCTATGATGCATCGTGACAATAACAACAAACTGACGGCACTGTTCGTCCTTCTGGTCAGTGGCTTCTGGGCGGGCCTGGCATTTGCCGAAACCAGCATTGATTCCGTGCGTCTGCACCGGGCGCCGGATCACACCCGTATCGTTTTCGATCTGCCCGCGCCGGTGGATCACAAACTCGACAAGCTGGCTAACCCGGATCGCATCGTGCTGGATCTGCTGGATGCCAGCCTGGGGTTCGACGTCAACACCCTGGACTACGCCAGCAGCCCCATCGCCAACATTCGTGTGGGCAAGCACAGTGACAAGACCCGTGTGGTCTTTGACATGAAAGACGGTGTGCGTACCCGCACCAACCTGCTCAAACCCATTGAGCCCCATGGCTGGCGTCTGGTGGTGGACCTGTTTGACAGCGAACTGCAGAGCCCTGCCAAGACCAGCCCGGAACCGGAAAAGAAAAAGGAGGCCCCCAGCGAGCCCCGTTTGATGGTGGTGGCTATTGATGCCGGCCATGGTGGCGAAGATCCCGGAGCCCGTGGTCCCAGCGGCGTTTATGAGAAAACCCTGGTGCTGCAGATTGCCAGGAAGGTGGAGAAGCGGGTCAATGATCAGGCTGGCATGCGGGCGGTGATGGTGCGTGACGGTGATTACTATGTGCCCCTCGCCGAGCGTCGCCGCATCGCCCGGGAGGATCATGGTGCGGATGTGTTTATTTCCATCCACGCGGATGCCTTTACGGATGCTCGCGCCAACGGTGCTTCCGTGTTCGCTCTTTCCAGCAGCGGCGCCACCAGTGCCCGGGCACGCTATCTTGCCAAGATTGCCAACGAATCCGACCGGGTGGCCGGGGTCTACGAGGAAGAGAAAGACGACAGTTCCTTGCTCAGCGTATTGGCGGATCTGCGCATGAACGGCTCCATGGCGGGCAGCCTTTATCTGGGGCGGCAAGTGCTTTTGGAAATGGGCAAGGTGACCAAGTTACATGGCAACCGTGACCGGGTAGAGCAAGCCGGGTTTGCGGTGCTCAAGGAGCCGGAGATGGTATCGATCCTGGTGGAGACCGGTTTCATTTCCAATCCGACAGAAGAGCGAAATCTGCGCTCTTCCGCTCACCAGGATAAACTGGCCCGCTCCATCGTTAACGGGGTAGATGCCTATTTCCGTAACCATCCCGCACCGCATAGCTGGTATGCGGCCCAGCGGCGTGAACATGGTGAGCAATACCGCATTCAGCCTGGTGATACACTGTCGGAAATTGCCCGTCAGTACAGTGTGTCCGAACAGGCGATCCGCAATGCCAATGCCTTGAGTGGCGATCGCATTGTGGTCGGGCAGGTGCTGAAAATTCCCGGTTCGTGAATGGCCAGAAGTGCAGCGTTGTGTGGGGGCAATATTGGACACAGGTTGCGAGTAACGCGTTGCGAAAAGCAAAACCGGTTTTGACTTTCGCTCCTCGTCACTCTTTTCTCGCCACTGGCCTGTCAGATCGCTTCTGCATAACCCGTATCGTTACCTGAACCCCATCAACAGAGACGCCCGTGACAAAGATTCAACTGCTTGATTCCCGCCTTGCCAACCAGATCGCCGCCGGTGAGGTGGTGGAACGCCCGGCCTCGGTATTGAAAGAGTTGCTGGAAAATGCCCTGGATGCCGGGTCGGAATCCATCAGCGTGGATGTGGAACAGGGCGGCGTAAAACTGGTGCGGGTGCGCGATAATGGCAGCGGTATTGATCGTGATGATCTGCCTTTGGCCCTGTCACGCCATGCCACCAGCAAGATTCGCGGGCTGGATGATCTGGAAGCCATCGGCACCCTGGGGTTTCGTGGTGAGGCGCTGGCTGCGATCAGTTCGGTATCCCGGCTGACCCTGGCCAGCAATGTGGAAGGTGAAGCGGAAGGCTGGCAGGTGCAGGTGGAAGGGCGCGATATGGCGCCGACCGTGACGCCCGCCGGGCACCCCCGTGGCACCACCGTGACCATGCGTGATCTGTTCTTCAATACCCCGGCTCGACGGCGGTTTCTGCGCACCGAAAAGACAGAGTTCAACCACCTGGAAGAGGTGTTCCGCCGCATCGCCCTGAGCGAGTTCAATACCGCCTTCCGTCTTACCCACAATCAGAAGGTGATTCATCAGTTACCCGCGGGTCTGGATGACACACTGCGCGCCGCGCGGGTGGCGAAGCTGTGCGGCAAGGGGTTCATGGAGCAGGCCATACCGGTGGATGTGGAGCGCGACGGTATCCGCCTGCACGGCTGGATGGGGCTGCCCACGTTCTCCCGTTCCCAGGCAGACCTGCAGTATTTCTACGTGAATGGCCGGGTGATTCGCGACAAGGTGGTCAGCCATGCGGTCCGTCAGGCCTATGCGGATGTGCTCTATCATGGGCGTCACCCCGCCTATGTGTTGTTTCTGGAGCTGGACCCGGCCCAGGTGGATGTGAACGTGCATCCCACCAAACACGAAGTGCGCTTCCGTGAGCAGCGCATGGTTCACGGCTTCCTTTACAGCTCTTTGCATCGTGCCATTGCGGAGGTGCGCCCGGGGCAGTCGCCAGCGGCCACGATGGTGGACGAGGGGGAGGCGGTGATGCCGGCCATGGAGCCCAGCCAGGCCAGCATGTCCCTGTCGGCCCCGGCGGGGCGTCCCTCCTATGCACCACCGACGGGAAAGGATTTCAGCTACGGTCAGGGCCTGCGGCAGGCGGATGCCTACGGCGCCCTGGTGCGGCCCCAGGTGGCGGAAAATCCGGTGATGCCGCCGGCATCCGACCAGGAAACCGTGCCACCACTGGGGTATGCGGTGGCGCAGTTGCATGGCATCTTCATTCTCGCCGAGAACCAGCAGGGGCTGGTGGTGGTGGATATGCACGCCGCCCACGAGCGCATTACCTACGAACGGCTGAAACAGAGCTGGTCCGAGGACAAGGTACGCAGCCAGCCGCTGCTGGTGCCGGTGTCGCTGGCGGTGTCTTCCCGGGAGGCGGATTTTGCCGAGCAACAGCCGGAGGTGTTTTCCCGGCTGGGGTTTATGGTGGATCGTGCCGGGCCGGAGACCCTGGTGGTGCGTGAAGTGCCTGCCATGCTGCGAGACAGTGACAGCGAGGCGATGGTCCGGGATGTGCTTTCCGACCTGCTGGCCCAGGGCAGCAGTGAGCGGATCGAACAAAAGCTGGATGAGTTGCTCTCCACCATGGCCTGCCACGGCAGTGTGCGCGCCAATCGTCGCCTGACCCTCCCGGAAATGAACGCCCTGCTGCGGGACATGGAAGCCACCGAGCGCTCCGGCCAGTGTAACCATGGCCGTCCCACCTGGACCCAGATGAGCCTGAAGGATCTGGACCGCTTGTTCATGCGGGGACAGTAAATGGCGCCTGAAAGCCCGGTATCGTCCGCTGAGAGCCAGGCCGATCAGAGGCTGCCGGTGCTGCTGCTGATGGGGCCCACCTGTTCCGGCAAGACCGCGTTGGCCATTGAGGCGGCACAAACCCTGCCCATCGAAATCATCAATGTGGATTCCGCGCTGGTCTATCGGGGCCTGGACATCGGAGCGGCCCGGCCCAGCGACGAGGAGCTGGCGGCGGCGCCGCACCGGCTGATGGGGTTCCGTGAGCTGGATGCGCCTTACTCGGCGGCGGATTTCCGCGCCGATGCCCTGCGGGAAATCGAAGCGATTCATGCCAGGGGCAGACTGCCCCTACTGGTGGGCGGCACCATTCTGTATTTCAAGGCACTGGTGGAGGGGCTGGCGCCCCTGCCCGAGGCGGATCCGGCGGTGCGCGCCGAGATTGCTGACCTGGCCGAGGCGCAAGGCTGGGCGGCAGTGCACGGGGCCCTGGCGCAAGTGGACCCGGTCAGTGCCGAGCGGCTCAAGCCCACGGACCGTCAGCGTTTGCAACGGGCCCTGGAAGTGTATCGGGTCACCGGTCGGCCCCTCTCAGCCTTCCACGAAGAGCATCATACAACTGTCACACAGAACCGGGATGGTTTGAGTGAGTTCAGCGCCTTGCCCTGGCCGGTGTACAGTGCGGCCCTGTTACCCCCGGACCGTGCCTGGCTGCATGACATGATCGCGCAGCGTTTCCTGCAGATGCTGGAACAGGGTCTGGTGGAGGAAGTGCAGGCACTGCGTCAGCGGCCCGGAGTGCACCGGGATCTGCCAGCCATGAAAGCGGTGGGCTACCGGCAGGTGTGGGACTACCTGGATGGCCAGCATGATTACGACACTATGGTAGAGAAGGGGATTGTGGCCACCCGGCAACTGGCCAAGCGACAGTTCACCTGGCTGCGAAAATGGCCCTATCTGGACAGCGTGGACAGTAACGATCCGTCACAACGACAGCGGCTAATTGAGCGGCTTGCGAAGATCTGTAAATCTGTGTTTAGTTAGCCCTGTTTCTGGACTTTTTGGTTTATAATGTCCCGAATATGGATTTTGGGCCATTTTGCGGTGATTTGAGACACACGGCGCAGAATGTGTTGGGTCGGGACCTGGAACCAATTTGCTGGGTTGTTGACAAAAAATTTGCCCGATAGCGCATCGGGTGAAGGCAGTGACCGCATGGGACGGTTTCACTGTGTTACAGCGCTGATTGCCCGAAGTGTTGGGCACTACTTTTTACTGTTATTTCAAGGAGACTTGCCATGTCAAAGGGGCACTCGCTACAAGACCCTTTTCTCAACGCGCTTCGTAAAGAGCGTATTCCGGTTTCTATCTTTCTGGTGAATGGAATAAAGCTGCAGGGGCAGATTGAGTCTTTTGACCAATATGTCGTGCTGCTGAAAAATGCAGTCAGCCAGATGGTATACAAACATGCGATTTCCACCGTCGTGCCTGCTCGCAACCCTCGCGGTGGCGGCAACCCGGCGATGACCTCCACCGGTGCCGGTGCCCCGGGCGCGCCTGTTGCCGATGAGGGTTTCGGCAACCAGTAATCGTTGCCACAGCCCCAGTAAAGAGCCACCTTCGGGTGGCTCTTTGCGTTCAGGCCTCTATCGGTGCCTGATCGATACTTTTCCCGCCGGTTTCCCTGTCTTCTTGCTCTGACTGGTTTAAACTGGCGGTCTCATCCCCCATGTCAGTTCTTTATGGACCTATTTGATCGCACAGAGCAAACCCGAACCGGCGCCGGTGAACGTGCCGTTCTGGTGCATTTGGACCTTCCTGACGCCATGGGGCGCGAAGACCTGGATGAGTTCTACCATCTGGTTACCTCCAGCGGCGTGGAGCCGGCGGCGGAGCTCACCGGCAAGCGCGATCGACCCGATCCGGCCCTGTTCATCGGCACCGGCAAGAGCGACGAGCTGGCCGCATTGGTCAGCGAGATCAAAGCGGATGTGGTGCTGTTCAATCATGCCTTGAGTCCTGCCCAGGAGCGCAACCTGGAACGGGTAGTCAAATGCCGGGTGCTGGATCGCACCGGCCTGATCCTGGATATCTTTGCCCAGCGCGCTCGTACCCATGAAGGCCGGCTGCAGGTAGAGCTCGCCCAGTTACGCCACTTGTCGTCCCGGCTGGTGAGAGGCTGGACTCACCTGGAGCGGCAGAAGGGGGGCATTGGTCTGCGCGGCCCCGGGGAAACCCAGCTGGAAACCGACCGACGGCTGCTGCGCGATCGTATCCGTGCCATTGAATCGCGCCTGGAGAAGGTCCGTAAACAGCGGGCTCAGGGGCGGCGGGCCCGGCAGCGCTCCGAGACGCCACTGATTTCCCTGGTGGGCTACACGAACGCCGGTAAATCGACCCTCTTCAATGCCATTACCACCGGTGATGTCTACGTGGCCGACCAACTGTTCGCCACTCTGGATCCGACCTTGCGCAAGGTGAAGGTGCCGGGTGTGGGCCCCGCCATTCTGGCGGACACGGTGGGCTTTATCCGTCACTTGCCCCACCGTTTGGTGCAGGCGTTTCGCGCCACGCTGGAAGAAACCGTTAACGCCACCTTGCTGTTGCATGTGACAGATTGCAGTGCCGAGGAGCGCGACAGTAACGTGGCGGCGGTGAATGAGGTATTGGAAGAAATCGGCGGCGATAAACTGCCCGTGCTGCATGTCTACAACAAGGTGGATAACCTGGGGCATCCGCCGAAGATCGACCGGGATGAGCATGGGCTCCCCTGGCGTGTATGGATTTCCGCCCAGACTGGCGACGGCTTTGATCTGCTGTTCCAGGCCATTGCAGAGCGATTGGCCGCAGGCTGGGTGGACTGTTGGGTGCGTCTCCCGGCAACCGCAGGGCGTTTGCGCGCCCGCCTGCATGAAGCCGGCGAAGTGCTGGAAGAGCAGGCGGCCCTGGATGGCAGCATGCTGCTGCGCATCAATGTGAACCGGGTGCATTTTGAACGTCTGTTGCGTGAGCAGGGACTAACAGAAGATGAGCTGGTGGTGCCGGCCCCTGCGGTTGCAGGGGAGGATGCCCCTTCCTACAATTCACAACGCTCGCACGATGCGAGCCATCAATAATCCGGTGGGCCCAGGGCCCGGACCGATTGGAGACCTACATGGCGTGGAATGAACCCGGCGGCAACAAGCCGAAGGACCCTTGGGGTGGAGGCGGTGACCAGGGACCGCCGGATCTGGATGAAGCCCTGAAAAACCTGAAAGACAAGATCAACAGTGTATTCGGTGGCAAGGGCGGCAAGCCCGGTGGTGGCGCCGGCAGTGGCGGTGGGTCTCCCTGGCCGATGCTGATTATCGCTGCCGTGATCGCTGCCGTAGTGTATGGCCTGGTCGGCTTTTTCCAGGTGGATCAACGGGAGCGGGCCGTGGTGCTGCGTTTCGGTGAATACAATCGCACCGTGGATCCGGGTCTGCGCTGGCGCGCTCCGATCATCGAGCAGTACCAGAAAGTGGACGTGGAGCAGAATCGCCGCTTCGAAATTACCGAAGCCATGCTGACCCGTGATACCAACATCGTCAGCGTGACCTTGCAGGTGCAGTACCAGGTGCTGGATCCGATCCCGTTCCTGCTGAAAGTCGCCCGACCGGAAACCATCCTGGAACACGCGACCAGTTCCGCCCTGCGTCATGTGGTGGGCTCCTCCACCATGGATGATGTGCTCAAGGATAACCGGGAGGCGATCCGGGTACGGGTCCGCGAGCGTCTGGATGAATACCTGAACCGTTATGACACGGGCCTGGTACTTAAACAGGTGGTGCTGGATCGCACCCAGGCACCGGATGAGGTGCGTGATGCCTTTGATGATGTGTCCCGGGCCAAGGAAGACGAAGACCGTTTCAAGAAAGAAGCTGAAGCCTACCGTAACGCGGTGATCCCCCAGGCTCGGGGTGAAGCCAAGCGCCTGGAGGAGGAAGCGGAAGCTTACCGGAACCGTCTTATCGACAGCGCCGAGGGTGATGCGGAGCGATTTACCGACCTGTTGACGGAATACCGCAAGGCTCCGGATGTGACCCGCGAGCGTCTCTATCTGGAAACCATGACCGGTGTTTACAGTGCTACCAGCAAGGTGCTGGTGGATGTGGAGAAAGGCAACAGCCTGATCTACCTGCCACTGGAGCAGCTGGTCAAGGGCCGCAATGCCAAGACCCAGGTGCTGGAGCAGAGCGGCGCCAGCCAGAGCACTGGCTCATCCGCAGGCGCGGATGATGGCGGCAGTGGTCGCGAGGCTTCTCGCAGCCTCTACAGCACACCAAATCGGGAGTTGCGCTAATGAATAATCGTGGATGGTTGGCGCTGCTGGCTTTCGGGGTTCTGGCCCTGCTGGCGCTGGATTCCTTCTTTATTGTGAACCAGGCCGAAAAAGCGGTGCTCAAACAGTTCAGTCGGATCGACAAGGCTGATGTGGAGCCGGGCATTTACTTCAAATGGCCGTTGGTGGAAGAAGTGGTCCGGGTAGATGGTCGTGCCCTGGTGTATGACGTGCCCACCCAGTCTTTCCTGACCGCCGAGAAAAAGCTGCTCAACGTGGATGCCTTCGTGGTATGGCGGGTCAACAACGTGCAACGCTACATCGTCAGTGTGGGGGGCGGTTCTTCCAATGCCCAGGTCATGGAAGGGCGTGCCCGCCAGCTCCTGGACCCGCGTGTGAATGAGGCCCTGCGGAACGAGTTTGCCTCGCGGACGGTATTCCAGGTGGTTGCCGGTGAAAGCAATGTGGAAAAGCTTGAAGGCGATAAGGCGGTGCTGCGGGATCCAGTGACCGGTGAAATGACCGAGGTACCCCGCGACCAGCTGGATGAGTCCATCATTCGTGAGGCGGAAGGTGAAAGCGGTGCCGATAAGCCGGCCGGCGACAACCTGAAAATGGCCAACGACCAACGTGAAGCCCTGATGGATCAGGTTCGTGAGAAAGTGAACGAATCCACCCTGGAAGATCTGGGTATCGAAGTGGTGGATATTCGCGTGAAGCAAGTGGACTGGCCGGACCAGGTTCGTGGCCGGGTGTTTGATCGCATGCGCGCAGAGCGTCAGCGTGATGCGGCGGCGCATCGGTCCCAGGGCCGGGAAGAGGCAGAGAAAATCCGTGCCGGCGCGGATCGCCAGCGCAGCGAGATTCTGGCCGAGGCCTACCGCAAAGCCCAGGCCATCCGTGGTGAGGGGGATGCCAAGGCCGCGGCGACCTACGCCAAGGCCTATAATCAGGATAAGGAATTCTTCCGGTTCTACCGCAGCCTCCAGGCCTACAAGGAGAGCTTCAAGGACAAGGAAGATGTGCTGATCCTGGAGCCGGATGGCGAGTTTTTCCGCTACCTGAAAGGCTCTCAGGGGCAGTAAACACTTAAAAAGCCTGAAAAAAACCCGCTTCGGCGGGTTTTTTTTGGCCTCTACGATGTTGTGATTGCTGGCGATCTCATTGTTTTTACTTAGCTTTTTCCTGAATCGTGCTCAAAATGTAAATTCCCTACCTTGTTTTTTACAATCTTCACATGAAAACAACACAAAAAACGTGCAAAATTCGACCTGAGTCACAGTTTTGACGTGATGAAACAAGCCGAAAAACAATTTTCGCGTACCGAATCCGGCAGGATGCCTTGTTAACTGGTGTTGGGACCAGAAAAGAAAAGCCTGCCAAGATCATAGGGGATCGCCAGATGAACCGCTTTATTCTTGGGGCTTTGCTGTGCTGGGCAACCACCTTGTGGGCGGATGGCCCACTGACCAGCCAAATGGAAACCTACCTGGTGGCTGAAAAGGATGGCCAGGAAGTAATGACCGTCACTGAGGAAGCGTCTCCCGGTGATGTGATCGAATACCGACTGATCTATACCAACCAGTCGGAACAACCGCTTTCCGGCCTGGAAATCACCGGGCCGATTCCCGCCAATACCGCTTACCTCGCCAACTCGGCCGACACCGATGTGGAGGCAGTATTTACTGTCAGCATCGATGATGGCAGCAGTTTTGAGGCGGAGCCGGTTACGCGCTCAATCACTGGCCCTGATGGCCAGACACAGAACGTCATTGTTCCTCCGAGTGACTACACCCAGCTGCGCTGGGTTCCGCAAAGCGGAATCCAGCCAGGCCAGGTACTGGAATACCGGTACCGGGTAAAGGTGCAGTAACCGGAGGAACATGATCAGGGCCCACCCGGGCCCGGGAAGTCTTGTGCGAGCGACTTGTATGTCGCACTGGGGGAGTGGCTCACACCGCGTGTGGAGGGTCGCTCTGGCAAGGCTTTCAGATCAGAAGTAGTCCGAAACTTAAACTCCAATTAAAGGAAACAGCCATGAAACTCGCCTTTCAAAGGGGCCTGTTGTCTGCGCGTGTGTCCGCCTCGGTCATGGGGTTGGGGTTGGTGCTTGCCGCCGGGCAAACACTGGCTCTGACACCTGCCGGGACCGACATTAACAACCGGGCGACAGTGACCTATGAGGACGCCATCGGCAACAGCTATTCGGCCCAGTCCAATGAATCCACGGTAACCGTAGCGGAAGTCTATTTCGCTACCCTCGAAGAGGATGGGGAGAAATTCGGTGCGCCGGGTGAAACCGTTTACTTCCCGCATACCCTGAAAAACACGGGTAACGCGCAGGACACCTATACCCTGGGTGCCGTTGATGATGACACGCCTGCCGACAGCTATACGGTTTATCGGGATGAAAACGGCAATGGTGTTCCCGATGCCGGTGAGAGTCCTGTTACCTCTGTCACCCTGAATGCGGATGAAAGCGTCGAGCTGATCGTCGCCGTTCCGGTGCCTGCGTCCAAAGTGGCCGGTGATGAAATCAATGCCACCTTGACGGCAGAGACCCCAAATGGCGTTGTGGACGACCTGACGTCGGCGAACGGTCGGGACACCCTGGAAGGCACCAACAACGACAGGGTAACGGTGACCACCGATGCCGTGTTGCAGCTCAGCAAAAGCGCGGTCGTCACTGGCAACACCATCACTTACACCCTGCAAGTGAAGAACAACGGTGGCCGGGCGGCGGAAAATGTGGACATCTTCGACCCGATTCCTGCCAATGCCACCTTCGCGGAAATCGTTTCCGTGAACGGTCTGCTTGCTTCTAGCGGTGACCAGTGGCTGAACAGCACGGGAGACCTGGCGAACCTGCCGCACGGATATTCCAACCCAGGTGATGGCGATCTGGCAGACGTGACTGAACCGCCGGGCGAAGATCTGAATGGTAACGGTGCTACCGGCGAAACCGTCAAAGGGATTAACTTCCGTGATGCCCTGATGGGGGTGAATACCACGGTAACCGTTGTCTATAAAGTCTCCTTCAGCGGGACCCTACCTTCAGGCACCACGATCCGTAATACCTTTGCCGCCGAGGGCGATCTGGATGGCGACGGCAATACGGATGACCCGTCCACGTCCAACACGACTACCACGACCATTCAACCGATCTATGCCGTGGACGACGGATACTGGTGATGGGGACGATGACGATGGGCTGAACGACGTTGCTCTGCAGAATCAAGCCAGCTCCGGCGCTACGGTGGCGTTTGCCAATATCGTTGCCAACAACGGTAACGGCAGCGATGTGTTTGATCTGACCATCGATAATGACGCTGGTGAAAGTTATGACGACATTAATGGTATTGGTGTTGTTCCGCCAGGCGCTCAGGCGTTCCCTGCGGGTACCCTATTCACTTTCTGGAACGAAACAAACAATACCCAGTTGACCGATACCAACGGCAATGGGGTGCCGGATACCGGCACTCTCGCATCCGGCGCTGTGCGTCGTATCACCGTGCGGGCGAAATTACCGGCCGGTTTGAGTCCCCAAGGACCTTTTGTCGCTACCATGTTGGCAACGTCGTTCGGTGATAACACTATCAGCGATGACAAGCTGGAAGTGCTGAACGAGATTATCGCCCCGGCAGTGGATCTGGCGAATAGCCACTCCGCCGATCTTATCGATGGCAACACGGACGCGGATGCGTTCAATGCGGCGGCGCCGACCGATTTCAGAAGCGTTGCTGTCGGTGGCGTTGCTACTTTCCCGCTGTTCGTTGCCAACAACTCTGGCAACCCGCAGTCCTTCACCCTGGGTGCCAACCTGCCGGAAGGTTGGTCGGTGGTCTTCCGTGAAGTCGGTATCGATACCGATGACGGGTCGGGCGGCCCAGCCGATGGCATCGTGGATAACACTGCCAATGAAGACAACGTGGTCACCGCTACGCCGAACCTGCCTGCTGGCGCGGTTTACCATTATGAGGCGGAAGTACAGGTCTCTGCGACGGTATCCGAGGCCTTGTCTAACTTTACCGGCACCGTTACCAGTTCCGGCCTGAACGGGGTGGATGCCAACGGCGACAGCGACGGTGATTACCCGGTGCGCTTTACCGTGGCCACACCTGATGGCTCCATCAGCGACCAGAAACTGGATGCGGTAGACGTGATTGCCAACCGCAATGTGTCGGTAACTCCGGATGGTTCCGGCCAAGTACAGCCGGGCGGGAACATTGACTACAACCATGTGATTGCCAATAGCGGTAACACTACGGAAGACCTTGCAATCACCGGCGAGAACTCCCTGGCCGGCGATGGCTGGAGCAGTAATACCCAGCTGTTTGTGAACGGTACGGGGTGGGTTGAGCTGTCAAACCTGGCCACCGGACCGGTATCCCTGCGCAAGCCCAACGGTGAATTCATCACCGTGGAAGTGGATAACAGTGGTGCTGACACGGTAGTTACCCTCGAACCCGGCCAGCGTCTGGATGTGCAAGTCACCGTCTTTGCGCCGTCCAATGCGCCTGCCGGCACGGTGGACACCTATACCCTGACCGCCGGCAACGCCAATGTGTCTGATACTGGTACCGACACCACCGAAGTGGTGATCGGCCAGGTGCGTCTGGACAAGCAGGCGGCGATTGATACGGCCTGTGATTGTGCGGGGGGTACCTGGCCCGCTATCGATGACGCCGGTTTCGCGGCGGTGCAATCCAATCCGGTTGCACCTGGCGAGTGTGTGGTGTGGCAGCTGACCGCCACCAACGAAGGGGCGACCCCTGCCAATGAGGTGGTGATCACCGATGAGCAAACCGAGTTTACCTCCAATTTGGTGGCGAACGAGGCGGTTATTGCCTCTGGTGGTACCGCGCCTGCGGATACCTCGAGTTTGCCGGTGGTGGAATGGGCAATCGGTACTCTGGTGCCGGGTAACAGTGCCACCGCCCAGTTCTGTGTCGAAGTGAACTAACGCTCCCCCAGGCATTGCCCTCCCCTTCGGGGGAGGGCTTTTCCAGGGCCGGTGCGCCGGGTCTGGAAAAGCCCCTGAGGCATAAAAACAACGGGTACAGAACGCTCAATGAAACTGCTTGCCGCCATTCGCATTGCTGTTATCAGCATGCTGGTCATGACCAGCGTGCTGCTGCATGCTGCCACGGCGCCGGGCACCGCGTTGTTGAATCAGGCGGAAATGCGTTATTTCGACCCGCTGGAAGGGCGGGTTGTGGTCGTGCGTTCCAATATTTCCCGGGTCATGGTGGCGGAAAGTCCCGCGTTTGAACTGGATCAAGACAAGACCCGGGCCGCGTCGCCGGGGCAGTCCATCAGCATCGACCATACCCTGACCAATACCGGTAATGTGACTGACGGTTATTCCCTGTCGCTGACCAATCTGGGCGGCGATGCGGGTGACCTGCAAGGGCTGACGATTTATCTGGACAGCAATGGCAATGGTGTTGCCGACCCGGGCGAGCCGGCGGTGACGGAATTGCCCTCGGTGCTTCCCGGGGTGACAGTCAATCTGGTCATCAGCGGCACGGTTCCCGCCTCGCTGGTCAGTGGTGATGAAATTCGTCTGTCCCTGGACGCCCAGTCCCAGCTGAACGGGACCCTCACGGATGCGGTGCTGGACCGGGTGGTGATTGCTGATGGTGCCTCCCTGGTGCTGAGCAAATCCTCGAGCCTGAGTTGTGACGTGCCGCAGCAGGAAGGGGCCATCATCGACTACCAGGTTTCGGTCACCAACGTGGGCAACAGCGTCCCCGTGGAGCGCACCTTGCAAGTGGGGGGGCAAGCGGAGCAGGGCGTTCTGGTGGAAGATGCCTTGCCAGGCAACGTGACCTTGCTGGCGGCCTCGATGGCGGATATTGCCCCCTTGCAGGCGTTGCCTGTGGTGCATCTTGCTGGCGACTCGGCGGATGTCTGGCAGCGTTACGCTGACTGGACCGGAAATGGAACGGTGGATCGGGTCGGTCTGCTCATCCCTGCCGACCAGATTCAGAATAACCAGACCGGCGGGTTCTCCTTTGAGGTGTTGATTAACAGTGGCCTGACCCAGGGCACTTTGCTGTTCAACCGGGCCAGCGTGGACCTGGACGGCGATGGCCTGGCCGATGTGGAAAGTAACCGCGTCTGTCACCGGGTGGCGGCGACCTTGTCTCCGGGTATTACTTTCCAGCGGCCCTCCAATGCGGTTTTCCAGCAGAACCGGGCGCCGGAGCATGGCAATGACAATGATTTTGTCGATGCGGCCATCTATCCCCTGTTGCCCGAGGCGAGTCAGCGTATCCTGCTGGACGGCGTCTACCTGCGGGTGACGGCATCCCAGTTGAATCAGGTGCTGGCGGACCGGGATTTTGTGCAGACCACCCCCGGCGGTGAGCGGTTGTTGCAGGTGTCACTGAACTCCCGTCTCACCGGCGACTCCCTGGTGATGGCGGTGCGGGAAACCGGCGTGAATACCGGGGTTTTCCGCAGTGTATACCCGTTCTCCCTTAATGAATCCCGGTCCGGGGCCGGTGGGCTGTGCCCGGCAACGGCCAACGAGAACAGTCTGGCCCAGTACTCCGGCAGCACCACGCTCAATGAGGTACTGGGCCTGGGCTGTGTGCTGCAAACCGGCGCCGAGGATCGCATCACGGCCACCTTCTCGGTGCCCACCTTTGGTCCGGATGGCAGCGTGGTGAATGTCCAGACCGTCACGGCTCTGGCCGCTGTGGACCCGGCGGGCACCGTGTATGACTCCAGTAACGGCCGCCCCTTGCCGGATGCGGTGGTGACCCTGTACCAGTCCCGTCAGCCGTTGGCGGATACCGGGCTGGCCAGTTGTGCGGCCTTGCCGGAAAGCGGCTATGAGCGTGCCTTGCATCCCTTTACCGGGGACGTGCTGCCAACGGAAAACACCAACGCGACGGCGGCGGATAATACCCAGCAACCGGGCCGTTACCAGTTTCCTCTGGCGACCCCTGGCCACTGCTATTATCTGGATGTGGTTCCCCCGGAGGGGTATTCCTTCCCCTCTGCCGTATCCCCCGCAGCGGCCAAAGTCTTTTTCAGCAATATCTCGCAAAGCTCCTATGGGTTGGGGGGCTATGATCCGGATGTGGCCCCGGTGGGGCGCGCAGCGGCGCGCATGGCTGCTGTGAACAACCCGGGTGCCTTCCTGCTGGGCCTGGCCGATGTGTTTGTGGATATTCCCCTGGACCCCTCCACGGCAACCACCGCAGGCGTGCTGGTGCTGGACAAGCAGGTCGAAGCGGAGCGAGCGGCGGTGGGTGATGTCCTGGCTTACCGGATTGACCTGACCAGCAATCATGACGCGGAGCTATTCGCTGCGCGTATCGTGGACCGGCTGCCTTACGGGTTCCGGTATATCGAGGACAGTGCCTGGCTGGAGATCAACGATCAGCGTATCGAGATTCCGGATCCCACCAACAATGGCGGTAACCAGTTGACCTTTGTGATCCAGCAGCAGACCGCCAGCGGTCCGCAGCCTTTGCCGTTGCAGCCGGGCAGTACCGTCACGCTGCATTACGGTCTGCGTCTTTCCGCCGGTGCGGTGGACAGTGATGGCATCAACCGGGCCACCGCCCAGGCAAATACTGCTTCCGGATTCACCTATTTCTCCAACCAGGGTGAAGCGAAAGTCCAGGTGCGTAATGAAGGCGTGCTGTCTGACCGGGCCATGGTGTTCGGCAAGATCTACGTGGACAACGACTGTAACAACCTGCAGAACGACGGCGAATATCCGGTGGGCGGCGTGAAGCTGTACCTGTCCGATGGCTCCTGGGTCATTACCGATGAGAATGGCCAGTACAGCCTTTATGGGCTGCGCCCGGGGCTGCACACCATCAAGGTGGACCCGCTGACGCTGCCGGAAGGGCTGAAACTCAAGCCCATCGATAATCGTCACGCGGCGGATCCACAAAGCCGTTTTCTGGATCTGCGCCCCGGGGAGTATCACCGGGCGGATTTTGCCGCCATGTGCCCCACGGCGGACCAGCGTGATGCCATCGTGGAAAACCTGAAGGCCCGTAATGCGTCCCTGTCCGGTGACTGGATGCTGGATGAAGCCGCCCGCTTCGATCCCCTGCGCCAGAACAACGTGAACAACCGCCTGCGTCAGGCGGATGGCAGCGGGGATCTGGGGAGCGGTGTGTACACCCAGACCGGTGATGCCAACCTGACCGAGGTCTGGGAGCAGGTGAGCCGCAGCCAGCCGGCGGCCCGGCCAGAGTTGACCCAGGCACCTGCCGAGGAAGCGCAAATGGGAGCCACCAAGGACATGGCGGCCAATGTAACCCGCGAGCAGGCCGTGGCCGGTACCTGGCTGTGGCCACGGGATGGCATCAGTCGCGATGGCCGTCTGCAGGTGGTGGTGCGCGGCGGGGTAGAACCGCATCTCTATGTAAACGACAAGAAAGTGCCACGCAGCCAGTTGGGTGAGCAGGTGCTCAACCGTCGCGAGAAAGCCCAGGTACTTAGCTGGTACGGGGTTTCCCTGGAAGAAGGTGACAACCAGGTGGAAGTCCGGGCCATGGATCCTTTCGGCAATGAGCGAGTGCTGGCGAGCACCGAGATCCTGCGTCCGGAAGCACCGCGCAGCCTGACGCTGGAACCGCAAGAGCCCACCCTGGCAGCCGATGGCGGCCGCTCCACTTTGGCTATCCGGGTACGGATGCAGGATGCCCGGGGCAATCCGGCCCGGGGAACCTATTTCGTCACTCTGGAAAACGACAAGGGCGATTGGCTGGAAGAGGATCTGCAACCGGAGAATCCCGGCCATCAGGTGCGGGTCAGCGATGGCGAGGGTCTGGTCCATCTGCGCAGTACCGAATACACCGGTCCGATCCGCCTGCGGGCTCTGGTGGAAGACTTTGTCGCCACTGCCCGGGTGGAGCAGGTCGCCCCATTGCGTCCACTGGTGGCCACCGGCTATGTGCAACTGCGTCAGGGCTTTGGCGGCAATGTGCGTGATAACGGCAATGCGCCCACCGAGATCGGTGACTCCCTGCCCGAGGAAGGGCTGGATGCCAATGGTGCGGTGTTCCTGAAAGGGGCAGTCCGGGGCGGTGCCCATCTGACCCTGGCCTACGATACGGATAATGACCTGGATGACGATGAAGAAATTCGTCGTGATCTGAACCCGTCGGATTCCTACCCGATTGCGGGCGACGCCTCGGTGCGGGGTTATGACGCGCGCAGTCGTAGCAAGCTGTACGCCAAGCTGGAAAAAGATCGCAGCAGCCTGTTGTGGGGGGATTACCTGACCGACCCCAATTACGATTTTCAGGATCTGGGACGTGTGCAGCGCACCCTTACCGGCCTCAATGCCATTTACGAAAATGATCGGGCCCGTTTCCAGGTGTTCGGCGCGCGGCCGGAATACGAACAGGTCAGCGAGGAAATTCCCGGTAACGGCACGGCGCTGTTGTTCACCCTGGCCAATCGCCCGGCACGGGACAGCGAAACCCTGGAACTGATAGTCAGGGACCGGGATAACCCGGGCCTGGTGATCTCGACTCAGCCGTTGACACGCTATGTGGATTACTCGGTGAATTACTTCACCGGGGATATCCGCTTCCACGACGTGATTCCCTCCGTGGACGAAAACCTGAACCCGGTCTTTATCCGCGCCAGCTACAACGTGGAAGCGTCGGATGCCGAGGAGTACAACGTGCTGGGCGCCCGCTTCCGCTATCAACTCAATGACAAGTTGACGGTCAGTGCCAGCCGCACCCGGGACGAACATGACAGCGAAGGTTTTGATCTGACCAGTGTGGCGGCGGAGTACGCGCTGACCGAACAAAACAGTATTTATGCCTCCTCGGCCACCATGGAAAACAACGACGACGGTATGGAAGGGGGTGCGTTCAGCCTGGGCAGCCAGTGGCGCTGGCAGAATGGTTCCAGTACCGATTTGCGCTGGGCCCGTGCCGAGGAAGGTTTCCGTAATCCGGCGGCAGGGATTGCCGAATCCCGTGAGGAAATGCGCCTGGATCATGAGCAGGTGTTGTCACGCAGCCTGTCTGCTCAGGTGGAAGCCGTGCATTCCCAGTCCCTGGAGAATGACGATGCGCAGAGTAGCCTGGGTGTGATCGGCAAGAAGCAGATCGGTGCCACCCAGTTGCGTGCCGGTGCGCGTGGTATCGAGCAGCAGGATGACGAAGGCAGTGATCGCTTTGCCACCTGGATTCTCGGCGCCAGTCAGGGCACCAGTGTGTTTGGCAAGCCGCTGACGGTGGGGTCGGAGTACGAGCAGGCCTTCAATGACCGCGACCGCCGCCGTATTGCCGCTGATGCGGATCTGGGTATCACTGACAAGACCAGCCTGTATGGCCGCTATGAGCTGATCAACAGCCTCAGCGGCGTGAACCTGCTGAACAACGATGTGGAAACCCGGCAATTTACCTTCGGTGTTCGTTCCGCCCTGAGCCGCAGCACAGATGTGTTTTCGGAATACCGTCTGCGGGGTGCCCAGGATGGTCGTGATGTGGCCGCCGCCAACGGTATCCGCTCCCATTTCGAGATTGAACCGGGCCTCACATTCAGCCCCTCGGCGGAATGGATCGAAACGCTGGAAGGTAGCACCAGCCAGGACTCCACGGCCCTGTCCCTGGCGGCGGAAGACAAGCGCAATCCCAATCGCCGTACTCTGGGTCGGGTGGAAACCCGCTTTGGTGACGAGCGCACCTATTACGGTCTGAGTGCCGCCAATATCTGGCGGGTAAACCTGGACTGGTCTGCGGTGGTCCGTGATGACCTGCGTCTGCAGTATTTCGATGGCCAGCCCAAACAGGGGGACAATATCGTCACCCTGGGCATGGCACGCCGCCCGCGTCTGGATAACCGTCACCACATGCTGTTCATGTACAAGTGGAAGACCCAGTGGGGTGGGGACGCGGCCAGTGATCGCAGGGTTCACATTCTTTCCAATCACCACAACTTCCAGCCCCATGACGACTGGATTTTCTCCGGTCGTATCGGTGCCAAGTGGCAGCAGACCGAATTGGGCAATCTGGATGTGGAGACCGATGCCTACGTGGCGGATGGTCGCATTATCTGGGACATCTCCCGCCGCTTTGATCTGGATCTGCATGGCGGGGCGCTGACCACTGAAGGTGTCAGCGAGCGACGCTACAGCTATGGTGTGGGAGTCAACGCGCTGGTTCGCCGCAATCTGCGCATGGGCGTGGGCTATAACTTCTCCGGTTTCCGTGACGACGACCTGGACCCGGAAGGCTACAACGTGGAAGGCCTCTACATCGGCCTGGAATACAAGTTTGATGAAGATGATCTGGGCTGGCTGGGCAGCAAAGCTGCGGGTCAGCGCAGTTATATGGGAGACGCGCAATGAACCGTTTTGTGATGGCCGCAGCACTGTTGCTGGGAGGCATGCTGTCCGGTTGCGTCAGCACGGAAGCGCTCTACGCGGAATACGATGAGGTCTGCCCGGTAAAGGCCAGCGTCACCGATACCGGTATGGTGATGGTGACGGGGCTGGCTTCCCAGTCGCAGGGACAGCTGTGGGAGCCGGCAGTGTATTTTGGTTTTGACCAGCATGGGCTGGGCGAAGAAGAAAGCCAACGCCTGGACCGGAATCTGGCCATTCTCAAACAGTACCCGACGCTACAGGTAAGCGTTCAGGCATTCACGGATCAGCGCGGTGGCAAACAATACAACCGGGTATTGGCTGAGAAACGGATGCAGCGGGTCAATGATTATCTGCAAGCCAACGGTCTGGATGCTTCACGAATAAAATCCGCCCCCCTGGGTAAGGAGCTTCCGATTCTGCCAAGTGACAGCGAGCGGGATCGTATCGTCAACCGCCGTGTGGAATTGATGCCACTGGATGCCCAGGGGCGTCCGCTGGTATTGCGGGTGGACTTTGACCGAAGTGGCGGCGACAGCTTCCAGGCCCCCGAGCCGGTGAGGTAACGGGATGATGCTGATGCGCAAGTCTCTGGGAATAGTGTTGCTGCTGTTGACGGCCGTGGCTGTCAAGGCGGCGGCACCCGTGGCGGGCACCGTCATCAAGAACCAGGCATCGGCCAGCTATCGGGCCTGTCTGGATGATGCCTGTACCCGTTTGGCCGAGGCCCAGCGTGTCACCTCCAACCTGGTCGAAACCCTGATACAGGCGGTGCCGGGCATTGAGCTGGTCAGCGCCCAGAACAAGCCATCTCTTCCCGGGGGCGTGGTGTATTTCCCCCATACCCTCACCAATACCGGCAACGGCCGTGATCGCTACCAGCTCTGCTTGGACAATGTGGATGGCAATATTGCCGCGTGGTCCGTATTCCCGGACGGGAACGGTGATGGTCAGCCGGACAGTGGTGCGCCACTGTTTACCGATTCGGATCCGGATGGTTGCTGGGATACGTTGACGCCGGACCTGCTGGCCGGTGACAGCTATGGCCTGGTCATTGAAGCGCAGGTCAGTGGCGCCGCCATTAGCGGACAATCTCTGGCACTGGATGTGGAGGCTGCCAGTCATAGCAATGCGGCACTGACCGCGAGCAATACCGATACCATCAACCTGATTGATGGTCCGGTACTGGAAGTGGTGAAGTCGCTCAGTGCCCGTCAGGGCCGCTCTCCATCCGGGCCGGTGACGGTCACCCTGTCGTACCGCAATCCTTCTGACCAGATCGCCACGCAGATAGAAATCGAGGATGTTCTGCCCCTGTTCTCCGTGGACGGCGTGAATGCGGGCATGACCTATGTGCCGGGTTCGGCACGCTGGACCGTCACCGGCAGCACCGAGCTCACGGATGACGGTGATGACGGTAGCCAGGGCAGCGGCCCGGATCTGATTGAATTCTGTGCCTACGACCCCGGTGCCGCCAACAGCGATTGCCATGATCGTGTTCGTGCGGTGCTGGCGCAATTGCCACCGGGCGCAGTGGGCTCCCTGACCTTCGATGTCAACATCGACAGCGGGCTCGATGCCGGCGACCGGGTCCGCAATCAGGCAACACTGAGCTATCAGAATAATGATGGCAGCACCAACTTCGGTCCCTTCGCCACCAATACCGTGGATTACCGGATTATCGACCGGGCACTGTTGCCCGCGGTGGTTGCCAACAACAGCGAGACTGACAGTCAGACCGGTGAAGATGATGCCAGCAATACCGGCAACCGGGTGGAATTGGCATCCCTGGGGCAGGGGGGCGTGGCATCCTTCAGCAATGTGATCTGGAACCGGGGGGATGGCGAAGATACCTTCGACATGCTGGTAGAACCCTCGGTAGATCGATTGGGTGCGGCGTTGGCCAATCCCTTCCCTGCAGCCACCGTGTTCCAGCTCTACAAGAGTGATGGGGGAACGCCGCTGGTGGATACCGACGGCAATGGGGTGCCCGATACGGGGCCGATCCCGCTACCGGATGCGGGAGGCCAATGTCCGCCACGGTTTGTGACCGACAGCCTGAATCTGGCCTGTGGTGTGCGTGTGGTGCTGCAGGCTACCTTGCCCCCGGATGCCCTCGGAGGGCCGTTTGAAGTCACCAAGGTTGCCCGTTCAGTGACGGACTCCCAGGTGAGCAATGCGGTCAGTGATGTGCTCACCAGTATCCTGGCCAACCGCGTGGACCTGACCAATGATTCCCCGGTCAATGGCGGGGCTCCCGGTGAGGGCGCTGGTCCGGAAGCCTCACCGGTGCAGACCGTGAATGCGGCCCCCGGCGAGCAGGCGGTACTGCGTCTGGTGGTGAATAATACCGGCGCCCGTCAGGACTCCTATGATTTGGCTGTCAGCGATACGGACTTTGCACCGGGTCAGCTACCTTCGGGGTGGCAAGTGAGTTTTTATCGCGACGGCGGTAACGGTGACTGCGCCTCACTGGGTGCGGGGCTCAACAACACCGGACTGATCCCCGCCGGTGACAACCGGCTGATCTGTGCCCAGATCACTGCACCGGCAGAAGCACAAGGGGGCGATACCCTCTCCGTGTATTTCCGTGCCTTGTCGCCGACCAGCGGCGCCAGTGATATCAAGCTGGATGCGGTGGTCGTGGTGGCCGGCCCGGCCCTGGCGCTGACCCCGGATCAGGTGGGGCAAGTGGAGCCAGGTAGCTCGGTGGTCTATACCCATCAACTGACCAATACCGGCAATGTGCCGCTAAATAATGTGTTGCTGGCGGGCACTCCTGATGCGGCGGCAGATAACGGCTGGTCGATCGTGCTCTATGAAGACTCGAACGGGAATGGTGTCTGGGACCCGGCTGATGCTGTGATCAATGACAGCGTGGCACTGCAAACAGCGGGCAATGACGGCGTTCTTGAGGTGGGCGAAAGTCTGGCGATTTTCTCCAGGATTTTTGCGCCGGCGTCAGTGGCCTACGGCATCACCAATGTGAAAACGCTGACGGTAACAGCTGATGGAGCGGGAAACACGTTGACTGATACGGCAACGGACACCACCACCACCAGTAATACCAATGTGTCCATTACCAAAGAGCAGGCGCTGGATGCGGATTGCGATGGTGTTCCCGATGGTCCGGGTAGCTGCAGTGGGGATGACTGTTTTGTCTTCACCCGTTTCGAAGTGTCACCTGGCCAGCACTGTGTCATCTATCGGCTAACCGCCACCAATACTGGTGCCGAGCCCATGTACCAGGTCACCATCAACGATCGTACCCAGCCCTTTACCAGCATGCTGGCTTCCGCCACCGAGTGTGAGTCGCCGGCGAGCACCTGTAGTGTCACCGCGCCGCCAGATGCGAGCACAGGGGATGTGTCTGCCGAAGCCGGGCTACTGGGCCCGGGCGAAGCCGCCGTGCTGATTTTTGGTTTGCGGGTGGAATGATATGAAGACATTGCATTTTTACCGTCGTGCAGTCCGCAACAGTGGTGTCATCGTTTTATGCTTGTTATGGGCCGGGGTTGCCCAGGCATTTACGGTGGATCACGTCGGCACCGGAACGGCCGCTACCAACCTGATTGCAGAACGCTTGCTCGGCGATGCGGTTGACCCTGGCATTACGGTTAGCAATCTGGCTATCGAGCGTGGGCGTACCAGTAATACCAGCTCGAACAGTCGGCAACTGGGGTATTTTACCGAAGGGCAAGGGCCGTTGGGTATCAGTGAGGGGGTGCTATTTACCACCGGTAGAGTTTCAGATGTCACCAGGACTGCACCGGATGGCAGTAATGGTAATAACCGTGCAGATTTCTCAAATGGTACTAATAATAATGGTAGCTGGCTGACCCAGTTTGTGGAGCCTCAGGCGTACCGTGATCCTGTAGTGGTGTCTTTTGATATCGTGCCGGAAAGAGACACCTTGAACATGCAGATGGTGTTTTCTTCGGAAGAATATCCAAATTATGCCTGTTCGAACTTTAACGATGGTTTTGCGGTTTTTATTACCGGGGGCGAGTTTGGTACGACGCCGAAAAATATTGCCATCGACCCCGCTTCCCAGTCAGAAATCGCCATTAACAATATCAACGGCAGCCTGATAGGCGAGCCCAATCTGGCCAATGATACCTGTGGTTCACCGGCAAGTTATCGGCCAAACGCCACCTCCACAGAGCTGGCATTCAACGGGATGACAGTGCCGATTACGATTGCCGAGTCGGTGACGCCCGGGCAGACCTATCGGGTTTCCATCCAGATTGCTGATGCGGCGGATGCCCGCTACGACAGTGCCGGTTTTTTCGGCTTTCTTTCCAGTAGCTGGAGCGCCGAGGCGGATTTGTCGCTGTCGCTGACATCGGATGTGAGTGTGGCCGAGCTGGGTGAGACGGTTAACCTGACCCTGACCGTCACCAACGATGGCCCGGATGATGCCTTCGGTGTTTCCGTCGACGCGCCGTTTCCGGCCAATCTGACGTTTGACAGTGCCGCAGGTGATGGCCTGTATTCCCAGGCTACCGAGTTATGGAATATCAGCCACCTGCCTTCCGGCGAATCCCGCTCCATTGTGTTGACTGGCGCGGCGGTTTCTCTGGGCAGCGAAGCCATGTTTGCCGAGATTGCCACGGCGACCGGGAATGACCCGGATTCGACCCCCGGCAATGGCTTCCAGGATCCGGCGGAGGATGATGAGGCCTCTCTGGATGTGCTGGTGGCGGAGGTCTGCCCGCCAACCGGGCAGGGCGGGCTCGCCTCCGGCGGCAGTGGTCCTTACCGTGATGCGGTCTACTGGCTCGACTGGGGGTGCCAAGGGAAAAGCGCGTTTGCGCCTGGAGATGTGATTCGCAAAAGCTGGCTGTTCGGGCCCGTTGAGATTCGCGCCACAGTTTCGGATATCAGTGCTCCCATTGAGCCTTATACGACGGGCAGTTGGAGTGGCGATCTTCTTGATGATCTTTATGTGGGGGTTAACCCCATCGGATTGGGAAATGTTGACAGTGGCAATCCTTCATTTCGGATCGATTGGCAGGTTCTGCTCGAAGGAGAACCCATATCCGCTGAAATCATCATTGCCGATGCGGAAGACACCGATGATGGGGAATCCATCGTCTCGGAAACCAACGGGGATCCGTGGGAACTGTTTGCCGTGGCACCGGGCACCAATGATCTGCAAATGCGTTTTGAGAATGCAGGATCAAGAATGCTGTTATCCAGCTTGCCCGGTGACGGTGTCGGCAGCTTTCTTGCCATGACGCAGGGTGTCACGACAACCCGGCATACCCTTAGTACCGCCGGTGGGCAGGCCGTGGCGTTCGGGGTGTTTGTGCAGAAGGACCATGGTGATATAGCCGGTGGCTACCCGGAGAGTGGCGGTCATTTTGCCTCTCAAGTGGCGCAAGGGGGGGGCAAGCCGACCACCAATACCGATATCAATAATATTACGCTGGCGACACTGGTAGCTCCCAGGCCCTATCTAGGAGTGATTCCTCCCGGCCCGGAGGAGTCGGACCAGAATTCGGCCAATGCTGACGCAGATGGCCCGGAAGAGGACGGGGTGACGTTCTCGCCGCTGGTGCCGGGCAGCAACGCCACACTGGATATTGTGGTGACGGAAGATATGCCGGGCCAGGGCCACCTGCAGGGCTGGATCGACTGGAACCGGGATAGCGACCTGGATGATGCTGGTGAGCAGGTGGCACTGAACGTGCGGGATAATGGTCCCGAAGATGCCAATCCGGCGGTGGGTGAAATCCGCCTGAATGTGTTTGTCCCTCCGGGGGCCTTTGTGGGCGATACCTATGTCCGCTTCCGTTTTTCCAATACCCCGGACGTACCAGCAGGTGGTTTGTTGGTCATGGGTGGGGAAGTGGAAGACTACAAGGTGACGGTGGCGCCGGCGGCCACGGCAGGGCCTTTGTCCGGCTGGGTGTTTGAAGATAATGGTGTCGGCGCTACCGCTCACGATGGCCTGAAAGGCAGCGATGAACCGGGGCTGGCCAATGTGCCGGTGATCTTGTATCACGATGTGGATAATAACGGTGAGTGCAGTGACAGCGACCCGGTGCTGGCATCGACCTTTACCGATGGCGACGGTGCCTGGCAATTGGTGGCGGCGCTGGCCGATGTGGGCAAAAACGCCTGTCTGGTCACGGCGACACCGACTGGCTTGTTGTCGGTCTCGGAAAACAGCGGTGCTGCGGGTGCCGGGATTGATACCGGGGCGGCCAATGATGATGTGATGACGCTGACGGTACCGCCAACCGGTACCGTTTGGGATGGCATCCTGTTTGGCGATGCGGGGCTGCCCATCCTGGAGCCGGACCAGCAGGGCGTAGTGGCACCGGGCGGCAGCCGTTTCTACCTCCACCGCTTTACCGCCCGAAGCGCTGGTAGTGTGGATTTTGCCCTTGAGCCAGCCGCCACCAGCCCGGCCGCACCGGCCTGGAACGATACCCTGTACCGGGATGATAACTGTAACGGCGAACTGGACGGCGCCGATGCGTCCCTGCCTGTTACCGCAGTCAATGTGCAGGCCGGAGAGCAGCTTTGCCTGCTGGTGAAAGTGTTTGCGCCTGCGGATGCCCCGGTCGAGGCCCTGCACAGCCGGCCGCTGGCGGCGACCCAGAGTTATACTGGTACCGCCTTCCAGGCTGTTGCCAGGGTAACGGACACCACGCGGGTCGCTGCCGGCCAGCTGCAACTGGAAAAGCAGGTGCGCAACATTGGCCCGGACGGGGTCGCCAATTCCGGCGATGATGTGGATACGGCAGCTACCACCGCCAACCAGGCTGCGCCGGGAGACGTGCTGCGATACCGGCTGACATTCCGTAACCAGGGCACGAACGCGCTCAGCGAAGTCATCATTACCGACAGCCCCCCGGCTTACAGCGCACTCAGTGCGCCAGCGGCGTGTCCGGCGTCACTGCCGGCGGGTCTCAGTGCCTGTGCCTTGTCCACACCGGATGGCAGTAATGGTATTGGCTATCAGGGCGGTCTGGAATGGCGGTTTACCGGCGAGTTGCAACCCGGTGCCCAGGGGGTGGTCAGCTATGACGTGCGGGTGAGCGAGGACTAGACCAGGCTGCGGTTCTGGCCCCTTGCCGGCCTGTGGCGGAAGGGGCGCCCGGAACCTGTCCGCCGCCGGACGACCGTGGTAGAATGCTGCAACCGGGGGCCGAGGCTCCCGGTTTTTTTGTGGCTGTCTGGCAGGAACAATGGACTTCAGCTTATTGATCAAGGCCCTGTGCCTGGTATTGGTGATCGAGGGCATTCCGCTGTTTCTGGCGCCTAATCGTGCCCGAGAGGCGGCCTTGCAGGTTGCCCGCATGCCCGGGCGAACACTGAGAATTCTGGGGCTGGTGCTGATGGTGTTGGGTGCCGGCCTGTTACTACTGATGCGGTCGTAAATGATGAACCAGGAAGAACAGTGGCTACTGCCCGACGGGGTGGAAGAGGTTCTCCCGGGGCGAGCCCGGGCCATTGAGCAATTACGCCGGCAGACGCTGGATCTGTACCAGCGCTGGGGCTATGAACTGGTTTTTCCCCCGCTGATCGAATTTCTCGAATCCCTCCTCAACGGCGCAGGCCGTGACCTGGAACGGGAAACCTTCAAGATCACCGACCAACTGACCGGCCGTCTGATGGGCGTTCGCGCGGATATCACTCCCCAGGTGGCGCGCATGGATGCCCATAGTCTGCGCCGTTCGGCTCCCTCCCGACTGTGTTACTGCTCCAGTGCCCTGCGCACCCGCCCGGCGGTGGCCGGCGCCACCCGGCTGCCTTACCAGCTGGGCGTGGAACTCTTCGGCCATGCCGGCAGTGACAGCGATCTGGAAGTGATGACCCTGCTGCTGGACACCCTGGCCCTGGCCGGCGTGGCCAATCAGGTCGTGCTGGACCTGGGGCATGTGGGGCTGTTCCGTGGGTTGCTGGATGCCTGTGACCTGAGCGATGCCGAACAGGGCCAGCTGGAAGATATCTATGTCCGCAAGGCACGGGTGGAGCTGGATGCCTTCCTGGCAGAACGCGACCTGCCAGCGCCGGCGGCTCGTGCCCTGGCGGCGCTGCCCTGGCTGGCAGGGGGCATCGGTGTTCTCGACCAGGCCCGCACCCTGCTTGGCGATTTCCCCGGTGCCCTGGCGGCCCTGGATGAACTGGCTGTGCTGGCCGGCGTCCTGGATGCCCGCGGTGTGCAGTTGCACCTGGATCTGGGTGAGTTGCGGGGTTATCACTATCACACGGGTTGTGTCTTTGCCGCCTACCTGCCCGGCGAGAGCGAGCCGGTGGCCAAGGGTGGCCGTTATGACCATATCGGTGAAGTGTTTGGTCGGGCCCGCCCGGCTACCGGATTCAGTGCCGACCTGAAAATGCTGGCCGCGCGTACTGACGCCGCCGCACTCAACGGCATCCTGGCGGAAGGCTCTTTGCAAGACGCGGGCTTCGCCGACAAGGTGAGCGCCTTGCGCGATGCCGGTGAGCGGGTGGTGCTGGCGCTGACCGGGGCAGATAATGACCCGCAGGAACTGGGATGCCAGCGCCGGCTGGTGCAGGATGGCAGCCGCTGGGTAATCCAGGATATTTCCTAGGACACTTCCCCGGGGAAGTGTCTGGTACAACCTCCGGGCTGGCATTCGCCAGCCCGGGGTGAATCAAACTGTGCGTGAAGCGTGTCACGTACAAGCGTTCAATCAACAGGCAGCAAGCAATCATGGGTAAGAACGTAGTCATTCTCGGCACCCAGTGGGGTGATGAAGGCAAGGGCAAGATCGTCGATCTGCTCACCGATCAGGCCTCTCTGGTGGCCCGCTTTCAGGGCGGTCACAATGCCGGCCATACCCTGGTGATCGACGGCAAGAAAACCGTCCTGCACCTGATTCCTTCCGGCATTCTGCGCAATGACGTCCAGTGCCTGATCGGTAATGGTGTGGTGCTGGCCCTGGACGCCCTGCTCAAGGAAATCGGTGGCCTGGAAGAACAGGGTGTTCCGGTGCGTGAGCGTCTGCGTCTGTCCGCCTCCTGCCCGCTGATCCTGCCGGTACACGTGGCCCTGGATCAGGCCCGTGAAGCGGCCCGTGGCAACAAGAAGATTGGTACTACCGGTCGCGGTATCGGCCCCGCCTACGAAGACAAGGTGGCCCGCCGCGGTCTGCGTCTGGGGGATGTCTATTCCCGTGAGCGCTTTGCTGCCAAGCTTGGCGAAGTGATGGATTACCACAACTTTGTGCTGCGCAGTTATTACAATGCCGAGCCGGTGGACTTCCAGAAGACCCTGGATGAAACCCTGGCCATGGGCGAGGAAGTCCGCAGCATGGTCACCGACGTGACCACCGTGCTCCACGGTGCCCGTGAGCGTAATGAGAACATCATGTTCGAGGGCGCCCAGGGCACCCTGCTGGATATCGACCATGGCACCTACCCCTACGTGACCAGCTCTAACACCACCGCCGGCGGCGCCGCCACCGGCACCGGTTTCGGCCCGCTGTATCTGGACTATGTGTTGGGCATCACCAAGGCCTACACCACCCGGGTGGGCAGTGGTCCCTTCCCCACCGAGCTGTTCGACGAAAACGGCCGCTACCTGGCAGAGAAGGGTCACGAGTTCGGTTCCACCACTGGCCGTGCCCGCCGTTGTGGCTGGTTTGATGCGGTGGCCCTGAAGCGTTCCATCCAGATCAACTCCATTACCGGCCTGTGCCTGACCAAGCTGGATGTGCTCGACGGTCTGGAAGAAGTGAATATCTGTATCGGTTATCAGGATGCCCAGGGCAACTCCCTGACCTGTGCCTGGGATGCGGACAGCTATGAAGAGGTGAAGCCGGTCTACGAAAGCCTGCCCGGCTGGACCGAATCCACGCTGGGTGCCAAATCCGTGGATGAGCTGCCGGCCAATGCGGTGGCTTACCTGAAGCGGATCGAGGAAGTGACCGGTGCCCCCATCGATATCATTTCCACCGGCCCGGACCGCGTAGAAACCATCATCAAGCGGCACCCCTTCGCCTGATCGCCGCTTCATCACGTCCCCGGGTCCCCGCCAGGGTGCCCGGTGACGTGACCGCTTTATGCCTGTTTTTCTCCCTCCTCTCCTTCCCTGACGATTGTCTTTTGATAGACACATCCATGCATTGAAAATGACATGCGTCGTACCCCTTTCTGTCATTCGTTCTGCCTAAGCTCGGTTTCGTACTTTTACCGACTCCGTGGCCGGTGTGTCCGGCTCCAGGCAGGCAACGCAAACAGAAACAGGGAGAACAGAGATGGGCCACCATCCCGTAGAAGACAGTAACCGTTCCGACAACACCACCATCAATACTGTGCTGGAACAGCACCTTTCCCGTCGCCAGATTCTGCGTGGCGGTGCGACTGCGGCCACCATGGTGGCCGGTGCCAGTCTGGTGGCCTGTGGTGGTGACAGCAACAATCGCGGTAATGGCGGCGATGCTGGTGGCCAGGTGCCCACCGAGCTGGGCTTTGCTGCAGTTCCGCGTTCGCTGGAGGATCGCGTGGTGCTGCCGGAGGGCTACCGGGCCAGTGTTCTGATCGCCAAGGGTGATGCGCTGTTTTCTGATATTGCGGATTATCAGAACGATGGCAGCGGTGAGGATTTCGACAAGCGTTCCGGTGATGAGCACGATGGCATGGAGTACTTCGGTCTGGGTGCCGACGGGGCCTGGGATCCGAATGCGTCAGAGCGTGGTGTGTTGTGCATGAACCACGAGAATCTGGAAGATGACACCTTGCATGAGAATGGTGTGACCGCTGCCGCCGATAATGGTGGCGCCCGCCCGCAGGTAGAGATTGACCGGGAAATTCTTGCCCATGGTGTGGCATGTCTGGAAGTAGTCAAAGAGGATGGCCAGTGGCGTTACGTCAAGGATTCCGCATTCAACCGTCGTGTTACCGGCGCCACTGAAGCGGTGATTTCAGGCCCCTGCGCCGGTCATGACGCCTTGAAAACCAAACTGAGCCCTGCCGGCGACAAGGGTTTCGGCACCCTTAATAACTGTGCCAGCGGCCGCACTCCCTGGGGTACCTACCTGACCTGTGAAGAAAACTGGTTTTCTTATTTCAATCGCAACGACGCGTCTGATGCGCGCAGTGCGACCGAGAATGATTTGTTCGCGCGCTACGGCATGGGGCTGGTGAGCAAAGGCTTCTCCTATCGGGAATGGGACACTGTGGCCGGCGACATGTACCAGCGCTTCAATATCAGTGTCACTGGCGCCTCAGCCACGGAGGATTTCCGCAATGAGCCGAACACCTTTGGCTATATTGTGGAAGTCGATCCTTTCGACACCGCCAGCAAACCGGTCAAACGGACGGCCATGGGGCGCTTTGCCCATGAAGGGGCGATCTTCGCTCCTGCCGAAGCCGGCAAGCCGCTGGTCTATTACATGGGCGATGATTCCCGCAACGAATATCTCTACAAGTTCGTCAGTGCGGCCAACTGGGATCCCGCTGATGTGGGTACCGGTACGGCTGCGGGCAACAAGTACCTGGATGACGGCAAGCTGTACGTGGCCGTGTTCAATAATGACGGTACCGGCGAGTGGAAAGAGCTGAGCGTTGGGGTCAATGGGCTGGATGCAATGAACCCCCTGTATCCTTTCTCCAGTCAGGGGGATGTGATGCTGGCGACTCGCCTTGCCGCAGATCACGTCGGTGCGACCAAAATGGATCGCCCGGAGTGGGCAGCTGTCAACCCGATCAATGGTGAGTGCTACCTTACCCTGACCAACAACCGCGGCAGCAACCGTAATCCGGATACCGTTGACGGGCCCAACCCGCGTACCTATGGCGGCTCGGGTGGCAACCCCAACGGCCATATCATCCGTTGGCGCGAAGAGGGCGGCGACCATAGCGCGACCCGCTTCGATTGGGATGTGTTCCTGTTCGGGTCCCCTGCTGACAAGGATGCCCAGAGCATCAACCTGTCCGGCCTGACTGCGGACAATGATTTCTCCAGCCCGGACGGTCTCTACTTCGACCATCGTGGTTTGCTGTGGATTCAGACGGATGATGGCGCTTACCGCGATACCGTGAATAACCAGATGCTGGTGGCTATTCCGGGAGAAGTGGGTGATGGCGGCATGCTGACCTTTACCAATGATTTTGGTGGTGAGGAAAATACCACCTTCGTTGGCAAGGATGCGTCCGCGGTGGACCTGCGCCGTTTCCTGGTTGGTCCCAAGGGTTGCGAGATTACCGGTATCACCATGACCCCGGATGGCCGCAGCCTGTTCATCAATGTGCAGCACCCCGGTGAAGGGGGCTCTGCCGCCAACTTCAATACGGATGTGAGCACCTGGCCCAACCCCAACGGCGATGCCCTGGCGCTGGGTAATGGCGTCAGTCGTCCCCGCTCGGCCACCATCGTGATCACCCGCGAAGACAATGGTGAGATTGCGGTGTAGGTGAGTCGATGCAACACCAAAACCGCCCACCCTGTGTGGGCGGTTTTTCTTTTTCTGTGGCCCGTTTTTTTAAAAGGCAACAGGTGCTGCCGGGGGTGGTGTGTTGCTGTCATCCCGGAGTCATGCAGAGCCATGACAATGCAGATTATCCCATCAGGCAAACACAGGTGAATCCCATGCTTTCCGGTATCAGTCTCTGGCAACTTCTTATTGTTCTGGTCATCGTCATCATGCTGTTCGGTACCAAGCGTATCCGCAGTCTTGGTTCGGATCTGGGTGGCGCTTTCAAGGGCTTCCGTGATGCCGTAAAGGATGGCGAAAAAAGCCTGGAATCGGAGCAGGGTGACCAGGGCTCATTGGTCTCCAGTGACATGAACAAGCAGAAAGACACGGTAGGGAGCTGACAGGAACATGTTCGACTTCGGTTTCATGGAAATACTGCTGGTCTGCGTGGTGGCGCTGGTGGTGCTGGGGCCGGAAAAGCTGCCCAGGCTGGTGCGCACCCTGGGCCAGTGGGTGGGGCGAGGGCGAGCAATGATGAAGCAGATGCAGCAACAGCTGGAGAATGAGGCGCGCAACCTGGATATGAAAGAGCGGCGCGAAAAGATCCAGCGTGAGTTGGCATTGTTGCAGGGCAATCCGGTTGAAAAGGAAGCGGCACAGAAGTCGCTACCGTTGAAAGACGTGGAATCCCCATGAATGCCATGCCGCTGACTCGCCATTTGCTGGAATTGCGCCAGCGGCTGCTGCGTTCGGTGATTGCCATCGTGCTGGTCTTTATTCCCCTGTTCATGTTTGCCGGGGAGATTTATACCCACTTGGCGCAGCCTCTCATGCAGGCCTTGCCTGAGGGTGGCAGCATGATCGCCACGGATGTGACCGCGCCATTTCTGGTGCCCTTCAAGCTGGCGTTGTATTTGAGCATGTTGCTGGCCATGCCGTTTCTGCTGCATCAATGCTGGAGCTTTGTGTCGCCGGGGCTGTATCGGCGAGAGAAACGTTTTGCGCGACCGCTACTGCTTGCCAGCGTGTTGTTGTTCTATCTCGGTGCCCTGTTTGCCTGGTTCGTGGTCATGCCGTTGTTGTTTGCCTTCTTTATTTCGGTGGCCCCGGAAGGGGTCGCGGTGATGACAGATATCGGCGCCTGGCTGGGCTTCACCATGACATTTGTCATGGCCTTCGGTATGGCATTTGAGTTGCCGGTTGCGGTGGTGTTGCTGGTGGCGTCGGGCATAACCACGCCGGCCGCCTTGTCGGCGGCACGGGCCTATGTGGTGGTGGGGTGTTTTGTGGCAGGCATGCTGCTTACGCCGCCGGACATTATTTCCCAGAGCTTGCTGGCTATCCCCATGTGGGGCTTGTTTGAAGCAGGGCTGCTGTGTTCGCGCTGGGTGCAGCCTTTGGCCGAAGACAGTGAGGCCCTGACCTGAAAAATGTCGCTCTGCCGAACGTGGATGGGCAGGGCGCGGAGCAGGGCCGGGCTGCCATCCGAACCAGGTTGCCGGGGTGGCGCCTTGCGTTCCAGCAATGCGCCCTCTGCTGGCAGGGTTACTTGCGGCGGCGGGTAATAATGATCAGTGCCACGGTGATGCCCACCACGGCAGCCGGAAACACCAGCAGGTAGCGTTTGCGGCTGGCTTCTTTCTCGCGCTGGGCGTCGGCCTGCTGGATGGCGGGATGTTTGGCACTATCCGCTTCGGCGTAGGTGGCAACCGGTGCCAGGAACAGGCTGGTGGCCAATACGACGGTGGCGATCAGGGAACGTAGGATTTTCATGGCTTTCTGCACCTTGGCTCTGGGACGGCTGGCGGTGTTTGGCCTGAAACGAAAAAGGGCCCCCGTCTGGGAGCCCTTTGAATTGGTGCCGAGGAGAGGACTTGAACCTCCACGGGGTTGCCCCCACTAGCACCTGAAGCTAGCGTGTCTACCAATTTCACCACCTCGGCGTTTCGTGCTGTACCGGACCCTTGTAGATAAGGTAAAGTTTCTTACCGTTTCCGGCCGGTTCATCGCGAAAGCGCGTGCATTCTAGTATATGATGGCCGGATGTCAAACCCTCTTTCCGAAAAAAGTTTAATGCCCCCTAAAAAACGTTACCGCGACCCCCATGCCGATCGTGAGGCCGAAAATTACGAGAACCCCGTCCCCAGCCGGGAGCTGATCCTGGAAGTGCTCAACGACCATGGCAAGCCCATGGAGTTCGAGCAAATCGCCTCCCTGCTGGAGGTGGATGAAGACGGAGAAGTCGGTCTCGAGCGCCGCCTGAAGGCCATGCTTCGTGATGCCCAGCTGGTGCAGAACCGCAATGGCAAGCTGGGTGTGGTGTCGCGCATGGACCTGATTCCCGGTCGTGTGCAGGGCCACAAGGACGGTTTCGGCTTCCTGATTCCGGATGACAAGACCCAGAGCGACCTGTTCCTCGGCCCACGGCAGATGGAAAAGGTCATGGACGGGGACCGGGTTCTGGTCAGTGATGCCGGTTACAACCGCTTCGGCAAGAAAGAAGCCCGTATCGTGGAGATTACCGAGCGGGTCGCCACCGAAGTGGTGGGCCGCTACCGCCGTGAGGCCGGTATCAGCTTTGTGGAACCGGAAAACCGTCGTATCACCAAGGAAGTGCTGGTGGAGGACAAGAACGGCCTCCAGCCCAACCCGGGCGATCACGTGCGCGCCACGATTACCCAGTACCCCAGCCGCGATCACCATGTGCTGGTGCGTCTGGAGGAAATTATTGCCACGCCGGACCAGGCCGGCATGGAAATCGAAGTGGCCCTGCGCCGTTTCGAGATCCCCCACGTCTGGCCGGAGGGAGTGGAAGCCGAGGCCGAGCGGTTCGGCGACAGCGTCCCCCACAAGGCCAAGGCCCACCGGGTCGATCTCCGTGATCTGCCACTGGTCACCATTGATGACGAGACCGCCCGGGATTTTGACGATGCGGTCTATGTGGAGCGCCGCCCCCGGGGCGGTTGGCGTCTGATCGTCGCCATCGCCGATGTCAGCCATTATGTGCATCCCGGTTCCGCGCTGGATCGGGAAGCGGCTACCCGGGGCAACTCGGTGTACTTCCCCAACCGGGTGGTTCCGATGCTGCCAGAGGCCCTGTCAAACGGCCTTTGCTCGCTCAACCCCCATGTGGACCGGTTGTGCCTGTACTGCGACATGAAAATTTCTGCCAACGGCCGCCTGACCCGCTTCGTGTTCCGCGAAGGGGTGATGCGTTCACGGCACCGCCTGACCTACAACAAGGTCGGCGCCATGATCGAGGAACCGGATTCCCAGCTGGCCCAGGACACCGTGGCCAGTCTGGACGACGAATCCCTGGACATGATCTGGTCATTCCATGAAATGTTCCTGGCCCTGCGCAAGCGCCGGGCGGAACGGGGTGCCATCGACTTCGACAGCGATGACACCCGTATCATCTACGATGAAAACCAGAAAATTCAGGCCATTGTGCCGGTGACCCGCAACGTGGCGCACATTATGATCGAGGAGGCCATGCTGGCCGCCAACATCTGCTCCGCCAAGCTGCTGGAAAAGGCCGGCGTGCCGGCCCTGTTCCGTAACCACGAGCCCCCCAAGGAAGAGCGACTGAGCAAGTTGCAGCAATTCCTGGGTGGCCTGGGCCTGAGCCTGGCCTGGTCCGAAGGGGCGCCCCGGCCCCATGTCTATCAGGATTTGCGCGAGCAGATCCTGGAGCGCCCGGATCGCAACGTGATCCAGACGATGATGTTGCGTTCCATGACCCAGGCCAAATACGAAGCCGAGAACAAGGGGCACTTCGGGCTGGCCTACAAGGCCTATACCCATTTCACCTCGCCGATTCGCCGTTACCCGGACCTGCTGGTGCACCGGGCCATCCGCTTCCTGATCCGCAGTGAGGGTGAGCCCAATCACGTGGACAATCCCGGCAAGCTGCCGAAGATTCCCCGCGAGAAGATCATTCCCTACAGCCAGGCGGACATGGTGGCCATTGGTGAGCAGTGCTCCATGACCGAGCGCCGGGCAGACGATGCCACCCGTGATGTGGTGTCCTGGCTCAAGTGTCAGTTCATGGAATCGCACATCGGTGATGTGTTCGAAGGTGTGATCAGTGGCGTGGCCAACTTCGGTCTGTTTGTGCAGCTCAATGAACTGCATATCGACGGTCTGGTGCACGTGGCCAATCTGGACAGCGACTACTACCACTTCGACGAGGTCAATCTGACCCTCACCGGGGAAAGCAGTGGCCGCAAATTCGGGCTTGGTGATGGGGTGACCGTGCGGGTAGCGGCAGTGCATACCGAGGACCGCAAGATTGACCTTCAGCTGGAATCCTCCACCCCGTCCGGCAAGGGGCGCCCCAAGGGCGGCAGCAAGAAAGCCGGTGGCGGTAATCGCAGAGGCGGCACCAGCGAACGGGAAAAGCTGGCCAAGGGCGAGATTCCCAAGCCCAAGGCCAAGCGCAAGGGCCCGCCCCGCGGCAAGAAGGCGGCCCGGCGAAGCAAGAAAAGCTAGAAAGCCCGTCAATAACTCCTTGCCAATCAGGCTTTCGGGCCGGTTCGCAATCCGGGCCTTCAGGTCACGCTGAGAGTGCATGGAGTTATTCAGGGGGTCCCTAACCCTCTGCAGGCGCGGCGCGCGCTCTGCTCTGCGAGTATGAGCCGTGAACATTCCGGGTTCCCGGGTGTTCGCGACCCGGGCGCCGCTCCTGCAGCATTATTTTTCACCGCGTATGGCGCGGTGCATGAAGCGTGCAGGCGTCCCAATGAGCAAACCCCAGAAACCCCTGATGTATTCCGGCTTCCATGCGGTGGACGCCCTGTTGCGGCATCGTCCGGAGGCGGTGCTTGAGCTGTTTGTGCAGGACAGCCGTGCCGAGCGTGAGGAGCCCCGCCTGGCGGCCATGATACAGTCGGCCCGGGATTTCGGCATTGCGGTACAGCGTGCCCGGCGGGAGGTGCTGGAAAAGCACGCGGGTCCTCAGCATCAGGGCATCGTGGCCCGGGCGCGACCGCGCAAACCCGGTGATGAGAGTGGTCTGCTCAAGTGGCTGGATGGCAAGCCCGCCCGCCCCTGGCTGCTGATTCTGGAGAACGTCACTGATCCCCATAATCTGGGGGCCTGCCTGCGCAGTGCCGATGCGGCCGGGGTGGATGCGGTGATTGTTCCGCGTCGCAACGCTGCCGGGCTCACCCCGGTGGCCTGTCGTACCGCGGTGGGAGCGGCGGAAAGCCTGGCGTATTACGAAGTGGGCAACCTGGCCAACCTGCTGGATCAGCTGCGGGAAAGAGGGGTCTGGGTAGTCGGTACCGCCCTCGAGGAGCGCAGTGAGTCCCTGTTTGCGTTCCAGGCCCCGGACGCCCTGGCCGTCGTGATGGGGGCGGAAGGTGCCGGCCTGAAACGGCTGACCCGGGACAAGTGCGACCAGCTACTGGAAATTCCCATGGCTGGGGAAGTGCAGAGCCTGAACGTGTCCGTGGCCACGGGGGTGATGCTGTTTCATGTACGGGCGCAGCGGGAGAGCAGTGAATAGTTAACAGTTAAGAGTGAATAGTTGCGCGAGCAACGGTTTTCGGTTTTCCAAACGCATGAGGCCGCGACCAGATTCTGGTCGCGGCCTCATGCGTTTGGAAGCCACAAGACTGACCCGCGATTAACGATTCACTGTTCACTATTAACTGCTACCGCAGCTCAGCCTGGTTGACGACGGTTTCGCGTTCCAGTGTGGGCAGTGGTAGCAGGGTGCGGCGGGCGGAGAGTTCCCGCTGGATGCGCACGTTGTCCTCCAGCAATATCTCGGGGATTTCATCATCGTGGTTGTCCGGCAAAGTGCCGGGCACGCTGAGCGCCTTGTCGGCCAGTTGCTGGCCGGGCAGGGGCGCCAGCGGGAAACTGACATGGGTGGTGCGGTTGAAGCGGATCGGTTCCCGGTAGGTGGGCTGTACATAGCCATGGGCATTGCGCACGGCGGTATCCAGGTCCTCAGGGCCGGTGACATGGTGCCAATCGTTGGGTGTACTGGGTCGGGGCGGGGTGATGGACTCACCGCGGGACAGCCTGGCGGTCAGGCGGGTTTTGCGTTGCTGCCAGGCCAGCAAGTCGGTGACGAACTGGTCCTGACGGCGGTAGTTCTGGATGTCCGGGCGTGGCCCCAGGGCCTGCTCTAGAGCCTGTTGCTGACCTTGGCTCAGCCCGTTGTCACCGGCCGCCAACGTGGCCGCTGGCAACATCGGGCCCAGCAGGGCAAGAAAGGCAATAAAGCGGATCAGGGTCATGATGTGCTCCGGGGCTCCTCTCCTTCGTGTCTCCGGCGGCGCTAGGGGGAACTGTCGCAGCCGCTGCTCAAACAGCTTTCCACTTCAATGATGCCAGTGGTCAGCACGGCCTCATCGTTCAGATCCAGATAGAGCATCAGGTTGCCGTTGCGGGATATCTCGACGATGGCATTGGGATTGCTGGCCAGCAGGGTGGCCAGGTCTGCCTTGCGCTCTTCGTTAAACAGGTTTCGGTAAAGCTGTTCGGTGAGCAGATTTCTGGCGTCACCGCCGTCGTTCAGCCCGTCCAGTTGCATGCCGACAATGGTCATGGGCAGCACCAGGGGGGTATCGGAGCCGGCATTGCCGAGCAGGGTGCGGATATGCTCCCCCGACAAGGAGTTGCCGGGCAGGGCGGGCAGGCCAAAGCTCTGCGAGGTGGACCGGTCGTACCAGGTTCGGTTGCGCTGATAATCAATGGGGCTCAGGCGCTCGGTACGGGCCAGGGCGCTGTCCAGGGTTTCCGGCTGCTCGATCACTGTGGGGTCACTGCTGGTCACCGGCTCCGGCTGATAATCCTGGGGGCAGGCGGCCTGATGGGCGGCCCGGCTGCGATTGGCTTGCTTGTACTGCATGACCTGCAACAGGAAATCCGAGTAATCCGGGTAATCCTCGAGGGCTGGCTTGCTTGGTACGGACACCGGGCTGCCACAGGGTGGCGGGGCCGGTTCCTGGGCGGACAGGGGGCTCAGCAGAAAAATGCTGCACAGGCCGGTGGCCAGAGCGCTGAATTTCATGGTCGTATCCCGTTCTTGTTGTTTTCCCCTGTATTTCAGGGGCTTAGGGTTAACGACGCTTCTCGTAAGCGTTTGTAGCGTTTTGTTTCTTCTGAGCATACGTCCGTCTTTGCCGGATGGCAACGGATATACCTTGAGGAAGGGGCGTGCTATGGGATAGAATCGCGCGCTTCCTGCGTCCGACAGGGATTAACTGTCGGGCAGGTCTCCTTGCTTCACCGTCACGCCTGTGCGGATGGGAAGCTGAATTGATGCCGTGAGGTATCGCAACCGTAAGGAGCTAATATGCGTCATTACGAAGTTGTGTTCCTGGTTCACCCGGACCAGAGCGAACAGGTGCCGGCCATGATCGAGCGTTACAGCGCGATCGTGACTGATGGTAAGGGCACCATCCACCGTCTTGAAGATTGGGGTCGTCGTCAGCTGGCTTACCCGATCAACAAGATCCACAAAGCCCACTACGTGATGCTGAACATCGAATGTGACGGCGAGACCCTGGGCGAGCTGGAAAACACTTTCCGCTTTAACGATGCCGTAATCCGTCACCTCGTGATTCGTCGCGACAATGCCGTTACCGAGCCGTCGCCGCTGGCGAAGAACGACGAGAAGGAGGGGGCTGCCAGCTGATTTTGGAAAGCAATCGCTGTGAACTCACCGGTGTAATCGTCACGTTGGAAAAAGTGGCACTGACACCGGCTGGGGTACCCCGTCAACGCCTGTGGCTGGAGCATCGCTCCCGGCAACTGGAAGACGGCCATCCCAGAGAGGTCCAGGCTCGCATTGCCGTGATACTGGCAGGCGGGATGACCCGACAGGCCCAGGGCCTGAAAGAAGGTCAGCGCATTAAAGTGACCGGCTGCCTGAGTCGCGCCGGTTACAAAGGTGATGCCCGGGATCGTTTGCAACTGATTGCCCAGACGCTGGACACCCTCAACCAGGATTAGAGAGGAGATTATCCAATGGCCCGTTTTTATCGCCGCCGCAAGTTCTGCCGCTTTACCGCGGAAGGTGTTGAGTACATCGATTACAAAGATCTCGACACCCTGAAAGCCTACATCACCGAAACCGGCAAGATCGTGCCCAGCCGTATCACCGGCACCAAGGCACGTTATCAGCGTCAGCTGGCCTCTGCGATCAAGCAGGCCCGCTTCCTGGCGCTGCTGCCGTACACTGACAGCCACGACAATTAAGCCGAGGGGACCATCATGCAAGTGATCCTGCTGGAAACGATCAAGAACCTGGGCGACCTGGGTGCTGTGGTGGATGTACGTTCCGGTTACGGCCGTAACTTCCTGATCCCGCAAGGCAAAGCCCTGCCGGCCACCAAAGACAACCTGGCCGAAGTGGAACAGCGCCGCGCCGAGCTCGAGAAGCACGCCGCCGAGCAGCTGGCCGCTGCCCAGGAACGTGGTGAAAAACTGAACGAAGCCAGCGTAACCGTGTCCTCCAAGGCCGGTGACGAAGGCAAGCTGTTCGGTTCCGTGGGTACCCGCGACATCGCCGAAGCCATTACCGCTGCCACCGGCGTGGAAGTGGAAAAATCGGAAGTGAAGCTGCCCCACGGCGCGCTGCGCAACACCGGTGAGTACGAAATCGACGTGGTTCTCCACGCCGACGTGACCGTGACCATCAAGCTGGCTGTGGTTCCTGCCGAGTAATCGACAGTTGACCGACAACCGGTTTGCCCCTTGCGGGGCGCGGTGACAGAATCAGGGCATTGTCCGCGAGGGCAGTGCCCTTTTTCGTTGCAGAGCAGTTCAAAGTTGAAAGTTTAAAGCTAAAACGCGGGTAGCACTGGCAGTTTTTGTATGTTGGAGTCCGCGACTTGAGCCATTTCGCGGTCAGCAGCCTTTCGCTGCTGACGCGTGCCTTGATGGCGTTTCAACTTTAAACTTTGAACTTTCAACTCACAGTCCCATGAGTGCTGGTATTCCCGATGAACGAACCTTTGCCGCTGGATAAACACCTGCCGGAAAACCTCCGGATTCCCCCCAATTCCCTGGAAGCGGAACAGGCCATTCTCGGTGGTCTGCTTCTCAATAACAGTGCCTGGGATGATGTGGCGGAACGCGTGGGTGCCCGCGATTTCTACCGCAAGGCTCACCGGCAGATTTTTGAGGTGATTGCGCAGCTGGTGGAAGAGGAGAATCCCTGTGACCTGGTCACCGTCTCCCAGGCCCTGACCCAGTTGGGGCAGCTGGAGGGGATTGGCGGCATGACCTATCTCTCCGAGCTGGCGCGCAATACACCCAGTGCGGCGAATATCACCGCCTATGCGGAAATTGTCCGCGAGCGGAGCATTCTGCGGCAGCTGATCAATGTGTCCCATGATGTGGCCGACAGTGCGTTCAAGCCGGAAGGGCGCAAATCCCTGGAAATTCTCGACAAGGCGGAATCCGCCATTTTCGAGATTGCCGAGCAGCAGAAGAAAGGCTCGGGCCCCCAGGACATCAAATCGGTCCTCAAGAAAACCGTGGATCGCATTGATGAGCTCTACAAGAACAAGAGTGCCATCACCGGGGTGACGACCGGGTTTGACGAACTGGACAAGATGACCGGTGGCTTGCAGCCCTCGGACATGATAGTGATCGCCGGTCGTCCTTCCATGGGTAAGACCACCTTTGCCATGAACCTGTGTGAAAACGTGGCGATCAAGGCGGGGAAGCCGGTGCTGGTGTTCTCCATGGAGATGCCCGCCGATTCCATCGTCATGCGGATGCTGGCGTCCCTGGGCCGCATTAACCAGACATCCATTCGTTCCGGTCAGCTGGAAAAGGATGACTGGCCGCGGATTACCTCTGCCATTCATATGCTCAGTGAGCAAAAGTTCTTTATCGATGACACGCCCGCGCTCAGCCCGCTGGAAATGCGCGCTCGGGCCCGCCGGGTTGCCCGCGAATGCGGTGGCGAACTGGGGGCGATCATGGTGGATTACCTGCAGCTGATGCAGGTACCGGGGGTGGATAACCGGGTAAATGAAATCTCCGAGATCTCCCGCTCGCTGAAAGGCCTGGCCAAGGAGCTGAATTGTCCGGTACTGGCGCTGTCGCAGCTTAACCGCTCCCTTGAACAGCGCCCCAACAAGCGGCCGGTAATGTCGGATTTGCGGGAATCCGGGGCGATCGAACAGGATGCTGACTTGATTACGTTCCTGTACCGGGACGAGGTGTATAACAAGGACACCAACGAAAAAGGTGTTGCCGAGGTGATCATCGGCAAGCAGCGTAACGGCCCTATCGGCACGGTCCGGCTGGCCTTCCAGGGGCAATTTTCGCGTTTTGATGATCTGGCGCCGGAATACTATGCCCAGCTGGCATCGATGGATGAGTGAGCGAGTTGCAAATTTCACAAGGCAAAATCCAGGGAGAGCGCGGCTCCGGGTTGCTCAATCCGGTTGAGGCCTGGCGGTTTGGGAGCGTCCCGTTGTGAGAGGAACCCGTATCGAAATCCGCCCCGGGGCGCTCCGGCATAACGCCAGTCGGGCGACAGCCCTGGCGCAGGGCGCTCAGGTGTTTGCCATGGTCAAGGCCAATGGTTATGGCCATGGGCTGGTGTTGGCCGCAGACGCCATGGCCGGGGAGGTGGATGGCTTCGGTGTGGCGGTGCTGGAAGAGGCCCGGGTCCTGCGCGAACACGGCGTCAGCGCCCCGATTCTGGTGGCGGAAGGGTTTTTCGACCGGGACGAGCTTGAGCAGGCCCGGGCGCTGTCACTGGAAGTGGTGGTGCACTCTGCCTGGCAAGTGGCCCTGTTGCTCGAGCATCCCGGTCCGCTGCGTATCTGGCTGAAGCTGAACACGGGTATGAACCGGCTGGGCCTGCGTCCGGACATGGCGCTGGAAGCGGCGCAGCAGCTGATCGCTGCCGGGATGACGCCGGTGGGCGTGATGACCCATTTTGCCTGTGCGGACGACGCCGAAGATGGTCGTACGGAGAGTCAGCTGCGCCAGGCCGTTCAGGTTGCCGATGCCCTGGGTTTGCCCCTGTCTACGGCCAACTCCGCGGCGCTGATCCGTTACCCCCATGCCCGGGCCCAGCGTGTGCGGCCAGGCATCATGTTGTATGGATCGTCGCCGTTCGACTGGCAAAGCGCCGCACAACTGGCGCTGAGGGTGAGTCACCGTTTCACCGCCCGTCTGATTGCCATCAACCAGATTCAGCCCGGTGACACGGTGGGGTACGGTGCCACCTGGACCGCCGAACGCCCCGGTCGTATCGGCGTGGTAGCCGCCGGTTACGGTGATGGCTATCCGCGCCATGCTCCCAGCGGGACTCCTGTCGCCGTCAATGGCCAGCCCACCGTGCTGGTGGGCCGTGTCTCCATGGATATGCTGACGATTGACCTGACCGGCATCCAGGCCGACATTGGTGATGAGGTCGAGCTGTGGGGCGATGCCGTGGACGTGGACAAGGTCGCCCGCGCCTGTGGCACCATCAGCTATGAGTTGTTCTGCCAGATCACCGGTCGGCCGGAATGCGTCATCGTTTGATTCGACGCCGCTGTAGGAGCACCGCTTGAGGTGCGAATCCGAGCGTTAGCGAGTAACGAGTTTCGAGTTTCGAGTTGCGAAAAGCACAATCCAAACCGATCAACCCTGATGGGTTTGGTTTTCGAAACTCGCTTCTCGAAACTCGGGTGTGTTCGCACCTGAAGCGGTTTTATTCGCTGCGCTCACCCCTTTGGGGCCGCACTCCGTGCGTTACTCCGCTGCGCTAGGTTCCTGCAGCGACTACCGTAGAGAGTAATACACAAGAAGGAATTGTTTTGGCCAAGAAAAAAACCGCCTTTGTCTGTACGGATTGTGGTGCTGATTTCCCCAAGTGGCAGGGGCAGTGCCCGGCCTGTGGCGCCTGGAATACGCTGCAGGAATTCGTGCATGATCCGGCGACGCCCATGTCAAAAGGGGCCGGCAGCCGTGGCGGGTTTTCCGGGCAGCTGTCCGAGGTGCAAAACCTGGACGAGATTGTGCTGGCGGAAACCCCGCGCATCAGTTCCGGCATGGGGGAGCTGGACCGGGTGCTGGGTGGCGGCCTGGTGCCGGGCTCGGCCATTCTGATTGGCGGTCACCCCGGCGCCGGCAAGTCGACCCTTCTGCTGCAAACCCTGTGCAAGCTGGCGTCCTCCCAGAAGTGTCTCTACATCACCGGTGAGGAATCCCTGTCCCAGGTGGCCATGCGGGCGGACCGCCTCAAGTTGCCCAAGGAACAGCTGCGGCTGGCGGCAGAGACGGATGTGGAGCAGATCCTGGATCTGGCCCGCAAGGAACAGCCACGGGTGCTGGTGGTGGATTCCATCCAGGTCATGTTCCTGGCCGCCCTGCAATCCGCTCCCGGCAGTGTGGCCCAGGTGCGTGAGTGCGCCGCCGCGCTCACCCGCTTTGCCAAACAGACCGGTACCGTGCTGCTGCTGGTGGGGCATGTCACCAAGGACGGCACTCTGGCCGGGCCCAAGGTGCTGGAGCATATGATCGACTGCTCACTGATGCTGGAAGGCTCCACGGATTCCCGTTTCCGTACCCTGCGTGGCTTGAAGAACCGTTTCGGGGCGGTGAACGAGCTGGGCGTGTTTGCCATGACCGGTGAGGGCCTGAAGGAAGTGAAGAACCCCTCCGCCATCTTCCTCAACCGGGCGGATGAGATCGCCTCCGGTTCCCTGGTGACGGTGGTCTGGGAAGGCACTCGGCCCTTGCTGGTGGAGTTGCAGGCGCTGGTGGATGCCTCCCATTTCGGTAATCCGCGACGGGTCTGTGTGGGGCTGGAGGCCAACCGGCTTGCCATGTTGCTGGCGGTGCTGCATCGCCATGGTGGCATTCAGGTGGGCGACCAGGATGTGTTCATGAATGTGGTGGGTGGCGTCAAGGTCACTGAAACCGCCGCCGATCTGGCCCAGGTGCTGGCCATTGTTTCCAGCTTCCGGGACCGGGCACTGGGTCGGGAATTGGTGGTGTTTGGCGAGGTGGGCCTGTCCGGCGAAATCCGCCCGGTGCCCCAGGGCCAGGAGCGGCTCTACGAAGCCGTCAAACACGGTTTCAAGAAAGCCATCGTGCCCAAAGCCAATCTGCCCCGTCAGCTACCGGAAGGGGTGGAGGTGATTGGGGTGAGTACCGTGGCGCAGGCGTTGGAATACTTATGAGGCAATTAATAGTTAATAATGAATAATTAATAGTTGCGCGAGCAGCGGCTTTGGTTTTTCTCAACGCAAGAGGCCGCGCCCCAGGGATGGTCGCGGCCTCTTGCATTGCAAAACCCGCAAAGCTGAATTGCGAGTTATTCATTATTAACTATTAATTATTAATTATGTTTTGGGTGCAGCGTCACCCGGTCTCCCTGCGCCCAGCACCAGGCGTCGACGATATCGAAGAACAGACTGATCGCGTTGACCATCACGACGGCCACGGTGAAGGCCCATTCAATGGGGAGATAGGACGTCACTCTTGAGCGGGTGGAATGTAACGCTTGCTTGCGGGCTAAAATGTGATATTTGTCACATTTTCTATTGCCTCGCTTGTGAAAATCTTGGTTGTCGTACAATAAGTGCCTTGCGGGAAGCAGGGCCTGCTAAGCTTTCCGGTAGAAAATTTTTATCATAACAATGTTCATGGATGACAGTTATGTGGGGATTCTTGCCGGTCGTTTTGGCCCGTGTGCCTAATGACGTTTTTTCACGTCGTTTATTTCTCTTTGCTCGACAATCACTGGTTTACGGCCTGTCGCTACTGCTGATCTGGCAGCCCATGCTGCTGTCCGCCCAGCCCATCACGCCCACCCATGGCACCAATGGGCGGCCCACCCTGGATCAGGCAGCCAATGGGGTGCCGGTGGTCAATATCCAGAACCCCAACGGCAAGGGTGTCTCGCAGAATTTCTACAATGACCTCAACGTCAGTGATAAAGGCCTGGTCCTCAACAACAGTCAAAAACTCACCCAGACCCAGCTGGGCGGTTACATCGAAGGTAACCCCAACCTGAAAAACGGCTCCGCCAGCCTGATCCTCAATGAAGTCATCGGCCAGAACCCCTCCAACCTGGCGGGCTACATCGAAGTGGGCGGCGCCCGCGCCGATGTGGTGGTGGCCAACCCCAACGGCATCAGCTGTAACGGCTGTGGCTTCATCAATACGAACCACGCCACCCTGACCACCGGAAAATCCATCATGGAAGACGGGGAATTGCACGGCTTTGATGTACAGGGCGGCGCCGTGTCCATTCTTGGTAATGGTCTGAATGCCTCCAACACCGAACGTTTCGACATTATCGCCCGCTCCGTGACCCTGGCGGGTGAGTTGCATGCTGACAGCCTGAACATCGTCACCGGCCAGCAAAAGGTAGACCGGCAGACCCTGGCCACCAGCAACGCTACCAGCGATGGCGACAAACCCCAGTTCGCCATCGACTCCTCGGCCCTGGGCGGCATGTACGCCAACCGCATCCGGCTGATCGCCAACGAAGACGGCGTCGGGGTGAAACTGGATGCGCCGGTGGCGGCGCAGAATGGGGATTTGCAGTTGTCGGCCAATGGCAACTTGCGCTTCAGTGATGCCAGTGCCCAGGGTGATATTCAGCTGGCGTCTGCGGGAGATCTGATCTCGGCAGGGAATGTGGCTGCCGGTGGTTATCTGTCTGTGGATGGCCGGCAGGTCCATTTGCAGGGTGGGGAAGTCAATGCCAACGACATCACCGTTACCGCAGAGCAGGCCAGGGTAGATAGCGGTGTATCCGTTTCAGCAGAAAACAAGCTAAAACTTGCCGTACAAGACATCGTGACCAATCACGGCGACATGTTGGCCGGTGAGATGGCGGAGGTGACAGCCTCTGACTTCACCAACACAGGCAAAGTAGCAGGTCAGGGCCATGTGGTTATCAATGCGACCGACAGTATCTCTAATAGCGGCCAAGTTGATGCGGTGGGTGATCTGACAATTTCGACAGCGGATTTGAATAACACGGCTGGGGCGTTACGTGCTGAACAAACCCTGTCGTTAACCACCGGGCATTATGTGCATCAAGGTGAGGTCCAGGCGGATGGTGCCTTGCAGCTAGACGCCGATACGGTGGCTATTGGTGCGGAAGCTGACTGGCAGGTAAGGGGTGACGTGTCTGTCACTGCCGATCAGTTGCGCAATGAGGGCGTGTTCAGCTCTACCGGCGATTTACAATTGGCCGTGATAGATCTGGAGAATCAGGGTGATATTGCTGGGCTGGGAAGCCTGACCTCTACCGGGGAGATACTGCGTAATGGTGAACATTCTCTACTGTTATCCGCAGGTAATATGGGGTTGTACCTGAGTGAACTGGATAACAAGGGCGATATTTATGCAGTAGGGGATATGGATATCGCGGGTGGTCAGCTTGCGGATAGCGTTGATGCAATATGGAAAGCCCCGTCAAGCTGGGCGGACCGAGTCAGAAATACATCCGGGCTAATCGCCAGTGGAGGTAATACCCGCATTGCTGCCCATGATTTCGAGCAAAAGCTAATCAGCGATCCTGAAGTAGATATTGTTTGGGATGATCCAGACTATCACTATGATCGTGATTATGATCGACGTTGTTTTAACCGAAACCGAAACAGTGCTTGCCACAGCACCACCTACCGGACGAAATACCAAAAAGAAATCGTGCAGAGCTTTTCTGCGCCAAGACAGTCCCGACTGCTGGCGGGGAACGATCTTTGGCTTCTCGGGGACAATCTGATCAATGATGCTGGCGTCATTGCTGCTAATAATGACATTAATATCAAAGCGACGCGTTTTGAGAACACGGCCTATACGGTAGATTTGAAAGAAGTTACCCGTGTTGATAAGTCCTGGCTCAGGAAAAAAGACTCAGGAGGAGGAACCAAGAAAAAATACTATACCTACACGACCATTCCGACGTCGGAGAACTGGTATCTTTGTGACAGTAGCCGGGTTCGCTGCAACCGTGGTGGAGCAAGAAGTCATACGAATATTGTGACTGAAACAATCGTGAATGCGCTAGTCAGCGCGGGTGGAACACTCACTATTGATGCGCAAAAAGTGGGAAATGGAGGAGAAGAAGAGGGCGCAGAGTTCAGCTTTGGGGCCACCATGGATGCTATCTATGGGGATGCTGGCGAACATAGCGCGGATACCTTGTTTCGTTTTGATCCATTGGCGCTGGGTTTTGATCTTCCCGGAGCGCATGGGTTGTTCATCCTGAGCGATGATCCTGGCCACCTTTACCTCATCGAAACCAATCCACTTTTTGCTACCCTAGACGGGTTCTTGGGCAGTGAGTATCTACTGGACCGTCTCGGGCTGAATCCGAATGAAAGCACCAGGCGGTTAGGCGATAGCTACTACGAAACCACCCTGATCCGTGATGCGGTACTTGCTGCTACAGGCACTCGGTTCCTGGATCCGGATTTCGAGAGTGATGAAGAGCAATATCGCTGGCTGATGGACAACGCATTGGTGGCTGCTGAATCGCTAGAACTCAGTATTGGCGTCAGCCTTACGGCGGACCAGATCAACGCCTTGCAGCAGGATATCGTGTGGCTAGAAGAAAAGGAGGTGGCTGGCCATCAGGTTCTGGTTCCTGTTTTGTACCTTGCTCAAGGGAGTGCCACCCTGGATGGCCCGCAGCTACAGGGCGAGAATGTGCTTATCGCGGGTGATGATGTAACCAACCACGGCGGCATTGTTGCAGAGAATGATGTCACTATTAATGCCGGGCAGGGCGGTATCACCAACACAGGCACAATAGGCGCGGGTAAGGCGTTGAGCCTGGAGAGCGCCGAGGATATTCAAAACCTGGGTGGTGCCTTGATAGCGAAGACGCTGTCACTGGATGCAGAAAATGATGTAGTCGTTGCGACGTTGGCCGATGCGGTTGGCGATTCGATGAACTGGATGACCCGACTGACAGAGCAGGCTCGCCTTGAGGCAGAGACGCTGTCAATAAACAGTGGCGGCAATACCCGCTTGCAGGGAGCGCAGGTGAATGCGGGGCTATTGGAGTTGGTGTCAGATGGTGACCTTGCGGTAGAAAGCGTTGCCGTCAGCCAGGGCAGCCACATGGACCATGGGGATGTGAAATTTACCCAGAGCAAGGTTCGCCAACTGGGCACCACTCTTGATAGCAGCCTGGGCATGTTACTGGCGGCAGAAAATGATCTGTCTATCATGGCCAGTGACTTGAATAGCGAAGGTGATATCCGGCTACAGGCAAAGGGTGATATCACCGTAGGCTATGCGGCAGAGAATGATTCGCTGTATAGCTACCGCAAGGATGATGGGAGTTTTGGTAGCAGCAAAAAACAAACGACGGAAGCGGACTCAAAGCGTGTTGTTGGCAGTAATCTGATGGCGATGGGAAATCTTATTCTCAATGCAGAAGAGGGTGATATTGAGGTTCTTGCTTCCAAGGGACATGGAGAGCAAGACGTTGAGGCTGTGGCGGGTGGCGGCATCCGTATCGAGTCCGCAGTGAATAGTGAATATCACCGAACGCAGGTCGAAGAGAAGAACGCCGCCAGAATCAAAACCCGTGACACCGGCAGCATGAGTCAGACGCTGGCACAAGCCGGGCTGTCATCGGGAGCGGACCTGTCCCTGGATGCGCAAGGCGATGTGGTGTTGGGGGCTGCCCAACTTGAAGCACTGGATGATCTGCGCATCGGGGATGCCGCCTTGGCAACGGCTGAGAACGGTGCCCTGCGGCTGGACGACGACGGTAATCCCATCATTGAGCGAGGCAGTATCGACAACCTTTACATTGGTACCGTCGCTCTTGAGAACGAGAACTGGGATGTAAGGACCCGATCCCTGCGCGGCCCCGTTAAAGAGCTGGCCAAAGCCAGCTCTGCGCTGATGGGTGTCGGTGCGCTATATATGCCCGGGCTGGCGCTTGCCGGCAAAGAGTCGGAAATAAAGATCTCGGAGAGTACAGAGAGCCGGGTTCATCAGCGCCGTGAGGTTGGCTCGACGCTACAGGCAGAGAATATTCAGCTTTCCGCCGAAAACGACATGACCCTGACGGGCTCCAGCCTAGAAGCCGATGAAGAAAGCGGCAAGGTGGTGATGCTGGCCGACAATATCTTGCTGGATACGGCAGTAACGGAAACCACTACGACAGAGCGGAATGAAACGGAGACCGCTTCTAGTATCGACCCCTCGCTGAAAAAGGATGAGGTCAGCCTTGGCGGCTTGCGACTGACCGAGCTGGAGCAGAGCACAGTCACCAATAGCTTGACCCATAGTGGTAGCAGTATTACGGGAAACCAGATCGTTCTTGAGGCAGACAATGCACTCAGCCTGATCAATGCTGATATCAACGCAACGGGTGAAGACGGTGTTTTATCGCTGGCAGGCGAAACCGTCGAAATCACCGGTGTGCAAGATGAGCAAACCGTCACAGATACGCTAAAAGAGAAAACCACAGAAACCACGGTGGGTATCCGCAATGCCTATGTGGATGCTGCGTATGCCGTTGAAGGTCTCAAGAAGGCAGTAGATGCTGTTGATGATGCGCGTGATGACCTGAAAGATGCAGAAAGGCGTGTCGAGCGGGGCGAGCTGGCGAAAGAGGCACTGGAGGACTATCGCATTATGCTGGCTGCAGCCTCCGCCAACCTGGTCCATGCAGAACTGGCATCGACCCAGGCCCTGGCTGCCACCGCCGCCGGGGCGGTAGCGGGGGGCACCGGCTTCTATGTCAGCGGCAGTGCCCAGCATAGCGAAACCACCTCCACTAGCACCGCCACAGAAAAAACCTGGCAAGGCAGCAGCCTCAATGCCGCCGCCATGAGCATCAATGCGGACAAGGCAGCCAGTATTATCGGTAGTGAGGTTAATGCCGGTGTTCTTGATCTGAATGCGGCGGATATCCTTATCGGAGCGGGCACCAACGAACAAAGCAGCCGCTTTGAGCAAGAAAGTAAAAACGGTGGCTTCAGCGTCAGCACCAGCGGTGCGGGTAGCTGGAATGCCAATGCCGGCTTTAGCGAAGCCGAGTCAGAGAGCCAGGCGACCCAGTACGTCAACAGCCAGCTCAATGTTGGCCACCTGAACAGCACCAGCGACAGCCTCACCGTCAAAGGGGGTGTCGTTACCGCCAACACGGCGAATATAGACACCGGCACCCTACACATTGAAAGCCTACAAGATACACACAGCAGCAGTAACAGCAGTGTGGGTGCCAATGTGGGCATCGGTGGCGGCACCAGTAGCACCGGCCAACCGCAAAGCGGTAGTGCGGGCTTCAATATCGGCAAAGGCAGCAGTGAAGGCGCCCGAACCAATCAACAAAGCACCATTCTCATCGCCGATGGTGAAAATAGCCAAGTGACCGCCAAAGACACCACCCTGATTGGCGGGATGATCGCCAATGCCAGCTACGAAGAAAACTCCGAAACCGGTGAACTCGCTCTGGTGGATCACGGTAACCTGAACTTCAGCACGGATACTCTCACCGTCGAAGACCTGCGCGATTACAGCAAGAGTGATCAGCAGGGCGGCGGGCTGCAACTGAGCAAGGCAACCACCACTATCAGTGTCCAGGACAGCGGCCACCGCATGGAAGGCCAGACCCGGGCCACCATTGGCGGGGGGAATGTCACCGTAGGGGGGCAGAGCCTGGATGATAAGACTGGCTTCGCCAGCCTCAACCGAGACGTCAGCGAATCTCAGGTCGTCACTCTCGACCAGCAGACTGGCGCACTGAATGCCAATGTGACGGTGGATAATCGGGTGTTCTCTGAGGCAGGACGTACAGAAATCGTTCAGCAGCATAAAGACCTGAAAAACAACGCTAAGGCGACTATCGGTGGTGCAGGTGGTGATCTTGCCCGTATAGGAGTCGTTGTTGGTGGTGTGGTGGAAGCCTCACAGATAGGAAATGCGTTGGACAAGATAAGTGGTAGCCAGGCAGCGGCCTATCATGAAGATGGTAAATTGGCTGGCGATATCGAAGGTGTCCGCGATGGTGAAGTGGAAGATGCTCAGTATGCGCAGGATTCGCTGAATGATGCCGACAAGCTGATCAATGGCGGTGACGGTGATCGGGTGAAAGTGACTGATGGTGCATTTAATCCAGATGGTAACGCTGTAGCAGGTGCTGCGAATACCAGCACCAATACCATGTATTTGGATCTGGGCGATGACAGTCGAAGCAGTATGGTCAATACCCTCATCCATGAAGGAATGCACCTGGATGGTGCGGGTGAGCCTATGTCTGGCCTGACTGGTTTTCTTGGTGATCTTACTTATCGTCTGAATGCCTGGGCTAATAGTGATCAGATCAGCCAGCACAAGGCGATAGTGCCGGTGATGAACCCGTTCCGGCAGCAACGGTTATTGAGTAAGAACTGGGATGATTTTGTAGGTGATGCCGAAAATGGTGAGTTGGATTACCGCTTTCTTAATGATGGTGAGCATAAATTTATTGATCGTTATGGTGTGGCTTTTGCGGCGGAATATTATCAAATAAGTGATAGGCGCGTATCTATCGACAGGCTAAAAACTGCTCAGTTTCTTCTAAAAGATGCGGGGAAATGGTTGGTTGATGATAACAGAAAAGATTCGGGTGTAGGGCCAGACAAGAGGGCGCTTGATTTTATCGTCAATTCCAACCGGTTTGGAGAGGCTGTTGAGAATGAACAGTGGCTGTTTGTGGCTAATGATGCTCAAAAAAATGACGCCTTCTTGAATATGCCGCCAGATAGTGAGTTGTCTATGGCGATCTATGATTCTGTAATGAGTTACAGGGAAATGGTGCTCTCAGGAGACCTGCCCGTATATGACCCAGATTCTCATAATGCCCCCGTTTTCTATGGATGGGGCACGGGGGAAAATCAAAGAGTGCTATCTGAGATTATTGATGGTGAATTGCATACTGGTGGGAAATGGGGTTGTTATAATGTGAGCTGTATAGGGGTTAGTTATATGGATAACCCGGAAACAAACAGACTGCTTGAGGCTCGGGATCGAAAGGCGAGAAGGGACTATATGACGGCTTTAAGTGTTTTTACTGGTGGTTCTGCTACTAGTGTTGCATTGCTGGGTGGTAGGGTTCCGTTATCCTTATCAGCTCCGGATTTTGCTGTTAATGTCGCAAAAGTGGCTGACTCATATTTCACTGATGGAAAGGATCAGGCTTTTATTGGAGCGCTAGGAATGGGCTTTGGTAAGTTAGGGGGGCGTGCTGCCTCATCTGCTGGATACGGTAGCGGTGGCTCTTCATTGATTGATTTTACCTATCCTTTTATTTTTGATTCTGCAGTCAAAGATTTGGAAGATAGATAGTATGTGGAAGTATTTTTTTTCTGTTATTGTTTTCTTTTTCTTAATGTTTTCTCTTTGGACCTCAAGAGATGATTATGGAGTCTACTATTTTGTAAGTTTAGGATGTTTTATTTGGTCAGGGTTTGAGATTTACTCGATTATTTTTCGGGATTCGTGTTATGTTGCTCTAGGTTTCTTTGTAAATAAAGGGTGGAGTGATGTAGATGTTGTTATTCCAAAATTATCTTTTCTGATTTTTTATATATTTATATTTGTTTTTTCTGCATCTTACGGAATTATTAATTAAAGAAAATCATGGGAATCATGGGGGTCAGATACCCTCTTGAAGGTCAAGCCCATTCATTGCAATTTCAGCATTAAATGGCATCCCGGATTTAATGACGCCATATATCAGGTGTTTACTGGGGGGCAGGTATTGTGATAGGTGCAACTGGTGGAGTAGTGCCAGCTTCACTATTTTACACAGATATTGGTGTGAGTTTAGCTCAGGCGGGCAATGCTTATTCGATAGGAGGTGCTGAGCATTTGCTGCCTAATTTGGTTGGTTTCTTGGGTGGTAAGACATCTTCTTTTGCCGCCAAAGGTGCGAGCTTTCATAATGTGTTCCCTCCGGTTTTGGATTTTTATGTGCCGAAAGCATTCGATGGTGCACTTAAATCAATCGAGGAAAGGGAAAATGATTAAGAGTTTCTTGTTGTCATGTTTGGCTATTCTTTTTTTTGTTTCTTTTGCTCTTTCTTGGGGGAGGTATGACTTTCTTTTTTTTCTTTCTTTGTTGGCTTTCCTGTTAAGTGCTGCGCAAATTTATTTAATGGTTGTCATGGATAGATTTTATGTTGGGATGGGGGTTGAGATTGAAAAAGAGTGGGATGATTTTGAGGTAAAAGTGCAAAAGATAATACTTTTATCTTTGTATTTTTCTATACTAATTTTTTCTGTTTTATTTGGCTTCATTAGGGATTCACAATGAGGCAGTGAGGGTAAAATGAGACAATGAGCGTCAGGTCTCCCATTTCCTGGCAACAATGAGGGTATCTGACCCCTTTGTTTCTCCCCAACGCAAGAGGCCGCGCCCCAGGGATGGTCGCGGCCTCTTGCATTGCAAAACCCGCAAAGCTGAATCGCGAGTTATTCATTATTAACTATTAATTATTAATTATGTTTTGGGTGCAGCGTCACCCGATCTCCCTGCGCCCAGCACCAGGCGTCGACGATATCGAAGAACAGACTGATCGCGTTGACCATCACGACGGCCACGGTGAAGGCCCATTGCGTGGGAGTGAGGAAGTCGTCTCCCCAGATGCCGGCTAGCTGGCCGAGCAACCCCATTTCCAGCGGAATCCAGGCGAGCAGATGAACCAGGGACATGTCCTTGTTCATGCCGCCGTGGTGCCACATGAGCGAAAAATTGACCGTCAGCACCAGTAGCAGGGCCAGAGCGGTGGCCTGGCCACTGAAGCTGTCCAGAAACAGCAGGCTGGCACCGTTCAGTGGCATCAGGACCAGTAGCACCCAGCCCTGCAGCCACAGCGGTAAATTCCGGAACGAGTACCAAATGCCCAGTAGGCGGTGCGACGCGGTGTGGCCTTCCATGACTCTGCTCCTGCGGGCTTATTGATTCAGTGACCAGTCATAATCCAGAAACTGTATCTTCAGAGTCTCATCGTCCAGTGACTTTCGGTGGTCGGTGGGTATCTCCAGCGTATCCGCATACTGCAAAAGGTAATGGTGCAGGCTGCCGGCGGCATCCACGAAATCCTCTTCGTACCAGTCGAAAATCTTCGACACTTCCAGGCGTGGCCCTGTCTTGTTGAAGCGATTGCGCTGGCGATCGGAAAGAAAGCGGCGGGTACTGTCGGCCAGTTGTTGTTCCAGTGTCTCTGCACGATAGGCTTCCGGTCGCAGTGCCGGACAGCCCACCGAGGCGCAGTTGACTGCAAAGTGAATGCGGGGGTCCATCAGCGCCGGGTTGCCCCGAATCATCTCGTGCTCCACTTCATCCAGGGTGCGAGTTTCACCCAGCAGGGTAAAGAAACGTTGATCCCAGGGGCCGGAGAAAAAAGAGCCGATGTCACGGATGGAGTCGGGCAGGGAATCCTGGCGCAGGATCAGATCGATGGTAAAGGCATTGTAGGCGTTGATCAGAAATGCCAGTTGTTCGTCCTGTGACCAGCGCTGGAAGTCGGCAGCGGAGACCTGCGACAGGGCTTGCAGGTACTGGTCCAGTGCGGCCCGATCAGCCCGGAAACCGGGGTAATCCACACTGGTGGCAACCCCGCTCCGTTGCCACTGAACATGCTCAGCCAGCAACCGGTCCCAGCGCTGGTGATCAAAGGCAAGGAGTGGGCTGGCAACCAATAACAGTAACGGTAGCAGTAAACGCGCAATCATCATGTCTCCTCTGGCGTTGCCGATGGCGAGACGCCTAACGTCGCCAGTTATGGAAGCGTTCTACCCAGCGCAATACCCCCTCGGGCTTGTGGGCTTTCTTCCATTCGCCGGCAGCAAACTTGTTGGATTCCGCCATGGTGGGATAGATGTGGATGGTGCCTAGGATCTTGTTCAGGCCCAGGCCGTGTTTCATGGCCAGCACGTATTCGGCAATCAGATCGCTGGCACCGCTGCCGACGATGGTCACGCCGAGAATCTTGTCGCTGCCCCTGGCGGTAATCACTTTCACGAAACCGCGGTCATTGCTGTCGGCAATGGCCCGGTCCAGGTCGTCGATGCCGTAGCGGGTCACTTCGTAATCGACGCCTTGCTCCTCGGCGTCCTGTTCGTTGAGCCCTACACGGGCCACTTCCGGGTCGGTGAACGTGGCCCAGGGAATAACCCGGTAATCAACCTTGAACCGTTTCAAGGAACCGAACAGGGCATTGACGGCGGCATACCAGGCCTGGTGTGCCGCGGTGTGGGTGAACTGGTAAGGCCCGGCCACGTCGCCGCAGGCGTAGATGTTCGGGTAGCGGCTTTGCAGTTGCTCGTTGACCGTGACGGTGCCGTTTCCGTTGGTGGGCAGGTTCAGCGCGTCCAGGCCCAGGCCATCGGTGTTGGCGCGCCGCCCCACGGCCACCAGTACCGCATCGAATGTCAGCCGCTTTTCTTCGCCGTTGTGTTCCACATACAGCACCTTGTCGTCACCTTCCCGGGCAAAGCGCACGGCCTTGTGTTCGGTCATCACGTCGACACCGCTTTCGCGCAGGGCGGCGGTAACCAGGGCGGCGGCATCGTCATCCTCGCGGGGCATGATGCGCGGCAGCATCTCCACCTGCATGACCTGGCTGCCCAGGCGGGCAAAGGTCTGTGCCAGCTCGCAGCCAATGGGACCGCCACCCAGCACCACCAGGCGTCCGGGTTGCTCCTGAAGCTCCCAGAGATTGTCAGAGGTCAGGATATCCATGTCCTCGATGCCGGGAATGGGTGGCACAAAGGGGCGTGCGCCGCTGGCAATGATGATGCTGCGGGCGGTGAGTGTTTCTGTGCTGTCCCCGTTGCGAATTTCTACTTCCCAGGGGGAGATGATGCGCGCTTCACCCTGGCGGCAATCCACGCCCAGTTCCGTATAGCGCTCCACGGAATCATGGGGTTCGATCTTTTCGATGACCTTGTGCACCCGGGCCATCAGTTTGCTGAAACGAAAGTCGCTGCGGATGGCATCGAAGCCGTACTTGTCCGCTTCCTTGTCGTGCCAGGCCAGTCGTGCGCTTTTGATCAATGCCTTGGAGGGCACACAGCCAGTATTCAGGCAGTCGCCGCCCATTTTGTGTTTTTCGATCAGGGTGACTTTGGCTTTGACGGTGGCGGCGATATAGGCGCTCACCAGTCCGGCAGAACCGGCACCGATGACGATCAGGTTGCGATCAAAATGATCCGGTTTCTGCCAGCCACGATAGACCTTGCGGGCCTGCAGTTGCGCCATGACGGCTTTGGCAATCCAGGGAAAGATGCCCAGCAATACAAAGGCGCCGATCAGTTCCGGTGACAGCAACCCGCTGGCGCTCTCTATTTGCCCCAGTTGAGTGCCCGCCAACACATAGACAGCGGTGCCGGCCAGCATGCCCACCTGGCTGACCCAGTAGAATGTGCGCACCTTGATAGGGGTGAGACCCATGACCAGGTTGATGACAAAGAACGGAAAAGCCGGAACCAGACGCAGGGTAAAAAGATAGAACGCCCCGTCTTTTCTGACACCGTCGTTAAGTTTTTTCAGGCGATCGCCGAAGCGTTGCTGCACCGTATCGTGAAACAGAAAGCGGGAAGCGAGAAAAGCCAGGGTGGCACCCATGGAGGACGCAAAAGACACCAGCAGCAAGGCGGCCCAGAAACCGAACAGAGCGCCGGCGGCCAGTGTCATGATGGCGGCGCCAGGCAGGCTCAGGGCGGTAACCACCACATACATGATAAAAAAGCCGCCAAGAATCAGTGCCGGGTTTTCCTGGTAGAGGGCATCAAAAGAGGCTTGTTGATTCTTGATGTACTCCAGGCTCAAGTACTGGGCAAGATCGAAAAAAAAGTAGCTGGCGATCAGAATGGCAAAAACCGCCAGCAAGATGAGTTTGCGAACATTCATGGGTGAGTCCTTGCCGGGTTAACCCTGGTAAACCCAGGGTTGGTCAATCAGGGTCCAGAGCGAGCGACGCTCCTCCTCGGCGGGAGCATAGGCCGTGCCCGCCAGGGTGAAGCAACCGGGAGCCATTAACATCAGCACGTTGATGGCTTGTTGCATTTTTCTCTCCTGCTGGCCCGGTACAGCAATAAGATGCGTGGAGAGAATCGGTGTTACACCGGGGGCGATGACAGCAGGCGTGATATTGCCTCGTCAGCAGCAGGGAGCTCCATCGTTGCCGGCATCGTTATCTTCAAAGGGAACATTTAATCCACACCCTTCAAAGATGCCGTAATGGGTGTCGAAGTTCCCGATAAAAGTGAAGTGCTCGGCGAAGCGGCTTTCTTCCAGCATCAGCCAGGTGTTGCCGCACACCGGAAATACCTTGCCGGTTTCGATCACATGGTGATCGTCCAGCGAAAAAGCGTGGGGATGTTGATCCACCGTGCCTTTATAGACCACGGCTTGGCCGTAGTCTTCACAGGCGGGTTCCAGACCATCAATGTTGAAGAGTCGGTAGGTAGCGGAATAGAAACGTTGCCGACCCAGGCGGGCTTCGATATCCGGGTTCTCGATGGTCAGGCGGCGGGATTCCACCAGGCGCGGATCGGCAAAGCCACTCTGCTTGGCCAGGTTAAGGAAATCATTCCAGTACAGGGCGCCGGCCAGACATTCTCCATAAAGGACCGGATCGTTGCGCAGGTTATCCGGCACACGGCGATCTGCATACACATCGGAGAAATAGAATTCGCCCCCGGGCTTCAGTAGACGTTTCACATCCCGCAGCACCTTGGGCTTGTCAGTGCTCAGGTTAATCACGCAGTTGGAAATGATGATATCGAAGTAGCTGTCTTCCAGATCCAGTTTGTCCAGTTCTTCGATATAGCCCTTCAGAAAGCGCACATTGCTCTTCGCGTAGCCGAAGGTGTCACGGTGATAATCCTGATGTCGGCGGGCGATCTCCAGTTGTTCGTCGGTCATGTCCACGCCCACCACTTCACCGTGTTCACCCACCAGGGCAGAAAGGAGATAGACGTCGCGCCCGGAGCCGGAGCCCAGGTCGAGAATACGCATCCCCTTCAATAGCTGGGGAGCTACCAGACCGCAGCCGTAGTAGCGCATGACAACTTCATCATGGAGCTGCGCAAGAAGGGGTTTCAGATAGGCCGGTGGCTCCTGGTCACAGCAAGCATTGGTCTGCAGATCGTCACTGGAGTGCAGCTGTTGGCCGTAGTAGTTTTGTACCTCTTCACGCATTGTTGATCCTCTGGTGGGTGCATCGGTGTAACGTATGATCAGTGGCAATGATGGGGCCCGATGACATATTGATGCCGTCTCTCTGATCAGGTTACACCGACGAGCGTCTCTGGCTGTAATTTTTGCGTCAAGATGGCATCCAAAGCGGCAGGAAAAGGTGAATAAGGACGACACATGATCGGGAAGACGTTGAAAGGCTTTTTATTGGTGTGGCTGTTGAGCGGCTGTCAGCCGGCAGAGGACAAGCTGGTCATTACCGGTTCCAGTACCATCTCACCGTTGATGGCGGATCTGGCTGAGCAATTTGAAACACAAAGCGGTATTCAGGTTGATGTGCAAAGCGGGGGTTCCGGTCGCGGCATCAGCGATGCCCGCCAGGGGCTGGCGGATTTCGGTATGGTCAGCCGGGCGCTGAAGACAGATGAGCAGGATCTCACCGCTCACCTGATCGGCCGCGACGGCATCGCCATGATCGTTAACGCGGCGAACCCGGTGACCGCTCTCAGTAATGCGGAAATTGTCGCCATTTACACCGGGGAACAGCAAAACTGGTCATCATTGGGCGGCGATGACGCTCCCATCACCGTGGTTCACAAGGCGGATGGTCGTTCTACCCAGGAGCTCTTTCTGGCCCATTTCGGCCTGAACAATGACCAGGTGCAACCGGATATGGTCATTGGTGAAAACCAGCAGGGCATCAAGGCGGTGGCCAATGATGTGAATGCCATTGGTTACGTGTCCATTGGCACCGCCATTTACGAAGCGGATGCCGGCGCCCCCCTGCGCTTGCTGCCCCTGTCCGGTGTGCCTGCCACACTGGAAAGCGTTGATCAGGGGCGCTATCCCCTGAGTCGGGAGCTGAATCTGGTCAGCCAGGGCGAGCTGTCCGAGCCGGCCAGCCAGCTGCTGGACTTCATGACTGACCCGGACCGTGCCGCGACCTACCATGATTACTACTTCCTCCCGGTTTCACGCTGATTCGCTGCTGAGCTGGCTGCTGCGCCTCACTGGCGCGGCGGCGGTGCTGGTGCTGGGCGGCATCGTGGCCGTGCTGTTGATACAGTCCGCGCCGTTTCTGGTCGAGCATGGCAGTGCCCTGTGGCGCAACGACTGGCAGCCTGGCCAGGCCCGTTATGGCATGGCGGCCATGATTGCCGGCTCCGTGCTGGTGAGCGTGCTGGCGCTGGTGATTGCCGGCCCGCTGGCGGTGCTGCTGGCGGCCTGGCTACGCTATTTCGCGCCGCTGATTCGTCGGCCGGTATTGGCGTTGGTGGAGCTGATGGCGGGGATTCCGTCGGTGGTGTATGGGCTGTGGGGGATGCTGGTGCTGGTCCCCTGGATCAATCAGTGGGCGCCGCCGGGGGCGTCCTGGCTGGCCGCCTCGCTGGTGCTGGCACTGATGATTCTGCCGCTGGCGTTGCTGGTCACCGACACGGCGCTGGGCCAGTTGCCCGCCCGTTATCTGCGGGCGGGGCAGGCACTGTCCCTGTCCCGGGTGGGGATGCTGCGCCGGGTGCTGTTGCCCCAGGCCGGGCCGGCCATTGTCAGTGGTCTGGTACTGCAATTTGGCCGCGCCCTGGGGGAGACCATGGCGGTGTTGATGGTGGCCGGGAATGTGGTGCAGTGGCCCACGTCCCTGTTCGACCCGGTGCGCACCCTGACCGCCAATATCGCTCTGGAAATGGCCTATGCGACCGGGGACCACCGGGTGGCCCTGTTTGTCAGCGGGTTGTTGTTGCTGCTGGTGACGGCGGTGCTGTTGATGTTGAGCTGGCGTCTGCGGGGAGAGCGGCATGAGATGGCCTGATCGCCTTGCCGGCATGATCGGCGGGCTGCTGTTGCTGGCGGTGCTGGTGCCCATGGGCCTGATGTTGTGGTCCCTGCTGGAGCAGGGTGCCGGCGTGCTTTCCATGGACTTTCTGCTGGAAGACCCGCGCCAGGCGGGCCGCGCTGGCGGCATTGCTGCGCTGCTGGTCAGCACCGGCTGGATCCTGGCAGTGTGTCTGCTGGTGGCGGTGCCGGTGGGGCTGGGTTGTGCGCTCTATCTGAGCGAGCAGGTACCGGCGGGCACCCGCCGTGCCCAGTGGCTGGGCGGGGTGCTGGATATGCTGGCGGCGGTGCCCTCCATCGTTTACGGGCTGTTCGGTTACCAGTTTTTCGCCATCAGCCTGGGACTGGGTTTCTCCATTCTCAGTGGCGGTCTGGCGCTGGCGCTGATGGTCTTGCCGCTGATGATACGCAGTGCCGAGCAGGCCCTGCGTGGGGTGCCGATGTCCTACCGGCAGGCCAGTGAAGCTCTGTCGATCAGCCGCTGGGGCTGGGTCAGGCGCATTCTGGTGCCCCAGGCGGCACCGGGCATTGCGGTGGGGATCATTCTCAGCATTGGTCGGGCATTGGCGGAAACCGCCGTGCTGCTTTTCACTGCCGGTTATGTGCTCCGTCAGCCGGATTCGTTGCTGGATTCCGGCCGGGCATTGAGCGTGCACATCTATGATCTGGCCATGAACGTACCCGGCGGCATGCCCCGGGCGGCGGCCACCGGCCTGGTGCTGGTGGCCATACTGGTGATACTGAATCTGCTGGTGCGGCGCTGGCTGCGCCCGGCACAAGGAGCCTGGCAATGACGTCCCCGACCCTGGAACTGCAACAGGTCTCCGTCTATTACGGCAATCAGGCTGCCATAGAGCAGGCCAGCCTGACGGTGCAGGCTGGCGAGCTGATGGCGCTGGTGGGCCCCAGTGGCTGTGGCAAGAGCAGTCTGCTGGCCAGCATCAATCGCATGACGGACAGCCTCCCCGGGTGCCGGGTCAGTGGCACCATTATGCTCGGCGGAGAGGCGCTGTCTGCCAGCCAGGATGCCACGGCCCTGCGCCGCCGGATTGGCATGGTGTTCCAGCAGCCCAATCCTTTTCCGCTCTCCATTATCGACAACCTGCGTTTTCCCCTGGCGGAGCACGGTGTGCCGCGCCGTGAGCGCGACCCCCGTGCCGAGCAGGCGCTGCGGGCGGTGGGGCTGTGGGAGGAAGTCAAAGACCGGCTGTCGCAGTCGGCGTTGGGATTGTCCGGCGGGCAACAGCAGCGGCTGTGCATTGCCCGGGCGCTGGTGCTGGAACCGCAGGTGCTGCTGCTGGACGAGCCCTGCTCGGCGCTGGACCCGGTGTCCTCAAAAGTGGTGGAAGAACTGATTGTGTCGCTCAAGGGGCGTTATACCCTGTTGATGGTGACTCACAACCTGGCCCAGGCCCGACGTATTGCTGACAGCGTGACGGTCTGCTGGGTACAGGAAGGCTGTGGCTGTGTGGTGGAATCCAGTGGCTGCCGACAGGTGTTCGAACACCCCAGCCACCCCATCACCGCGGCCTATTGTGCCGGGGAGGCCGGCTAGCATGATGGATCGGATGGCAGATATCTGGCGCTCCTGGCGGAGCTTGCCACTGTGGGTACAGATCTGGGTGGCCGGCATATTGGTACCAGTGAATGTGCTGCCCTTTTTCCTGCTGGAGAGCACTGTGGGGCAGGCCGGGGCGCTGGCCGCCTTACTGGTACTGGTGACTAACGGGCCCCTGATGTGGGTGTATCGGGGCATGAACAAGGTCCTGTCGATCCCGCACCTGATTGCCTGGGGGCCGCTGGTAATCTATCTGTTGATGCTGTTGTCGGAGAGTGGCTTCCGTGCCGATGCCTCCAGGATGGAGCTTGGCCTGGCCGCTCTGTTGCTGGCTATCAATGGCATCAGCCTGATGTTCGACGTGGTGGACAGCGCAAAATGGCTGGCCGGAGACCGTGCCACCCCGGGCATTCCGGGCAGCCCGTAGAGGGCCTGCCGCGGTTCCGGCGTCTATCTCTTGGTTATCGTTCGTCAGGACACACCGTTGTCAGCAGCAGGATTGGGCTCTCAAGGAGTTTATTTCCCGCCGCCTTCCCCTTGCGGGGCGACATGTCTGGCAAGCCAGTAATCCAGACTCAGATAGCGTCCCGCTCCGTGAAAGAACAGCACCAGTAGCATGATGAAGTAAGTGGCGGCGAATTCGATACCGTTGTTAAGAATGACAAAATGCCCTTTCTCCGTCAGCCAGCGGTACTGGCCGTGCTCACGGAGCAGTCCTTTCGCCGCACGCAGACGTTTGCCCACCTCTTCGCTGTTTTCCAGGCTGCGCGTTGCCGCAGGAATGCCGATGGCCGCAAGGGGCTGGGCCATGCTGGTCTCCGGATTGGAAGGAGCAATGGCAAACCAGCCATTTTCTCCATGCACGGCAAACATTGCCACCAGCATGGTAATCATCAGGGGGATGGCCAGATAACGGGTGGCAAGACCCAGCAGCAGCAGAATGCCGCCGACCAGTTCTGTGGCGGTGGCCAGAAATGCCATCAGGGTGGGCAAGGGTAATCCCAGCCCCCAGTCCGGGTTGCCAAACCATGCCACGGTGGAGTCGAAGCTGGCTGCCTTGTTCCAGCCCGCCGAAATAAACACGCTAGCCAGGAAAAGACGTAGCAACAGGGGGGCAAGGAAATCCAGCCTGCGGGTCTGATTCAGCCAGGAATGAATTCTCATCGCCCATGTACCAATTCTCTGCATGCGTCTGCCTCGTTGTGGTCGTTGTCGTGGGCTGTCGCGCTCCGGATCACAGCCGGCGTTAACGCTGGGAAGGGGGGCTCTGCGAGGCGCGCACCGGTTATGTGTTATGGATGCGGTTGGCGGAAGGATGTTACGGCTGAGGAGTGATCGGCAGCACGAATATGCGAACAGACCGCGGGGCAGGGCGTGGAGAGGCAGGGCAGGATTACGAGTCCTGCAACGAGTCCAGCTTTTTCAGGATGGCCTTGGTGTGGGCATCCTCCAGCGGGGCTTCCTGGCGCGGGAGAAAGCCCAGCAGGGCGCCCATCTGCCGGACGTAGCGGCGGCAATGACCGCACATCAGCAGGTGCAGACGCAGGGCAAGGCGCTCCCGCCAGCTGAGCGTGCTGCCGTCGACCAGGGCGTCGGCCTTTTCGGTAACATGCTTGCACTTAAGCATTGGTGACTCCTAGCATTCCCCGGTTTCCTGAAAATGATCCACCATTTCGAACAGACGTGCCCTTGCCCGGTGGAGTAATACCCGCACATTGGATGCACTGATTTCCAGCATGTTACAGACATCTTCCGCGGGCAGGCCCTGCAGGTCGCGCAGCTCCAGCACCAGACGCTGGGTGTCTGGCATGAAGTGAAGATGTTTCTCCATGCAGCGGCGCAGCTCTTCACGGGTAAGAAGATTGTCCGGGCCGGACAGTTCCCAGTGTTGCGGTGGGTGTTGCCAGTGGCCGTCATCGTGGAAGCGGTGTGCCAGCGCATCAGGGTCATTGGTGGGATCAAACTGGATTTCCCGGCCACGCTTTCTGAGCATCATTTTGGCCTGGTTGATGACGATGCGTGTCAGCCAGGTGCGAAGCAGGCTGCGCCCCTCGAATTTTGCGATGGATCTGTGCGCGGCTATCCATGCATCCTGCACCGCTTCCTCGGCATCTGCCGGGTTCAGTAGTGTGCGGGCGGTAGCCAGCAGCATGTTGTGATGGCCTCTGACCAGTTGTCCGAAGGCGGCCCGATCCCCCTGACGGAGTTTTTCAATAAATCGGGGATCTTCCAGCTGGGCATCGGCCATTGGCAGTTCCGTTTGGTTAGCGTGGCAGCATGTTGCCGGGTTCGTCTTCCCCATCGTCTCCCTGGTGCAGCACGACCAGACGGCGCAGGTGCTGCATGTCATCCACGGAGGGGCGGCTGAACATGATGCCGATTTCCCGGCCCTGCTGGCGTTTTACGGTGCCAGGCAGGGTCAGATGAATATCCGAGTCTTCCAGAGTAATGGCCAGGGTAACCGGGGAGGCGTCGGGCAGAGCCAGTGGCTGGCTGCTGTGCACCTGGGCGCCCATCACGGACAAGTCCACCAGTTCCACGGACAGGGTGTCATGCTGAAAGATCAGTGTGGCTTCGCCATCAAAGGCAACGCGGTTGGCCCGGCGCCGTTCGTTCATGGTGTCTTGTCCTTGTCGATCCCCGTACCCCGGCGGCGTTCCTGCTGCCGGGGTGACCCTTCTACGGTTTTATACCTCGATACGCTTGTACTTCATGCGCTTGGGCTGCAGCGCGTCATCGCCCAATTGTTTGCGCTTGAATTCCTCGTACTCGGTATAGGAACCCTCAAACCATTCCACCCGCGCATCCCCCTCGAAGGAGAGGATGTGGGTGGCTACACGATCCAGGAACCAGCGATCGTGGGAAATCACGATGGCACAGCCCGGGAAGGCCAGCAGGGCTTCTTCCAGGGCCCGCAGGGTTTCCACATCCAGGTCGTTGGTCGGCTCATCGAGCAGCAACACATTGGCGCCCTGCTTGAGGAGTTTGGCAAGGTGCAGTCGATTTCGTTCCCCGCCGGACAGGTCTCCCACCCGTTTCTGCTGATCGCCTCCCTTGAAGTTGAAGCGGCCCAGGTAGGCGCGGCTGGGAACTTCGTAGTTGCCGATCTTGAGAATGTCGTTGCCGTCGGACACTTCTTCCCAGACCGTCTTCTTGCTGTCCAGGTCTTCCCGGCTCTGATCCACGTAGGCCATTTGTACGGTGTCGCCGATGACGATTTCGCCCTTGTCCGGGGTTTCCTGGCCGGCCAGCATGCGGAACAGTGTGGTCTTACCGGCACCGTTGGGGCCAATGATGCCGACGATGGCGCCCCGGGGAATCTGGAAGCTCAGATCTTCGTAGAGCAACTTGTGGTCGAACTCCTTGGCCACGTCATGCAGTTCGAAGACCTGTTCGCCCAGGCGCTCACCCGGCGGAATATAGAGCTCCTGGGTCTCGTTGCGCTTCTGGAATTCCTGGCTGGCCAGTTCCTCGAAGGCGGCCACCCGGGCCTTGTTCTTGCTGCGGCGGCCTTTGGGGTTCTGGCGTACCCACTCCAGTTCCTTCTCCACGGTCTTGCGGTGGGCGGACTCGGATTTGGCTTCCTGTTCCAGACGCTTCTCCTTCTGTTCCAACCAGGAAGAGTAGTTGCCTTTCCAGGGAATGCCCTCGCCGCGGTCCAGTTCCAGGATCCATTCGCAGGAGTTGTCCAGGAAGTAGCGGTCGTGGGTGACCGCCACCACGGTGCCGGGGAACTCGTGCAGGAAACGCTCCAGCCAGGCCACGGACTCCGCGTCCAGGTGGTTGGTGGGCTCATCCAGCAGCAGCATGTCCGGGGCGCTCATGATCAGGCGGCACAGGGCCACCCGGCGGCGTTCACCCCCGGACAGATGCTCGACGCTGGCATCCCAGGGTGGCAGGCGCAGGGCGTCGGCGGCGATTTCCAGCTTGCGCTCCAGGTTATGGGCATCGCTGGTTTCGATGATGGCTTCCAGCTTGGCCTGCTCGGCGGCCAGCTTGTCGAAATCCGCATCCTCTTCCGCGTAGGCGGCGTACACCTCGTCCAGGCGCTGCTGGGCGCTGAGAATTTCGGTGAGGGCTTCTTCGACAATCTCGCGGACATTCTTGCTGGGGTCCAGTTCCGGCTCCTGGGGCAGGTAGCCGATATTGATGCCCGGCTGCGGCCGTGCTTCACCCAGATAATCCTTGTCCACCCCGGCCATGATGCGCAGCAGGGTGGATTTACCCGACCCGTTGAGGCCCAGCACGCCGATCTTGGCGCCGGGGAAGAACGACAGGGAGATGTCTTTCAGGATGTGCTTTTTCGGCGGGACGACCTTGCCCACCTTGTCCATGGTGAAGATGTACTGGCTCATAAACTCCGACCGCAGTGTCATTGAGTGTGCGGGGCAAGGGGGACAGTCATCCCGGGACCCCGGCGGAATGGCGCCTAAGCTAACGGAAAGCGCCTCTGAGTGAAAGACCGCGGGTTCTCCCGGGGAGCCGATGCCCCCGCCCGGGGCATGAGATGACTGGCAGGTTCTCATGAGTCGACTTCATGTGTCTTTGCGGCCGGTTTTGGTTAGAATACGCGCCCCTGAATCCATCAATGACTCCGTAGGGTAGCCCATGTTCCCGAAATCCATGTCCATCGCCGAGTTTGACCCGGAAATCCAGGCGGCCATCAAGGCCGAGGAAATCCGCCAGGAAGAGCATATCGAGCTGATTGCCTCTGAAAACTACGCGTCTCCACGGGTCATGGAAGCCCAGGGGTCCGTGCTGACCAACAAATACGCGGAAGGCTATCCGGGCAAGCGCTACTACGGCGGTTGTGAGAATGTGGACGTGGTCGAGCAATTGGCCATCGACCGGGCCTGCGAGCTGTTTGGTGCCGATTGGGCCAACGTGCAGCCGCATTCCGGTTCCCAGGCCAATGGCGCCGTCTACATGGCCATGCTGCAGCCGGGCGACACCGTGCTGGGTATGAGCCTGGACGCGGGCGGTCATCTGACCCACGGCGCCAAGCCGAACTTCTCCGGCAAGACCTACAAGGCGGTGCAGTACGGCCTGGACAATGACACCGGCCTGATCGACTACGAGCAGGTGGAAGCCCTGGCCCGTGAGCACAAGCCGAAGATGATCGTGGCCGGCTTTTCTGCCTACTCCCAGGTCGTGGACTGGCAGCGTTTCCGGGATATCGCCGACGAAGTGGGCGCCATCCTGCTGGTGGACATGGCCCACGTGGCCGGTCTGGTAGCGGCGGGCGTGTACCCGAGCCCGGTGGGCATTGCGGATATCACCACCACCACCACCCACAAGACCCTGGGCGGTCCCCGTGGCGGCCTGATCATGGGCAAGGCCAACGAAGACATTCAGAAGAAGATCAACTCTGCGGTATTCCCCGGTGGCCAGGGTGGCCCGCTGGAGCACGTGATCGCCGCCAAGGCGATCTGCTTCAAGGAAGCCATGCAGGCGGACTTCAAGGGCTACCAGCAGCAGGTAGTGAAGAACGCCCAGGCCATGGCCAGCGTCTTCATCGAGCGTGGTTTCGACGTGGTTTCCAATGGCACCGAAAACCACCTGTTCCTGCTCAGCCTGATCAAGCAGGACATCACCGGCAAGGATGCGGACGCCGCCCTGGGCCGCGCCAACATCACCGTGAACAAGAACGCCGTGCCCAACGACCCGCGTTCCCCGTTCGTCACCTCCGGCCTGCGCATCGGCTCCCCGTCCATCACCCGCCGCGGCTTCAGCGAAGCCGACGCCAAAGAACTGGCTGGCTGGATCTGCGACATCCTCGACAACATGGGCGATGAGTCTGTGATCGAGCAGGTGAAAGGAAAAGTGAAAGAGATTTGTGCGCGGTTGCCGGTGTACGAAAGATAAAGGCAGTGAACAGTTAACAGTGAATAGTTAACAGCGAAAACCGGGGGCATGGATGGCTGACCGGCATGTGGCGCGGGAGAAATCCCGCGCTTTTGCGTTTAGGATCGTGAAGTGTTGCGAGTTTCTGCAGAGCCAGAGACGAGAATATGTGCTGAGTAAGCAGCTTTTACGTTGCGGCACGGCTATTGGTGCTTTGATCCGTGAAGCGGAATATGCAGAAAGTAAAGCGGACTTTATTCATAAAATGCACATTGCTTTGAAAGAGGCGAATGAAACCGACTACTGGATAGACCTGCTGCTGGATTCAGGCTATTTCAGTGAAGAAGCGGGGGTATCGCTGCAATCGGATTGCCGTGAACTTTTGCGCGTTCTGATCGCCATTATTAAAACCACAAAAGCTCGTAGTTAACGGGTCTTCGCTGTTAACTATTAACTGTTCACTGTTAACTATTTCGAGGTTCCCGATGTTCTGTCCATTCTGTGCCGCCCAGGACACCAAAGTGATCGATTCGCGTCTGGTCGCGGATGGCGGGCAGGTGCGTCGGCGGCGGGAGTGTCTCAGCTGCAACGAGCGGTTTACCACCTTTGAAACGGCAGAGCTGGTAATGCCGCGGTTGGTGAAGTCTGATGGGACCCGTCAGCCTTTCGACGAAGCCAAGTTGCGGGCCGGGATGTTGCGGGCGCTGGAGAAGCGTCCGGTGAGCATGGAGGATCTGGAGGCGGCGATCAGTCGTGTTTGCCACCGCTTGCGGGCCACCGGGGAGCGTGAGCTGCCGGCCCGGGAGCTGGGCGAGTTCGTGATGGAAGAGTTGCAGCAACTGGACGATGTGGCCTATGTGCGCTTCGCGTCCGTGTATCGCAGCTTTCAGGATATTTCCGAGTTTTCTGCAGAGGTGGATCGCCTGCGCGGAAAAAGCGACAAGAAAGACGATTAGCTATTCCGGCTCCGGGGCCTCTGAAGCCATCGTTCACAAAGAGGTGAGCGGTGGCTTTTTGGTTCTGTTGCCAATGAAGTATTCGACTGCCTCGCCGCCATGATGCAAACAGCGGATATCCCGGGGTTTCCGTCCTCTCGCTGACGCTATCGCCGCTTCGGCTCGCCTGTGCAGGCATCGCGCGGGGTAGTTTGTGGGAGAGTCAGATCGCTTTGTTGCGGCACCGGAGTCCGGCATCCAGTAGAATGCTCGCCATGTTTACACGTCTGGATCATCAATATATGGCCCGTGCCCTGCAGTTGGCAGAGCAGGGGTTGTACACCACTGACCCCAACCCCCGGGTGGGATGTGTGCTGGTGCGCGACGGAGAGATCGTCGGTGAAGGCTTTCATGCCCGTGCCGGCGAGCCCCATGCGGAGCGTCATGCCCTGGCCGCAGCGGGAGATCGGGCCCGCGGGGCCACCGCCTATGTGACCCTGGAGCCCTGTTCTCATACGGGGCGCACCGGGCCTTGCGCGGATGCCCTGGTGGACGCCGGGGTCGCCAGGGTGATCGCCGCCATGGAAGACCCCAACCCCCAGGTGGCGGGCAATGGCATGGCGAGGCTGGCCACGGCGGGAATCGACACCGCAACGGGGTTGCTGGAGAGCGACGCACGGGCGTTGAATCCGGGCTTTATTTCGCGCATGACACGCCAGCGACCCTTTATCCGTATCAAGATTGCCGCCAGTGTGGATGGCCGCACGGCCATGGCCAGCGGCGAATCCCAGTGGATTACCGGCCCGGCGGCCCGAGAGGATGTGCAGCGGTTGCGCGCCCGCAGTTCAGCGGTGATTACCGGGGTGGGAACGGTGCTGGCTGATCGTCCCTCTTATACCGTACGCCCGGCCCAGTGGACGCGTGCCGATTATCATCGCCAGGCCGGTGGCCAGTGGGTGCGCCAGCCCCTGCGGGTGATTCTGGATCGCACCCTGCAGACGCCCCCGGATGTGCCGGTGGTCAGCGCCCCGGGCCATTGCCTGCTGGTGGCCGGCGAGCAGCATCCGGGGCGGCAGAATGCCCTGGAATCTGCCGGGGCGGAGGTGATGCTTCTGCCGGCCTCCGGGTCCGGGATTGACCTGAAACAGTTGCTGATCGAACTGAACCGGCGCGAATGCAACGAAGTACTGGTAGAATGTGGCGCCACGCTGGCCGGGGCCTTCGTTCGCGAGGGGCTGTTCGACGAGCTGATCGTCTTTATGGCGCCGGCCCTGCTGGGCTCATCGGCGCGCCCGCTGCTGGGGTTGCCGCAGCTGGCCAGCATGAGCGAGAAGGTGGCCCTGAAATGGCAGGATGTGCGGATGGTGGGTGGTGATCTTCGCCTGACGCTGACTCCGGCCTGACAACCCCTGCCGTAGGAGCGTCGCTGGCGGCGCGATCACCGACGCCGGGGATCGCGCCGCCAGCGACGCTCCTACGGTGAGAAATAACGAGGTTTTCCATGTTTACCGGCATTATTGAAGCCATGGGCCAGGTCGCGGCCATGACCCCCAAGGGGGGCGACGTGACGTTGCTGATCAAGAGCGACGCACTGGACTTTTCCGATGTGCAGCTGGGTGACTCCATTGCCGTCAACGGCGTCTGCCTGACCGCCACGGCCCTGCCCGGCGGTGCTTTCGAGGCAGATGTGTCCGGTGAAACCCTGTCGCTGACTTCTCTCAAGCAGATTGCTGTGGGCAGCCAGGTGAACCTGGAAAAGGCGCTGACACCGACCACCCGGCTGGGCGGACACCTGGTCAGTGGCCACGTGGATGGCCTGGGCAAGATCGTGCAGATGAAGCAGGATGCCCGCTCGGTGCGCATTGATATCGAGGCCCCGGCGGAGCTGGCCCGCTACATCGCCCACAAGGGCTCCATTACCGTGGATGGCATCAGCCTGACGGTGAACAGCGTGGCGGGTGCGGTGTTCTCTCTGAACATTATTCCCCATACCCAGGATGTGACCACCATTGGTCAATGGCAGGTGGGGACGCCAGTGAACCTGGAAGTTGATATCATAGCCCGCTATCTGGAGCGCCTGTTGCTGGGCGACAAGGCCGCCGAGCCGAATGCGGAGGGTATCTCCATGGCATTTCTGGCCGAAAACGGGTTTTTGAAGGGCAGTTGAAAGTGAAAAGTTGAAAGTAGAAACGCGGATCAGGGCTGGACGTTGGTTGTCGCCGTCTCAGCCGCGATTCGGGGTGAGCGCGGGCACGGCAGTGCTGAACAGCTGAGCCAAGCCGCGCTTTTCAACTTTCAACGTTGAACTTTCAACTCCAACAGCGAGTGAAGTTATGCAGCTCAACAGTATTGAAGAACTGATCGAAGACATTCGCCAGGGCAAGATGGTCGTCCTGATGGATGATGAAGACCGGGAAAACGAAGGTGATCTGGTCATGGCCGCCGAGCATGTGACCGCCGAGGCCATCAATTTCATGGCCAAGTATGGCCGTGGACTGATCTGCATGCCCATGTCCCGGGAGCGCTGCGAGCTGCTGGAGCTGCCGTTGATGGTGCAGAGCAACGGCAGTGGTTTCGGTACCAAGTTCACCGTGTCCATCGAGGCCCGTGAAGGGGTGACCACCGGTATTTCCGCCGCGGATCGCGCCCGCACCGTGCAGGCCGCCGTGGCACGCAATGCCCGCGCCTATGACATTGTGCAGCCTGGCCACATCTTCCCGTTGATGGCCGAGCCCGGTGGCGTGCTGCGTCGCGCCGGTCATACCGAAGCGTCCTGTGACCTGGCCATGCTGGCCGGTTGCGAGCCTGCCGGGGTGATCTGCGAGGTGATGAACGAAGACGGCTCCATGGCTCGCCGGGAAGATCTGGAAGTGTTCGCCAAGGAACATGACCTGAAAATCGGCACCATTGCGGACCTGATTCAGTACCGCGCCCTGAACGAGAAAACCATTGAGCAGGTATCCGACAATGCCCTGGATACCTGGTATGGCGACTTTCGTCTGGTGGCTTTCCGCGACACCGTGGACGGGCTCACCCATGTGGCACTGGTGAAAGGCGAGATCAGCGAAGACAGGGAAGTGACGGTTCGGGTGCACCAGGTGGACCCGTTGCGGGATCTGATGAGCGCCAAGATGAATGGTCGCACCGGCTGGAACATGCATCGGGTGCTGGAAGCCGTTTCCGAGGCCGATGCCGGTGTGGTGATTATTCTCGGCCAGGATTATGAATCCCAGGATACCGTGGAGCGCCTGGAGAGTTTCTTTGGCGGCACCGCCGCCAAGCCCAAGGGTGAATCCCGTGCCTACCGGAATATTGGCACCGGCTCCCAGATCCTCAAGGCCCTGGGCGTGCGCAAGATGCGCCTGCTCAGCTCGCCGATGAAGTTCAACGCGCTCAGTGGCTTCGATCTGGAAATCACCGAGTACGTGGAAGCGGATAGTTAAGCGAGTCGAACGTCTGAGATCGGACGTTCGACGGCACGTTAAATACTGCGTCGGTCGCCTTGCGCCACCGGCACTGACAGGAAGGCAAGCATGCAAAACATCAAAACCCTGGAAGGCACTCTGAACAATGTGGGCGGTCGTTACGGCATCGTCGTCGCCCGTTTCAACAGTTTTGTGGTGGAAGCCCTGCTGGAAGGCGCGGTGGATGCACTGGTGCGTCACGGCGTCAGCGCGGATGACATTGAGATCATCCGGGTCCCCGGTGCCTGGGAATTGCCGGTGGCGGTGAAGAAGATTATCGAAAAGCGTGATTACGACGCGGTAATTACCCTGGGTGCGGTGATTCGTGGCGGCACCGCCCACTTTGAATATGTGGCCGGCGAAGCCGCCAAGGGCATTGCCGGTGTGCAGAATGCCACTGGTGTGCCGGTGGTCTTCGGTGTGCTGACCGTGGATACCATCGAACAGGCCATCGAACGTTCCGGTACCAAGGCCGGAAACAAGGGGGCTGAAGCGGCCATGAGCGCGCTGGAAATGGTTTCCCTGTTTAAGGCACTGTAATTATTCGGGACGCGGCGCGGGGCGCAGGCGTCCCGCACCACTTCCTGACGTTGAGGCAGCATGAACAATCCTTCTACACCCAGTGCCCGCCGCAAGGCGCGCCGATTCACCATGCAGGCCCTGTATCAGTGGCAGCTGGCCGGTGCCGCCGTGAGCGACATCGAAGCCCAGTTCCTGGCCAACCAGGATTTTGCCAAGGCAGATCGTGAGTACTTCCATGACCTGCTGCACGGGGTACCGGCCCAGGTGAAAGAGCTGGACGAGCTGCTGACGCCTTTTCTCGATCGTCGGGTGGAAGAGCTCTCCCAGATCGAGAAAGCGATCCTGCGGTTGGGCGCCTTCGAGCTCAAAGAGCGGCTGGATGTGCCCTACCGCGTGGTGATCAACGAAGGTATCGAACTGGCCAAGGTGTTCGGTGCCGACGATTCCTTCAAGTACGTCAATGGCGTACTCGACAAGCTGGCGCGCAAGCTGCGCTACCAGGAAGCGTCCGAACGTCCTTTCCGCGATTGAGCGGGTGCGCGCAGGGCCGCCTGCGCGCTATGCTTCTCCCATGACAGCTTCTCCCACGTCGCACACGCTGGATGAGTTTTCCCTGATCCGGCGCTATTTTCATCGCCATGGCCACCACGGGCAGGATGCCGGCGTGGTGCTCGGCCCCGGTGATGATGCCGCGATTCTGATTCCTCCCGCTGGCCAGCAATTGGTGATGACCCAGGACACCAGCCTGGAAGGTCGCCATTTTCCCGCCGACATGGATGCCGCGGATGTGGGCTACCGCTGCCTGGCAGTGAACCTGTCGGACCTGGCGGCCATGGGCGCGGATCCTCTCTGGTTCCTGCTCTCGCTGACCCTGCCCGATGTGGATGAGGCCTGGCTGGCCGGGTTTGCCGATGGCCTGTTTGCGCTGGCGGACCGTGCCGGTATTTCCCTGGTGGGCGGGGATGTGACCCGGGGGCCGCTGTCCGTTTCCATTCAGGCCACTGGCGCGGTGCCACCGGGGCAGGCCCTGCGCCGTGATGGCGCGCAGGTTGGCGATCGCATCTGTGTGGGTGGGGTGACCGGCGCCGGGCTGCTGGGGCTGCAGCAATGGCAGCAGGGCAAGCGCAGCGGTGCTGCCATTGATCACTTCCGGCGCCCCTCTCCGCAGCTCAGTCTGGGATTGGCCCTGCGTGGCCGCGCCACCGCGTGCATTGATATTTCTGACGGGGTGCTGGCGGATCTGGGGCACATCCTGGCCGCATCCGGTGATCTGGGGGCCTGCTTGCAGGAAGACGCCTTGCCGTTGCATTCAGCGTTGCTGGCCGGTTGCAGCGAGCAGGAGCAGCGCCGCTTGCAGCTCCAGGGTGGTGATGATTATCTGCTGCTCTTTACCTTGCCGGAACAGGAAAGCCTGCCTCCGGGCTGCTATTGTCTGGGGACGGTGGAGCAGCAGGAGGGCCTGCGACTGGCAGCCCCGGATGGAACAATAACCACGTTGCAAGCCAGCGGCTGGCAGCACTTTTGATAACGTAGAGTTGGAGTAGGGTGCACTGAGCCTAAGCGAACTGCACCGGCCCAACGTCTGATGGTGCAGTTCGCCTTCGGCTCAGTGCACGCTACGTCATAATGAAAGAGAATTGTCGATGGAACTGAAACGCCCGAAGATGACAAACCCGGTTCACTTTCTTGCCTTCGGCTTTGGTTCCGGGCTGGCGCCCATTGCGCCGGGTACCTTTGGCACCCTGGCGGCCATGCCTATCTGGTGGCTGTGTGCCCAATTGCCTCTGTGGGGTTATTTGCTGGTGACAGCGCTGGTGATCGCGGTGGGGCCATTCCTGTGCGGCAAAACCTCCCACGACATGCATGTGCATGATCACCCGGGCATTGTCTGGGATGAAATTGCCGGCTTGCTGATCACCATGATTGCGGTACCGGTAACCTGGTGGGGGGCGCTGGCAGGGTTTGTCGCTTTCCGGGTGTTCGACATCATCAAGCCCTGGCCCATTGGCTGGCTGGACCGTCGCGTGGACGGCGGCTTGGGGATCATGGTGGATGACCTGTTGGCCGGGGTGTATGCGGCGGTGGTGGTGCAATTACTGATTGCCTTTTTGCCGCAGTGGTTTACCTGAGTCGAGGGCTGACCATCGCAGGCCACAGATCGCCCGGCATCCACGTGCTGTTGCATTGTCCGGATTCCCCCCTAATATCGTTTTGTCACTACCGCTGGCGCGAAAAGGATGGCGCCGCGCAGTGTTAACTTTTAGCCTGAACGAATAATAACTGACCAACCGCAGGCAGGGATTTGCCATGTCGGATACCGATCCCCGTTCCAGGCGGGTGGTGGTGCCGGGGGTGCGCTGGTTACGCTTTCCCCGGCGCCTGGAAACCGAATACCGTGACTATCAGTGCCGGGAAGCCGTGGAAGGTTTCCGGGTCAATGCCTTCTATATCCTTCTGCTTTACGTCCTGTTGATCACCGGTATCTACGCGCTGGCGCCGGAAGCCGTGCGTGGCCGCTGGCTGGCCACGTATACCTGGGTGGGCGTCATTGTGCTGGTGGCGGGTGGTCTGGCCCAGGTGTCGGCGCTGAATCGTTATTTTCCCTGGTATGCGGGGCTGGGCAGTTTTCTTGCCGTGGCGGTGTCCATGGCCATTCCCGGCTTTATTGACGGCCCCGTTGCCGTTCAGCTTGCCCATGTGTCGGTGATCTATGCTCTGGTGATTGTCTACGCCATGGTGGGGTTGCGTTTCCCGGTGGCGGTGGCGGCTTGCTGGGGGGGCGGGCTATTGGGCTGGTGGTTGTCGGAACGCTTCGGTCAGGGCGTCGATTGGCAGATGACCCATCGTACCTATACCGGGGTGAATCTGTTGGGCATGTTTCTGTGCTATACCAGCGAGGTGCGGGATCGGCTGCTGTTTTTCAACCAGCGGCAACTGCTGCGCCAACAACAGCGCACCCAGGCCCTGGCGGAACGTCTGCACCGTCTGAGCCGGGAGGACAGCCTGACCGGGCTGGCCAATCGGCGCTCCTTTGACGAGGCTCTGGATCGTGAATGGCGACGCTGCCAGCGTGACAAGCAGCCGTTGACTCTCATGCTGGTGGATGTGGACTGTTTCAAAGCCTACAACGACCACTACGGGCATTTGCAGGGCGACCGGTGTCTGCAGCAGCTGTCCAATGAATTGCGCCGTCACGGCCGGCGTGGCGGTGACGTGGTGGCGCGTTTCGGCGGGGAAGAATTTGTCATGCTGTATCCGGGCATCGGCGACACCGAGGCACAACAGCTGGCCGCGAGGGTGTGCCGGTCGGTACGGGCTCTGGCACTGCCCCATAGCCAAAATCCCGGCACCGATGAGGTGACGGTCAGTATTGGCGTGGCCGTGCTGGTGCCGACGCCCAACCAGACCCCCCGGGCGTTGCTGGATGCGGCGGACCGGGCTCTTTATCAAGCCAAACAAAGTGGCCGCGATACCTGGCGACTGTATGAGCCGCCGCCCAAAGTGCGGCTGGTCAAGGATGACAAAGGGTTGTAAGACCCGGAAGCAGGGTGTCTTCTCGGTGTACCGTACAGGATCCCGGCACCGCCTTTCATACCGCCCCTCGTTCGCGCTATCAGAGAAAATTCCGGGAAGATTTTCCTCGGGCCACACACGGTAAGACGGCTTGCTGCGGGAATCAGCGCGCTTCGCGCAGCCGTTGCTGTTCGCTCAGGCGCGCGCGGATTTGCGTCTCGATCCCTTCGGCATCCAGGCCGGCCTGGGCCAGCAATGCATCCCGCTTGCCGTGGTGGATGAAGTGATCGGGCAGCGCCAGATTGAGCACATCGACCAGCAGCCCCTCCTCGTGGAGCAATTCATTGACTGCCGAGCCGGCACCGCCCATACGCTGATGGTCTTCCACGGTCACCAGCAGGGTATGACTGGCGGTGGCCTTGAGGATGGCGTCACGATCAAGCGGTTTTACCCAGCGCATGTCCAGCACGGTGGCATTCAGGGCTTTCCCGGCGTCCAGTGCTGCGGGGGTGAGGGCGCCAAAGGCCAGGATGGCTACCTGCTGGCCGTCGCGCAGGGTACGTGCCTGGCCAATGGGCAGGGTGTCCAGCGCTTTTTCAATCGCGACACCGGGGCCGGTACCGCGGGGGTAGCGCACCGCCGCCGGGCCTTCGTGCTGGTAGGCGCTACTCAGTAACTGCCGGCACTCATTCTCGTCGGAGGGTGCGGCGATGATCATGTTGGGGACCGTGCGCAGGTAGGCCAGGTCAAACACGCCGCCATGGGTGGCGCCGTCCTCACCGACCAGTCCGGCCCGATCCAGAGCAAAGGTCACATCCAGGTCCTGCAGGGCCACGTCGTGGATCAGTTGGTCATAGCCGCGCTGCAGGAAGGTGGAGTAGATCGCCACCACCGGTTTCTGGTTTTCGCAGGCCAGGCCGCCGGCCAGGGTCACTGCGTGTTGTTCGCAGATAGCCACATCATGAAAGCGGTCCGGGAAGCGCCGGCTGAATTCCACCATGCCGGAGCCTTCGCACATGGCCGGGGTAATGCCCACCAGCCGCTTGTCCTGCGCGGCCATGTCGCACAGCCACTGGCCAAAGATATCCTGGTACTTGGGTTTTTTGGGCTGGCTGGGGACGGCCACCTGGACCTTGGGTTTGGGTTCGATCTTGTTGATGGCGTGGTAGCCCACCGGGTCCGCTTCCGCCGGGGCGAAGCCCTTGCCCTTGGTGGTGTAGATATGGAGTAACTGGGGGCCCTCCAGGGCGCGCATGTTACCCAGGGTACGGACCAGCTCGTCCACATTGTGGCCGTCGATGGGGCCGATGTAATTGAAGCCGATGGCCTCGAACAGCATGTCCGGGCTGACCATGTTTTTCATGCTCTCTTCGGTGCGGCGAATAAAATCCCAGGCCGCCGGCATGGTGGAGAGCACTTTTTTGCCCCCTTCGCGCAGGGCGATGTAGCTCTTGCTGGCCCAGATGCGCGCGAAGTAGTTGGACAGGCCGCCCACATTGTGGGAAATCGACATGTTGTTGTCGTTGAGGATCACCAGCAGGTTGGAGCGGGTATGGGCCGCATGGCTCATGGCCTCGAAAGCCTGGCCGGCGGTCATGGCGCCGTCACCGATAATGGCCACGGCACGGCGGTCACTGCCTGCCATTTCTGCCCCCAGTGCCATGCCCAGGGCGGCACTGATGGAGGTGGAGGAGTGGCCCACGCCAAAGGTGTCGTACTCGGATTCGCTGCGCTTGGGAAAACCGGACAGGCCGTCCTGCTGACGGATGCTGGTGATGCCTTCGCGGCGCCCGGTAAGGATTTTGTGCGGATAGCACTGGTGGCCCACATCCCATACCAGCCGGTCATCCGGGGTGTTGTACAGATAGTGGAGCGCCACGGTCAGTTCCACCACGCCCAGGCCGGCACCGAAGTGACCGCCACACTGGCCCACAGCGTAAAGCAGGTATTCACGCAGTTCGTCGACTACCTGCTCCAGCCGGGTGGCAGGTAGCCGTCGTAGCTCGGCGGGGCTGGTCAGGGTGTCCAGCAGCGGCGTGGCCGGGCGAGTCAACGGAATTTGCGTAAATGTCTTGGGCATAGAGATATGCAGCCTGAAATGCACGGCGAAATGAGTGCCTAGTATACCTTCACCGGGCGTCAGGCGTCAGTGATCGCGGGAGATGATGTATTGTGCCAATTGTTGCAAAGGTTGGGCGCTTTCTCCATAGCCGGCCAGGGTCTGTTGCGCCTGCTGGCAAAGCTCCCGGGCCCGTTGCTGGCTCTGTGCCAGGCCAAGCAGGGAGGGGAAGGTGCTTTTCTGCAGCTTTTGATCGGACCCGGAGGGTTTGCCCAGCTGTTCGGTGCCGGCCGTGATATCGAGAATATCGTCCTGGATCTGGAAGGCCAGTCCGATGGCATCACCAAACCGGTTCAGGTCGCCAAGTAATGTGGCATCCTCCACCTCGGCGGCAAAGTAGCCCAGTTGCAGGCTGGCAGTGATCAGCCGGCCGGTCTTGAGGTAGTGCATTTCTTCCAGTGCTGCCACCGTCTGCTGTTGGCCCTGGGCGAGCATGTCCTGCATCTGGCCGGCGGCCATGCCGTCCACGCCTGCTGCCAGGCATAGGTGGCGGATCATGGCGATGCGGGTTTCGGCACGATAATGCCCCCCGCTGGCGAGCAATTCGAAGGCGCGGGTATGCAGGGTATCGCCGGCCAGAATGGCGGTGGCCTCGTCAAAGGCCTTGTGGCACGTGGGCTGGCCCCGGCGCAGGTCATCGTCGTCCATGGCTGGCAGGTCATCGTGGACCAGCGAATAGGCATGGATCAGCTCCACAGCGGCGGCGGGCACGTCGGCTTTGCCGGGTTCGGCGCCGGCCAGCTGGGCAGCGCCATAGACCAGTAGGGGGCGAATGCGCTTGCCGCCGCTGAGAGCTGCATAGCGCATGGCCTGGCTCAGCCGCGGGGCGGCGCTGATGGCAGGCACGAAGGTATCCAGTGCCTGCTCCAGGCGGGCCCGGCTGGTTTCTCCCAGCTGGTCCAGGGCGGGGAAGTTACTGGCCATTGTCTTCACCGGCAAAGGGAGCCGGTTCGGCGTCAGTGTTCTGTTCCAGCAGAATGCGCACCTTTTGCTCGGCCTGCTGCAGAGCCTGCTGGCACTCACGGGAAAGGCGAACCCCTTCTTCAAAGGCTTTCAGGGACTCTTCCAGCGTCAGGTCACCGGATTCCATCCGTTCCACCAGGGATTCCAGATTGTCCAGTGAGGTTTCCAGCGCGGGGGCTGCCTGCTTTGCCATGGGTCTCTCCTAGCCTGAGTATGTCACCAAAACGCGCTGAGCTATTCATCGGTGCGATGATAGCAGTTGGACAGGCGATTTGGGGGGTCCGGGTCAGTGCATCCGGCGGGAACAGTAATGCACAGGCGGTGGTGAATCAATTGCTATCTACCGATCTGCGGGGGGCAGGGGGAGCACTGTTCTATTTTTTTGATCATTTGCAAGTAGCTGATAACGAAGGAAGAAATCGGGATTTTCAGAAGCCGTGAGAGATTGATTCCAAATGGTTCTAACCAGGGGGTTCCGGTGCCGGCGGGAGGCTGCTTATAGTGAAAGACCCGCCGGAGGCCGTAGACCGCTTCTTCCTCTGATCTCCTAAGCTATGGCGTCTCGTCTGCGCGTCACCGGCGGGATCCTTTTCCTTCCGCGCCAACGAAGCGAGTGATTTCCTGAAATTCAACACCTCACAGGCCCGACCGATCGGCCCGGGCCTGTGGTGTTTGCGGCCGCACGGTACAACGCGGCGGGACGCCATTCAGAAATCGTAGCGCAGCCCCGCCGTGAAGACCTGTCCGTCGCTTTGCACCTGATAACCGGCCAGGGGATTAAAGCTGTCCGAGTTAGGGGTGTAGATCGCGTAGCCCAGCTCTTCATAGAAATATTCGGCAAACAACTTGAGTGCCTCGGTGTGCTGGTAGTCCACCCCCACATGGACGGAATCGCCCTGGAAAAAGGCTTCGCCTTCACCATCGCTTTCCTCTCCCTGGGCATACATGGCCTTGAAGGTGTACTTGTTCCAGCTGTAGGAACCATACAGGTTGTAGGTGATCGGGTCCGGATCCTCACTGACACTGCTGTGGGACAACAGCTGTTCCACCTTGGCCGCGAAACGCCAGGGACCGGTGGTGTAGGTGGCTGAAGCACCGACCTGATCCGGGCGGTCGCCGGAGTCCTGTTCGGTGTCCTGAAAGGCCGCTGCCAGTGTCAGCTTGTCCAGCGACCAGGACAGTGCATATTGCATGGTGTCCAGGTAGCGGGTGCCGGCTTCGTCGGTCATATCCACCCCGGATACGGTGGCGGTGATGCCGGCCAAGCTTGGCGAGGTATAGGTCAGGGCGTCACGGCGAAAGGCGGACTGGGTCGCGTAGCCGGAGTAGAACGAACTGAAGAAATCCACCGGGTAAGCCACATTGTTGTAGTAGGCCAGCCACTGGGTGCCGACGGTGACGCTGCCATATTGATCATGGGCCGCAGAAATCGTGGCGACGCGGGGCATGCTGTTGTTGTCTTCCTTGTAAAGCTCCTGGAAGAAAGTGGGATCCTCGGCACGCAGGCGGGCGGAGTTGATCGGGAACTCCAGTGTGGCGGTGATATCCACGTTGTCGAAGTCATTGTAGCTGGCGTTAACGCCAAGCCGGGAATAGGCATCACGCAGTCCCGTGTAGGAATCGTCTTCGCCCGGTTGCGCCTCATCCACCGAGACCGCTTCGGCCTGAATGCGTAACGAACCGTAGGGGGTGACGGTCAACTCTGCATGGGCCGGTATGGCTGCCATGGCCGCGAGCAAGGCCGCGCTCAGCGGCAGGGTATGTGGGTGTTTCATCCTTGATCTCCCTTTTATTTCAGATTCAGACAATCAGTACCGGGCAGGACGCCAGGCTGGCCACTCGCTGGGAGACACTGCCCAGAAAGTAACCGTCCACATCGCCGCTGGTGCCCCGTGAGCCCATCACAATCAGATCCACATTGTTGTCTTTGGCAAAACGGATAATGGCCCGGGATGGTCTGCCTCCCTTGACGAAGGCCCGTACATTTCGGGCGCCGGCCTTCGTGGCCAGCTGTTTGGCCTGATCTGCCACCGAAGACGCGTACTCCTTTAGCGCATCATCCGGCAGCTGCACATCATTGGGGCGAACCATGGAAAGGGATGCCTCGAAGAGGCTGTGGTGTTTGAAAACGCAAAGCAGAAGCAGCTGCGCATCATTGTCCTGCTGCAACCTGGCGGCATGTTCAAGGGCGTTGAGTGCGCCCTGTGAGCCATCGACGGGGACGAGAATTCGTTGATACATACCTGCCTCCTTGCGGGTCGTTGTCCGGTGCCTGATCAGAGGAAGAAAAGGTCACGTAGAAACAGGGCAATTTGCGGGAAAAAGATGACCAGCACAGTGGCACCCAGCAGCATTGCCACAAAGGGTGGCGTTCCCTTGATGACTTCCCAGTAAGGCCGCTTGAAAATGGCGATGGCGGTGAAAATGTCGCAACCGAAAGGTGGGGTGGCCGAGCCGACGGCCACCATCATGGTGATCAGGATTCCCACATGTACCGGGTCCAGTCCCGCAGATGCCACGGCGGGCGCAAAGATCGGGGTAAGAACCAGAATGACCACGATGGGGTCCACGAACATGCAGGCGATAAAGAAAGCCACCGCGATAGCAGTGAGGACACCGATCGGACCGGCTTCATTGATACCCAACGTGCCGAGAATGGTTTGCGGAATCTGGGCAAAGGAAATAATCCAGGAAAAACCGTTGCCCACCGCTACCAGGATAAATACCACTGCGGTGATCAGGCCCGTGGATTTGGCGATGGCATAGATATCCATAGCCTTGAGAGAGCGAAAAATAACGAACTCCAGTATCACCGCATACAGGACGCAGGCCGCAGCGGCTTCCGTGGGACTGAAAATGCCGCCATAAATCCCTCCGACAATGATGACCGGAAAACCCAGAGGCCAGAGCGCCTTGCGTACTGAAGAAAGGCGTTCCCCCCAGCCGGCTTTCGCTTCTGTGGGCACGTTCTGGGTGTGGGCGTAGATCACACAATAGATGGAAAAAAGCAGCAGAATCAGCAGGCCCGGACCGATCCCGGCGATGAACAATTCGGCAATGGAGGTGCCGGTAATGACACCGTAAATAATCATGCCGATGCTGGGCGGGATCAGAAAGGCAATGTCGCTGGCATTGATAATCAACGCCAGGGTAAAGGAATCCTTGTAACCCGATTCCAGCATCCGCGGTCGGAGCGGTGAGCCCACAGCCACAACCGTGGCCTGAGTGGAACCGGAAACCGCGCCAAACAGCGTGCAGGAGGCCGCGGTGCTGACCGCCAGGCCGCCTTTGATATGGCCGATAAAGGCCATCACCATGTTGACCAGACGATTGGCCGACTGACCGCGTGTCATGATGTCGGCGGCGAGAATGAACATGGGGACCGCTATCAGGGCGGTGGGACGAATGCCGGCCAGCATTTGCTGAATAAAGAAGTCCATTCTGTCGAAGCCGTCGAACATCATCACGAAGCCAACCACGGCGCCGACAATCAGCGGCACCATCATCGGAAACCCGAACAGCAACAGCGCCAGCATGACGAGAAACATGATCCAGGCCATCATCCGTCAGATCTCCGTTTCCTGCTCGTCATAACCATCCAGCACGGTGGTGGACAGATAAACGTCTCGAGAGAAAATATTTTTTATCCCGGCCATGAAGTACTGAATACCGGTGACCGTGAGGCCGACCGGCACCCAGAGATAAATCAGGTAAATGGGGAAACCCAGGGTCGGTAGTACCCGGCCGGTGCTGTACACGGAATGGATGTAGCTGACCGAGTACCAGCACAGGAAAAACATGATTGCTGAGGTAACGAAACTGATCAGAATCATCATCAGCCGACGGATGTTTGTGGGGAAGATGTCGTAGATGGCAGACATGCGGATATGCCTGCCATGGCGGGCTGCATAGCCCAGTCCGGCGAACGTGATCATGACGATCAGGATGCGGTTGACCTCTTCGGAAAAATGCAGGCTTTCACCGAGCAGAAAACGGCCGACCACGTTTGCCACCGTATTGATGGCCATGAGCAGGACCCCGGTGGCAAGGATGATGGCTTCGACTTTGGCGATGCCGTTGTCGAGTGTGCCGAGAAACCCGGGCAGGGAGGATTTCTGTGGAGAGGGAGCCTCATCGTTCATGATTGCATCCTTCTGCAATGGCCGGTTTAACGGATCATCCTGATCCGTACCCCGGCTGGTCGTGGTGCGGGTTTGGCCGGGGAAACCCGTGAAATCATTTTTGCGTTATTCAGGGCTCCGGAGAGAGATGTTGCCGGGGCCGCCCATACAGGTGCAGGCCCCGGCGAGTCATTCCCTGTCTATTCGCTTTCTATGGCTTGAAGATCGGCCTTGAACTGCTCAAGCAGCTTGGCGCCGCTCTCGCCGGTCATCTCCACGAAGCGCTCCTCCACCTGTGGCGCACGCTCCCGGAATGCCTGGCGCTGTTCCTTGGTGAGACGGGTAACGGTGACCTCGTCGCTGTCTTCAAGAATCTTGTCGAGCATTTTTTCGCCAAGGCCGGGTACGTAATTGGCGATATGATCAAAAGCATGCTCAGTGGCGTCATGTACCAGTGCCTTGTCCTCTTCCGACAGGCCATTGAAGAATTCCTGGTTTGCCATCATGGCGGTGGTGAACTGGTTATGACCGGTGAAGATAAGATTCGGGGAGACTTCATAAAGCCCGCCGGACTGGATCCAGAAAATAGGGTTTTCCTGCCCCTGGATAATATTGGTCTGCAGGGCGCCATACACTTCCCCCCAGGGCAGGGGCGTCGGTGTGGCTCCGAAGGCCTGATAGGTCTCGGAAAGCAAGGGGTTGGTCATGGTGCGGATGTTCTTGCCCTGCAAATCCTCCGGCGAGGTGATCGGTTCGTCGGCGGTAATGACCACTTCCCCCTCGGGATACATGGTCAGCAGTTCAAGACCCTGTTCGGCGTAGAGTTTGGGAAACATCTCGTTGATGGCCTTGCTTTCTTCAAAGAAAGTAACCACCTTTTCAGACTCCACCGGCAGCAGGTAGGGGATAAAGAAAATTTGTGCTTCCGGGATCAGGGAACCGGTAAAGCCCGGTGACTGGTTGACGAATTGCAGTACGCCCGCCTGGGTCAGTTCCATGATGTCATCGGATTCACCGAGCTCGCCAAAACGGTGAATCTGGACTGTATGCGCCGAGTTTTCCTCGATATATTCCTTGAATTTGTAGGCGAACACATCCTGCACATCACCTTCGTATTCTTCGTGGGCATAGCGCCAGTTCTGTCCCTGTGGCTCGGCGCTGGCGGCGGGTTCATCAGCGTTATCGCTGCATGCTGCCAGTGTCGCCATCATCACCGTGGCCGCGACGGCGCCTGCGAGTGATCGAATGGTCATGGTGTACCCTCACTATCTGGTTGACGGAAATTTCCCGCAAACAATGTTCGCAAACTCTTCCATTTTTTACGGACATTGTGGTTTACCTTGGCAAAGGAGAAACCGAAGTGCAAGAAACCGGGTCGCGTTTGTGATTTCCGGATAATGCCTGTGGCGGAGCCATGTGGTGGGTTCCGTAAAGCGGTTTTCGCGGTATGGAAGCCGCTGGTGCAGCGCGCAACGCGGGACCGCGCGGGGGATTGGCAAGAAATCATCACGGCGTGTCGGGGTGCCTTTCTGCTAGAATCGCCGCCATGAAACTCATCCTTGCGCCCATGGAGGGCCTGGCGGACTTCTGGGTTCGCCAGGCCCTCACCGATGTGGGTCATTACGATTGGTGTGTCAGCGAATTTGTCCGCGTCAGCGGGCTGTTACTGCCACCCAAGGTGTTCTATCGCTGGTGCCCGGAGCTCAAGAATGGCTCGCGCACCCGGGCGGGAACCCCTGTGCATTTGCAATTGCTGGGCTCTGACCCTGCTTGTGTGGCAGAGAATGCGGCCCGGGCGGTGGAGCTGGGGGCGCCGGCCATCGATCTGAATTTCGGTTGCCCGGCGAAAACGGTGAACCGCCATCGCGGTGGGGCAGTGTTGTTGGACGACCCGGAGCTGGTGCACGCAGTGACCGCCGCCGTGCGTCGCGCAGTACCTCCCTCCATTACCGTCTCTGTGAAGATGCGGCTGGGTAATGAAGAAGATGCGCTGGCGTTGGACAATGCGCGAGGGGTGGAAGCCGCGGGCGCGGCCTGGTTGACGGTGCACGGCCGGACCAAGCGTCAGGGTTACCGCCCGCCGGCCTACTGGGATCGCATTGGGCACATCCGCCAGGTGGTATCGATACCGGTTATCGCCAATGGGGAAATCTGGACGCCGGAGGATGCCCGGCGCTGCCAGCAGGAAAGCGGTTGTGTCGATTTGATGATAGGCCGTGGAGCGGTGGCAGACCCGTGGCTGGTCAGTGCTTTGCGGGATGGTCGCGCCACGCGCTGGGAGGATATCCCGCCGGTGCTGAGCCGGTTCCTGGCCGATGTGATCGGCACCGGGACCGATGCCCAGGTGGCGGGGCGGGTCAAGCAGTGGCTGAGCTACCTGCGTCGGCAGTGGCCCCAGGCCGGGGCGTTGCTGGAGCAGGTCAAGCGGGAATCCGACCCCTTGGCTATGGCCCCGTTTCTGTCGGCGGCGCAGCAGGCGGTGTCAGCGTAAACGGCTGGAACGGCGGCAGCACGAAAAAATCACCGTCGTGACGATCCGCCATGGCACGGAACGATGCATCCAGGTTGTCCATGGCCCAGGGCAGTGGTGCCACATCGTCACGCAGTTCCGCGAAAAAATCATCCCAGTGCACGGGGATCACCGTGTGCGCTCCCACCGCCTGAGCGGTTTCTTCCATAAATGCCTGTTGATAGGCCTCACTCTGTTTGCCCAGGCTGGCGCTGGCCAATAGCGCATAGTCGGCCTGGTAGCGATCCAGTTCCCCGGGCTGCATGCCTGCACTTCCCTGAATCAGCAGGGTTCCCGCCGGATGGCTGACGACCAGTCCGTAGCTGGTGCCTTCTTCCCAGGCCCCCAGGGGGGCTGGCGGGATCACCGGTTCGGTGACCTCTCCCTTGCCGGTCCAGTTTTCAATGGCTTGTGGCAAGGGCACGTGGCCGGCAGGAACGAAGTAGAGTGTGAAGTCCCCGAATCGATAGGGGTGGTGAGTCTGCACCGTGGTGATGCGCGCTTCTGGTAAGCCGCCACCGCGCCCCACCATGGCGGTGGACGCGGATCCCAACAGCTGGGCGCCGGTCCGTTGCGCCACCAGGGGGGAATCCATGGCATGGTCGAAATGGGTGTGCAGTACCGGGATGGCATCCAGTTTACGGATACCTGCCTGTTTGAGTGCGTTGTCGATACGTTCCGGGTTCGGCTCGATCAGACCAAAAAGCTGGGGGATGCTGACCCGGGAAAAGTAGCCATCGGTGAGCAGGTGGGTGGTGCCGTCGCTGATCAGTACGGTGCTGGTACCAAGGAAGGTCAGGGTCACGTCACCGGGTTGGGCCGGGGGATGCGGCTCGGCAACAGGCCAGTGATCCCGGGAGGGGGATAGCTGGAAAGACACAATGATAGCTATCGCTGCTACCAGAAGGGCGCCGATCATCCATCGCGCAATTTTCATGGGACATCCACTGTTGTTCTGTTGAAAGGCCGTTCCGGACCAGGGGCGCATTTTAACGCATAAGCGCCATTCTGACAGGGAAACTGCCGCGATAGATGGCGGTCTGTCGCAAAGTCCCGGTCGTGCCCACGGATTTTCCCGTCAGCCTTGTCTCCTCCCCATCCCCTCTGTCTTTCCGGGCTTCGACTAAAGTCATACTGTGCCGCCGATGCCCTTTGGCTAGTCTTGATAGCGAGCCTATCCCGATATTGCGGATAGCCCGCTACAACGAGGACGCAGAGGGACGAGTAATGAAAGAAGAAAATGCCCGCGCCTATTGGGCTGCCAACCTGCGATTGATTTTGACCTACCTGGCTGTCTGGTTCGCCGTCTCCTATGGCTGCGGAATCCTGCTGGTGGATGAACTCAATCAGATACAGTTTTTCGGATTCAAGCTGGGTTTCTGGTTTGCGCAGCAGGGAGCCATCTATGTGTTCCTGGTGCTGATCATCATGTATGCGCGATCCATGAACAAGCTGGATCGTAAATTCGACGTCCACGAAGACTGAGAGGGGTAAGATTATGGATGTTCAAACACTCACCTATCTCTTTGTGGGCGGTTCCTTTGCGCTTTACATCGGGATTGCGATCTGGTCGCGAGCCGGATCAACCAAAGACTTTTATGTGGCCGGTGGTGGGGTGTCTCCCATTGCCAACGGCGCAGCAACGGCAGCGGACTGGATGTCCGCCGCCTCGTTTATTTCCATGGCGGGGATCATTGCCTACGCCGGTTACGATGCGTCGGTCTACCTGATGGGGTGGACTGGCGGTTACGTATTGCTGGCCATGTTGCTGGCGCCCTATCTGCGAAAATTCGGCAAATTTACGGTGCCGGATTTTATCGGTGACCGCTACTACTCCAATGTGGCGCGAACCGTGGCAGTGATCTGCGTGATCTTCGTTTCTTTCACCTACGTGGCCGGGCAGATGCGTGGTACCGGTATCGTGTTTGCCCGTTTTCTGGAAGTGAATGTCAATACCGGTGTGGTGATCGGTATGGCCATCGTTTTCTTCTACGCGGTGCTGGGCGGGATGAAAGGGATTACCTACACCCAGGTGGCCCAGTATTGCGTGTTGATCTTTGCTTTCCTGGTGCCGGCGGTCTTCCTGTCCATCATGATGACTGGCCATGTGCTGCCGCAGACCGGTTTCGGTGCCACCGTGCTGGATGCGGCCGGTAACGATTCCGGTGTCTATCTTCTTCACAAGCTGGATCAGGTGGTCACTGATCTGGGCTTTACGGCCTACACCGATGGTTCCAAATCCACGGTTGACGTGTTCTTTATCGCGGCTGCACTGATGTGTGGTACCGCCGGTTTGCCCCACGTGATCGTGCGCTTCTTTACCGTGCCTCGGGTAAAGGATGCCCGTATCAGTGCCGGTTGGGCGCTGTTCTTCATCGCCCTGCTGTACACCTCGGCTCCGGCGGTGGGTGCCTTTGCCCGGCTTAACCTGATTGATACGGTTCACCAGACCCAGTATGAGGAACTGCCGGAATGGTTCTATAACTGGGAAAACTCCGGGCTGATCGGCTGGATGGACAAGAACGGTGATGGCGCAGTGCAGATGAGTGCCGGCGCAGCCTTTGAAGGCAAGCCCACTTTCGCCGGCAGCCGTGCCGAAGTAACCGGTGCCTATGGCGAGCGTGTACTCACCAATGCACCCAGCGATAACGATGCGGAAGTGTATATCGATCGCGATATTATCGTGTTGGCAAACCCGGAAATCGGCAATTTGCCAGCCTGGGTCATCGCCCTGGTGGCGGCCGGTGGGGTGGCTGCGGCGCTATCCACTGCAGCAGGTCTGTTGCTGGTAATTTCCAGTGCCATTTCCCATGACTTGCTGAAGAAAACCCTGAAGCCGGATATTACCGAGAAGCAGGAATTGTTGGCGGCCCGTGGCGCAGCGGTGGTGGCGATTTGTATCGCCGGCTACTTCGGCATCAATCCGCCGGGCTTTGTGGCCCAGGTGGTGGCCTTCGCCTTCGGGTTGGCAGCGGCGAGCTTCTTCCCGGTCATCCTGATGGGCATCTTCTACAAGCGCATGAACAAGGAAGGGGCCATTGCCGGCATGCTTACCGGGCTTGCCTTTACCTTCTCCTATATCGTCTATTTCAAGTTCGTGTCCCCGGAGCTGAACAGCGCCGAGCACTGGCTGCTGGGTGTCTCTCCGGAGGGTATTGGTACCGTCGGCATGCTGCTGAACTTTGCCGTGGCCTTTGCTGTTTCCCGGGTGACGGCACCGCCGCCGGAGCATATCCAGCATATCGTGGAGGACATCCGTGTTCCGCGTGGTGCCGGTGAAGCTGTGGCGCACTAAAGAAAGACGTTGAGCCAAGCCGGTGTGGAAACAGTCAGTCCGCACCGGTTTTGCGCTTTCTGAAAGAATAGAGGAGAGTGAAAAGTTGAAAGTTTAACGTTGAAACGCGGGCAGAGCATTTCTGTTCCTGTCGCGCCATCTCCGCGCTTTTACGCTTTGACCTTTCACCTTTTCACTAACCGGTCCGCCGCCATGATTGAACAGGAACTCGACCAGTATCCGTTCAGCCTGCTGGGAACAGCAGGCCGACATCGCCTGCATCAGGGCACGGATCTGTCCTATTACGAGCCCGGTGACATTATTCTCGAGGCGGCCAGTCCCAGTGACTATGTCTATGTGGTCCACAAGGGCAGTGTGGCAGAGCTGGATGTGAAGGCTCCGGATGGGCGCAGCCAGGTGGGGGTGTATGCTGCCGGGGATCTGTTCGGTGCCATCAGTGTGCTCAATGGCAAAAGCCGTTACCGTTTTCGCGCAGAGCAACAGACCCTGTGCCATCTGATTCCCGCAGCCCTGTTTCTGGAGTTATGCGACAGTGAGCCGGAGTTCGGCCGCTTCTTTCGCCAGAGCCTGGCGGAAAAAAGCCAGCGCCTGGCGGAGCGACGGGAAGGTGGTGTCACCCTGGCCGGGTTCATGCTGGCGCGGGTGGATCAGTGCATGCGCGAGCCGCTGGTCATGGCCGCCGACGGTACCCTGCGGGATGCGGTGACGGCGCTCAAGCAACATGGTGTGGACAGCGTGCTGATCCACAGTGATGACGGCTTTGCCATTGTCACCAAAACCGATCTGCTGACCGCCCTGGTGCTCAACGAGCAAAGTGCCGATACCCCGCTGGACGCGGCGGCAGAGCGGCAACTTGTCACCGTTCGCCCGGACGATTATCTGTTCACCGCGCTGACAAGCATGACCCGCCACAAGGTGGCACGGGTGGTAGTGATGGCGGGCGAGCAGGCGGTGGGGGTGGTGGAGCTCACCGATGTGCTCAGTTTCTTTTCCAGCCGCTCCTATGTGGTGGGTCTGGAAATCGAGAAGGCCGAATCCCTGGACGAGTTACGGCTTGCCAGTGAACGGTTGCCGGAACTGGTGGAAGCGCTGATGGCCCAGGGCGTGAAAATGCGCTTTGCCATGGAGCTTCTGGCTGCCCTTAACGGGCGCATCATGGCCAAGGCGTTTGCCATGGTGGTGCCGCCTGAACAGCACCAGGCCTGCCTGATCATCATGGGCAGTGAAGGGCGCGGGGAGCAGATCCTGAAAACCGACCAGGACAATGGTCTGATCCTGGCGGATGATCAACACTGGCCCCGCTGCGAAACCGATGCCCGGCGTTTTTCTGAAACCCTGCTGACCCTGGGCTATCCCCCCTGTCCTGGCAAGGTGATGGTCTCCAACCCGGAGTGGGTGGGTAGCCTGAGTCAGTGGCAGCGACGAATCCATGGCTGGGCGGCGGATGTGGGTGGCGAGGGACTGATCCGCATTACCACCCTGGTGGACGCCCATTGCGTGGCCGGGGATAACCGCTTGCTGGATAGCGTGCGCACGGCACTGTTCGACCGTTGCAGCGATGATGATCTTTTCATGGCCCACTTTGCCCGGCCGATCCTGCAATTCGCCACGCCATTGAACCTGTTCGGTTCCCTGAAAAAGCCCCAGCACGGTATCGATATCAAGAAAGGGGCATTGTTTCCGGTGGTTCATGGTGTGCGTGCCCTGGCCTTGCAGCACCGCATCTCAGAAACCTCCACCCTGGCCCGGCTGGAAAAGCTGGTGGCGATGAAAGTGTTGGAGCCCGGCTTTGCCGAGGACCTGGGGGAAGCCATGGAGCTGTTCAGTGAGCTGCGCCTGAATCATCAGCTCGAACATCTGCATGGTGATGCCATGAACATACCCGACAACCATATCGTGGTGCAGCGGCTGTCATCCCTGGAGCGAGACCTGCTCCGGGATGCCCTGCATCTGGTCAGTGATTTTAAACAGCGCCTGTCCCGTCGTTTCCATCTGGAGTACTGAGAATAGCCATGGGTGCAGGCAGGAGGATAAAAGGCATGCTGAGGCACTGGCGACGTTATACCGATCGACATCGTCACGGGCAGGGGCCCTTTGCCCATCTTTTTATGCCCTATCAGGGCGATGAGGTGATGGCCATCGACTGTGAAACCACCGGGCTGGACAGCCGCCATGCGGAGCTGGTTTCCATCGCGGCGGTGCCGGTGAAGCAGGGGCGGGTGCTGAGTAGCCAGGCGCTGGATATCAAACTGCAAGCGCCGGACAGTCTGGAAGGCAGTTCCATTCGTATTCATCGTTTGCGGCCGGTCGATCTGGAGGAAGGAGAGTCCGTGGTCGCAGCGCTGGAGCAGCTGCTGGATGTGATCGGCAATCGTCCCCTGGTGGGCTGGTGCGTGGATTTCGACGTGGCCATGATCAACCGTTACCTGCGGCCTCTGTTGGGCTTCGATCTGCCCAATGCCACTATCGAGCTGTCCAGCCTGTATCAGAAAAAAATGCGTCACTGGAAACCGGAACTGGAGCCGGACCTGCACTTCGATGCCATGGCCGCCGCCCTGCAGGTACCGGTCATGGAGCGGCACACCGCCCGCGGCGATGCGGTGACGGCGGCGTTGATGTACCTGCAGCTGCAGAGACCCGTGATGAATTAAGTTGGCGCTTTGCCAGGAAGGCGCCAACGGATTGCGGAAGAGATAATGGAGAGGAATATGCTCTACGCCGAAAAAGTGGCCTTGATCGCCGGTCTCTGCATCGTGCTGTATGCCTACCTGCGTTACTGGCAACGGACCCGGGACACCCGCGGGCTGCTGATGTTCTGGCGGCGGGAAATGACACTCACTGCGAGTGAATTCAAGTGGCAACGGGCCGGCGTCGCCCTGTTGCTGGTCGCGGTGGTGCTACGCTTCGTCCAGGCGTTGCTATAAGCTGAAATCTGTATCCGTTTAACCGGGAGCGGCGGTGTTTTCATTGTGGCAGTTGAGCGGCCTGGCACTGGGGTATGTGCTGGTGCTGTTCGTGATCGCCTGGTGGGGTGACCGGGCGGCTCGACAGGGCGGCTCGACAGGGCGTAAAACCTTTCAGAATGCCTGGGTCTACAGCCTGGGACTGGGCGTATATTGTACCTCCTGGACCTTCTATGGTGCGGTGGGTGAAGCCGCCCAGAATGGCTGGAATTACCTGCCTATCTATCTCGGTCCCATCCTTACCGTGCTGCTCGGTGGTGCCCTGATCTACAAGATGGTCACGGTGGCCCAGCAGCATCACATTACCTCCATCGCGGATTTCCTGGCGGCCCGTTACGGCAAGTCCCGCCGCCTGGCCGTTCTGGTTACCCTGGTGGCAATCATTGGTGTGCTGCCGTATATCGCCCTGCAGCTGAAAGCAGTCACCCTGTCATTCGATTACGTGCTCAAGGACTCCGCGCAATACGATATGGATACCGCGCTGGTGGTGGCGGTACTGATGGCGGTGTTTACCCTGTTGTTCGGAACCCGCCATATCGATACCACGGAGCACCAGTCCGGTTTGATGCTGGCGGTCAGCTTCGAGTCCTTTATCAAGGTGGTGGCCTTCGTGTTGCTGGGGCTTTACTGCCTGTACTTTATTTTCGACGGCCCCCTGGATATGTGGCAGCAAGTGGCGCTGCAGGATGACGTTTTCCAGATTTTCGAGCCCACCCTGTTTTCCCAGAGTTTTGTCACCGCCTTGCTGTTGTCCATGGTGGCGATCCTGTGTTTGCCGCGTCAGTTTCATGCCGGGGTCGTGGAAAACAACGATCTTCGGCATTTACGCACCACCCGCTGGCTTTTTCCGCTGTATCTGCTGATGTTTGCGGTCTTTGTGCTGCCCATCGTGGTGGCCGGCGTCATCACCCAGCCTTACCTGATAGGTCAGGCGGACACCTACATGCTGTCGCTGCCCATGGCCCAGGACAATTCGACCATGTTGATGGTGTCGTTTATCGGCGGCATCGCGGCGGCAACCGGTATGGTGATCGTGTCCACGGTGTCGCTGGCCATCATGCTGACCAACGAAGTGTTGCTGCCGCTGTGGTTGCAGTCGCGGCTTCATGAGCGGGACCAGCTGGCCGGGCTGAGCCGTCAGCTCCGGTTTCTGCGTCGCGCCAGTATTCTGGTCTTGCTGGGCCTGGCCTTTGCCTTTCATACCCTGATTGACCGCTTCGATGGCCTGGCCAGTATTGGCCTGTTGTCCTTTGCCGCTGTGGCGCAATTCGCGCCGTCGCTGGTGGGGGCCTTGTACTGGCGCACCGGGCACAAGCAGGGGGCCTTTGCCGGGTTGGGTTTCGGGTTTCTGCTGTGGTTCTACTGCCTGTTGATGCCGGTCATTCTGCCGGTGGAGTGGGTGCAGACCCTGAACGAGCGGGGCCTGTTGGGGCTGGGACTGCTGCGTCCCCATGCCATGTTCGGCATTGAGGGGCTGGAACCGTTGACCCATGGGGTGTTCTGGTCCCTGTCGGTGAATCTGGCGGCGTTTATTTACTTCTCCCGCCGCGCCCATCATGACGCCCTGGATGAGGCCCAGGCAGCCCGGTTTGTGGACATGCCCATGGACTGGTGGCGCGAAGGCATTGGTCACCCGTCCATCACAACCGCGGAACTGCTGGAAGTGTGCAAGCGTGGGCTGGGCCATCCCCGGGCCGAGCCTTTATTCTTCGACTACATGCGCCGTCGCAACGTGTCCGAGCAGCTGGCGTTGCCGGCGCCGTTGCACCTGGTTCGCTATGTGGAGCGGCTACTCGCCGGCACCATGGGCGCGTCCACGGCGCGAATCGTGATGAGCACCCTGCTACGCAAGCAGAACAGCCGCCATGACGATGTGGTGCGAATGATGGATGAGGCTTCCGAGCTGATCCAGTTCAATCACCAGCTGTTGCGCACCACCATCGAAACCATCAGCCAGGGTATCTGCGTGGTGGATCGGCAGATGCAGGTCGTGGCCTGGAACCAGGCCTACGTGAAACTGTTCGATTATCCGGACGGGCTGATCCGGTTGGGTCGCCCCATCGAGGACGTGTATCGCTATAACGCGGAGCGTGGCTATTACGAGGGCGGGAATCTGGAAGACGATGTGAGCAAGCGGGTACAGCTGTTGCGCGAGGGTCACTCTCACCAGTTCGAACGTGAGTTGCCCAACGGCATCGTTGTGGAGGTGCGCGGTACGCCCATGATGGGGGGCGGTTTTGTCAGTACCTACATGGATATTACCGAGCGCAAGCGTGACGAACAGGCGCTTCGCCAGATCAACGAAAGTCTGGAAAACCGGGTTGCCGAACGTACCCGCAAACTTACCGAAGTGAATGAGAAACTGGCCCGGGCCAATGATGGCAAGACCCGGTTTCTGGCCGCCGCCGGCCATGACCTGATGCAGCCCCTCAATGCCGCCCAGCTGTTTACCTCGTCGTTACGCCAGCAGCTGGTGAAACGTGACGGTGAAAGTTTTTCCCGTGAAGTGGATGTGCTTGGTCATATCGACACCTCCTTGCAAGCCGCCGAACAGATCATTTCGGCGCTGATGGAAATCAGCAAGCTGGATACCGGCACCATGCCCACGCATGTGCATCCGTTGCGTCTGGGCAGTTTGATGGCCCCGCTCAACCAGGAGTTTTCTGCCCTGGCCGCCGCCAATGGTTTACGTTTGCGATCGGTGATCTGCGAGGCGGTGGTGGAGACGGATGAGGGGCTGTTGCGGCGAGTCCTGCAGAACCTGCTGTCCAATGCCATTCGTTATACCGAACACGGTCGCATCCTGTTCGGCTGCCGTCGTCAGCACAATGCCATACGCATTGAGGTGTGGGACACCGGCCCGGGGATTCCCGATGATCAGCACGAACAGATTTTTCGGGAGTTCCAGCGCCTGCCGCAACAAAGTCGAAAGCCGGTTAAAGGGCTGGGCTTGGGGCTGGCCATCGCGGACCGGATCTGTCGATTGCTGGGGCACCGGTTAACGGTCCGTTCCTGGCCCGGTAAAGGTACGGTGTTCAGTGTCACTGTGCCGCTGGCCAGCGGCGAATTGCCGCCGTTACTGCAAGAAGCGGAAACGGCCAGCAAGGGCATTGAGGGTTTGCGGGTGTTCTGCGTGGATAACGACCCGGCATTGCTGGCCAGTCTGGTGGCGGCCCTGGAGATGCTCGATTGCGACGTGGTAGCGGCCAGCGGTCTGGATGACGCCCTGCAAAAAGCAGTCAACAACCCGGCCCCGGATGTGCTGCTGGTGGACTACCAGCTGGATAATGAAGACGGCTTTGCGGTGATCGAAGGGCTGGACAGCTGCTGGGAAGACGTGGTCCCCGCCATCCTCATGACCGCCGACCGCAACCCCCACGTCCGAGAGCGCGCGGAAGAGCAGGGGGTTGGTTTCCTGCAGAAGCCGTTGACGGAGGGGATGCTCAGAAGAGCGTTGGAGCAAATTAATAGTTAATAATGAATAATTAATAACGCGCGATCAGAAATTCTCGCTTTCTAAAATGCATGAGGCCGCGCCCAGTCTTTGAGCGCGGCCTCATGCGGTCCGGCTGTGACTACCTTTCGCGCGCAACTATTAATTATTCATTATTAACTATTAATTGCCATCCACCCCCTGCGGTTCAATCGCCAGGTCCTTCAATGCCAGCACCGCCTGGGTGCGGTTGCGCACTCCCAGTTTGCGGAAGATGGCGGTCATGTGGGCCTTGATGGTGGCTTCCGAGATATCCAGTTCGTAGGCAATCACCTTGTTCTGCATGCCTTCCATCAACATGCCCATGACCCGGAATTGTTGTGGTGTCAGGCTGGCGATGCGCTCGCTCATGCCAGAGTGATCGGGCAGGGTAGGGGGCATGGCCCGGCGGGCGTGTTCGGGAAGCCAGCGTTCGCCAGCCATGATCTTGCCCATGGCGTCGGTCATGGTTTCGATGGAAGCGGATTTGGGGATAAAGCCGTCGGCGCCAAAATGAATGGCCCGTTGAATCACATCAACACTTTCCGTTGCGGAAATCACCACCAGCGGCACCTTGCGATACTGTTCGCGCAGGTAGACCAGCCCGGAAAAGCCATGGGTGCCCGGCATATGCAAATCGAGCAGAATCACATCGAAGGGAATGGCCTGTTGCCCCAGCGTCTCCAGAGTCGCCAGAGAGTCGGCTTCATGGATGGTGGCATCGACAAAGCTGGCGGCTACCGCCTGTTTCAGGGCAGCGCGGAAAAGGGGATGGTCATCGGCTATCAGTATTGTTGTCATGGCCCCGATTTAAGCATGAAAGAAAAAAAGATGCTGCCCTTTGGAAGACCCGCAGGGCAGCGTGGGAAAAACAGGAAACAACGGGTTCCCTTCAGCATAAATCTCTGGCCGTGGTGCATGGGTGCTGAGTGCGCGCAGGTCCGTTTCAGCGCCCCGGCGCACCTCTCACTCACCGATTGACCCGGGTTTCCACCAGGCTTGCCACCACCGCCGGATCCGCCAGGGTGGAGATGTCGCCGAGGCTGTCATGTTCGTTGGCGGCCACTTTTCTGAGGATGCGACGCATGATCTTGCCGGAGCGGGTTTTCGGGAGCCCGCCAGTGAAATGGATCAGATCCGGGGTGGCGATGGGGCCAATCTCCCGGCGTACCCACTGGCGCAATTCCTGGAGCAGTGCATCGCTGGCCACTTCCCCGTCATTGAGGGTCACATAGACATAGATGCCTTGCCCCTTGATGTCGTGGGGGTATCCCACCACCGCTGCCTCACACACCCTCGGGTGGGCGACCAGGGCGCTTTCCACTTCGGCAGTGCCCATGCGGTGACCGGACACGTTGAGCACATCATCCACCCGGCCGGTAATCCAGTAGTATCCGTCTTCGTCGCGGCGGGCACCGTCCCCAGTGGTGTAGTACCCGGGGAAGCTGCTGAAGTAGGTCTGTACGAAACGTTCGTGATCGCCCCACAGGGTGCGGGCCTGCCCGGGCCAGCTGTCGGCAATGACCAGGTTGCCTTCGGCTGGGCCGTCCAGCAGGTTGCCGTCGTTGTCCACCAGAGCCGGCTGGATGCCGAAAAAGGGCAAGGTGGCGGCGCCGGGTTTGGCCTCGGTGGCCGCCGGGAGCGGACAGATCATGATGCCGCCGGTTTCGGTCTGCCACCAGGTGTCCACCACGGCCGCCTGGCCTTTGCCGACCACATCGTGGAACCATTGCCAGGCAGCCGGATTGATGGGCTCACCGGCGGTGGCCAGGATCCGTAATGTATCGCGCTTGCTGCTCTGGCAGCAGTGATCGCCGCCGGCCATCAGAGCGCGGATGGCGGTGGGGGCGGTGTAGAGAATTTCCACCCCGTAGCGATCGATGATGTCGCCCACCCGCTGATCATTGGGATAGTTGGGCACGCCTTCAAACATCACACAGGTGGCACCGTTGGCCAGCGGACCATAGACCAGATAGGTATGCCCGGTGATCCAGCCCACATCGGCGGTGCACCAATAGACCTGGCCGGGGTGGTAATCGAAGGCCAGCTGATGGGTCAGTGATGCATAGACCATGTAACCACCGGTGGTATGCAGCACCCCCTTGGGTTTGCCGGTGGATCCTGAGGTGTAAAGAATGAACAGGGGGTCTTCCGCATTCATGGCTTCAGCCGGGCAGTGGCTGTCGCTTTGTGCCTGCTCTTCCGCATAGTCCAGATCCCGGCCCGGTTGCCAGTGGACGTCATTGCCCACGTGGCGGACCACCAGAACCTTTTCCACCACACCAGTGCCATCCTGTCGCAGGGCCTCATCCACGTTGTCCTTGAGGGGCACCGGTTTGCCGCCACGCCGTCCGGCATCGGCGGTGATCACCATTTTGGCGCCACAGTCTGCAATGCGACCGGCCAGGGCATCCGGAGAGAAACCGGCAAACACCACGGAATGAATGGCACCGATGCGGGCGCAGGCCAACATGGCGAAAACCGCTTCCGGGATCATCGGCATATAGATCATCACCCGGTCGCCCTTGCCGACGCCCTGGCGCTTGAGGGTATTGGCAAGTTGGCAAACATGCAGATGGAGTGCCTGGTAGGTGATTTCCCGGCTCGGCAGGCCAGCTTCATCCGCTTCCCAGTACAGGGCGACAGCGTCTCCATTGGCGGCCAGATGACGGTCAATGCAATTGCTGCTGGCGTTGAGTTCGCCGTCATGGAACCAGCGAATATGAACGTCATCCGGATGGAAACGGGTGTCGCGAATCTGCTGCGGTTCGCGTACCCAGTCGATTCGCTGGGCCTGGCTGCGCCAGAATCCGACGCTGTCCTGCAGACTCTGTGTGTAGAGAGACTGGTAGTCGTTGGCGTCGATCCAGCAATGGGATTTCAGAGCGGCTTTTACCGGCACGCGTGCACCCGTTTCCATGGGACTTCCTCACTGAAGTGATGCGGTTGTTATCAAGGATGCTTCCAGTGTGCGAAAGCACGGCGGTGCCCTGAATTAGACCTTGGTCTTAAGGGAAGACAGCCCCTTTTCGACCTATGGCTAATAGTTGTGCGCTCAGGGGCCGAGCAAGCTGTTGATGGAGTGACTTACGTGTTGATGAAAACAAGAGGGCAGGGCCATGACAGCAATAAAACCCAAGTACCTGTGTGCCGCCGTTCTATTTGCCCATGCGGGTATGGCGGGTGCCGCTACCCTGGAGGAGCGGGTAGCCGAGCTGGAAAACAAACTGGAACACAGTGGCGGAAACAGCCAGATCACCTTTGGTGGTTTTATCAAAGCTGACACGATCTACAGCAAATACAGCGATGGTGAAGAAGCATCAGCGGCGATCGGTGAGGACTTTATGGTGCCTTCCACCATTCCTGTGGCGGGGGAAGAGGGCTCCGGCAAGCTGCATATGCATGCCAAACAGAGCCGCTTCTGGCTGAAGAGTGTTACCCGTACTCCGGTGGGGGATGTGAAGGGCCATATCGAAATCGATTTTCAGACCACCGGCCTTGGTGACGAGCGTATTACCAATAGCTATGCGCCACGTATTCGCCATGCCTATCTGAGCTGGGACAAGTGGTTGTTCGGACAGACCTGGTCCACCTTTTTCAATGTCAGTGCGTTGCCGGAAACCCTGGATTTTGTGGGTGCTGCCGGCACCGTCTTCGAGCGCCAACCGCAGATTCGTTACACCAGTGGCCCGATCATGCTGGCCCTGGAGAACCCCTCCACGACGCTCTACGGCGGCACGGAAAATCCCTACGACGATAATGGTGTGCCTGATGTGGTGCTGCGCTACAACCTGACCGGAGACTGGGGCAATGTGAGCCTGTCCGGCATGGGGCGTGAGCTGGCCTACCAGGACAACATCGGTGGCCAGGACCGGGACGAGAGCGAATATGGCTACGGACTGGCACTGGCAGGCAAGATGATGCTGGGCGAGATGGATGATGTACGCTTCCAGCTCAATTACGGCAATGCCATTGGCCGTTACCACACCCTGAATGCATTCCGCTCCGGGCAAATTGAAGCGGATGGCGATATCGAGCTGATTGATCAGTGGAGTGCGGTACTGGCCCTGCACCACAACTGGAATGATCGTTGGAGGTCGAACTTTGCGGTGTCCATGAGCGAAGCGGATAACCCGGAGACTGTGGCCGGCACCACCAACGAAACCGTCCAGAGCGCCCATGCCAACCTGATCTGGCAGGTGGCAAAGCCCCTGTCATTGGGGGGAGAGCTGATTTATGCCGAACGGGAAACCGAAGCCGGTGACAATGGTGATCTGAAGCGTGTGCAGTTCACTGCCAAGTACGCGTTTTGAGAATGGCGCTTCGGTTGAGGTGTTGGAGCCATGTCGGCATGGCGAAGCTTGCTGGGGAACGTGGAAGGTTCGCCTTGTGAACAAGGCTCCAACGGTAAAGTCTGAAGGGCAAAAAAACGGGGCGCTTGAAGCGCCCCGTTTTTTCTTGTCAGCGAGTGCCCGGTCGCTTAATCAACATCTGCCGGGTAAACGCCATTTTCATCGTGCACTTCCTTGCCGCTCAGCGGCGGATCGAAAACGCAGGCCACGACCATGTCTTCGTCGCCGCCATAGAGATAATGTTCGTCGTGCTCATTGAGCAGGTAGACAGTGCCGGGCTTCAGGTCGTAGACCTTGCCATCGGAAATGGTTTCTACCTTGCCGTTACCCGACATCACATACACGGTTTCCAGATGGTTCTGGTAGTGGATGTGAGTCTTGGTGCCCTTGAAGATGGTGGTGATGTTGAACGAATGCCCCATCTTGTCGTCTTTCAGGGACAGGCGAACAGACTGCCAGTTGCCGTTTTCGGCTTTGACACAACGGTCTGACTTCTCGGCTTCCGCCAGAGTGCGAACGATCATGAATTATGACTCCTGAGCAAAAAAGGGAGGGAGAAAGGCTCCCCCGGAACCGGGGGAGCGGGCAGTCTGTTTAGCTAGCCATGCTGGCAACAGAGTGCGCTTCACCGCGCTTGATGCGGTCAGTCATGACTTCGGCAACGCTTTCCTTGATGATGTCCAGCGCGCGGGTCAGATCTTCTTCGGCAATGGTCAGCGGACACAGGGTCTTGATCACCTGGTCATCGGCACCGGAGGTTTCAATCACCAGCTGACGCTTGAAGCAAGCCTTGGTGATTTCGCCAGCCAGTTCGCCATCACGGGCCACCAGGCCCTGCATCATGCCGCGACCGTTCAGGTAGAACCAGTGGTCGTCATAGCTGTTGGCGATTTCACGGAAACGGTCAGTGATGATATCCGCCTTGCGCTGCACTTCCTTGGCGAACTTGTCGTCACGCCAGTAATGGTTCAGCGCGGCCGCTGCAGTCACAAAGGCCAGGTTGTGACCACGGAAGGTACCGTTGTGCTCACCGGGTTTCCACTGATCCAGCTCCGGTTTCAGCAGCACCATGGCGAAGGGCAGGCCGTAACCGCTCAGGGACTTGGACAGGGTGATGATGTCCGGATTGATGCCGATATCATCAAAGCTGAAAAAGGTGCCAGTACGGCCACAACCGGCCTGGATGTCATCCAGAATCAGCAGCATGTCGTGTTTGCGACACACTTTTTCCAGATTGCGCAACCATTCAAAGCTGGCTGCATTGATGCCGCCTTCGCCCTGTACGGTTTCTACGATGACCGCCGCGGGATGATCCACGCCGCTGGAGGAATCGCCCAGCACCTTGTCCAGATATTCCGTAGTGTCGAAGGCATCGCCCAGGTAGCCGTCATAGGGCATCGGGGTGACGCCGCCCATGGTCACGCCAGCAACGCCACGGTGGTGGCTGTTACCGGTAGTCGCCAGGGCACCCAGGCTCACACCGTGGAAGCCATTGGTGAAGCTGATGATGTTTTCGCGACCCTTGATATTGCGGGCCACTTTCAGCGCCGCTTCCACCGCATTGGTACCGGTGGGGCCGGTGAACTGCATGATGTAATCCATATCGCGGGGCTTCAGGATCACTTCGTAGAAAGCATCCATGAATTCACGCTTGGCCGTGGTATGCATATCCAGGCCGTGAACAATGCCGTCACGCTGGATGTACTCAAGCAGCTTCTCTTTCAGTACCGGGTTGTTGTGGCCGTAGTTGAGCGTGCCTGCGCCGGCCAGGAAGTCGATGTATTCCTTGCCGGTTTCATCGTACAGGTAGCTGCCCTTGGCCTGGTCAAACACCACCGGGAAGCTACGTGCATAGCTCATTACTTCCGATTCGTGACTTTCAAAAATGTCGGTATCCATGATTCCTGTTCCTCGCTTGAATTCGGTGCTTGTTACGTTCTGCTCAGTTCGCTCAGGCTTCGTCTCTGTTGAATGGCCCGATACGCAGCAGATATTCGTCATTATGTTCGCCGGCAAAGTGAATGCGCGAATCGAACAGAATAAATTCTTCCGTGGGCATGCTGCGCTGGTAGGCGAAGCTGCGGAACATTCCCCAGGAGGCTTCGTTGTCGGGGGTAATGGTGGTCTCGATGAACTGAACGTCGGTGCTTTCCTCACGGTTGATCAGTTCGGCCAGCATGCGCTTGGCCAGGCCCTTGCCGCGGGCTTTCTCATGTACGGCCACCTGCCAGACGAACAGCGTATTCTGCTGCTTGGGCGGGATGTAACCGGAAATGAAGCCCACCAGGTCGCCGTCCATTTCCGCGGCGACGGAGGTGTCAGCAAAGTGCGTACACTGCAGCAAGTTGCAATAGACGGAGTTCTCGTCCAGCGGCTTGCACTCACTGATCAGCTTGTGCACCCGGCTGCCGTCCTGGCTTTCCGGTTTGCGGAAAGTAATGTCATCCTGATTGTCGGTGGATGAATCCGTTTTCTTTGCACTGTCTGCAACCATGGTTTCACTTTTGGTCCGTTTTAGAGAAAGAGTTGGCTTCGCGTTCGCGGCGACTACTCATGTCCACCGCTGGTTGGGCGCGGTCGATGGCGCCCAGATCCAATACCGGGGACGCGTCGATATCCCCGGCATTCATCATCGCGGCCACCCGTTGCAGGGAGCTGAGGATTAACGATTGCTCCCAATCTTCCAGGCGGTCAAAACGCTCGATGAATTCGTCCTGAAGCGGGGTAGGGGCCTGGTCGATGATGTCGTCACCGGCCGGGGTCAGGTGAGCGTAGACCCGACGTTTGTCCTGCTCGCCGCGCTTGCGCTCGACAAGCTCCCGCTTTTCCAGGCGGTCCAGAATGGTGGTGATGGTGGCCTGGCTGAGAGAGACCTCATTGGCCAGGTCGCCCATGGTGATTTCACCGTGAGCCGAAATCGCCTGCATGATGAGTAGCTGCGGCGAAGTGAGCCCCGAGACCTTGCTCAACTTGCGAGAGTAAAGGTCGGTGGCGCGAATAATCTGTCTTAATGCAATCAGCACGTCTTCGTGTCTGGCCATTGCCGTCCGTTCTCTTGATAACAAAGTAATGTGACCGTTATTGGACATAATCAGTCTGCAATCACCTTTGAGATGTAAGGATTCAACCCCACACCATTCAGGGCAACGCCAAGTAATTCCTTGCGAAAATTGGTAAGCTATTTTAGAGGTAAAACATTTAGAAGTCAAAGTAACTGCTGACGCAAGCCCGCCGAAACGGCGCGATGCCGCGTCTTTTCTGGCCTGCACGGGATTTGCCAAAGGCCTGGCAATGACCCGAAATTGCTCTCCTTGTTGAATCAGTATTGCGCCCCGGTCAGAGCCTTCCCCGGTGGATGTGTGGGTGGGGCTGGGGTCCGGCCGGCCTGGCGAATGTGGCCACAGTGGTGGCACATGGCAGGGCTTAATGCGACCATACTCTGGGCCTGAAGTGACCGCTTCTTGCGCCGTTTAAACGTAAGTCGACAGATTGAGGATAGAGTCTTGCAGAGAATGCGACTTGCGCGCCTGGCATTGCTGGGGGTGTTGTTTCTGGGCCTGGCGCCCACCGTCATGGCGGAAACCGATGAGGCTCCCCGCCAGGAGGCTGAAAGCGAAATCGAGAAGGGGCCGGTCATTTCCCAGTTCCGGGAAAACTGGATCCTTGGGGAGTTGCGTAACCTCCGCCAGGACATGATGGAATACCGTAACCAGATGAATCTGCTGGTCACTGACCGGGAGCTGGAAGTGGCAGACAAGGCCATGGGCTATGCCACCAACACGGTGACCTATTTCTTCTATCTGATTGCCGGTGCCGCTTCCATTCTGGCGCTGGTGGGCTGGTCCACCATTCGTGACCTGAAGGACAACGTGCGGGTTTACGCGGAAAAGGAAATGGCCCGTCTGACCAGCGAGTACGAGGCTCGCCTGGCGGATCTGGAGCGGGAGCTGCGCAAGAAATCCCTGACCATTGCCGAAAACCAGGAAGAGATCGAGCGCACCAACGAGATCCACAGCCTGTGGCTCAAGGCCACCAAGGAGCCCAGCGCCCAGGCCAAGATCGAGCTGTATGACCGGATTCTGGAATTACGCCCGGATGATCCGGAAGCCCTGGCCTGGAAGGCCGATGCGGCCCTGGAGCTGGGTGAACAACGCTGGGCCCTGAGCCTGTGTGACCGGGTGCTGGAAGTGGATGAAGAAAACTCCCATGCCTTGTACCAGCGCGCCTGCGCCTGGGCCGGGTTGGGTGAGATCGATAATGCGCTCGCCGACCTGGATGCGGCCATCCAGACCTCCGAAACCCTGCGCCGTCATGCCCGCAGTGAAGAGATGTTCCGCCCCCTGCATGCGCTGGCTCGCTTCCAGGAACTGGTGGGTAGTGCAGACGAACCGATCTGATCGGGCTGATAGGGCCATTCTGTCAATCCCATAGCCAAAGCCGCGCCCGCAAATGGTCAATTTGCGGGAGACTTTCTGCTAGACTTGCCCCCCTTGTCAGTCAGGGCGATGACAGTCGGGTTACCGTTTTGTTCACCCGACGGGCCATAAGATGGTCTCTCGTGCGCCCCTATGGAGAATCCCATGACACGTGAAACTGGTGCCGGTGGCACCAAACAGATGCCGGACGTCGCGTCCAATTCCATGGTGGATCACATCCATAGCACCCTGGATTGGGTCGGCATGAGCGAAATCCACCTGCCTGCCCGGGTCAGTGACACCCTGGCCGGTGAGCGCCCGGTGAGCACCTCTATCCAGGCCTATGTGAATCTGGCCAACCCGGATTCCAAGGGTATCCATATGTCCCGGCTGTTTCTGATGCTGGAAGAGACCTTTGGCGATCATTCGGTCAGTGCAGCATCCATTGAGCAGCTGCTGCGTAATTTCCTGCAGACCCATGAAGGCCTCAGCACCCGCGGCTTTGTGCAGCTGGACTTTGAATACTCCATGCGTCGTCCTGCCCTGAAGAGCAGCTATTCCGGCTGGAAGAGCTACCCGGTCAGCATCAAGGGCACCCTGTGTGAAGAAGGCATGCGGATCGAGATGTACGTGGAAGTGCCGTACTCCTCCACTTGCCCGTGTTCAGCGGCCTTGTCCCGCCAGCTGATTCAGGAACAGTTCCGCCGTGACTTTGCGGAAGGCAAGGTCGATGCGGATGCGGTGTTTGAGTGGCTGGGGACCGAAGAGGGTATTCTGGCCACCCCGCACAGCCAGCGCTCCGTGGCCCAGGTGCGGGTCCTGCTGGATCACACCGAAGGCGATGCGTTCCCCATCACTGCGCTGATCGATTCCATCGAAGGGGCTCTGAAAACCCCGGTGCAGACCGCCGTGAAGCGGGTGGACGAACAGGAATTCGCCCTGCTCAACGGCCAGAACCTGATGTTCTGTGAAGATGCGGCCCGTCGCCTCAAGCAGGCCCTGAATCCCCAGGGTTGCTACAAGGATTTCTGGCTGCGGGTCAATCACCTGGAAAGCCTGCACGCCCACAACGCGGTGGCCATTGTCACCAAGGAAGTGGACGGCGGTTACCTGCCGATTCCCTGATCAGTCAGCACACCACAAGAAGCCCTCTTTCCTGACGGAAAGGGGGCTTTTTTGTGGGGCGCGCCCCAGCTCTCAGCCCCCGGTCGGAGATCCGACCTCAGCCCCGCGTCCCCTCAATCACGACTTTTGTGATTTGCGGCCATGCCGCTACCTGTTGTTCGGTTTGTGATCAAATGCCGGTTCGGGTGAGCCAATATCCGTTAGTTTGCATATCGGCACTGGCGTCCCAGCCAGCCGATGGCAGTACAACAATAAAAAACGCTAGGCAGATCAGAAATGAGTACGACTGATGCGTCCCGGCCCGTGGCAGGTCGGTTCTACCGGAAGGAACTGGTGGCATTGCTGGATCATTGCGCCCGCGTGCCTCTCACCCTGTTGCTGGCTCCCGCCGGAGCGGGGAAATCCACCCTGCTCAGTCAGTGGCAATCCCGGCCCGGCCCCGGCGTGGTGGTCTCTCTGAGCCTGCGCCCGGCGGATGATGACCCGGTGCGCTTCCTGCGCCGTTTTGCCGAGCAGACCCGGGCCGCCGTGCCGGCGTTCGATACCTCCTGGTTCATGCCCTTCGATGTGGCTGAGCTGCCGCCATCGTCCATTGCCGATGCGCTCTTCGAGGCCCTGGAGCAGGTGGCCGGCCCCCTGTTTATCGTCTTTGATGACTTCCAGCATATCCGTAGCCCGGAAACGCTCAGTGTCATCAGCACCCTGCTGGACCAGCCGCCGGCGGACGTGCACCTGATCATCGCCAGCCGCACCCAGCCGGCCCTGGATATCAGCCGCCTTCGGCTGGAGGACGCGTTACTGGAAATCGGCGCCAGCGAACTGAAAATCCGCCGTGAGGAAGTCACTGCCCTCAATGAAGGTCTGGGCGGCGGGGCGCTGGATGAGGAGGAGATGGTCCACCTGCTTAGCATTACCGAAGGCTGGATGGCCGGGGTCAAGATTGCCCTGCTGGCGGCCATGCGCTCGGGCATGCAGACCCTGAAAGATTTTGATGCCAGCCAGCCGGAGCTGATGGACTACTTCTGCCATGCGGTGTTGAAAGGTCTGCCCGATACCGCCCGCACCCTGTTCATGCAGAGCGCCTTGCTGGACAGCTTCAATGCGGAATTGTGCAACCAGGTGCTGCAGAGCGATCGCGCCGCCCGTCTGATCGAGGAGCTGACCTCCCGGGAACTGTTCCTGATCCCGATATCGGGCAGGCCCGGCTGGTATCGCTATCACGGGTTACTGAAGGATTTTTTGCGCGCCCGAGTCGCCATTGAAATGCCCGAATGCATCGCGCCGATCCACCGCCGTGCCACCCGCTTCTTTGTGCGCCAGCAGAATTTTCGGCAGGCCGTATGGCATGCCAAACGGGCCGGGGACGACAGCCTGTTCATCCACTGCCTGGAGCAGGCCTTCGACTACTGGCTACGGGAGGGTTATACCGCCCACATTCTCGACTGGGCGGAAACACTGTCGGATAGCACCCTTCTCAGCCGTGATGAGTTGTCCGCCCCCTTGATCAGCACCCTGACTCTGTCTCGCCGGTTCTTTCGGGCCCGTTATTATCTGGATGCATTGAAAGAGGCGCCGCGTAACGATCAGCAAGCCCGCGACAATCACGCCCGGGTGATCGACTTTCTGGAAATGCACCTGCAATTGTTCCAGCACGATACCGACTTCATGGAGGGTGCCAATCTGTCCCTGCTGATGGAAAGCAGTGGTCACCGGGACATCCGGGCCTTCTCCCTGGCCATGGTGGCCTACTACCACCTGCAGCATGGACGACTGGAATCCGCGTTGGCGTTTTCCAGTCAGGCCAGAGAAGTCTTGCTTCGCCTGGGGCATCATTTTACCGCCGGCTACGCCGGGTTGATTACCGCCCTGGCCAACCACCAGCTGGGCCATATCGGTGAAGCGGTGGCGTTTATCAACGAGCATTTCCATGGCACCTCCCGGGACAGCCCGACCTGGTCCCTGTGGGCCACCGGCATGGTGGTGGTGCTGTACGACCAGAACCGTCTGGAGGAAGCCCAACAGCTGTGCGAAGACCTGCTGCCCATGGTGTCGTCCGCCTCGGCCACGGAAGTGATTTCCACGGTCTACCTGACCCTGTCGCGGCTTCAGCATCTACAAGGCAAACAGAAACCCTCCGAGCGCATGCTGGAAAAACTGCTGGGCATTCTGCAGCTGGGCAACTACCAGCGCTTCGTCAACATGACGGTGCTGGAAATGGTGCGCCAGGCCTTCACCGCCGGTTGCTGGAGCCGGCTGGATGCGGTGGCGGAACGATTCGACCTGGCCGGTTGGGTGGCGAACAACGGCACCCATACCCCGGCCACTTACAGCCAGAGCTGGGAACGGAAAGGGCTGGCTGCGGCCTACTGGTTGATCGCCAATGGCCGCCTTGCCGAGGCAGACGCCGTGTTGCAGCGGTTGCTTTCAGTTGTGAAGGCGGCAGGGATCATGACCCGGGCTTCCATCGTGGAGGCCAACCTGTTGGTAATCACCGCCCGTGGCAGTAGTGCCGGTGAGCAGGCAAAACGGGTGGATGAACTGATCACCCGCTACGGGCTGCTCAATATCAACCGCTCGGTATTCGACGAAGCGCCGGGCCTGGCCGCGCTGATGAAAAAGCTGTGGAGCCGTGGCGTGCTGATGCTGCCGGAGTTTTATACCGACCTGTTCCCCGCCGTCTTCGACGCGACCCCGGCTACTGCTCCGCTGGATGTGGACCCGGATGCGGTGCTCACGCCAAAGGAACTGGAAATCTTCGAGCTGTTGCAAGGTGGCTTGAGCAACGCCGGCATCAGCGAAAAAGCGGGCACCTCCATCACCACCACCAAATGGCACCTGAAAAACATCTACAGCAAACTCGGCGTTTCCAGCCGCACCGAAGCGGTCCTGCGCGCGGCATCGCGTTAGCCCTTGCCGTAGCAGCGTCGCTGGCGGCGCGATAGGCGAGTTGCGAGAAGCGAAAACCTGGCTTTCCCTGCTTCTCGGTTTTGATTTTCGAAACTCGCTTCTCGCGACTCGTCACTGTTTGATTTATCGCGCCGCCAGCGACGCTCCTACAGAAAGCCAAACCATGACCCGGTTCGCGATTTCCGCCCACCCCCTCCCGCAGGAGGGGGTGGAGGGGCTGGCCCGGTTGCTAGAGTTCGGGCGTTGTCATCCGACATACCCCGAGAACAACAAGACGGAGGCTTATCATGGCTATGACCCCCTGGGTTACCTGGCCGGCCCTGACCAAATTCGGCACCCTGGGCGTGATGGGTGCGTTGCTGGTACTGGCCGGGCAGCGGGAAGACCTGCTCGAGAACAACATGTTCGATATGGAAAGCTGGGACGAAAAGAACGCCAGCATTGTCTGTGACGAACGCAGCCTGACCGCCCGCACCGAAGACGGCACCTGTAATATTCTGGAGAACCCGGCGGAGGGCTCCGTCCATACCAACTTCGGCCGAAATGTGGACCCGGCGTCGGTGTATGCGGAAAACGCCAGTGGCAATCTGCTGACCCCCAACCCCCGGGAAGTCAGTAATCTGATCATGTCCCGGGGCGGCGATTTCAAACCCGCCACGACCCTGAACTTTATCGCCACTTCCTGGATTCAGTTCATGGTGCACGACTGGTTCGACCATGGTCCGCGTACCGATGCCAACCCCATTGAGTTCCCGTTGCCACCGGGGGATGTGCTGGGCTCCGGCACCATGTCCGTTCAGCGCACCCGTCCGGACCCGGATGTGAGTGGTGACGAGTCCGTGGTCACCTACGAGAACATCAACACCCACTGGTGGGATGGCTCCCAGCTTTACGGTAGCGACAAGGACACCAACGACGAGGTTCGTTCCTTCGTGGACGGCAAGCTGGAAGTGGACGGCAACGGCCGTCTGCCCACGGAATTTCTCAGCGGCAAACCGGTCACCGGTTTCAACGAGAACTGGTGGGTGGGGCTGAGCATGATGCATCACCTGTTCACCCTGGAGCACAACGCCATCGCCGACATGCTCAAGGCCAACAACCCCGGCAAGTCTGATCAGTGGCTGTTCGACAAGGCTCGCCTGATTAATTCCGCCTTGATGGCCAAGATTCACACCGTGGAATGGACCCCGGCGATCCTGGCCAATCCGGTATTGGAGCGGGCCATGTACGCCAACTGGTGGGGCCTGGGCGGCGATCGCGACACCCGCGACAAATTCCAGGAAGACCTGGATATGCTCAACAACAACCTGGGGCAGCTGGGCAGTCTGTTTGACCTGGTCGGCATCGATACGGGCCTGGGCGACAGCCCTACCAGTTCCATCGAGCATGCCCTGGCCGGCCTGGTGGGATCGCGCACGCCCAACAACTACGGTGTGCCTTACACCCTGACCGAAGAGTTTGTTTCGGTATACCGCATGCATCCGCTGTTGCGTGACGAGATCAAGGTCTATGACATCGGCTCCAACATCGTTGATCAGGAAATTCCCATTCAGGACACCCGCAACGGCGACGCAGAAGATCTGCTCGGCGACGTGGGGCAAGACCGTCTATGGTATTCCTTCGGCATCACCCATCCGGGGGCGCTGACCCTGAACAATTACCCGGATTTCCTGCGCAACCTGTCCATGCCGCTGATCGGCGACATCGACATGGCCGCCATCGATGTACTGCGTGATCGCGAACGCGGGGTGCCGCGCTACAACGAATTCCGCCGCCAGATCGGCCTCAAGCCCATCACCCGTTTCGAGGACCTCACCAGTGCCCCGGAACTGCTGGCGGACCTGAAGTCGCTCTACAACAACGACATCGAAATGATCGACACCCTGGTGGGGCAGCTGGCGGAAGAAACCCGTCCGGAAGGCTTTGGTTTCGGCGAAACCTCTTTCCAGATCTTCATTCTCAATGCTTCCCGTCGTCTGATGACCGACCGCTTCTTCACCACCGACTATACCGACGAGGTCTACACCGCCGCCGGTATCGACTGGGTGGAAGATAACACCATGGTGGATGTGATCCGTCGTCATTTCCCCACCCTGGCCACCAGCCTGGTGGGCATGGACAACGCCTTCAAACCCTGGGGCCTGAACATGCCGGACGACTATCAGGACTGGTCCGCCCAGGCCAAGCAGGATCACCTGTGGGTCAACGGCGCCCTGCGCACCAGCTATGAAGAGGGTGAGGTGCCCGCCATCGAACCCATCGACATCGGCGGCCTGATCAACTCGGTACTGTGGAAGAAAGTACAGGATGTCACCGACGTGGCGCCCCCGGGCTACAGCAAGCCGATTCATCCGCGCGGTGCTTTGGCCAAGGTACAGTTCCAGTCCGCCGGCGGCCATGATTATAGCGGCCTGTTCCAGGGCGCCGATCATGGGCTGTTGCGCCTGTCCGTTACCGGTGATCCTTCCGACCGCGGTTTTGCCCCCGGCCTGGCACTGAAACTGCTGGTGGATGGCAAACGCTCCGAAAACGTGTCGGCGCTCTATACCCTCAGCGGCCAGGGCGACAACCACAACATCTTCGCCAACGAACTGTCCAACTACGTGCAGGCGGAAGTGAATGAAACGCTGGGCACCACCGCATTGTTCTCCCTGGTTTCCACCAAGCCCACCCTGCTGGTGATGAGCGACATGGCCAAAGTAAACCAGGACGGCAGCGCCGCAGGCAGCGTCAAAACCCCGACGCAGATCTACTTCGTACCCAACCCGACGCTGAGAAATACCATCAGCACCGCCCCCCACGATTTCCGCGACGACCTCACGGCCATCCCGGCGGGCACCAAGCTGTATGATGTCTACGGCACCGACATGCAGATCCGTAAATCCATCTGGCCCTGGGTCACCGCCCGCTACGCCCGCGAGCGCCGCAACAGCGCCGTCAAAATCGGCGAACTGGTCACCCAGTCCGAGTTCACCCTGTCCCAATTCGGTGACACAGGCATCTTCTTCAAGCACCAACGCTACGAGGACCGTTAAGGGAGAGCGGCGCTAACCCCGCCACCACCAGGCCCGGGCAGCCACAAGCTGCCCGGGCTTTTTTATGCCTGCCACATCACCACACCCCGTGGGAGCGGTCGTCCGACCGCGAAATCCGCTTGGCTGTGCCCTTATCGCGTCCCAGGAAAACTCCACCCCTGAATATCCCTCCCTGTGGGAGCTATGCTTGCATGGCGAACTTCCAATGCGTCCAGCACCACCCATGCTCAACAGAACGAGCAATAAATTTGTAGGATATGGCTTACAGAAAAAGCTAAACGGTTGATATAAGGTGTTTTTCAGAAAGGGTCGATATCGGGAAAATCCAGGAAATAGGCCGCTCGTTCGAGTTTTGTCAAATGGGAATGGCTGCCATTTTTTCGGTAAGGTACTGAAGATAGTGGATTCTTCGGCACTATATGTTGTACTCCGGTTCGAATTATGTCGAAAAAAGATATGTCGAATCGTTCGACTGAATACGCTGTTACATGCCCATGGAAGTATCTAGTGATATCAAAGAATAAAAAGTTCATTGCATTGTTGTTAGCTTGTTTTCCTGCTATTGCTTATGCCAATGGTGGTGGTCCTTTACTACTATTTATCAGCGGTAGCGCATTTATCTTCGGGCAGGTCTGGATTCTATTTATCGAGACTGTACTGCTAAAAAAAGCGTCAGGACTTAGCACGAAGACAACATTTAAGCATGTGTTTTTAGCTAACTTAGTGTCCACCTTAATTGTTGGTCTTGGGTTTCCATTTTTGTTAGCGGTCATCACCGCGTTCGCAATGGAGTTGCCACAGCCATATGGGGGCTATGCGTCAGCTCTAGGTACATGGATATATGACAGTGCTCCGCATATTAAATATCTGGGGTATATTTCATTGGCTTGGCTACTCGTAACCTTTCTACTCACCGTGTTTTGTGAAAAGGCATTTTACAAATGGTATTGGCGTAAGGCAGATTTTAATCCAAGCTTTTCCATCAATAAGTTCATTTGGCAAGCGCACGCGGCGAGTTATTCGGGGCTACTAATCATCGTTCTGGTAATGTGGAATGATCTGTTCAGCATGTAACAAGGCGCTGTTGTCGGACTGGTTTTCCGCTGCGCTCCAAACCAGCCGCAAAGCGCGGCGTTATGCGAATAGAAGGAAGGGTGGATTAATTGATCAAGCTGGTTCCTATAGACAGGACTAAGTGGAAGAAGTCGACATATAGTGGCCATTACGATGACGGCGCTGATTACTACGAGGGAATTCGCTGTAAGTGTTTAAGGTGCGAGCGTTCATTCGTTTTTGCGCCCAAGGAGCAAAAAGAAACCTTCGAAGAAAAAGGTAAATTTCCTGGCTGGCTTCCTGCTTTGTGCCAAGAGTGCAATGAGCATTGGCTAAAAGCGCGGGAATTAGAACAGAAATTTAGCTCGGATTGGGCGCTGGGTAGCATATCCATCCAGGATGAGCGTCATTTTCTTCGGTGCTGGCTTGCTGCAGTTGAGGATGCTTCCTCGTACCGCAGAAAGGGATACGACGATAAAACTGGATTAATAAAGAAGCGTCTTCGCGAGATTGAAGGAGACGCATAACAAGGCGCTGCTGCCGACGAGCGGCAGAGCGCAGCGTTAAGCGTCCTCGCCCCACTTCGGCAGCGATTTCAAGAATAAGAGAGTTTAAAATTGAATTTAGGTGCTAAGCATCATTACATTCTTGTGTTTCTAACCGCAATTCTTTCGGGTGCAGCATCGACTGCAGGCATTTATTTGACAGCACCATATCAAACCGAACAGATAATCCGGCAGATGGAATATGAAAGAAAGGTCTCTGCTTACGAGAAATTCTTGGATGAGAGTATTTCTGAACCATCCTCGCTAGTTTTTAAAGTTATATCTCTTGATCAGATGGCGAGTAACATTACTACCGACGGCTCCATCCAATCCGTAGAGGACAAGCTTTTCGAGATCTCTCGTTCTACAGAATATGACAAGCTGTTCTATTCGTTGACTCGGCATTTTAAGTTACTCGAGCTGCATGGCAGCGAAAGAGTTAGAAAATACTGTGAAGATATAACCTCAGTGCTTCTCGGAAATAGATACGAAGTTGACTGGACCTATCATACTCAAGAGATGGTCGCAGTAAGAAATCAGTGGGATGATAACGATGGGGTAGTAATAGGTTGGGAGCCTCGGGTAACAGATGAAGAAAGAGCGAGGTTCTTGATTCTGTCTGCCCAATATAACGAGCTGATCCAACAGCTGAAAAGTGAAATTTCGACTACGGACGCCTAACCAGGCAAGGCAGCGGACGCGGAAACCGCGCCGCTGCTCGCAGCGTTAGATTGCTTATGAGTGTGTCACGTTTCTACATGGTGGTCGCTGCAACGGTCGTATCGGTCGTGCTGCTGCTTATTAAGTTTTTTAGTCGTCTAGTGCCGGGTTTTGAACAGCTGATTATTGCAACGGTGCTGGTTTTAGCTGCTCTATCCGCAGTTGCCTCTATCCTGGCGTTATGGTCACTTAGTAGGGAGGCTTCGAGCTCGCTTAAAGAAAAGGTGTTGGCGGTTGGGAGTCTTGTAGTTACGGTTCCGTACTTGGGAATCGTAGCCCTTATCGTCATAGAGCCATTCGACAATCCATGAAAAATCTAACAAGCCAAGGCATTGGGACAAATTTTGCATCGCTGCGCTCAAAGCGCAAAATATGCCCCTGCTTGGGGCGTTACACAATCAAAAGGGGGAGTGGTGAATTTCATAAAATATGTGTTTGCGAAAATTGGTTCAGGATTTCTTTATGGTGTCGGGTTCGTAATTGCTTCTTTGCTTCTAGGATCATTAGCATTCTCCTATGTGGATTCTAACCTAGAAGCTAAAGAGCAGAAGCGGAAAGAAAGAGAGCTAGCTCGACAAGAAGAGCGGCGTTTGATGTTTCGTGATTTCGATGAAACTGCAAAATTGGATGTTGAGGTAACTAAAGAACGTATTGAGCCTGGTGAGTTTACGTTGCTTGGTAAGGTCGAGAATCGCGGAGATGCGAAGTGGTCTTATGTGAGCGTGAAGGCTGAGTTGTTCAATGAGAGTGGTGACTTTATTGATGAGTGTACGGAGATCGTAAGCGAAACGATAGCTCCTGGTCAGGTGTTAAATTTTAAGTTGTCCTGTGGGGCATGCTCACAATTCAAACTACGTGATTATAAAAAATATGAGCTAAAAATAACTGATGCTCGGTACGTTCGGTAATGTGTAACAAGTAGCAGCAGGCCGACCTTCGGCGGCTGTGCTAGGCGTTATATTTTCGGGGTAGAGCAGGATGTTCGATGAAGGGGCGCCAGATTCAGAGCCGACCCAGGAGCAGATAGATCTGATTGCCGGTCTCACTCAAAAGGAAGTAAGCGAGATCGATGCTTGTATCTTGTCATGTGTAAGTGGGCACTGGAGAAAGGTTGCAAAAGTAGTCGCCGATGCTATGTATCAAATGCCAGAGCGAATAGCGGGAGTCCCTGACGTTTACTATGCACAGAGAGTTTGGGGTTTCGTCGAGCAAGGTATTATGGAGCATCAGGGGTTTCTTGGTCGCATGCGCTATTGTGAAGTGCGGCGTAGCACTGAAGAAACATAACAAGAAGCAGCAGGCCGACCTTGTAGTTCCCCCGCTTTTGCTTCCGCAAAAACGGGTATCGCATCAAACGCCCCTGAGCTCTGGAGTTATCTTGAAGGGAAGCATGAATTACGATCCGATCAATATAAAAGATAAACTGGCTCTTTTCGATGAGCTCTGGTCTCCTTGTGTAATAGCTGAAATGAATAACTACCAGTTCAAGCTCGCAAAAGGCGAGGGGGAGTTTGTCTGGCATGATCACCCCGATACCGATGAGATGTTTTTCGTGATTGAAGGTGAGCTTGTTATTGAATTTCGTGATGGGTCGGTCACGTTAAATCCCGGAGAGATGTATGTAATTCCAAAAGGGGTTAAGCATAGGCCTTTCGCCAAAGGCCTTGTTCAGGTTTTGCTTGTGGAGCCTAAAGGTGTTGTTAACACGGGTGAATCTGGTGGCACTCTTACCGCAGAAAACGATATTTGGGTTTAAAAATACTAGTATCAAGTCGGGGCACTCAGACGCAATAGGCTGCGCCATTTTTTTAGGTGTCAGCCAAAATCCATATGTGAGGAAATAATGGAAAACTACAACAAATACGCCGAATACACGAAGTCGCAAGACTGGAAGTCACTCTGCAAGTTGAATAATGTTGGTCTTGATTCATTTGGCACAAAAAAGGAATTGAAAGTACTGCCAGAGTATTTAGAGCCTGACGAGGTCGTTTTTGCGCTCACATCGGGGGTTATGGAGCAATCAGAAACTTCCAATTCATTTGATTTTGGTGCAAACACTTGGCTCGTGGTGCTAACAAGTGACAGGTTTCTGTTTCTTGATGCTGCCATGCTTACTAGTTCTGTTGACACCCAAAGCATTCGACATGATCGAGTTCAAGCTGTTTCCGCATCTCAAGGTTGGGTTCTTGGTAAGGTAATGATTGACTTGGGTAGCCGGTTGCTCACTATAGATAACTGCCAAAAGGCAACAGTAAGAGTTGTTGCTGATCTAGCGAACAAATGGCTTAAAGAAATTGCGGATAAGAAAAGCACTCCCACTGCACAGCCCCAGCAATTATCTGAGGAATCAGGATTAGATAAATTGGAGAAGTTGGCAAAACTTCATTCTATGGGAGCACTTTCAGACGAAGAATTTAATGCAGCAAAGCAAAAGGTCTTATCTTCGTTGTAGTTCCCCTGCTTTAATGGACACTCAAAAGAGCGCCTCAAGTCACCCCAAACCAAAACGCCCACCTTCCGGTGGGCGTTTCTCGTTCAGCCTTCAGTGATCAACAGACTTCAGAACCGCCCGTTAATCCCGAACCCAAGATTCGACACTTCATCGCCACTGCGATCCACCGCGCGCAGGTATTCCACGCTGAGGAAGATCTGGTTGGTGATGGTGATGTCGGCGCCCAGGCCCAGGGACAGGTCCTTGTAGTTTTCGCCGTCGGAGCCGCCGCCGGGGAAGTTGGCGGTGGTTTCGATGTAGGACACGCCGATCAGGCCGTAGGGGCGGACCGGCAGGGTGTTGGGGAACTGGCCGCGGAAGAAGGCGCCGTAGGAACGATCAACCTCCACGTCCACGTTGTTGCTCAGTTCGTCCTCACCGATACCCAGGCCCAGGCGCAGTTCGCCACCCAGGGTCTCGTCGCGGTTGATCCAGGTGCCGAATTTGAATTGTAGCACTTCCGGTTTGGCGGAGGCGCTGGTGTTGTCCGGCTCGATCTTGCTGCTGACGATATCCAGCCCGGCGTAGCCGCTGGCCTGGGCAAACATGGGCAGGGCCAGGGTCGCGGCTAGCAGTACTTTTTTCATGGTATCTCCCGCTTGAGTCATGTGTATGACGAAGTAATGAAACGGATTGTAGTGAAAAGAAGGCGGTAGGGCGACCGGGGGATCAGGAAGGCGCTGCAGGAACCTGCCCGCAAAGGGGGGCCTGCAGGCAGATTGTTTGCTGCGGGCCGCAATGGGATGACCCCGCAGTGTTGTGAAGGGCGCTACGGCGGTAAAGACGTGTTTGCCTTTATCCGCCGTAGACCGGCAAACAGGAGTGTTATCCCTCCTGAAAGATTGCCGGGTTGGACCAGGGATTAATGCTCGTGGTCATGATCGTGCTCTTCATCCTCGTGATCATGGTCATGGTCTTCACCCTCGTGGTCATGATCATGGTCGTGCTCATCATCGCCATGGGCGGGTTCGCCCGCCAGGCCTACCCAGGCCAGTTTGCCGGGTGTAAACGTCAGGGGCAGAGGATCTTCCCGTTCGCCGTCTTCCAGATGCACCACGACGATGGCGTCATTCCCGGGATCGGCCAGGAAGACGTGGGCGGGCTCCCCCGCGACGGCCATGGCGATCCGGCTGCCGTGGCCAGAGGCCGCAGGAGCGGTGCTGGGGTCGACAGCGTCTTCCACATGGGCATGTTCGCTCCAGTCCGCGGTGTCGAAGATGCGCAGGTCGCCAGCGTCATCCAGCAGAACCAGGTGTTCGCCATGGGGATCGAGACTGTGGTTGTCCAGGGAAACGTCGGCCCCTTCCGTCCAGTCCAGCTCTTCGGCATCGCCATCTTCCGGATGGATGATGAGAATCCGGTCGCCCGCATAGGCCACGAAGTGAGGCAACTCATGGTGGCTGTCAAAGCTGCCGACCCGCTCGCTGCCAGTCAGGCCCAGGGTGGCGTTGTCCACGTGTTGGGCGGTGAAGGTCTCGCCGTCCTGGTGGACGATAAGGATGCCGTCACTGCAGCCGAACACGGAATAGTCTTCATTGGAGCCGGCGCCGTGCAGGCCCGGGCAGTCCAGGTTGACGGTGTCTTCCCGGTGATAGTGATCGTTATGCTGGTGATAGATGTCCACCTTTTCCGGCAGGCCGTTGGCTGCGGTGCGGTAGGTCGCCAGCAGAATGTCACCACGGGGTTCGGCGACGCCGTGGTGGGCACTGTCCAGGGTCTGGCTGGCCACACTGCCACCATTTTCCAGGGACGCATCCGTGAGCAGTTCCACTCTGGCCATGATGGCGTTGCCGGCATCGCCATCGTAAAACAGAGCCGCCTGTTCGCCGTGGACCCGATAGTGAGTGGGGGCGGGCCCGTTCAGGGTGCCAGCCATTGAGGGGGCGTCTTCATGCACATGATCGTCATGGACATAGAGGCCGCCGTCCAGGATCTGCACCTGGTTGGCGCTGCGCTGGGGGGCCAGGACAAATCGCTTGCCGGGGCTGGTGTACAGAGCGCTTGGGGCGCTATTCAGCGACAGGGAGCCGGGAAGCTGGGCCTGCTCTTCCAGATCATACATATAGAGCTGATCGCCGGCGCCATCGCTGGAGGCAATGACCAGGCGGCCCGGGTGGTCACCGTGATCATGGTCGTGATCATGATCATGGTCATGGGTGTCTTCACCGCCGCCCAGCGGGGTGCTGCCGGTTTCGTTTTCACAGCCGGCCAGTAGCAGGGCGGCCAGCAGACAGGTCAGCAGGGCCGGACCCCGCTTGGCTGAGTGTTTGAAGCGTTGCATGGTGTTCTCCAATTCGGTTCGCGACCCCGGCGGAATAATGGCGCCGGGGTATGTCGTTTTCACTTAACGATCCAGGCGTCAAAACTCGATACGGGTGCCCACGGTCAGGTTGCGGCCCGGTTCCGGCACGGTGCTGGCCAGGAAGGAGGTGTGGTTGAACACTTCCTCACCGAGCAGATTGTTGCCGCGCACGAAAAAGGTGTAGCGCTGGTCGCCGCGCAGCCGGTAGCTGACGGTGATGTTGGCCATGTCGAAGGAATCGGTACGCTCCTCGAAACCGGTGATCTGGTCCTGGGCGAAGGTGCGGTAGTACTCCAGCTCCGCATCGAAATGGCCCACGTAGGTGTTGAGCCGGGTACCCAGCCGCTTGGCGGGGATGCGTGGCAGATAACCGCCGTCATCGAAGGTTGCGCGTACCATGTCGCCGAATACGGTAATGCCGATGGGGTCGACGCCGTAGTAGCTTGCCGAGGCTTCGGCACCGGTGAAGGTGGCATCCCGCTGGCTGTACTTGATCAGGCGGAAATCTTCGATCTGGTCCAGGGTGCGGGCGTAGATGTAGTTATTGATGCGGTTCTCGAACACGCCCAGATCAAACAGCCAGTCGCCCTGGGTCTTGCGCAGGTTCAGGTTGGCGTTGAGGCTGACCTCGTCGTCCAGGTCCCGCTGGCCGCCACCGCAGGCACTGAGAAGACCGCACTCGTAGGTGTTGGTGGCCAGGTGCACCCCTTCGGCATACAGCTCCTGGGCGCTGGGGGCGCGCTCGGCGTGGCCCACGGACAGTACCAGCTCATAACCCGGCACGAATGCCCAGTTGGCGGCGGCGGACAGGGAGGTGCTGTCCTGCTTCAGATCCGGTAGCGCTTCGCCGGGACGGTCTTCCGGGCGCAGTCGCTGGCGCTCCTGGCGGGCGCCCAGTTCGAAACGCCATTGATCGTTGAGCCGGTACTCTTCCACCGCAAACAGGGCCAGGGCCCGGCTTTCGGTTTTCGGCACGAAGGCTTCACCCCCCAGGGAGCTGAAGTCAAAGTCGGTGTACTGCATGCCGACCACGCCCCGCCAGTCGCCGATGGGAGCATGTTCCACTTCCAGCCGGGCGTCGCCGCCCCGGTTGCGGAAGGTGGTGCCGATCTCGCCTTCCTCGATTTCATGGTGGCGGTATTCGGTGTGATTGCCGCGAAAGCGGATGGCGGTGATGCCGTCCATGGGGTTGCGGTATTCCCCCCGGGCGTCTACCCGGCGGCTGGCCAGGTCCACGAAGGGGGTAACCTCTTCGCCGTGCTCGTGGTCGTGCTCTTCGTCCGGGCAGGCCAGGCTGTTGCCGCTGACACCGCACTCCTCGAACTCGTGACTGTGGCCGGGCAGGCCGTAGTTGTCACGACGGTAGCTGTAGGCCATGCCGAAGAAGCCCTGGTCACCGATCCAGGAAGCGCCGATGCTGCTGTTGTCGCTTTCCGCGTAGGTGCCGGGCACGGTGAGGCGGTCGAAGCCGTCCACTTCGTAATCATCCGCGTCCCGGCGGCTGCCTTCCACCCGGAACACCAGATGGTCGGTGGCGGAGAAGGTGATGCCGGCGGCGGTGGCGTTTTCATCGGCCACGGTGTTGGCGCGGGCGCCTACGAAGCCTTCCACGTCCTCACGCGGGCGTTCGGTGGGAATACGGCTGTCCAGCACATTCACGACGCCGCCACTGGCACCGCTGCCGTAGAGCAGGGTGGACGGGCCGCGCAGGACTTCGATCTGACGGGCCAGCATGGGATCCACGGTGACGGTGTGGTCCGGGGAGATCTTGGACGCATCCAGCACCGCAGAGCCGTCGTTGAGTACGCCCACGCGTGGGCCGCTCTGGCCGCGGATCACCGGTCGGCTGGCGCCGCCACCGAAGGTATCGCTGTGCACACCGGGCTGATTGTTCAGGGTTTCGCCCAGGGTGGCGGCGTTTTTCTGGGTGAGGGTTTGCTGATCCATCACCGAGTACGGGGTGCTGGGGCTGCCGCTGCCCAAAGGCAGGGCCGAGACGTTCACCGCTTCCAGTTCATTGGCGGCGGAAGAGTCGGAGCTGTCGGCCTGAACGACCGTTGGGGCCAGCGATGTAGCCAGCGCCACGGCGACGCACCCGGCCAGGGTGTGGCGTCGAGAATTCATAGAAACCTCTGTCTTCACGTTTGAGCGGCCGCGACGCTGGATTCAAGGGGCCTGGTGTCGCGGTCCGGAACGGGTGTCCGACAGCGTTATGCACGCAGGACCATCACGTTGAAGCGTGCGCGGGCTGTCGGATTGAACAAACGGTATCAAGCAGAGGCGGGTGGGCCGCGTGGGGGGTAGGAAAGGTGTTCAAGGGTGCGTCGTACCGGGGCAGCCACAGGGGCTGGGGCCGGTTCGGCGTGCAGGGAAACGACGTGAACATAGTGGTTGGGCAGGGCGAGCATGCCCTGGCCGTGGGTACAGATCTGGCAATCCGCAGCGGCCAGCAGCTCCGTGTGGGAATCGTGGGGCTGGGCATCGATGTGAGCGGGCGCATGCCAGGCAAAGAGTAGCTGGGCGCAGAACAGCGCCAGAATCAGTGACAGCGACAGGCCGTGGCGAGCTGGCATCATGATGCGTTCTCCCCCGGGGCGCTGTGCTTTCTGCAGCGGTGCTGTTCCTGACCGGGCTCGGTGCCCGGCACATAGTCAAAACCACCGGGATGCCAGGGGTGGCACTTGCACAAACGCTTCGCTGCCAACGCGCTGCCGCGCAGGCTGCCATGGACTTCCACCGCCTGTCGGGCATATTCCGAGCAGGTGGGGTAGAAGCGGCATTGGTTGCCGATCCAGGGGCTCAGCAGCTTCTGGTATAACCAGAGCATACCGAGCAGAAGCGATTTCACGGTATCAAGACCTGTGTGGTGTCAACTCAACGGGGCATGATACGGCCAATCCGGTGGCGGATGCTACCTTGATGCGGGAGCAGGCTGATTCTGTCCTTGTAGGAGCCCATGCTTGCATGGCGAACCTCCCCACACCGGTTCGCCATGCAAGCATGGGCTCCTAGGGGCGCCTTGGCCGGTTGTGCCAATTTGTGAGCATGCCCTTGTCTGGCGGCAAGCCGGGTGCATACTGCGCCACGGACATGATTGTGAGGAGTGTGTTGTGAGAGCCATTGTTCTGACGTTGTTGATGTTGACGGCCCCATCCTGGGCGGCGGATTGGGAGCTGAACCATGAAGGTTCGCAGCGGGGTGACGTGACTACCTATGTGCGCGAGGTCTCCGACAGTCCGGTGAAGGCTTTCAAGGGCGTGGTGGAATTACAGGCCAGCGCCACCTCGGTACTGGCGGTGATCACGGCGGTGGACACCTTCCCGGAGTGGATCTTCCAGAGTCAGGGGGCAGAGCGCCTCAGTATTACGGAAAAAGAGCGCATCCATATGCGTTTCAACGGGATCTGGCCGGTGGCGGACCGGGATGTGGTGCTGGTCAATACACTGACCCAGACCGCTGATGGCGAGATTCATCTGCACAGTGAGAACGCCGAGGGCGTCAAGGACAAGCAGCCGGGCTTCGTGCGCATCCCGGCCCTGGATAACCAGTTTGTGATTACGCCGCTGACGGACGGCTGGGTACGGGTGAAATTCGAGACCTTCGTGGATCCGGGGGGCAATGTGCCGGTCTGGCTGGCGAATCTGGTGTCCACCAAGGCGCCCCGGGTGACGCTGGAAGGGTTGAAAGAGCAGTTGGAGAAGCCGCGATTTGCCAATGCCACCCGGGAGGATTTGCCAGGGTTGCCGGGGATGGAAGCGCTGAAGCTGTGATGTGAGCCACAAGCCACAAGCTACAACGCGAATCCTAGGTTAAGTGTTTTTCAACGCAAGAAGCCGCGTCCATAGTATGGGCGCGGCTTCTTGCGTTTTAGATCATGAAAACCTTCCACCGTGTTGTGGCTTGAAGCTTGTAGCTATTCTCTATCGACTCCAGCGGGTGCCTTCGCGGGTGTCTTCCAGCTGGATACCGGCGTCGGTGAGTTGCTGGCGGATCTCGTCGGCGCGGGCGAAGTTCTTGTCTTTCTTCGCCTGGGTGCGCTCAGCCACCAGGGCATCGATTTCCTCGTTGCTCAGCCCGTCTTCGCCCGCGTTCTTGTTCTGGAACCAGGCGGTGGGGTCCTCGGTGAGCAGGCCCAGCAAGTCGGCGGCGGCCAGCAGTTCGGCTTTCAGTGCCGGCTTGTCGGCCAGCTCGGCCTTGTTCAGCTCGCCGGCAATGGCGTGCAGGGCGCTGACCGCTTCGGAGGTGTTCAAGTCATCCTTGAGGGCTGCCAGCACCGGGTGGTTGTCCGGCAATTGGTAGCCGGCCTCCGGCTCCACGGTTTCGCCACGGCCGAGCAGGGCGTAGTAGAGCGTATCCAGCCCCTTCTCCGCATTCTCCAGCAGGTCAGCGGAGAAGTTCAGCGGTGACCGATAATGGCTGGAAATGAGCGCGAAACGCAGGATTTCGCCGTGGTACTGGGTGAGCAGATCACGGACCAGACGGAAGTTGCCCAGAGACTTGGACATCTTTTCGCCGTCGATATTGATATAGCCGTTGTGCATCCAGTAGCGCACGTAGTCGGTGCCGTGGGCGCAGCAGCCCTGTGCGATCTCGTTCTCGTGGTGCGGGAAGATCAGATCCTGGCCGCCACCGTGGATATCGATCACGTCACCCAGGTGCTTGTGGATCATGGCGGAGCATTCGATGTGCCAGCCGGGACGGCCACGGCCCCAGGGGGACTCCCAGCCGGGTTGGTCATCGGTAGATGGCTTCCAGAGGATGAAATCACCGGGGTGGCGCTTGTAGTCGGCCACTTCCACCCGCGCTCCGGCAAGCATGTCTTCCAGTTTGCGACCGGAGAGCTTGCCGTAGTCGGGCATGGATTCCACCGCAAACAGCACCTGGCCGTCGGCCTCGTAGGCGTGGCCCTTTTTCACCAGGGTCTCGATCATGGCGATCATTTCGCTGATGTGGTCGGTGGCCTTGGGAATGATGCTCGGGGTTTTCGCATTCAAAGACGCCATGTCTTCGGCGAAGGCGGCCGTGAAGCGTTCGGTGAGGGCACCAATGTCTTCGCCATTTTCCGCCGCGGCCTTGATGATCTTGTCATCAATATCAGTGATGTTGCGGGCATACGCCACCTCCGGGTAGAGGCGCTGCAACAGCCGGTACAGCACATCAAACACCACCACCGGGCGGGCATTGCCGATATGGACGAAGTTATAGACCGTGGGGCCGCACACGTAGAGGGTGATGCGGTTGGGATCCAGCGGAATGAAGTCGTCCTTCTGCCCGGTCAGGGTGTTGTGCAGTTTCAGGCTCATTTTTTGTAAAGCTCTTTCGGATCGATGATCGGCGTCTTGTCGATGGTGACGCTGTCGGCGTCGGCTTTCCAGTAGAAGCAGTCGCGGCGGCCGGTGTGGCAGGCAGGACCGGTCTGGTCCACTTTCACCAGCACGGTGTCCGCGTCGCAATCAATGCGCAGTTCTTTCAGTATCTGCACCTGGCCGGAGGATTCGCCTTTGCGCCAGAGCGTTTTCCGGGAGCGGGAAAAATAGCAGACCCGACCGGTGGCCAGGGTTTCCTCCAGGGCTTCCCGGTTCATCCAGGCCATCATCAGCACTTCGCCGGTGTCATGCTGCTGGGCGATGGCGGCGATCAGGCCGTCGTCGGTGAGCTTCAGGTTGTCCAGGGCCTCTTGCAGCGGTACCTGGAAACCTTCGGGCTGTTGTTCGTTGTCTTTGAACATGACGCCTCCGGGGGCTGAATGCGGCCGTTGGAGCTTTGCTTGCAAAGCGAGGGGGGTTACCCTCTATTCGCCTTGCGAGCAAGGCTCCAACGGTGTTTCTTGGCCTCAGATCGGCAGGCGGGTCGCGTTAGCCAGGGCGGTGATGGCGGCGTCCAGGCTAGTCGTGTCGGTGGCCTGGGAGCCCAGGGTCCGGATGGCCACCAGTTGCTCGTCCGCTTCTTTCTCACCGATGACCCAGATCTGCGGCACCTTGGCGCGGGAATGCTCGCGGACCTTGAAGCCGATCTTTTCGTTACGCAGGTCCAGTTCCGCCGGGATGCCGGCGGCTTCCAGCTTTTCCTTCACACTGCGGGCGTAGTCATCCGCCGCATTGGTGATGGTGCAGATCGCTACCGGTACCGGCGCCAGCCACAGGGGCAGGTGCCCGGCGGTGGACTCGATCAGGATACCTAGGAAGCGTTCCAGGGAACCCAGCACCGCACGGTGCAGCATCACCGGACGCTGGCGAGAGCCGTCTTCGGCCACGTATTCCGCGTCCAGGCGCTCGGGCAGCACGAAGTCCACCTGCAGGGTGCCGCACTGCCAGTCACGGCCAATGGCGTCGCGCAGGACAAATTCCAGTTTCGGGCCGTAGAAGGCCCCTTCACCCGGGTTCAGTTCGCATTCCAGCCCCAGGGATTCCACCGCATCGCGCAAGGCGCCTTCGGCCTTGTCCCAGGTCTCGTCGGCACCGGCACGTTTTTCCGGGCGGTCGGAGAACTTGATACGGAAGCTCTCGAAGCCGAAATCCTTGTAGACCTCGCGCAGCATGGTGATGAACCCGGCGGTTTCTTCGTTGATCTGCCCTTCGGTACAGAAGATGTGGGCATCGTCCTGGCTGAAGGAGCGGGCGCGCATCAGGCCGTGCAGGGCGCCGTGGGCTTCGTTACGGAACAGGGTGGTGAACTCGCCGAGACGAATGGGCAGGTCCCGGTAGCTCTTGATGCCCTGGTTGAAGATCTGCACGTGGCCCGGGCAGTTCATGGGCTTGACCGCCATTTCCCGGTGATCGTGGGTGCAGACGGTGAACATGTCATCGCCGTACTTGTCCCAGTGACCGGACTTTTCCCAGAGGATACGGTCCATCATCTGCGGGGTGGCCACTTCCTGGTAGCCGCCTTTTTCCATCTTGCCGCGGATGTAGTTTTCCAGGTTCTTGCGCATGCGCCAGCCTTTCGGGTGCCAGAACATGCTGCCCACCGCTTCCTGCTGGATATGGAACAGACCCATTTCCTTGGCCAGTTTGCGGTGGTCACGTTTTTCCGCTTCCTCAAGCTGTTTGAGGTAGGCGTTGAGTTCTTTCTTGTCCCGCCAGGCGGTACCGTAGATACGCTGCAGCTGGGCCTTGGAGGCATCACCGCGCCAGTAGGCACCGGCCACTTTCATCAGTTTGAAGCCGTCGCCCAGCTTGCTGGTGCTGGGCAGGTGGGGGCCGCGGCACAGGTCGATGAAATCGCCCTGGCGGTAGAGGCTCACTTCCTGGTCGGCGGGCAGGTCGCGGATGATTTCCGCCTTGAATTCCTCACCGGCTTTCAGGAAGAAGTCGATGGCCTCGTCCCGGTCCCAGACTTCACGCCGAATTTCCTCGTTGCGACGCACGATTTCCATCATGCGTTTTTCGATGGATTTGAGGTCTTCCGGGGTGAAGGAATCTTCCCGGTAGAAGTCGTAATAAAAGCCGTTTTCGATGGTCGGGCCAATGGTGACCTGGGTTCCCGGGAACAGCTCCTGCACCGCCTCTGCCATGACATGGGCCGCATCGTGGCGGATCAACTCCAGGCCGTCGTCGGTGTCGCGGGTGATGATTTCTACCGTGGCGCCATCCTCGATGGGCAGATAAACATCGACCAGCTTGCCATCCACTTTGGCGGCAAGAGCCTGTTTGGCGAGTTTTTTGCTGATACGCTCGGCGATGTCCAGGGCGGACGCCGGCTGATCAAACGCCATGGTTGCCCCGTCGGGCAGTTGATAGCTGACACTCATGAGAGGTAGGAATCCAGATTGGCTCGGAACCGGCAGATGGTAGGGGCTGTTGGTGTTTCGTTCAAGTCGCTGCTGGCGGAATATGCCAAGGCAGAGGGGCGGCGAGCGGCGATATCCCATTGTTGCTGAACCGGCGGTATGGGCGTGGGTCGAAAGGAATAGAGGAAAGCGACGTTTTTTGCCTGAAATCCTGGCTCAGCCTATGCTTGCTGGGCAAACACACGATTTTGCTATGGATGACCATTGGGAGCGGGATAGCTCATGAACTCCTTTTTGCCTGACACCACATCGGTGACGGACGAAAATCTGCTGCCGCGCATGTTGCGGGTGGCGCAACATCTCAGCGAGCAGCGGGATGTGCCGCGCCTGCTGCAGGTATTGCTGGATGAGGCTCTGTACCTGTGTGAGGCGGATACCGGCTGGGTGTGGCTGTATGCAGATGGCAAGCCTGAGCCGGGTTTGAGCTGCCTGTGTCGCCGGGCCGGTGATGCGTCCCTGCATGAGGAGGCCAGCCTGTTCTGCCCCATGGCGCGCAAAAGCGGCCTGCCGGAACAGTGTTACCAGGACGGCAAGCCCCTGGCGGTGGATCTCTCCCGGAGTGCTCTCAGCGAGGAGGACCGATACTTGCTGGATGCGCTGGCACCGGATGCCGGCGGCTTGCGGCTGTGGCCCCTGCGCAATCATGAGGGCATGGTGATCGGGGTGCTGCAGCTGGCCTATAACCGCTCGCTACCGGCCCGTTTGCACCGGCTGGGGAAACACTGCGATCTGATCTTTCAGTCCCTGCTGACCTACGCGGGGATTGCCTTGAGCAATCTAAGCCAGGTGCAGGAGCTGAAGGAGCTGCTGGATGCCTTTATCAAGGTGCTGGCCCAGGCCATTGATGCCAAGAGTCCGCACACCAGTGCCCACTGTCAGCGGGTGCCGGTGATTACCGAAATGCTGGCCCAGGCGGCCTGTGAGGATAATGCGGACTTTGCGGACTTTTCCCTGGATGAGGACGGCTGGTACGAATTGCATGTGGCGGCCTGGTTGCACGACTGCGGCAAGCTGGCCACGCCGGATTCGGTGTTGGACAAGTCCACCAAGCTGCACACCCTCCATGACCGTATCGATGAGGTGGCCAGCCGCTTTGCTGCCCTGCGCGGGGAGATCCAGTTTCGCTATGAAAAGGCCTGTTTGCTGGATCCCGCCGACGAGCCAGCCAGCCGTGAACGCATGGAAGCAGAAATCGGTCAGTTGAAGGAGGACCTGGCGTTTCTGGAGCGCATCAATCGGGGCGGAGAAGCCATGGCCGAGGCGGACCAGCAACGGGTGCGGGACATCGCGGCGCGGCGCTGGACCGATGCCTGGGGCCAGAAAAAGCCCCTGCTCACCGACGATGAGGTTTACAACCTGTGTATCCCCCGGGGCACGCTCACTCCGGAAGAGCGGCAAATCATCAATGGCCACATGGATGTGACCCTGGACATGCTCGGGTCACTGCCGTTTCCGCCCAAATTGCGCCAGGTACCGGAATATGCGGGCGGCCACCATGAAAAAATGGATGGCACCGGTTTTCCACTTGGGCTCACCCGTGACCAGATGTCGATCCCGGCGCGGATCATGGCCATCGCCGATGTGTTCGAGGCTCTTACCGCCAAGGAGCGCCCCTACAAGACACCGCTGAAGCTCAGCGAAGCCCTGGCCATCATGCAGCGAATGCGCGACAACGATCACCTGGATCCGGACCTGTACCGGTTGTTTATTCGCTCCGGGGTGTGGCGTCAGTACGCCGCAAAACATCTGGATCCGGTGCAGCTGGATGTGGAGGATGGCAGTGCTTTTCTGTGATGGGTTTTCTGTAGGAGCGTCGCTGGCGGCGCGATAGCCAGAGCGGCGAAATGCGAGGAGCGAGTTTCGAAAGGCAGACCTGAAAAACGGTAGGGCCTGCTGATTGTCGCGTCCCGTAATTCGTCACTCGAGACGGAATGTATTGCGCCGCCAGCGACGCGCCTGCGGAAAGACGACCGAATGTTTTCTTGAGGTTTCCTGTGCGTATTACTCTTGCTGTATTGCTCTGCCTGCTGTCATCTGTGTGCCTCGCCAGCGACTGGCTGCTCTCTCTGGAAGGCCAGCGAACCCAGGGGGCGCTGTTGCGTGGCCAGGTGGCAAGCGGGGTGACGGTCAAACTGGGTGACAGGGCGGTACGGACCACACCGGAAGGATTCTTTGCCGTTGGTTTTGGCCGGGATGCCGACCTTGAGCAAGTGTTGACGCTGGAAAAGCAGGGCAAGGCACAGCAAGTGCCGGTAATCCTCAGCAAGCGTGAGTATGATATCCAGCGTATCGAAGGGGTGCCGCAGCGTACCGTGGAGCCGCCACCGGAAGCGGTGCTCCAGCGGATTCGTCGCGAGGTGGCGGAAATCAAAACGGCGCGGGACACGGACTCTGCCCTGCTGGCCTTTCTCAGTGATTTTCAGTGGCCGCTCACGGGCCGTATCAGTGGTGTCTATGGCAGTCAGCGGGTTTACAACGGCAAGCCGGGCCGGCCCCACTATGGTGTGGACGTGGCCCGGCCCACCGGCACTGTGGTGGTGGCTCCTGCGGACGGGGTGGTGACCCTGGTGCAGGACGATAATTACTATTCCGGTGGCACCCTGATCCTGGATCATGGCTACGGGGTTTCCTCCACCATGATCCACCTCAGCGAGGTGTTGGTGGAAAAAGGGCAGGCGGTAAAGCAGGGCGAGCCGGTGGCCAAGGTCGGCGCCTCCGGTCGCGCGACCGGGCCGCACCTGGACTGGCGATTGAACTGGTTCGAGGAGAAGCTGGATCCGGTGACCGTGGTGGGGGAGATGGAAAGCAATTAATAGTTAATAATGAATAATTAATAACGTCGCGAAACGGCTTTTCCTGTTCTTCAATGTAAGAGGCCGCGCCCATGCTTTGGGCGCGGCCTCTTTGCTTGCAGGCGGCACTGTCGCTGGCCTGCGAAACTATTAATTAACTCAACATCTCCACCAATCCCTGACTATTCGTCATCGCCACCCGGTTACGGCCAGCGCCTTTGGCCTGGTAGAGGGCCTCGTCAGCCTGTTTCAGGAGTTCGGCGCCATTGCTGGCGCCGTGGTCGGAGCAGGCGACGCCCACGCTGATGGTGACCACCTGGCTAACCCGGGAGCCGCTGTGGGGCAGGCCCAGTTGTTCAACCCGGTTGCGCATCCGCTCCGCAAACACCAGGGCATCATTGAAGCTGGAATCGGTAAGGATGATAACGAACTCCTCGCCACCATAGCGGGCCACAAAGTCCGTGTCGGCCTGCACCATCGAGAGGGGGACATGGGATATTTTCTTCAGGCATTCGTCCCCGGCCGGGTGGCCGTAGGTATCGTTGTACTGTTTGAAAAAATCGATATCGAACAGCAAAAGACTGATGCGTTCCGGGGCATCCGGATTGCCCTGCTTGTGCAGGTGGAACAGGTGATTGAGCCGGGACTCCATGCCTCGCCGGTTGATGCAGCCGGTGAGGCCATCCACGGTGGCCTGGTTTTCCAGTACCAGGTTGGCGGAGTGAAGCTCGTTACGGTGTTGGTAAAGCACGTGCTCGGAGAGGAAGTGCTGGCGCAGCAACCGCTCATACACGTACTGGCCAAACAGGCTCATGCTGGCAAAGGCCAGGGTCACCATGGTCAGGGTGATGGATTCGAACGGGGTCCGCTCCGGATTGGCCAGCAGAGTGGCGACCATGGCGCCGATCATCACGGTGGAACTGAGCAGGGCGGAGTAGAAAGGCACCCGCACGAGGATGCAGATCATGATGATCGACAGGGGCGTATGCAGGAAGAAGGTGTAGGCAAGAGGGTGATCCACATGCACACCCAGATAATTGCCAGTCAGGGCGATGGCAAACGCCAGTGCCAGAGTGGCCGGGTGCAGCCATTCCCGCCACTGGAGTTTGCGGGCAAGAATCACGCAGCCGCCGGCCAGCATCAAGGTGAAGAGTCGGGGCCGCCAGGAATTACTGATCACATCCGTGCCGATCCACGACTCGATCAGCATGGCGGTGGCAATCAGGGTGGAGACCAGGCCCAGCGCCCAGGGTGCGACCTTTGACACACTGGCCAGAAAATACAGGCGAAAGTCTTTTTCCAGCGGCTTTGGCAGACGCAGGTGCCACGGCAGTTTGATGTCACTGCCGGTGGGGAGCGGATTATGTTTCTGGGGGGCGGTCACGGCCGATAGGGCTCCTTTGTGTCCGTGCGTCGATGACGGCCATGTTTCATCATAGAGTATGCCGGCTATGGAAAAAAATCACAGGCGGCCAGCGGCACATTGTAAGGACAGAAGGCGGTTTGCATTCAGTCCAGCAGAGCCAAAAGTGCCTGTCGCTTACCGGCAGGCAGACGCCGGAAACGTTCCAGCAGGTACGCTTCTTCCTGGCCGTCAGGAATTGCCGGTTCGCCATGGGGCAAGGTGGCGGGCCAATTGCTGAGACTGTGTTGCAAGCGGGCAATGATCTCCGCATTCATGCTTCGATGGCTGAGGCCGGCGGTTTCCGCGACACTGGCCCGCATGCCATTGGGAAATCGAACCACGAACTTCTCGGCTCGCGTGGTTGCGCTGCTTGTCATAGTAACCTCTGAATCACACCTGCGAACAATAAATCAGCCTCTATATACAGGGCGGCTGTTCCAGACAACACGACAGGGTGTAGCGTTAACAGTGCATTAGACCTTACGCATTTTTTTGCCTTTAGGCGATACTGGCAGCTTGCCATTAAGCCTCAAACAGCGACCCGGTTAACACCAAAAACGGTAAAAATTGCTTTTACATTGCAATGTTTTCACGCAGACCTCACGACGTGGCGGGATATGCCCGGATATTGTCTGCTTTTGGGGGCGTAACGCGTTGCCATGTGACACCCCGCATGCCGCGCTATAGAATCCATTTTGGTGATGTTTTCTTAGGTGTCGATTCATATCATGAATATTGGTGCGGCTGACCTGAACCTGCTCAAGTACCTGGATGTGCTGCTGCGCGAGCAGAATGTGACCCGGGCGGCAGAACAACTGGGCATTACCCAGCCCGCCATGAGCAATTCCCTCAAGCGACTGCGGGAATTATTCGGTGATCCCCTGCTGATTCGGACCAGTGACGGCATGACCGCCACGGAACGTGCCCAGGAACTGCGCCCGTTGGTGCGACAGATCCTGTCCCAGGCGGAGCAGCTGTTTACCCCGGAGGACGTGTTCCAGCCCTCGGAAAGCCGTCGGGTGTTCCGCATCATGACCAGCGATTATGCGGAGGCCACCCTGGTGCCCCACATCGTGCGGCGCCTGCGTGCGGAAGCCCCGCACGTGGTGCTGGACTTCCTGACCCCTTCGGACGTGAGCTACCAGGACATGGAGCAGGGTCGGGTGGACATGGCGGTGAACCGGTTCAACGAGATTCCCGGTTCCTTTCACCAGGTGAGTCTGTGGAAGGATTCCTTTTCCTGTCTGCTGAACCGGGATAACCCCATTGCCGGTGATTTCAATCTGGACAGTTACCTGTCTGCGCAACATATCTGGGTCTCGAAGACCGGTTTCGGGGTGGGGTTCGGCATGAATCCGGAAAAGCTCGGCGGCCTGGGCTGGATTGATCATGCCCTGGAGCAGTTGGGCAAGAGCCGCAAGATCAGCATCTTTACCCGTCACTACCAGATGCCCGCCTTGCTGGCCATGAACAACGACCTGGTCGCCACTCTCCCCAGCCGGGTGGCGCGGATGCAGGCTCAGAACGAACGGCTGCTGATCAAGGAGCCGCCTTTTGATATTCCCCAGTTCGAACTGAAGATGGCCTGGTCATCGTTACTGCACCACAACGTGGCCCATCGCTGGTTGAGACGGCTGATTCAGGAAGAGGCGGAAAGTATTCTGGCGGAGGAGTAGCTACGAGCGACGCTCCCGGGATAGGGCAAGCCTGAAAAGCTCCTCATGCGCTGAGATATCTACGAAGCCGCTTGTAGGAGCTATGCTTGTATAGCGAACCGCGCTTGCGCGGAAATCGCCCGTAGGGCGATCAGGTATTTCAGCGTGCGTCAGATTGCAGAAAGAACGGCTGACGACAATCCTCTGTTGCCTCGCTACGCTCGGTTCGCACCTGCAAGAGGTGCTCCTACATTCAATCGCGCCGCCAGCGACGCTCCTACAGCCTCTGGGGCGCGGTTACGGGTGCAGTCTTTCCCGCGTTACAGCTTGAAGCTCATAGCTAGCCGTTGCTTCTCAAATCACCGCCGCCCCACTTAGCCAACCACTGTGGGCCTTGCCGGGCAGGTTTTCCCCGGCTTCGGCGATGGCGCCTTTGCCCACGCCCTCAAAGGCCCGCACGCGAAAGTGTTTGCCGGGGGCTTCGGTGGCCAGCTGCTCGGCAATGTGGGCGGCCAGCTGTTCCACGGTGGTGTCGGTGTCCACCAGATAGCAGTGGTCCTCAGGGATGACCAGCTCGAAATGCCCCTGGGGCGCATCGTAGCGAAAGCGGTGGTGGGGGATTTCGTCGATGTAGTAGGTGCCTTCCAGGTCCTCTTCGGTACCCAGGTAGATATCTTCCCAGCGGTCCGCCCAGAGTTTTTCCCAGTAGCGGCTGCGGCGGCCATTTTCGAAAATGTGGATGCCGGAGCGATGGCCATGGGCAATACGCTGGCAGTTGCCGTCGTGTTTCTTCAGGCCATGGGAATAGTGATAGAAGGGGGCCGTGCCGGTATCTTCCTCGCGCAACACGATGTGCACTTCCGCCACATTTTCCGGTACCACCTGCTGCACCAGGTCCATCAGGAACAGGGTCAGGTTGGCCTTGGAAATTTCCGGGCCGTTCATCAGCAGCAGGCTTTCGCTGGGCGCCACCATGCGGATGGTGCCACCCCGGTAAAGCCACTCCAGGCTGGTGTTGTTGTCCCGTTCACTCACGGTAGCGTGTTCACTATCCACCGGCACCAGCAGGCGATGATCCACGCTGTCGTCGATGATCTGCTTGATGCGTTTTTTGATATGGCCGAAGTCGAACACCATGCCCTGGTGATCCAGGTCGCCGGTGAGTTCCAGATCGACCAGCCAGGATTCACCGACCATGCCGCGTTTGGGATGCAGATAGGAGAAATCGGCGACGGTTAAATTTTCGACAAAAAGTGTGGCCATGCGGTTCCGGTGGAATCAGGTTGGGTTTCGACAGACTGTCTCCTGAGTCCATGACGTCATCATGGCGCGTCATGCGACCCTGACGTCATGGATTCAGGTGCTATAATGCCATTATTCTGGTCTGCCGCTAAGGTGCACGTCACTCGCAGCGAGCATTTTACGAGCAGTTAGCGTGCGAGCTGTGAACCGGGGCACACCTTGTGCCGGAGAAATCGTTCATTCCTGCCTATCCGGAGCGTTACCCACCATGGCTGAAACCCTCTTTTCCAAGATCATCGACCGGGAGATTCCCGCCGATATCATTTTCGAAGACGACCAGTGTCTGGCTTTCCGGGATATCAATCCCCAGGCGCCCACCCACTTCCTGGTGATCCCCAAGAAACCGATTGCCAAGCTGTCCGATGCAGAAGCAGAGGATCAGGCGTTGCTGGGCCACCTGCTGCTGGTGGCCAGCCAGGTAGCCGGGCAGGAGGGGCTGGAAGATTTTCGCCTGAACGTGAACAACGGGGCCGGTGCCAGCCAGACCGTATTTCACCTGCATGTGCATGTGTTGGGGGGGCGTCCGTTCAGCTGGCCTCCCGGTTGAGGGATGCCTGGACGGGTTGCTGATGGTGCAAGGATTTCAGGACAGATCATGAACTACCTGGCGCATCTCTCCCTGGCCCAGCCCTCGGTGCCCTCCAAAGTCGGCAATGTGCTGGGGGATTTCATGCATGGCGTGGAACGCTCCCGGCTCAGTGCGCCGGTGCGTCGGGGCCTGGACAACCATCGTCTGGTGGACCGGTTTACTGATCACCATCCCTGGGTGCAGGCCCAGCGTCGCACTTTTTCACCGGACCGTCGCCGCTTTGCCGGCGTGGCCCTGGATGTGCTGTTTGATCATTTTCTCTGGCAGCACTGGGCGGCGTTTTATCGCCATGATCGGGAGGCCGCCATTCGCCGTCACTATGCGCATCTGCAATCCGGCCTGCCGCTGATGCATGCGCCCATGCGTGAAAGGGTGGAGCGGCTGATCGAACACGATCTGCTTAATCAATACCGGGATCTGGCGCGGGTGGGGCAGGCACTGGATGTGATTGCCGGGCGCATCCGTTTTGCCAACCGCTTCGCTGGCATCATTGAGGAAATCGCGCCCCGCTATGCGGCGCTGGAGCAGGGATTCCTGGATTTCTACCCCGAGCTTCAGGAAGAGGTCAAGGCCGCACGGGTGGAGGAATCGCTCTCTTTGTAGGAGCTATGCTTGCATGGCGAAAAGGATCCTCTGCTTGCAAGGTTCTTCCTGCGAACCTGAAGCCCCTTCCGCCATGCCGGCATGGCTCCTGCGGGAAAGGCGTTATCTCAGTGGTGGGATTCTCACAGCGTCGGCAGGTCCAGCTCGGCCATGGTGTCGAAATACAACTCTTCCGCCAGCTTCTGGTTGCGTGCCCGTGGCGAACGCAGGGCCGGTTTGTGGTTGGCGAAGTATTCCCCGGTGATGTCAGCGTACTGCGGGTCCAGCGCCAGGCTCACCGGCAGGGTCGCCGCCTTTTCCGGAGTGGTAAGGGTGGGGCGGATCAGGGCCATGGCCGCTTTGGGCACATGACGGAAGATCGGCGTGTCCACGCCGCCGGGGTGCAGCGCATTACTGGTAATGCCGATATCCCGCAGGCGCTCTGCGAGCACATTGCTGAACAGGATGTTGCCCAGCTTGGACTGGCCATAGGCATCCATCACCAGATAGGGCTTGCGGCCACGCCAGGTGTTCTTGTTGATCCGTCCCAGCCAATGCGCCACGGAGGCGACGTGCAGGATGCGTGGCTGATTCCCTTTTTTCAGCAGCGGCAACATCAGGTGGGTGAACAGCACCGGCGCCAGATAATTGACCCCGAACTGCATTTCATAACCCTCGCGGGTGAATTCCTGCTGAGTGGGCACGACGCCGGCGTTATTGATCAGCACGTCCAGCTCGCCCAGCTCGCGGTAGATCATCGCGGCGTTGTCGCGGACATTCTCCAGATCGGAAAGATCCAGCGGGAACAGCCGGACCTTGGCGTCAGGATGGCGATTCTTGATGCGAGCAATGGCAGCCTGGCCCTTGGTCTGGTCCCGACAGGCCAGTGACACTTCTGCGCCATGGCCGACCAGTTGCTCGGCGGTACAGTAGCCGATGCCGGAATTGCCGCCAGTAATCAGGACACGCTTGCTCATGATTTGCTCCGCTGTGGTTTGCGCCAGCTTACCAGTATGAGTGCGTCCTGTGAGGCCAATCTAATGCGGAGTGCGATCAATCCAGTCGAGGATGTCATCAGCCACCTGTTGCCACCGGGGACCCTGGAGCAGCAGGTGAGGCCCTTCGGGATAGAAGCGGTATTCGCCCTGGTCTGCCAGGTGGTCGTGAAGATGGCTGATCCCGGCCGCAGGCACGGAGTTGTCCTTGCCGCCGTAGAGCAGCAGTGACGGTGTCTGGATCGAGGGCGCCCGGTCGCTGGCGCTGTCAGCCAGCTTGATCAGACCCCAATAGGCATCCATGCGCACATTACGGATCACCCGGGGATCCGTTGCCAGCCGCTGGGCACTATGGTCTGCCAGGTGCGGATCATCGGGGCGGCGGTCCACGGTCAGACGATATCCCGGGGCCAGGAAGGCGGCGCTGGCGATGGCCGCATTCCAGCCATAACGCAGGCGAATGCCTTCACGTACGGCGGGCCCGGCCAGCACCATGCCGGCGACTTTGTCTGGCACCTCCAGGGCTGCCAGGATCGCCACGGCGCCCCCCAGGCTTTCCCCGACAAGGAACACCGGACGTTGATAGCGTTCATAGAGTTGCTCGATCTGGAAGATGGCTTCCGAGACCAGTTGCTCCTCCCCGGCCCATTGGCCCTGCTGGATTCGGTCGCCGAATCCGGCCTGGTCATAGCTGATCAGCAGGTGCCCATGATCCGCAAGGTAAGGGCCCAGCGCCTCGAAGGCGGCGCCGTAGTCGCCGAAGCTGTGCAACCCCAGTATCACCGCATCGGGCTCCCCGGCGGGTTGCCATTGGCGCAGGGTATCGGTGAGGGGCGCAGGGGCAGCCGTATCCTCCGCCCTTTTGTCGGAAACCAGGTTGCAGGCCGACAGCAGACCGTGAAGCATAACAAGTGTGACCAGACGGAGAATCATCGAATGAGTCTAGCAATCCGCCCGCAACGGCGAGTGAATGCCTGCGCCTTTACCCTGGCATTGCTGGCGGTGACCTGGCTGGTGGCGCGTTGCGAGGCGGATACTGCAACCCCCGCTGCAGCGGACACGGTGACCATGACAGTGACTGCCACGGCGTACAATTCCCTGCACGGTCAGGGCGCCGGTGCGGACCATGCCCTGGCCGCCTGGGGCGATCGCCTCACGCCGGGTATGAAGGCCATTGCGGTGTCACGGGATCTGATCCCCCTGGGGCTGGACTACAATGCCGAGGTGCAGATTGAGGGCTTGCCCGGGACCTGGCAGGTGAAGGACAAGATGCACTGGCGCTGGAAAAAGAAGATCGATATTTACATGGGTGAGGACATACAGGCGGCCAGGCAGTGGGGCCGCAGAAAGGTGACGATTACCTTCCTGGCACCTCAGGACGAGCCCTAGCTTGACCCCCCGGCTGTAGGAGCGTCGCTGGCGGCGCGATTCTGACTTCCTTTATCGCGCCGCCAGCGACGCTCCTACGGAGAAGCTGCGTCAATCCCGGCTCAGGAACTGCAGCAACAGACGTGTCGAGCCGCTGGGCAACGCCTTGTCCAACAGCTTCAGCAGCTTGAAGCTGAGCCCCACCGGGTTGTGCACCGGGACTTTTTCGTTCGCGGCCTGCCAGACCTTTGCCACCACGTCGTCGGCACTCAGATTGACACCCATGCGGTCCAGTATCGGCGGACGGAAGCTGGCTTGCTCCACCATGGGGGTTTTCACGAACGGGGGCATGATGTCCACCACACGAATACCCTGTCGGCCCCATTCGATGTTCAGCGCTTCGGTGAGTGAGCGCACGGCGAACTTGCTGGCGGAGTAAGAGGCAAAATGTGGCACACCATAAAGGGCTGAGGCGGAACTCATATTGATGATCGCCGCCGCCCGGCTTTCCTGAAGGAAAGGGTGGGCGGCCAGGCTCATGTTGATCAGCCCGGTCACGTTGATATCGATGATCTGCCTGTGCTGCTCTGCGCTGATGGACTCGAAGGGTCCCATGCGCAGGATGCCGGCACAGTTGAACAGCACATCGATGCAGCCGTCTTCGGCAAAGTCCCTGCAGGCGTGTTGACAGGCAATGCTGTCGGTCACATCCAGTCGCCGGTACCAGCTGTCGTTCAATGTGGCCGCCAGCTCGGCCAGCGCAGTGTCGTTCACATCCGTGAGGCCCACCCGCCAACCGCTGTCATGGAAATGTCTGGCGGTGGCCAGGCCGATGCCGCTGGCGGCACCGGTGATCAGGATACGTTTCATGCGCTGACATCCTTCCAGTGTTTATGGATAAACCGGGCGCAGGTCATCAGGGCCTGGTCCGCATCGGCCAACACTCCGGCATGGAGCTGGAAGTCATGCCAGCGTTGCGGGTGGACCTGCAGACGGGCTGGCGTGCCCGCGTCGTTCAGGGCGCTGCACAGACGGTGGCTGTCGTTGAGCAGGATCTCGTCGCTGCCGGCCTGAATCAGTACCGGGGGCAGACCGGTCAGGTCGCCATTGAGGGGGGAGCAGGCCGGCCGGGCAGGATCTTCACCGCCATAGGCGTCAGCGGCGCTGGCCAGCCAGGCCGGGCTGAGCATGATGTCCCGGTCGGTGTCGAAAAGATCGTTGAGGCTCAGGTCCACCCAGGGCGAGATCAGGATGGTGCAGCTGGGCAAGGCGGTTTTTTTCGCTTTCAGTGCTTGCAGGGTGGCCAGGGCGAGGCCGCCGCCGGCGGAATCGCCGGCAATCACCAGGGTGGCAGGGTCCACCCCTTCTGCCAGCAGGGCATCGTACACGGCCACGGCATCCTCGATGGCGGCGGGGCAGGCATGCTCCGGTGCCAGCCGGTAGTCCGGAACCACCACGCGGGCATTGGCGAATTTCGCCAGGTGTGAGGTAACCGAGCGGTGACTTTCCGGGCTGCCGGCCACATAGCCACCACCGTGCAGGTAGAGCACGGTGCCCTGGGCATTCAGGGGCGCGTAGTGGCGACAGGGCACGTCACCCAGGGGCGCGTCATGGCTGGGCACATCACGGGCGACCAGAGTGGTCTTGGCCATGATGTCCATCCAGCGGCGCTGCGTCTTCACGCTGAAGCGCGGGTTGGCCACCGGTTTGAACAGCATGGCCAGGGACTGACGCAGGGCGCCGGCCAGTATTTGCTGGGTGCCGGACTGGGCCCGGCTGATTCGATCAACGAAGGAGGTCATAGTCACTCAGGTCCAGGGTCCGTGTCTGGCGGCGGTAGTCGAAGGTAAAGCCGGGCCAGTTGTTGGTGTTCTTGCCACTCTCGGTCTTGTACCAGCTGTGGCAGCCCTTGTCCCAGACGGTATTGCTGATCTTGTCCTGCACCGTCTTGTTGAATTCGTCCTGTACCCGGTCACGCACTTCCAGTGCCTTGATGTCCTGTTCGTCCATCTGCGCCACACATTGCAGGATGTAATGAATCTGGCTTTCCAGCATGTAGATGATGGAGTTGTGGCCCAGGTTGGTGTTGGGGCCGTAGAGCATGAACAGGTTGGGAAAGCCGCGCACGGTGATGCCCAGATAGGCCTCGGCGCCGTCTTTCCACACCGCATTCAGATCGGCTCCATCACGGCCGGTAATGGTCATGGGGGTGAGGAAGTCGGTGGCCTTGAAGCCGGTACCGTAGATGATCACATCGGCGTCGTGGTGGGTGCCGGTGCTGTCGGTGAGGCCGCTCTGGTCCACCGAGCTGATACCGTGGTTGATCACTTCCACATGGTCCTGGGCCAGGGCCGGGTAGTAATCGTTGGACATGAGGATGCGCTTGCAGCCCATGGGGTAATCCGGGGTCAGCTTCTCGCGCAGGACCGGGTCCTTGATCTGCTGCTTCAGGTGGCGGCGGAACAGCCACTCGTACACCTTCATGGCTTTCTGGAAGGAGGTGAAGCCCAGGGCCCGGGATTCATTGGTAGCATAGATGCGCAGCCGGTCCAGGGTCTGGGTAATCGGTGCCTTGCTCAGTACCTGATGCTCCAGTTTGCTGTAGGCCCGATCCGGTTTGGCAATCACATGGGCAGCGGAGCGTTGGAACAGCTTTACCTTGCCGGCCACCTTGGCCACTTCCGGCACGAACTGGATGGCGCTGGCACCGGTGCCCACGACGGCCACGGTCTTGCCGGTCAGGTCCACGTCGTGGTCCCAGCGGGCACTATGGAAATGGGCGCCGCCGAAATCCTCGATACCGGACAGCGGCGGGTAGGCGGGCTGGTTGAGCTGGCCGGTGGCGGTGATCAGCACCCGGGTGGTCAGGGTGTCGCCATTGGTGAGCGTCAGCTCCCAGATGCCATCTTCGTCACGGTAGTGGGCCTCGGCCACTTCGGTGTGGAAGCGGATGTGCCGGTACAGGTCGTACTTGCGCGCACAGTATTGCTGGTAGGCGAAGATTTCCTGTTGCGGTGCGAAGCGGCGGCTCCAGGGGTAATGGCGCTCGAAGGAAAACGAATACAGATGCGAGGGCACATCGCAGGCGGCGCCGGGGTAGGTGTTGTCACGCCAGCAGCCACCCACGTCGTGGCCTTTTTCAATCATCAAAATATTCTCTTCGCCCTGGGCTTTCAGGCGAATGGCCATGCCGAGTCCGCCGAAGCCGGCACCGATAATCACCACGTTGTGGGTCACTTGCATGGTAAACATCCCGATAAACTTTATTGAGGATCACTCTAACGGGACGGATACGCCTTGTTTATGGCATTCTGGGACATAAAATTGTGGGAAACGGACATTTCATGGATGTACGTCGAGCTATCACCAGTGTGCGTCTGCAGGTGGCCTACGCCGCCGAGCATGGGCTGGCCCCCGAAGCCTGTCTGTCGGGCAGTGACATCGACCCGGCCATGCTGCACCGGCCGGAAACCACCATCGAGCGGGCCCAGGAGCGGCGAGTGGTTGAGAACCTCTGCGCACAACTGGGGGATCCGGTCCGGCATGGCCTGGCAATGGGGCAGCGTTATCACCTGAGCAGCTACGGAGTGTGGGGCTTTGCCCTGCTCAGTAGCCCCACCCTCCGGCAGGCGGTGGAGCTGGGGGTGCGTTATCTGGATCTGACCTTTGCCTTTCTGGATATCCGACTCGATGAAGTGCAGGGCGAGGCGGTGTTGATGCTGGAAGACAGCGGGCTGCCGGAGACCATTCGGCCCTATCTGCTGGCGCGGGATGCCAGCGCCGTGATGATGATCCAGGAAGAGTTGTTCGCCAGCCGGATTCCCCTGTCTTACCTGGCCCTGCGTTTACCGGCTCAGGACCCGGCGCCGTTTACGGCCATTTTTGGCCTGCCCCCCCGGTTCGATCAGTCACACAACCAGGCTCGCTTTGTGGCCGGTCTGCTGGATATGCCCTTGCCCCAGGCCAACCCGGTCACCGCCCGGCTCTGCGAGGAGCAGTGCCAGCAATTACTGGTGCAGCGCTATCGGCAGGGCGGGGTGGCGTTGCAGGTACGTCGGCGCCTGCTCAGCCAGCCGGGCAGCTTTCCGGGTATGGAAGCCATGGCGTCCGCCCTGGGCGTCACCAGCCGCACCCTGCGTCGTCAGCTGCAAGCAGAAGGTACCGGGTATCGGGAGCTGCTGGATGAAGTGCGGCGGATGCTGGCGGAACAGTGGTTGATTCTGGGCGGACTGGGCATGGAAGAGATTAGTGAGCGGTTGGGGTTTTCCGAGCTGTCCAACTTCAATCACGCTTTCCGCCGCTGGACCGGCCAGACCCCGGCCCGGTTTCGGCGCGAGCGGCAGAGGAAGTGACGTGTTATCACAGAGGTTTCTTGAATAGGCTGTAGGAGCGTCGCTGGCGGCGCGATTCTGGCCTCCTTCATCGCGCCGCGAGCGACGCTCCTACAGCAAGGGTTGTTAACGAAATCAGGCTGCTATGCGCTCAGGCACTTCAAGGCATCGCAGGCAGCGTCATTTCGCCTTCCTTGTCGAAAGACAGCGGCAGCGGTACGCCGGCAACGCGGGCCTTGCCCACCAGTCGATACTGCAGGGGCTTGTCCTGTTGCTGCTGGATGTTCTGTAACTGCTTCAGGCTACTCAGCAGGCTGGTGGTAATGGTGGTGTTGACCTTGGCATCGCCCATGGCGGGCAGGGTCACGCTCTCACCGGTGAGGCCGCGGGCAAACTTTTCCCAGTTGATGAAGATCTCGTAGTCGAGACTCTTGAGGGTCAGCTCCCGATCATTGGGGTTGCGGGCCCGCAGGGTCAATCCCCATTCCTGCTCGAACAGGCTGATGCTATTGAGGGCAATGCCCGTAACGCTGACCTCCGGGGCTTCCAGTGATCCCAGTGTCTGGCAGCCGCTTGTGATCATGGCAGCCATGATCAGCCAGATGGCAGCAATCTTTCTCATTCCCTAACTCCTTTGCATGGGCCCGGTTAGAGGCAAGCATAGCGGGAAAGTTGCATCAATGAAGCAGGCGGATGAGTTGTCGCGGAGAGACAGGATAGGTGCATGCCGAACGGCCCGGTCTCCCGCCACGCCACCGCGCCCCTGGCGGGGCGCGCATGGCGCGGCATCCTGATCGGGCCGCCGGCATGGATGCCAATACACGAGGTGTATCGACCTTTTGATAGTGGCGCGGATCGGCGGGGTGTGGCAAGCGACAAGTGTGACAATTTTGTATCTGTTACCAGGGGAGCGTGTCCCCCTGCCAATTGATAAAGCGGCCACTCTGTTCCGGGGTCGCCCTGTCCAGCTGCTGGGTCAGTTGTTCGGCTACCCATGGTGGCGAGAACAGCTTTCCTTCCGGTACCCGGGATTGAAAAGGCGCCGACAGGGGGGTATCCGTTGTTCCGGGGTGCAGGGCAAGCACCGTCAGTTTAGGGGCCCGACGGCGGGCTTCCACCGCGAAGGTGCGCAATAGCTGGTTCAGTGCCGCTTTGCTGCTGCGATAGCTGTACCATCCGCCCAGATGATTATCGGTGATGCTGCCCACCCGGGCGGAAATGGCGGCAAAGACTGCCGGTTGCTGACGAAGCAGTGGCAGCAGCCCCTGGGCCAGCAATATGGGGGCCCAGGCGTTCAGACGGAAGCTGTATTCCAGGTTTTCTGCGCAAAGATCTTCCAGGCGCTTTTCCGGGGAACGATTGTGACCGGAGTCGTGCAAGACACCGGCGCAGTGGATGACACGGGACAGATGGTCGGTGTATCCGGCGGTGGCCGCAGCCAGTGAGGCCGGCCCCTGGGCGGTTGCCAGATCTGACGGGATCAACCTCAGGCGGTCATTGTGGTCGTTCAATGTTGCCAGTGGAGAGTGGTCAGGGTGTCGGCTGCTGGCAATGACGTGATCTCCCCGCGACAGATGCAGGTGAGTGAGCGCCAGACCGATACCGGAACTGGCGCCGGTAATCAGTACCGGGTAGGGAAGGGATTCGCTGGTCATGGCGGAAGAATCGCCGTTAGTCGGACAAGCTGACGTGAAGAGGGGATCAGTTGTGACAATCACAACAGTCAAAGGGACATGGCTATGGTAGATTCACAAAAAACCATCAGGATTGGGGGAGCGCAATGCGCCGTGTAGTAGTGTTGCTGTTGATGTTGTTTGCCAGCCAGCTTCATGCCGCCGAGCTGGACAAGGAACTGGCGGATTTCAAACGCGACGTGCTGGAAGTCAATAAACGCCTGTTGCTTCTGGAAGAGGAGTTGCTGTTCCCGGCGGATACCCAGGTGGGCATTTATGTGTCGCTGGATGTGGGCCATTACTTCCAGCCGGACAGTGTGACCCTGGAGCTGGATGGTGAAGTGCTGGCCAGTCACCTTTATACCGAGCGGGAATTGCGTGCCCTGAAAAACGGGGCGGTGCAGCGGCTGGCACTGGCCAACGTAAAGAACGGCGAGCATGAGATCGTTGCTTTCGTAACCGGTATGGGGCCAGAGGGCCGCGAGATCCGCCGGGGTGTGACCGGTCGATTCGACAAGCGCCATGGTCGCCATTTCGTGCAGCTGCATATCGAGGACGACAAGGCCAAACAGCAGCCCCGTCTCCTGTTCCGTGACTGGCGCTGAGGCGAGCATGCTGAAGTGGTCTGCCATGGTGTTGATGCTGGTCAGCTCACTGGCCTGGGGACGGCTGGATAAGCCGCATCAGGTACAGGAACTGGCCTATGGGGAAGTGGCCTATCTCTACCTGCAAGGCGACTATTTTGCCGCCTTGACCCGGGCGCAAATGGCCCTGGAGCGGGGTGAGGTGGATGTGCACCGGGCCGACCTGGAGGTGCTGCTGGGAGCCATGTACAGCGCCTACGGTATGCCGGAGGATGCTGAGCGTGTCTTCAGTGCCCTGCTGGATCAGCAGGTCAGTGGCGAGGTGGCCCAGCGAGCCTGGATTCATCTGGCCGGTCTTTTCTACCGCCAGCAAAAATACCAGCGAGCCCTGGAGACCCTGGAACAGCAGGTGGGTACCCCTCCTGAAGGCTTGCAAGAGGTCTACCTCAGTCTGCGGGCACGGGTCTTGATGCGCCTGGGTCGCTATGAGAAGGCGGCGGAATCCCTGGATGCCTTTGCTGAAAACCACCCGCTCAATGCCTATCTGCGATACAACCTGGCGATCAGCTGGATCAATGGCAAGCACCCGGGGCTGGGCCAGGAATGGTTGTGGGAGCTGGCCAATCTGCCGCCCGGCGCACCGGAAGTGAATGCCATCAAGGACAAGGCCATGCTGGCCCTGGCCATCTACATGCTGCGCAGCGACCAGGAAGACCGTGCCCTGCAACTGCTTCGTGATGCGCGCCTGGAAGGGCCCTTTGCCGATGTATCCCTGTTGCTTTACGCCCGCGCCCTGCTGATCGAGAACCAGCCGGCCCGGGCCCTGCCGGTGCTGCAGAAACTGGACCGGCAATCAATTCAGCGCTCCACGGTGCAGGAAGCGCAGCTGGCCATCCCTTACCTTTACGAGCAGATGGGCGATCAGCGTTCCGCGCGTCAGGCTTTCCAGACCGCATTGGAACGTTTTGACGGGCTGGAGCAATACCTGCTGGAGGTGGAGGCACGCATTGCCAGCGGCGCCTGGTTTGAGGAAATGGTGGGTGAGCCCCGCTGGTCCACCGCCATGGACCCGGTGCCGCCGTTTCTGCCGAAACGGGTAAAGAGCTTCCCCACGTTTTATGAATGGTTTGCCACCACGGAATTCCAGCATGGTTGGCACAATTATCACGAGCTGATGCGTCAGCGGAATCTGCTCACCCAATGGCAGAATACCCTGCCTGCCATGCAGACCATGCTCGCCGCCCATGAGCGAAAGCATCAGCAGGTCAGACCCCAAGCGAAGGCCCTGCTACGGGAGTTGTCCCGGCAGGATTTTCAGGAGCGCCTGACCCGATTGCAGCGAGACTATGACACGGCGGTATCCGAGCAGGACCCCCTGCCGTTTGCCACCGACAAGGAACAACGCCTTTGGGAGGCCCAGCAGGAAGCGGAGCGCAAGACCCGTGGCTGGGGCAAGCGCAAACGGCCGGATATGACCGCCAAGCTGGATTTCTACAAAGGCATTCTGCTTTGGGAAATGCAGGAGGATATCGTACCGCGGCAATGGCAGCGAAAGCAGGAGCTCAGTGAGATCAGCACCCTGCTGGATCAGACCCGGGTGTTACGCAGCCGGGTCATGGTGGCCAGCAACCGGGTACAGCGGCTGGAATACTTCCGCCAGGAACTGCCCGCCCTGGAGCGGGAGCTGGCCAGCTTGCAACAGCGTGGTGAGCGACTCATGCGCCGTCAGCAGTACTCGCTGCAAGCGTCGGCGTTTGAACAGGTCACGGTAACCCGCAAAAGACTGAAACGGTTCAGTGCGGCGGCCCATGAGGGGCTGGCGGATCTGTATAACAAGGCGTTGCGCAATCGCCGGGAGCCGGCGGCTGCCAGTGGTGTCGAGGCGCCGGTAGAGTAGGCGCTGACACTCTCGTCGCCTGGCTCAGGGTGCCGAGGACAACCGGGTAGCGGCTTTATGGCTGCCTTGCTGACGGGCAACAGATTGATGGCAGGGCATGGCCATGGATGGATACGGGGTACTGTTACTGATACCGGTGATGATGCTGCTGGCGGCGCTGCCCAGTACCAGTGTGGCGCTGGTGGTGGTGCGTTCTGCCCGACTGGGCGTGGGGCACGGCCTCTGGGTCGCCGCCGGTATTGTGGTGGCAGATCTGCTGTTTGCCGGCCTTGCCTTGTGGGGCATGACCGAATTGGCGCGGCAGCTGGGTGGTTTTTTTTCTCTGGTCCGAATTCTCGCCGGGCTCTGGCTGGTGTGGTTCGGCATCACGCTTATCCGCAGTCGTGACACAACCGTCAGCGGCGCGTCCATCAGGGGGAGTAGCAAGGTGGCCAGCTTTCTGGCCGGGCTGGCGGTCACCCTGGGCGATATCAAGGCGATGGTGTTCTACGCGAGCCTGTTTCCGCTGTTTGTGGATATGCACACCCCGGCTGTCGGGTATCTTGTTACGGTATTGCTGATTACGGTTTTCAGTGTGGGTGGCGTTAAGGCCATCTATGCGTTGCTGGCCGAGCGGATTGCCCGTCACCGTCATCCCCAATGGCGAAAGCCCCTGAACATGGTCGCCGGCTGCACCATGATTGGCGCCGGCACCTGGCTGGTAGCCCGCCCCTAGGAACGAAACGGGAATAGCCGGGAGGGGGAGTGCCGCCTATTCCGGTGCGGTGAGATCGTTGGAATAAACCACGTTACCGCGGCGATCGATGATGATGGCGGAGGTGTTCGCCAGCTGATTGATCAGCGCCAGACCTTTTTCCACTCCCAGCACAAAGACACTGGTCGAGAGAGCATCTGCGTCCAGGCTGTTGCCGGCCAGTACGGTAACGCTGGCCAGGCCATCAACGCTCTTGCCGGTTTGCGGCGACAGGATATGGTGGATGCGGCGGCCATCACGGATAAAGTAGCGCTGGTAGTCGCCGGAGGTGGACATGGCCAGGTCGGCGATGGGCAGTCGCATGGCCACCTTTTCCCGGTTACGGGGATGCTGGATGCCGACTTCCCAGGGTCGCCCCCGGTGGTCGCCAAGCACATAGCTGTCGCCGCCCAGTGACAACCAGGCATGGGCAATGCCTGCTTCTTTCAAAAGCGCGATGCCCCGATCAATCGCATACCCCTTGGCGATGCCGCCCAGGTCGATGCGGGTGCCGGGCGAACGAAAATGCACGCGATGATCCGGTAGCAAGGCAATACGGTCGGCGCCGATGTGACGTGTGGCATCGGCCAGCGCTGTCTCATCCGGTGCCTTGCCTTGCCGATAGTCATAGAGATGACCGGCACTGGCAAAGGTGATATCGAAGGCGCCGTCGGTGAGCTGATAGAAATAGAGAGACCGTTCCAGTAGCTGGTAAAACTCCGGGCTGATGGTTTGCGGTGCCTTGTGCCCCAGCCGGTTGAGCCGGGCAAGCTCGCTATCGTCCACCCAGGGAGAGAGCAACTGGTTGAGCCGTTCCATCTCCGTTTCCAGTCGCTGGAACAGGTCGGTGGCATCGTCTTCGGACCACAGGGAGACGCTTGCGCGGGTGCCCATCACATCCCAGTGGTGCTGTTGCCAGTTGGCGTACACGGGGAGTGACAATAGCAGCACAAGGCAGGCAAACAGTGCGCGCAGCAGGTGGGGGCGAAGCATCAGCGTATCCGGGACCAGTGTGTGGATGTTGGCGCTTTGCCAGCAAAGCGCCAACGGTGACGGTCAGGTAATGGTACCACTGACGATGGGCTCGAAGGCGGTGAGCCGGTCCATGGAAGCGCTGTTGCCCAGACTGTGATTGGGGAACTTCTCCGAGAACAAGCCCTGCTCCCCATGAAGCGCCATGTAGTTAAGCCACACAGTCTCTGCCAGCAAGTTCACATTGTTGGCGGCCGGGGTGCCGGCGGTCTCCACCGAGGCATCCGGGCGCATCCAGCCCAACTGCTGATGCTGTTCGGCGGTGCCGCCTACGGTATTCAGGGTGGGACGTCCGTTGGGGTTGTAGACCAGGAAGAAAGATGCCGCGGTGGAAGAATTATCGCCGGCCCATTCGCCCTTGCCACGGCCATCCGCGGAATCATCAATGCGCCCGTTGCTGGCCACGGAGCCATCACTGAACACATAGATCATCAGTGGTACCCCTTTGCGACGAGCGTATTCCAGACAGGCGCCCATGCAGCGTCCGGCACGGCGGTCACGGATTTCGCCGGTACCCCGTTCGCCGGTGTGATAGTCAAAGCCGCCCATGCTGATACAGCCGGCACCGGCGTAACCGTTGACGACCAGTTTCATTACCGAAGCGGTTTTTTCAAATTCCCGATCGTTGAGTTCGGCGTCCGAGAAGATGCTGAGGATGTCCATGTCCTCACGGATATCCAGGGTGGAAGGATCACCGTAGCGGTCGGTGATATCGGCCGCTTCCACATAACCACAGCGCAGCAGGTTGCGCAGGTTGTCGCGGCGGTTGGCATCGGTCAGGCCGCTGTCGATACGGTCGATGCGCTTGTGGCTGATGCGGGCGATGGACTCCATCACCGACACCGCATCCGCCTGATCAAGCAGGCCGACCAGTTTGCCGGTGTCTACCAGGCCGGTCACATCCGAGCGGCGATCGATTTTGGTGGGGCGGGCCGAGGCAATGATGGAGCGGTCCGGCGCCATGGAGTTGCCGCCGGAAACCGAGCTGCGCGAACCAATCAGCGAAAGCAGTTCGCCGTCGGCGCCCGCGTTGAAGATACCGTACATGGGGTTGTGAGGATTGTTGGCGGTATCGTTTTCCGAGCGCGCCGGAATCACGCAACCATTCACGTTGCCGACGGCATTCTGTGCCTTGTCAAGGATGCCCAGCAGGAAAGGCGAATCGCTGTGAAAAGCCAGCCCAAGATCCGTGTTGATGGTGGTCGGATCATTGTTGGGTGCCATGTTGCCGGGCAGGCCCAGCTTGGAGTAACCAGCACTGCTGAGAAAATCCTGTTGTCCGCCCTGGCCCCCCACCAGCACGTTGGAGCCGGCGATGTTGGCGCCGCCAGCCAGATCGAAACAGATAAAGGGAATCTTGCCGGCGCCGGCGGCAGCGATACCGCAATCGGTTTTCATCCCTTCCAGGTCGCCGGACAGAGCGGCCATGGCCTCGCGGGGATTACTGAACAGCCCGAACAGGCCCACGCTGCCGAAGGCGGCCCCGGTGATCAGGCCTCGCCCCAGCATGTCCCGGCGGCTGACCGGCTTGCCATGTCCCAGGTTTAACAGCGGTGCATCCGGGTGCAGGGGCTGTCGACGTTTTCTGAAAAAGTTACGTTTCATGATTCTGTCCCCAAACAGGCTCTATTGCATCAGCATGGTGGCGCTGCCCAGCATGGCCGCACAGGCCGCCTTGGCGGCAGTGGCGGTGCGTTCCACGCAGTCGCTGCTGCACTGGGTCAGGTTGGTATCAAACAGCAGCTGTTCCAGTTCTCCTTCCACATCGGCGCGGGCCGGCTGGTCGGCCTGACCATTGCCGACCATGCGTTCGAATAGCGGTGAAATCACCCAGTCACGCCATTGCTGAGGGGTGATGGTGTTGGCGCCGGCGTTGTAGTTGAGCCCCACGAACAGAGGGGGAATGGCGGCATCATTGGTGCGTTCGGCCTCCACCAGCGCGTTGCAGTATTCGATGGCTAACTGGGCGACGCCCACCTGGTGAGCAGTGAGGAACGCCTCGATGTTTTCCTCGCTGGGCAGTTGGGTGCGCAGGCGCTGGTAAGTGTCGGGCACATCGCCGTAGCCTTCCGGGACCCGGGTAAGGGTGCTCATGGTGGCGTTGATTTCCGCAAAATTGCGGAGCCCGGCAAGAGGTTGCTCTCCGTATTCATTGGGTGTCAGCGGCAGGGGCTGTGGCTCGGTGTGAACATGGGTATGGCTGCCCAGTCGTTCGAAGGTCAGGAAGAATTCGTCATTGTCCTGACCCTGTTCCACCGGTAGCAGGGTGCCCAGGCGTGACAGGGTTTCCCCCTGTTCGCTGTAGCCGTCACCACCGATCTGCGTATCCAGGGTGGCGAAGGCTTGCGCCACGTCCGGCACCTGGCCGTTGATGCCCAGCCGCAGGCCGGCCAGGGGAACTTCATCACTGACAATGTCCTGTTCCAGGTTGATGAAGTAGGGGGCGGCGAACAGGTAGCTGAAGTTATCAAAGCGGGACACTTCAAACACCACATAGGCACCGGGTTGATCGATCAGGTGGCCAATATAGAACGGCAGGAAGTAACGCTCGCCCACGCCGGCGTCAAAGTTGGTGCGAATCTGTGCTTCGGTGAGGGCGCGGTTGTGGATGGCAGCAAAGCGGATCACGCCTTCCCAGGGCCGGTCACTGGAAGCTTCATTACCCAGCACCAGGGCAAAGGTGTCATCCCAGGTGTTGAGAAGGGCGGGGGTGACCGGGTCAGTGGCACCATTACGCACGCCATTGATGTAGATCTGCCGGCCGTTTACCGGATCAAAGGTCACTGCCACATGCTGCAAACTGGCCTGTAGCGGGTCATCGGCGGTGTCCAGTGCCGGTTCGCCGTTGCCGTCGGTGGCTTCGCCGATTCGCTGAAGTACCTGGTAGTTGCTGCCGCTTTGCGCCAGGGTCAGGTTGCGGGCGTCCGGGCCGGCGGAGTAGCTGATGATGTGCGCATCATCCTGGCCGGTGCTGGCGGGTACCAGCCAGGCTTCCAGTGTCAGCTCGCCGGTGGCACGGATCATGTCGCTGAGTTTCTTGCTGGTGGCCGTGCTGCCCTGGGCCTTGCCGTTGTTGAGGCGGATGCCCCAGCCGCCTTCCCAGGTCACGTCGCCGCTGAACTGGAGGTGAATGGCCGGGTCCACGCCGGAGCTGTCAAAGGCGGTCAGGCCTTCGCCGGTCTTGAATTCGTAGCGGGCGATGATGTTGCTTTCGTAGCGGCCGCCACCGGCTGCCAGGGTGCCGTCGTCCACATTCAGTGACTTGCTCAGCACCAGGTCGCTGTCCGGCGCGGTGGGGATGATGGCATCCGCCATGGCACGAATGGCATTTTCCATGGCCTGGGCATCACTGTCGCAGTCGTCGCTCCAGCAGTTGTGGCTGTCTTCGCCCAGGCGCTCGACCAGTCGGCTCAGCTCCGGGCTGTTCAGGTCTATTTTGCTGCGCGCGGCAATGTAGGCCTCGTTCACGTCATCCGCGGCCAGGTAGGGGCCCTGCGGAGTGTTGGCGTCACTCTGGTGGCAGTCGCTGCAATGGTCATCCAGAAGCGGGTAGACATGGGTCTGGAAGAGACTGGGATCCTGGGGGAAGTTCTTGCTGTTTCCCGGGTCCTTGATTGGCGGTTCTTCCAGTTCCGTGGTGCCGCCGCCCAGTCCCAGGCTTTCGCCTGCCCAGGCGCTGATCCAGGTGCTGATCTGGTCGGCACAGAACTGCGGGTCGGATTCCCAGCAGTTATGCCCACCGGCCACTTTCTGAACCATCTGCGAGGACGCAGGCTGGTTGAGGTTGATCAGCGGGTTTGCCGCTGAATAGGCCTGGTTGATATCGCCGGTCTGCAGGAAAGCCGGTTGCTGGTCACGGTGACAGGCGCCGCAACGCTGTTCACTGACCAGGTTATTCCAGATGTAGATCTTGAACGCGGAGACGTCGGCGTTGCGCGGCGCCGGGCCATCATAATTGACGTTGTTGTTGCCGCCACCATTGTTGCGATTCGGGGTGGTGTCGGAGCCGCTGCCGCTGCCGCCGCAGCCGCTGATCAGTGCGGCACAAAGTACGCTGACAAGTGGAAGATATCGCATCGCCTCAGTCCCCCATGCAGTAGGTGGCCGCATCGGCAAACAGCGTCTTCATGCGGTAGTTATCATTTTTGAACTGACTGGTCATGCTGGCCAGTTGGGCGGTGTCGTTCCCGTCTGCGGGCTTGCGCAGGCAGACGGCCTCAAACACTTTTTCTGCCTGGCAGGTAGCAAATACCTCGCTGTGGGCCAGCTCCCGCCCCAGGCTGGCGGCGCCACTGCCGCTGCCGTTCAGGTTCGGGTCCCAGCCCAGGTTGGCATTGGGGCCTTCACGCCAGTAATTGTCCCAGCTGTCGTCGGGGGTGATGTAGCCCCAGGGAAAGTTGTTGCTGTTGATCAGATATTTGCCTTGCACCCGGGTGCCGGTGTCCGGGTCGGCACTGGTGTTGTAGACCATGCGGCCACCATCCCCTTCCTGGGGGCCTTCCCAGTCGTAGTAGGCAAATCCCTGGGCCAGTGGGTCCATGCCACTGTGACAGCTGATGCAGTTGTTACGGAAAATTCGGCTGTCGCCGCCCGGGCTGCGGCTCACATCCTGGCGGATGCGGTCGGAGGGGCGGGTGGTGTCCTGGACCTGTTCCAGGTCTCGGCAGAGATGGTTCATCAGGGTAAAGCGCAGCATGGCCCGATTGGTGCCGGCATAGAAAAAGGCATTGGCAGCGGCACGGGTGGTCAATACACCGGCCACAGCCTGGGAGGGGGTGCCGTACTGGCTGGCCTGGCTGCTGGCAGAAAGCACCTCGGCCAGGTTGGCGTGCTGGCTCTCCAGGTTGCGGTAATGGGCATTGCTGTCCGCAGAGGCTGCCGGACTGACGTTGCCCACATAAAGCAGGTCATCGTAGAGAATGCGGCGAAAGTCCAGATCGTCGCGAATCGCGCCAATCACCGTGGCGGTGTAATCATTCAGGGGAGCGAACACATCCTGGGCTTCATTGGTCCAGGGTGTGGCGAATTGCTTGAGTGTGACGTTATAGAACGCCGGGTGCTCCATGGCCAATTCGGCGGCATCACGGGGGCCGCTGGAGGCATTGCCCTCGATCAGGTTCACCATGGTGTTCAATGTGGCGGCATCCGCCGGCACGCCGGCAAGACGGTTGTGTATGCGTTGCGCCTGGTCGCGACTGTTGGCCATGCCTGTTACAGGCAGGCTCAAAGCCAGCGCCACCAGAAAGATCCCCCGATAGCCTTTCATGGCTGTATCCTTTTTCTTTGTTACGGTGTCGGTTGGTTGCCATTGGTTGGCAGCCCAAAGCGACCGTTTAACAGATTTCCCGTTTCCCGCAGTTATTGTCCATGACATTCTGCATCAGGCTCTGTGAATTGGGGCCCAGAAAATCAAGATCGGATTCGCGATACTGACACAAACCAGAAAAAAACGGACGAACGGTGGAAATAATGAGGGTACCTGTCCTGCTGGGCTTGCTCATGGGGATGAGTGGCTGTGGTGGCATGGACGGGGGGGATCAGCAAAAAGACCCCACGGTAACCGATATCCCGGTGGCGTATGTGCAGCGAGATCTGCCCAGGGATGAAGACGGTGGCATCGTGATGGAGTCTCTGGAGGAGCCGGTTTCATTCCAGGCCGGTGCCAGGCTGATGGTGCGCGACAGCGCTTCCTCCCGTGCTGTGGCTCGCGATATCACCACGGCGATTCTGGGCGATGGCCATGATATTCGTGACCTCACTGTCAGCTACGACGGAAGCCGCCTGCTGTTTTCTGCCCGGGCGCCGGAGATTGAGGACGCGGATGAGGACGAACAACCGACCTGGAATCTCTGGGAGTACGACTTTCAATCAGGCGCGGCCCGGCGGCTGATCAGCAGCGACCTGCGTGCCGAAGAAGGGCAGGATCGCTATCCAGCCTATTTGCCGGATGGTCGCATCGTGTTTGCATCCACCCGTCAGCGCCAGGCCCGGGCCCGCTTGCTGGACGAGGGAAAACCCCAGTTCACCCCGTTGGAGGAGGGTCGCGATAACGCCGCCTTTGCCTTGCACGTAATGAGTGCCGATGGCGTTGAGATTGAGCAGATCACCTTCAACATGAGCCATGATGTGGCGCCACTGGTAGGGCGTGATGGCCGAATCCTGTTTCTGCGCTGGGACAACAAGGACAACGAAAATCGCTTTGATCTGTACCGGGTGAATCCGGATGGCAGTGGTTTGTCGCCGCTTTATGGCGCTGACAGTCATGACGCCGGCGATGATCGCACCCGGGAATTCCTGCCCCTGTCCCTGATGGGGGATGGGCGCCTGCTGACCGCCGCCCGTTTGCGTGAAGCCGGAGCCGGGCAAATGCAGCCGCTGGCCATCGATATCGATAACTTCGTCAATCGAGAGGGTCCGCTCCATGGGCGGGTGGCCAGTCAACCGGAGCAGGTCCTGCCCGGTCCGGCTGCCACCCTGGATGACACAGTGGCCGTGGAAGGCCGATTGGCGGATCTGGTGAGCATGGATGATGGTTCAGGCCGGTTTCTGATGGCCTGGTCTCCCTGTCGTTTGCTGGAGGGCGATACGCTGCGCCCCTGCACCGCGGATTACCTGGGTCAGGGGCTGCCGGAAGCGCCGCCGGCTTTCGGTCTGTGGATACTGGATCCCGCTGAGGGTACCCAGCGCCCTGTCGTCTCCCCCCGGGATAATCTCTGGGTGACCGAGCTGGCGGTGGCCACGCCGCGCAGCTTGCCGTCCCAGGCCCTGGATAGTGTCCGGGATGAGGCGCTTGCCGAGGAAAATCTGGCACGGCTGGATATCCGCAGTGTCTACGACATGGACAGCCGTTTCGTCACCTTCAACACGCCTGGCTTGCCGGGGATTGCCTCCCTGGAACAGTACCGGGATCCCTCCCTGGTGACGCCTTCACAACGGCGGGTTCGGTTCCTGCGTATTACCAAGGGGGTGCTGATTCCCGATGAGGATGTGCGGGATATCGCCGGTGCCCAATTCGGGCGGGCGGCGAATTTCGGCATGCGTGAGATCGTTGGCTATGTTCCCGTGGAGCCGGATGGCTCGGTGCGGGTGCAGGTCCCGGCGGATGCGCCGTTGGGTTTGCAGCTGGTGGATGCGGACGGCAAGTCGGTCTATAACCGGCATGGTGCCTGGATCAACGTACGGCCCGGAGAAACCCTGCAGTGCCAGGGGTGTCATGCCAACAATTCGCCGCTGCCCCATGGCCGTACCGATGGCATGGCGCCCTCCATCAATACCGGCGCGCCATCTACCGGTCAGCCGTTCCCGAACACTCGCACGGATGTGGTGGGCTTCGCCGATGCTGGCGAAACCATGGCACAGGCCCTGACCCGGCTCTACCCGGAACGGGAAATTCCCAGTATCGATATGCGTGATTTTGATGCCTGGAGCGACCCGGCACCGAGTGAAGACTGGCTGTTGGCCTATGCGGACCTGGAGACGCTGGCGCCGGCTACCGTGCAGTGTCAGCAGCAATGGCAAGCGGAATGCCGCATGGTGATTCACTACGAGGATCATATCCAGCCGCTTTGGGATTTGCCCCGCCAGGCGGATGTGGATGGCAATCTGCAGGACGTGACCTGTTCTTCCTGCCACAACCGTCGCGATGCCATGAATGCGCTGCAGGTACCCCCTGCCCAGCTGGAGCTCACCGGTGAAGCTTCAGCGGACCAGCCATTACAACCTACCAGTTACCGGGAATTACTGTTCAACGACAACGAGCAGATCCTGGAAGACGGGGCGTTGGTGGATCGCCTGGTGATCGTCACGGATGGGGAAGGCAATGTCGTTTACCAAACTGATGAAGACGGCGAGCTGATTCTGGATAACATGGGTAATCCGGTTCCGGTGACAGAAACAGTACCGGTAGCCTCGGTGATTCGTGCCGGGCAGGCGCGCAATTCGGCGGCATTCTTTGATACCTTTACCGGCGGGGGAATCCACGATGGCTGGTTGACGGCAGAAGAACTGCGATTGCTGGCAGAATGGATCGACCTGGGGGCGCAACTGTATAACGATCCGTTCAGGGTCCCCGAAAACTGAGAAGGCGATCTGTCGGCTTAGTTAGCCTGACAGGGGCCGATGACATCTTTTCCACTGGACCGATGGCATCTGAAGACAAGCCCGGGATTGTGACGCCGGGCTTATTGACTGTTTGATTGAAAGGGGAGACGCACCCGTTGCGCCTTGTAGTTGTCCTGTTATCCATGTTGGTGCTGTTCCCGGCCCAGGCGGTCTCATCCGAACCGGCGCCAGCCTTGCAAGTCAAGGTTGCCGAGCCCTATGTGGAGGTTCATACCGGGCCGGGCCGTGGCTATCCGGTATTCCATGTGGTGGAGCGCCATGCTCCGCTGACCCTGTTGTTTCAGCGCGCGGGCTGGATCAAGGTGGAAACACCGCGCGGACGCATTGGCTGGGTGCCCCGCAAGGCCCTGCTGAAAACCCTGGATGGCGCCGGTGAGACTCCGGAATTGCAACACCTGGGCTATGAGGACTTCACGGGGGGGCACTGGCAGGCATCGGTGCTGGCGGGGGAGCTGGACGGGGTGACCTCACTGGCCGTCGGAATGGGTTACCGGTTCACCGAAAACTTTACAGCAGAAGCCATGTTTACCCAGGCCAGCGGTAATTTTTCCAACAACAAGCTGCTTGAGTTGAACCTTCAGCATCAGCTTTTCCCGCGCTGGCGAGTCTCCCCCTACGTGATGCTGGGAACCGGCCGTGCCAGTATTGAACCCCGGGCCACTCTGGTGCGCCCGGAAAACCGTGACGAGACACTGGCCTTTGCCGGTGGCGGCCTGAAAGTCTATCTCGCCCGCGGCTTTGTATTACGGGGTGAATACCGGAGCTATGTGCTGTTCACCGAAGAAAACGACAACCGGAATCTGGAAGAATGGAAACTCGGTTTCTCCCTGCTGTTTTAACGTTGTGCCTGTTGCCTCTCACAGGGTATGGGCAAGAGACGAACCATCAACAAACCTCCATCCAGGATGCTGACCCGGGATCGGTGCTGGATCCTGAAATCGAACGCCGCCGTATCAAGGAAGCGGACATTGATACGGAAAATTTTGAGGCGGGTATCTACGCGGGCATTCTTTCCATCGAAGATTTCGGTGCCGAGCCGGTAGTCGGGGTGAGGCTGGATTACCACTTGTCCGAGGATGTGTTCTTCGAAGCGGTATTGGGCCGGGCGGAGGCAGGTGAAACCAGTTTCGAAACCCTCAATGCCGGGGTGCGACTGCTCAATGATGACGAGCGCGAGTTTACCTATTACCAGGCGTCGGTAGGCTACAACCTGCTGCCAGGCGAAGCCTTCCTGTCGGGGGGGCGTACCTTTAACAATGCCCTCTACTTGCTGGGCGGGGCGGGCATTACGGATTTTGCCGGCGATGAGCATTTCACTCTGGGTGTTGGTGTGGGGTATCGGCTGCTGGTCAATGACCTGATCGCCGTGCGTGTGGATATGAAAGATCACATCTTCAATCTGGATGTGCTGGGGGAAGACAAGACCACTCACAATCTTGAACTGACCGCCGGGGTCAGCCTGTTTTTCTGAAAAGGGTAGGGGGAGCAATAATGAAAAAAACACTGACAATGATACTGGGCGCGTTGGCTTTGCTGTTGGCAAGCAATGCGTACTCTGCGGAGGGGGAGCCCGCGCCGGACTTCACGCTGAAGACCCTTGATGGCACCAACCTGAAACTCAGTGAGCAGCGGGGCACTGTGATCTTGCTGAATTTCTGGGCTTCCTGGTGCGGACCCTGCCGGACGGAAATGCCTCTGCTGGACGCGCTCTATGAGGAATATCGGGATTACGGATTTACCGTGCTGGGTGTCAATCTGGATGAAAACCGTGACCAGGCAGATCGCCTTCTGGACAAGATTCCGGTGACCTTTCCGGTACTGTTTGATCCGCAAAACAGCACCAGTGAAACCTATGGCGTGGATGCCATGCCCACGACCGTACTGATTGATCGCAATGGCGTGGTTCGTCATCACCACCGGGGTTACAAGGATGGCTACATGGATAAATACGAAGAGCAGGTGAAGGCGCTGGTGCTGGAATGAAAACAGTGGGAACGATACGTATTGCCGGACTGATTCTGCTCCTGGCGTTTACCGCCAGCGGTTGCGCCGTCAGACCCTGGCTCAAGCCCTATGACCGCGCCAGACTGGCGGACCCGGTGATGAATGTATCGGCACACCCGATAGCGGAAAGCTACATGGGCCATGTGCATCAGGCCCGGGAAAGCATGCGTGGAGCGGAAGGTAGTGCGGGTGGAGGTTGCGGATGCAACTGATGCGTACGCTGTCGGTGGCCTTGCTGCTGGGGGCCAGTACCCTGCTGCAGGCCTCGGTGTTGCCTGAGGACCGGCTGGATGTGCTCTACCATCAGTACGAAGGGGGCGGCATGAAAATCAACGGCCCCTCCGTGCTGGTAAGAAAATCCTTTGCCGACAAGGTGGCAGTGCATGCCAACTATTATGTGGATGAGGTTTCCGCCGCCTCCATTGATGTGCTGGTCAGCGCCAGCCCCTACTCGGAAGAACGTACCGAAAAAAGCGTGGGCGTCGACTACCTGCATGGCAAGGCTATTTACTCGTTAAGCTACGCCAACAGCGAGGAAAATGATTTCGAGGCCAACTCGGTGCACTTTGACATGAGTCAGGATTTTTTCGGTGACCTGACGACGCTGAGCCTGGGGTACTCCAAAGGCTGGGATGAAGTCTTCCGCACCGGTGACAACAGCTTTGCGGAAGAGGCGGATCGACAGCATTTTCGTATCAACCTGTCACAAATCCTGACCCGGAACCTGATGGCCAGCCTGGGTCATGAGCTGATCACCGACGAAGGCTATCTGAACAATCCCTACCGTTCGGTGCGCTATCTGACCTCCGGCGGCAGCTACAGTTTTGAGCCGGAACGTTATCCGGAAACACGCACCAGTGAAGCCACCTCCCTGCGGCTGTCCTACTATCTACCCTGGCGAGCGGGCCTGCATGGGGAATACCGGATCTATGATGACTCCTGGGGCATTGATGCCAGTAGCTGGCAGGTCAAGCTGATACAACCCCTGGGTAGCAACTGGACACTGGAAGGACGTTATCGGGCCTACCAGCAGGGTGATGCGGATTTTTATGCCGACCTGTTTCCTTTCCAGAACGCGCAGAATTTTCTGGCCCGGGACAAGGAGCTTAGCGAGTTCAGTTCCACCGTTGTGGGGCTGGGCATCGGTTTCGAGTTCAGCAAGCCGAATTGGGAAACCATCGACCGGGCAGGGCTGAATCTGTGGGTCGATCGCTTCAGTTTCGATTACGACAACTACCGCGATATCCGTGTCGATACGACCCCGGGCACGGAACCCCTGTACAGCTTTGATGCCACCGTAACCCGGTTATTGTTTACGTTGTGGTATTGAGCTACGAGCTACACTCGATGGATAGGGAAAAAGCTGGAAAATTCCCCCGGGCCTCGGCATTTCTACGATGCCGCTGTAGGAACGGAGCGTAGCGGAGTAACGCACGTAGTGCAGTGCGGCCCGAAGGGTGCGCGAAGCGAATAACCTATGCTTGCTCCCCCGGGGATCTATGACATGCGAACCGCGCTCGCGCGGAAATCGACCGGAGGGCGATCAGGAATATTTGGGCTCGACAGGTCTTTCCAAACCCTCCCGATCCGGTATCCCCCCCAACCCTATTCACCATGCACGCATGACTCCAGCGGGATGAGTGCCTGGCAGGGAGGAAATCGCGCCGCCAGCGACGCTCCTGCAAAAAACTTCCGGGCCTGTGTGCTACAGCGAATCCGTCAGCAAAATGCCGAAGCTGAAACGGGTTTCGTAATCGTCGTAGTTGATCAGCGAATCGCCATAACCGCTGAATACCTGTACCAGTCCCTTGAAACGCTTGCTTAGCGGGAAGGAGTAGTTGATCCGCCCGGCCCCTTTGTTGTCCGAGCGCAGGTTGTTGCGCACCATCAGCTCAAGCACGTGGTTGCGGAAGGGGTAGGCCACTTCCAGTTCGAAATTGCCCATGAATTTTTCGATGTCCGGGTTGTCGTCGCCGGACGTGTCCAGTGGGTCATCTTTCTTCTCTTCGGGAATCCGGTACCAGGGTTTCACGGACCAGTAATAGTCACCGGTCTTGAAGATATAGTTCATGAATACCCGGTTCCAGCTCCGGGACACGGGGACATCCCGACCATTGGACTGGTGGTTGAAACCGGCCACCAGCAGCTCGGAGTCCAGCGGTCCAATCTGCCAGTCGACAGGCTTGGAAATGAAGATCTCCGGCTCGTAGTTGGTTTCCCGAAACGGTGCGGAGATCTCGCTGTTGTAAGCCTGCCAGAAGAAGGTGCCAGTGAAGGCCATCCACAGAGTGACATCATCGACGATGTTTTCCTTCAAGGGGGCCTTGAGCGATAGCTGGAATTTCACCTCGTTGGGTTGCAGATCCCGGTCATCCTTCTCCGGATCATTCCATTGCCGGTTGGACCAGTAGCTATAGGGCAGCAAGTAATTACGGCGGTGAGGGGTAATCACAAAGGGATTGCCGCGGGTGGTGTTCTCCAGCGCCAGGCGGGCGCGCAGGGCGTCCTCGTTGGTCCGTTCGCCGGGCAGCTCTTCACCGTTCTGGCACCAGCCTCGCAGCTCTTTCAGGGTAACCTGCTCATTGGCCGTCTGGGCACTGCGCAGCAGGCAGTCGTTCTCCTGCTGGGTTTGACTCATCTCCGCAGGGGGCGCATCGGGAACCGGCGTCTCTTTCTCCGGCGTTTGTGCCGTCTGCTCTTTTTCGCGTTCGGTTGCTTTCGGAGCGTCTTCGGCGAGGACAGGGGAGGCACAGATAGAGGCACTTACCAGTGTCAGGGCCAGCGCCAGAGATTTGCACATGGGGGGATCCTTTTGCGTTGCCGGGCGTTCTGTTTAGCTCATCCAGCTGCCTGTTACAGGTTGCTGACTTCCTCGTCGCTCATTGAGCGAGCCTGATCCTCCAACATGACAGGAATGCCATCGCGTACCGGGTAGGCCAGGCCACTGGCCTTGCACTTGAGTTCACCGGCCTTGTCGTCATAGATGAGCGGTGCCTTGCTGACCGGGCAAACCAGAATGTCGAGCAGGTTGGTATCAATCATTTTTACCGTCCTTTGCAGTGATTCCGGGAGTATACCCAATGTCCACCGCGGGGGAGAGAATCCTCCCGCAATCCCTCCCGGTTTTTGCAAAAAACCTGTTAAAACAGTTGCCTATACAGGCAAACGCAAGTTTCAAACGCTTGTTTGACTCACGGGTCACAAATAGGGGTAGAGGGGGGATTGAGGCCTGACCTAAGATTAGCGTCCCAAATAGCTGGCGAGCCCACGGCCCGCCTCATTTTCACCGATCATTTTAGGGAGATTTGAGATGCCGGATTACAAGGCTCCCCTGCGCGATATGCGCTTTGTGCTGAATGAAGTCCTGGACATCGATGGCCATTACCAGGGCCTCGGTCTGGAAGAGGTCAACAGCGAACTGCTGAACGCCTTCCTGGAAGAGGGCGCCAAGTTTGCCGAGAACGAGCTGGCTCCCCTGAACCGTTCCGGTGATGAGGAAGGCTGTGGTTTCGACAACGGTGTGGTGACTACGCCGAAAGGCTTCAAGGAAGCCTACGCCAAGTACGTGGAAGGCGGCTGGCCGGCCATGGGCGGCGACCCGGAATTCGGCGGCCAGGGCCTGCCCGGTTCCGCCGGTATCGCCATCAGCGAAATGACCGGTACCGCCAACTGGTCCTGGAGCATGTACCCGGGTCTGTCCCACGGTGCCGTAGCGACCATCGAAGAGCACGGTACCGACGAGCAGAAACAGGCCTACCTGCCGAAACTGACCAGCGGTGAGTGGACGGGCACCATGTGTCTGACCGAGCCCCATTGTGGTTCCGACCTGGGCATCCTGAAGACCAAGGCCGAGCCCAACGCGGACGGCTCCTTCAATATTACCGGTACCAAGATTTTTATTTCCGCCGGTGAGCACGACATGGCCGAGAACATCGTCCATATCGTACTGGCCCGTCTGCCTGACGCGCCCAAGGGCACCAAGGGTATCTCCCTGTTCATCGTGCCCAAGTTCATGACCGACGGTAACGGCGGCGTTGGCGAGCGCAACACCGTGACCTGTGGTTCCATCGAACACAAGATGGGCATCAAGGCCTCCGCCACCTGTGTGATGAACTTTGACGGTGCAAAAGGCTACCTGATCGGCCCGGAGAACAAGGGTCTGAACTGCATGTTCACCTTCATGAACTTCGCTCGTCTGGGTACCGCTATCCAGGGTGTGGCTCACGCCGAGTTGGGTTTCCAGGGTGGTCTGACCTACGCCAAGGACCGTCTGGCCATGCGCAGCCTGTCCGGCCCGAAAAACCCGGAAGGCCCGGCAGATCCGATTATCGTTCACCCGGACGTGCGTCGCATGCTGCTCACCTCCAAGGCGTTCGCCGAGGGTGGTCGTGCTCTGGTTTACCTGTGTGCCCAGCTGGGCGACAAGGTGAAGCTGGAGAAAGACGAAGCCGCCCGTAAGGAAGCGGATGAACTGATGGCGCTGCTGACCCCGATCGCCAAGGCGTTCGTGACCGAAGCGGGTCTGGAAGCGGCCAACCACGGTGTGCAGATCTACGGTGGTCACGGCTTTATCCGTGAGTGGGGCATGGAGCAAAACGTGCGTGATGCCCGTATCTCCACCCTTTACGAAGGCACCACCGGTATCCAGGCGCTGGATCTGCTGGGCCGTAAGGTGATGATGACCCAGGGGCAGGCCCTGCGTAACTTCACCAAGATCGTACACAAGTTCTGCGAGAGCAATGCCGACAATGCCGACCTGAAGGAACTGCTGGAGCCCCTGGCCGGCTACAACAAGGAATGGGGCGAGCTGACCCAGGCCATTGGCATGCAGGCCATGCAGAACCCGGATTATGTTGGTGCCGCGTCCGTGGACTACCTGATGTACTCCGGCTACGTGACCCTGGCGTACCTGTGGGCGCGCATGGCAGCCGTGGCGCACGCCGCACTGGAATCCGGTGCCGGTGACGAGGACTTCTACAAGGCCAAGATCAGCACGGCCAAGTTCTACTTCAAGCGCATCCTGCCGAGAGCGGCGGGTCACAAGGGCTCCATCGAAGGCGGCCTGGACTGCCTGATGGAACTGGACGCGGAACACTTCGCGTTCTGATCCGGCGTTGATGCCAGTAAAAAAACCCGCCCTCATCCGGCGGGTTTTTTTTTGACGGTAGGAGCGGACACCATGACGGGCATTTTTCGCTATAGTGTCGGCACAAAAATATGACAGGGATGGGGGATATCCATGAAGAAGTTGATAGCACTGGTTCTGGTGCTGGTTGTGGCGTGGCTGGGGGCCACGTTCTATGTGGGCATGCGTGCGGAGACACTGTTTCGCGAGGAGGTCGCAGGCCTGGAAGTGATTCCGGGGCAGCGGGATATCATCGTTGATGTGTTCAGTTATGAGCGCGGGCTATTCCGCGCCAGGGCGGTGACTTGCCTGATCATTCAGGGTGAGATGGCGTCAACGGCCAACCTGGGTGCCATGTCGGGAAAAATCTGTTCTCTCAGCACGATTCACCACGGCCCCTTCGCCTGGACCGATGACGGTCTGTTTGTGGGCATTGCCGCCAGCGAGGAAGTGCTGGATTTGAGCGAGTTGCCTGCGGAAATGACGGCCATGGTGAGCGAGATTTTCCAGGGCAAGCCCCCGGTGACGGGTTATAGCCGCTATGGCTTTGACGGCAGCCTGACCATGAAAGTGGCGGTGGCGCCGGTAAACCTGGATTCGCCCATGGGTAAGGTGGTCCTTGAAGAGCTGCAGCTGGACGTGTTGCGGCCGACGGCGGGGGACTACCCGGTCAATGCCTACCTGTCACTGCAGGGGCTGGATGTGTCGTCACCGAAAATGGGGTTTGCAGTGGATTCGCTGACCGGGTCGGTGGATGTGATTGCCATGTTGGGCGGAGAATTGCCGCTGGCAAATATCAATTTTACCGGCAAGCAGCTGCGCTGGTCCCAGGGTCAGCAGCCAATGCTGGCGTTTGATCTGACCCTGCAGGGCACCACCAAGGACCACGGTGACACCCTGAGTGGCGACAGTCGACTGTGGCTGGACCAGGTGGCCGGTCCCATGGTGCCGCTGCCCATGGACAGCGCCTATCTGGGCATGGAGTATGCCGGCCTGGACAAGCAGGCCCTGGTCAGGGTGCATGCCCTCAATCGGGAAATGGATGAAATCCAGACCCGGGCCCTGATGGGCGCCCTGTCCGGAAACGGAGAGCAGGCTGACATGGAGCAGCAGATGATGCGTATGCAGAGTCTGCTGGAGGAGATGACGCAGGTAGCCGCTGAGCAACTGCTGCGCCCCGGGGACAGTGAACTGGCATTGCAGATGCTGGTGGATGACCAGGGGGAGCGGCAGCTCACCCTGGACAGCAAGGCCCGTTACCTGGGGGTCGAGGGTGGCAACCTGCCCACCCTGGAACTGATGGCCCTGAGTGAAGAGCAGTTCCAGCAGATGCTGGATATTCAGGTGCACTTGGACATGCACCAGGGGCTGGTGCCGCCGCCCTATGCCGACCGCCTGGTGGCCCTTGCCGAGCAGGGCGTTGTGGAGCGACAAGGTGAGCGCTGGCGTAGTGTGATCAATGTCGGTAACGGGGTCCTGAGTCTCAACGGTCAGCCCGTGAGCCGGACCCAACTGCAGGCACGGGTGCAGGCCATCTCCGCTCCTGACAGTGACCCGCAGGCCGAGGAAACCGAGACCCTTCAGGTCGATTGACCCGCAAAACCCGCCGTCTGGCGGGTTTTTTATTCCCCGTAAAATCGGGCATGCTGTAATTATTCTCTCGCGGGTCCATTGCCTTCTAGGAGGGGAGACATGGGGACAGTCAGAGTGCTGTGCTGGCGCTCACTAGCGATGCTGTTTGTGCTACTGGGAATGATCGGTGTGGTCGTTCCAGGCATGCCCACCGTGGTCTTCCTGCTGCTGGCGGCATGGGCCGGGAGTCACGGCTGGCCACAGCTTGAGCGCTGGCTGTTACAGCATCCCCGTCACGGGGGGCATATCCGTCAATGGCGCGAACACGGTGCCATTCCCCGCCGCGCGAAGTGTGCAGCGTCCACCATGATGCTCATCAGCATTGCGCTGATCAGTCTGTCATCGGCGCCTGATTACGTGAAAATCGGCGTGCCACTGCTGCTTTGCGGGGTGTTGCTGTGGATGTGGCGCCGGCCGGAGCCGATTGAATAGGCCAGGGGTATCGCCGATACCGAACGACGCTGTCCGATGCTCGCAAACCGTGTCTTCTCCCTCTTCCTTCCACTCGCTGCGTGATTGAAGCGTGAGGCCATGAACGGCGGGTCACAAATAACCCTGTTACCCGGCGCCCTGGCTGCCTAAAATTTGCGCCCTGCCAACTTTCAGGAGATGTGCAAATGGCGACCTATAAAGCGCCCCTCGAGGACATGCGTTTTGTTCTCAACGATGTGTTCAAAGCGGATCAGCTGTGGGCTTCCATGCCTGCCACCGCCGAGGTAACCCGCGACCTGTCCGACGCCATTCTGGAAGAAGCGGGCAAGATGACCGAAGGCCTGTTGTTTCCGTTGAACCGCAATGGTGATGAGCAGGGTTGTACCTGGAATGACGGGGATGTGACCACCCCGGACGGGTTCAAGGACGCGTTCAAAACCTTTGCCGAAAATGGCTGGAGTGCGTTCTCCGGTAATCCGGAATTCGGTGGCCAGGGCATGCCCAAATCCCTGGCGGTGCTGTTCGAGGAAATGATGCACAGCGCCTGCTCGTCTTTCGCCCTGTATCCCGCGCTGACCAGCGGTGCCTGCCTGGCCATCGACGCCCACGCCAGCCAGGAACTGAAAGAGCAGTATCTGCCCAAGCTGTACAGCGGTGAGTGGAGCGGCACCATGTGCCTCACCGAGCCGCATTCCGGCACGGACCTGGGGATCCTGCGTACCAAGGCTGAGCCCAACGACGACGGTTCCTTCAACATCACCGGTACCAAGATCTTCATCACCGGTGGTGAGCACGACATGACCAGCAATCATGTTCACCTGGTGCTGGCGAAACTGCCGGATGCCCCGGCCGGTTCCAAGGGTATTTCCCTGTTCCTGGTGCCCAAGTTCCTGCCCGACGCGGACAACAACGCGGGCGAGCGTAATGGCGCTACTTGTGGCTCCATTGAGCACAAGATGGGCATCAAGGGCTCCGCTACCTGTGTCATGAACTTCGACAGCGCCAAGGGCTGGATCATTGGCGAGCCCAATCAGGGGCTGGCGTGCATGTTCACCATGATGAACTACGAGCGTCTGTCCATCGGCCTGCAGGGTCTGGGCCTGGGTGAAGTGAGCTATCAGAGCGCCGTGGAGTACGCCCGCGAGCGCCTGCAGGGCCGCAGCGCCACCGGCGCAAAAAATCCCAACGGTCCGGCGGACCCGATCATCGTTCACGGTGACGTACGGCGCATGCTGATGAACATGCGTGCCATCAATGAGGGTGGCCGTGCCCTGGCTGCCTACGTGGGCATGCAGTTGGATACCGCCAAGTTCAGCGACGATGCGGACGCCAAGAAAAAGGCGGAAGACCGGGTTGCGCTGCTGACTCCGGTAGCCAAGGCTTTCTTCACCGATCGCGGTCTGGATACCACCATCACCGGTCAGCAGGTTTTCGGTGGCCACGGTTATATCCGTGAGTGGGGCATGGAGCAGTTCGTGCGCGACTGCCGTATTTCCCAGATCTACGAAGGCACCAACGGCATCCAGGCGCTGGACCTGGCGGGCCGGAAAGTGGCCCGTAATGGCGGCAAATCCGTGGAAGCCTTCCTGGCGGATGCCCAGGCCTGGGTTGAAGAAAACAGCGGTAACGGCCAGCTGGCTGCGATCAGCAACGAGCTGCAGGCGGCACTGACCCTGCTCAAGGACGCCACCGACGAGCTGCTGTCCCAGGCGGCTAACAACCCGGACGCGATCAGCGCTGCCGCTGTGGAGTATCTGGACCTGTTCGGTTACGTGCTCTACGCCTGGCTGTGGGCACAGATGCTGGCGGCCACCGACGGTCGGGATGATGACTTCGCCAAGGCCAAGCGTATTACGTGCCAGTACTACTTCCAGCGCATCCTGCCCAAGGCCCAATCCCTGTTCGCCCAGATCAAGAGTGGCGCGGATACCATGATGGGTCTGGACGGCGAGTTGTTCTGAGTGAAAAGTTGAAAGTGCAACGTTAAAACGCGGGAGAGGTTATCCCGCATTGAAAACCAAGAGGCCGCGCCCAGTACCTGGGCGCGGCCTCTTGCGTTTAGTGAAACCAGTGCGTTTTTCCGCGGTTCAACTTTACACCGTTGACGTTCAACGGCCTCTACGGAAACTGCATATTCAATGGAGAGCTTGCTTCCAGTGATTCGGCCCGGTTCGGTTCATCGATAAAGGGGTTGCGGTTGCCCTGCACCTGTTCGATCACGTTGTTGCGGCGACGTTCCTCGTCATCCACCGGGTCATCCCGATTCCAGCGCTGGTACATTTCCAGCGTTCCCAGCAAGGGGATGTCGTAGCGGTCGTACAGATAGAGCATGGCCCTGGCCACATCGCCCTTGGCGGACCGGGGTGGCTCGAAAACCTGAAAGGCCTGTTTATAGCCGCATTGGGAGTCGGTTGCTGTGGTGGCAGGCAGATCACCCAGCAGGGTACGGCGCCGGTCCAGTTCGGCGCGGCGGGTTACCGGGAACAGGCTGTGGCGATCCCGTGTTGCATTGGCGAACTGCTGGTTGCTCTGGCAAAGGCGGCTGGTGCGACAGCCAAAGTGTTGAGCCAGTCGGCGTTCATCATAGATATGTTCAACAGAGACCCGATCCCCGGGCTGAAACGCTTCCTGGCAATAAAGCGTCTTGCCGCCATTGGCATACACCTGTTGCAGGAATTGTTGTTCAGGTGAATCGCCATAGCTGGTGGCTACTGGCAAGAAAAATGCCAATAGGACCAGTGAAAACTTGTTCATATTGTGAGTCCCGTCACATGTCTTCTCTTGCCATCTTAGCCCCCAAAGGCAGAGTGACAGCTAACTACAATGTATACCGGGGAGATGGAAGGTGCCAATGGTCGGACTAGCGGTTGTCTAACAAGAGCGCCACGCAATCGCCAATATGTGCGTCAATCGCACTGTCTGGCGGCATTCGCTCCGGGGATAAAAGCGCGCACAGCTGGAACTCGGCTTTCACCATACCCAGGAACTGACGGGCAGTGTGCGGGGTGGGCAGTGAGGCAGGTAATTGCCCCTGTCGTTGCAGGTGATCCAGATATTTCTCCAGCTCATTGAGCAACAACGCCGGGCCCGCCAGATACGCGCTGCGAGCCAGTTCCGGAAAGGCCGGTGCCTGGGTGATCAACAGTCGGTACAACTCCAGGTTGACCGGTTCCAGCAACGCAAACACGAAGTTGCGGGCAAGCACGGTCAGCCCTTCCCGCGCCGGCATCCCGGTGACATCGATGGCGCGAACGTCCTCAACCAGCTTGTCGGTGTGATAGCGAATCACCGCACTGAACAGCCCCTGTTTGTCACCAAAATAGTCATAGAGGCTGCGCCTGGAGCCACCGGCCCGGGCAATGATCATGTTCAGAGTCGTGCCTTCGTAGCCATGCTGCAGGAACGTTTCCGTGGCGGCTTCGAGAATGGCTTGCTGACGCTTCTGGCCGCGCTGGCTAAGGGGTTGTTGCATGAAAGGGCCGACAAGTGAACAGGAAAAAAGGGTCCGGGCACCGGGTTTCGGCAAACGGGTCACCCTATTGTGCCCTGCGGGAGCAGGCAGGTCAGCAGTGGGTACCGGTATGTCCATGATAGCCGTCACATCCGGGCAAAGGGTCATCATTTTATGGTTGATATATAAATAAGAATCAATATCATTGCGATTCGTTTTTGTATCAGCCATGGAGGCGGACCACTGTCATGACCTTGCCGGATTTGCTGTTTTCCGGTCGCAAAGCAACCTTTGTGGCTGTCGTTGTGCTCAGTGTGCTCAGTGCCTTGCTGAGTGTGGCCGTGCTGGCATTCATCAGTCAGCGATTACTGGCCGGAGGGGCGGAGCTGGGCATGGTGTTGATGCAGTTTACCCTGCTGCTGCTGGCGTTGTTGGCCACTGCCACCGGTGCCCAGGTCACCCTCCACCGGCTGGGGCATCGCATGGTCTATGGCCTGCGGCGCGATCTGGTGCGCCGTGTGTTGGCCACGGATATTGAGCAACTGGAAAAGGTGGGGGGGCCGCCTCTGCTGGCGGCACTCAGTACCGATACCCGTAATCTCACTATCGCTTTTGTGCATCTGCCCGAGCTGGTTTACGGCGCCGCGCTCAGTGTGGCGGCTCTGAGCTGGCTGGCCTGGCTGTCGCCGGCCCTGTTTGCCGTCACCGTGGTATGGCTGGTGGCGACCGCAGGGATGGGCATCTGGCTGGTGGGGCGGATCAACTTTCATGTGGGCAAGGTACGGGAGGGTGATGATCACCTGTACCAGGATTACCAGGCCATGATTGACGGGCGCAAGGAGCTGGCCCTGAACCGCGCCCGGGCGGCGCGTTTCTACCAGGAAGAGTTTGACGATCACGCCCGTGCCTACCGTGACCACGTCACCCGCGCGGATATTTTCAATGGCGTGGCCGGCAATATGGCCAATGTGCTGATGCTGGCCCTGATCGGCGTGCTGTTCTATCTGTCGTCCGGGCTGGGCTGGGCCAGCGCCAATACCGCTTCGGTTTTTGCGCTCACCATTCTGCTGCTGCGCACCCCCCTGATTGGCGCTGTGGCCGCATTGCCCACCCTGCTGGCGGCGCGAGTGTCCCTGAAAAAGCTTGCCGGGTTGCAGTTGGCAGAAGGGAATACCGACTTTGCGCCGAAGGGGGAGTCACTGGCCGGCTTCAAGCAGTTGTCACTGAAGGGTGCCTGCTACCGTTATCCGGATCAGGATGGTGTGGCCGGGTTTGAGGTCGGTCCGCTGGACCTGACCGTAAAGCGGGGTGAGCTGATTTTTGTCCAGGGGGGCAACGGCAGTGGCAAGAGCACCTTTGCGCGGCTGCTGACCGGTCTCTATCGCCCCCTGCAGGGTGCCTTGAGCGTGGATGGCCAGCCCATTACCGAAGACAACCGGGTCGCTTATCGACAGCTTTTTTCCTCGGTCTTTACTGACTTCTACCTGTTCAATCGCCTGTTGCAGGGTGACGGCGCCGAGGTGCGCGTCGACGAGGTGGACGACTGGCTGAAGACCCTGGGTATGCAGCACAAGGTGCGCCAGGCGGATGGGCGGCTCAGTGACATCCGGTTCTCCCAGGGGCAGCGCAAGCGGCTGGCGTTGCTGATGGCGGTCATGGAGCAGCGCGACTGTCTGTTACTGGATGAATGGGCGGCGGATCAGGACCCGCAGTTCCGGCAGTTTTTCTACCACGCGTTATTGCCGCGTCTGCAGGCACAGGGCAAAACCATTATTGCCATCACCCACGACGATCATTACTTCGACCGGGCGGATCGGCTGTTGAAAATGGACGCCGGCCAGCTCATCGAGCTGGACGGTCAGTCCGCCAGACACAGCGTGCACGCCCTCCGTGAAGCCGGGGCCTGACTCCCGGCGCAACGGATCATGCCGACAAGGCGAGGAAACCATGAGTATTGATAACCCCGATACCGAATTTCACGTGGTCATTAACGACCAGGAACAGTACAGCATCTGGCCTACCTACCGTCCCGTTCCTGCTGGCTGGCAGCCCGTGGGGATCAGTGGCAACAAGGCTCACTGCCTGGAGCATATCAACCAGGTATGGACTGACCAGCGACCCAGGCGTCTGCGCGACGCTCAGGCCTGATTCTCTGTCACGCAATTTGTAAAGGAGCTGACATGACCGGGTCTGCTTCCCTGTCTGCCCGTCCCGGGCCGCATTGGGCGCCGCTCTCCTACTCCCAGCAACGCTTGTGGGTTTTCAGTCGGTTATCCCCAGACAGCACCGCGTACAATCTGGGAGGTCTTTTCTGGCTGGAAGGGGAGCTGGATATTTCGGCGCTTCAGGCCACCATGAATGTGGTCTTAGCCCGTCACGATATCCTCCGTGCCCGGTTCGCGGAATTTGACGGCCAGGCCTGGCAGACCATTGACGCCCACCAGGACAGGGCGCTGGTCATCGATGATGTCAGTGATCAGTCAGACCCGGTAGCGGCCACCTATTCCCTGGCTAGCCAACAGAATGCCATGCCTTTTGATCTGGCGGTGGGTGGGCTGTTGCGCTATCGCCTGGCCAGTCTGGGGGATATCAATGGCAAGCCGGTCCACGCCTTGATGGTGTCCCTGCATCATATTGCCGGCGATGCCTGGTCTCTGGGTGTCTTCATGCAGGAGTTTTTCCTTATCTATAACTCTCTGCGTGATGGTCGTGAGATGCCGCTTCCTCCGCTGGAAAGACAGTACCCGGCTTTTGCCGAGGAGCAGCAACAGTGGCTGACCGGTGAGACGGCAGCGCAGCAACTCGCATACTGGCAAGAGACCTTGCAGCATGAAGGCGAGCCACTGGCATTGCCTTCGCTGAAAAATACCGCAGCAGCGCAGAAAGCCTGTTTTCGTGATTTTTCCCTTTCTGTTCAACAAAACCAGGCGTTGAAAGCGCTGGCCTCCCGGCAGGGTGTCAGCCGCTTCACCGTGTTGCTGGCCGTTCTGGAATACCTGCTTGCCCGCATCACAGGACAGGATAACGTGCGGGTGGGTGTGCCCAGCGCGAACCGCAATGGATCCAACAATGGGTTGATCGGTTTTTTTGTGAATAACCTGGTGGTGCAGGGGACGCCTCGTCCCGGTGACACCGTCAGTGAATGGATTACCCGCATTCACCAATCCCTGGAAGGCGCCAAGCAGCACAAGGAGCTGCCGTTCGAAAAAGTGGTGGATCGACTTTGCCCGTCGCGAAGTCAGGGGCGCCATCCTTTATTCCAGGTGGCGTTCAATTATCGCCAGCAGGGCGCGGGCATGAGTCTGAATCTGGGCAACCTCGTCGTCCGGGTAGAGGATCTGCCGGTGACGGAAACGCCGTTCGATCTGGTGCTGGATGTATGGCCGGATCAGCAAGGCGGCCTGAGTCTGCGTCTGGTGTATGGTGACGGAGCGCTGGATGAGCGTATTGCCGATTGCCTGCAGGCCGGGTTCGAGAGCCTGCTGGAACAGTTTCTGGAAGATGCCTCCCGAACCTTGTCCGCACTGACGATCCTTTCCGATGAGGATCAGAAATGGCTGTCTGCCCGGGAACAGGGCCAGGGTGAATGGCAGGCAACCAGTATGGTGTCCCTGTTTTCCCGGCAGGCCGCCGAGCAGGGAAATGCCATTGCCCTGGTGCATGGCGATACCCGGGTTTCCTTTGCCGAGTTGGAAGCCCGCTCCAACCAGTTGGCCCGTTATCTGATCGAACAGGGCGTCGCCGCCGATGAGGTGGTGGGCGTTTCCTTCGAGCGCGGCGTCACCATGATCGAAGCCTTCCTGGCGGTGATGAAAGCCGGCGGCGCCTTCCTGCCGCTGGACCCGGGGTACCCTGCGGATCGTTTGCGTTACATGCTGGAAGACAGCGGCGCGAGCCTGTTGCTGACTTCGTCGGATCTGGCTGAGAGCCTGCCCCGTGTTGATGGACTAACCCCGGTGCGAGTGGAGACACTGGCTCTGCAACGTTATTCCCCGACAAACCTGCATAACGAACCGCATCCCGACCAGCTTGCCTACGTGATTTACACCTCCGGCTCCACCGGCAAACCCAAAGGCGTGGCACTGACCCACGGCGGTTTGTCCATGCATGTGCAGACCATCGGTGAGCGCTATGGCATGACACCGGAGGATGTGGAACTGCAATTCGCCTCCATCAGTTTCGATGGGGCCGTGGAGCGCTGGACGGTGCCATTGGCCTTCGGCTCCCGGGTGGTCATCCGCGACCAGGAACTATGGAGTGCGGAACAATGTTGCGAGGTGCTGGAAAAAGAAAACGTCACCATCGCCTGTTTCCCGCCCAGCTATGTGGGGCCGTTACTGGATTGGATCGAGCAGGAAAAGCCTGAACTACAGGTCCGCTCCTGGACCCTGGGGGGCGAAGCCTTTACCCGGGAAACCTTCGAGCGCATGCAGCAGGTGCTGAAGCCGCAGCGGATTCTTAACGGCTATGGGCCTACGGAAACCGTGGTCACGCCCATGCTGTGGGTGGCCTATCCGGGGGATACGCTCACCAGTGCCTACGCCCCCATCGGTACCGCCGTCGGTCCACGAAAACTCTATGTGCTGGATCAGGATCTTAATCGTGTTCCTGTTGGTGTGGCCGGTGAACTCTATATCGGTAATGAAGTGGGCCTGGCCCGGGGTTACCACGACCGCCCGGACCTGACCGCCGAACGCTTTCTCCCCGATCCGTTCGGTGAGCCCGGCGAGCGCATGTACCGCACCGGGGACCTGGTGCAATTCCGCGACGACGGCGTCATGGAATATCTGGGCCGGGTGGACCAGCAGGTGAAGATTCGCGGCTTCCGTATCGAGCTGGGGGAAATCGAAAGTCGCCTGCTGGCCTTTGATCAAATCCGCGACGCGGCGGTGATCGCCCAACCGTCCCCCACCGGCGATCGCCTGGTCGCCTACATCGTCCCACGTCCCCCGGTAGGAGCGGCGCTCGAGCCGCGAACAATTCTGGAAAGCCTTTCTGAAACTCTGCCGGACTACATGGTGCCCAGCCAGTTGCTGACCCTGGAAGCTCTGCCGTTAACCCCGGCGGGCAAGGTGGACCGAAAGGCCTTGCCGGAACCGCAATGGCAGGGCAGCAGTGAGGGTGAGGCTCCACAAACCGACAACGAAAAAATTCTCGCCAATATCTGGCAGCCATTACTGGGCGTGGGTAACGTTAGCCGTGACGACCACTTCTTTGCCCTGGGTGGCGATTCCATTCTGGCTTTGCAGATCGTCAGCAAGGCCCGCCAACAGGGGCTGGCGCTGACACCCAAAGACCTGTTCGAGCAACCCTCTCTGCGTGCATTGGCAGCGTCCGCCCGGGTCGTGACGGGCAATGCGGCCAGTCAGGAACCGTTGTCGGGTCCGGTTGGTTTGCTGCCCATCCAGCAGCGTTTTATCGAACAGCGAGGCCTGTCCCTCTGCAATCAGTACATCCATTTTTCCGTCCAGGACGCGTTTGATCCCGAGCGGTTGGAGGTGGCATTGCAGATGCTGGTGGCCCAGCACGATGCCTTGCGCCTGCGCTTTTCCGCCACCGATCCGCAACAGGCGCAGTGTGTGGCAGAAAGCACGCGCCCCTTGCTGCAGGTGGTTGAAGCCCGCAGTGAGTCCGACATTTCTCATGCCATGGCGGCGGCGCAGGGTGGGCTTGGCCCTGCCGACGGTAAGGTGCTGCAGGCGCTCTATATTGTTGGGGATGCACCGCAACTGCTGTTGACCCTTCACCATCTGGCCGTGGACGGGGTGTCCTGGCGAATCCTGCTGGAAGATCTGTTCAGTGCTTACCAGCAACTGCAGCAAGGAGGCGACGCCAGTCTGCCGCGCAAGACCCATAACCTGCAGGACTGGCGCCAGGCACTGAACCAGCATTTCGTTCCCGAGGCCGAGAAAGAACTGCCGTACTGGCAGCAGGCTACACAAACCCTGGCGCCCCTGTTTCCGATGCATCAAGACTCGGGGCCTGCCCGGTTCGAGTGTCAGACCGATGCGAAGACATTGCGTCGTTGGGTAAAAAGTGCGGACCGTTATGCGTCACTGAATCTGGAAGAATTTCTGTTGATCGCGCTGGCCGGGACGCTGGCGGATTATTGTGGCCGCGACACGGTACGTATCCATCGGGAAAGCCATGGCCGTGCCGACAGTCATGCCGGTCTGGATCTGAGCCGCACGGTGGGCTGGTTCACCAGCCTCTACCCCCAGCGACTGGATTGTCAGGGGGATCTTGCTGCATCCATCAAATGGCAGAAAGAGCAACTGCGCCAACCTGCCCATGGCGGCCTGGGTTATGGCCTGCTGTGTCAGCAGGGCAAGCTGGCGGACGCGGATCACCACCTGGACGTGCTGTTCAACTATCTGGGCCAGTTTCGCCATGACTCCCTGCCGGGTGTCAGCGTCAGGGAAATGGGCCTGTGGCAGGCGCCGGATGCCCCGGCGGATGCGCCACTGACCATCAACGCGGATCAGCAGGAGGGCGCGCTGCGTCTGCGTATCGACGTGGATGGCAAGGGTGTGTCCCGGGAGCAGGGTGAAGTGCTGGTCGCCCAATGGCTGGAACAATGCGAGCGGCTGGCCTGCCATTGCGAGCAGGCGCCGCCGATCCTGACCCCGGCGGATATGCCGCTGGCATCCCTGAGCCAGTCGCAACTGGATGCGTTACCGTCACGGCCGGAGCAGATTCTGCCCCTGTCACCCTTGCAGTCCGGATTGCTGTTCCACTCCCGTTTGAGCGACCGCAACAGCACCTATGTGAACCAGTTGATACTGCCACTGACGGGACTGTCGCCGCAGCGGATGAAACAGGCCTGGCAGCAATTGCTGCAACGCCATGCGGTGTTGCGCACTGCGCTGCTGCCGTATCACCTGGCGGAACAGCGCCATCAGGCAACCTGGCCTGGGGATCAGGTTGTTCTGCCGTGGCAGCAGGTAGACCTGCGGTCGCAAGGTGATGCGGATCGCTACTGCCAGCAATTGCTGGAGCAGGGGTTCGATCTGGAAAACCCGCCGCTGTGGCGGGTGGACTTGCTGCGGACTGACGACGAAACCTGGCAGTGCGTCTTTACCCTGCACCATATTCTTATGGACGGCTGGAGCACCGGGGTGTTGCTCACCGAGCTGATGGCCTTGTATCACGGCCATTCCCTGCCTGCTGCCCCAAAAGAGTATGGCGTTTACCTGCGTTGGCTGCAGCAGCAGGACCGGGATGCGACACGGGCGTTCTGGCAGGACTATCTCGCCCCCCTGCAGGCGCCCACTCGTCTGGTGGAGTCGGTAGGGTCGAAAGAGAAAGGTGCCTTCCGCCGTCATCCCATTACCTTCGACGAGGCCACCAGCCGGGCCCTGCGTCAGGCGGCTCGCGACAAGGGGCTGACCATCAACACCCTGGTACAGGGAGCCTGGGCCCGGGTGCTGGGACAATTTACCGGACAACGTCGGGTAGTGTTCGGTAATACCGTGGCCGGTCGCCCGGCGGAACTGGCCGGCAGCGACAGCATGCTGGGGCTGTTCATCAATACCCTGCCGATGACCGTACCGCTGGATGGCGACCAGCCCGTGGATCAGTGGCTGGAGGCATTGCAGGCGGACAATGCTTCCCTGCGCGAACACGGTCATGCGCCGCTGTTCGAGGTGCAACAGGAGGCCGGCTGGGGAGGGGAAAGCTTGTTCGATACCTTGCTGGTCTTCGAAAACTATCCGCTGGATGAAGCCCTGCTGGGTGGCGATCACAGCGGCCTGCAACTGGGCACGCCGACCAGTCATGAGTTTACCCACTATCCGCTGACCGTGGCGGTGTTGCCTGGTGAACATCTGGAGATGCTGTTTGCCCATGACACGGGCGCCTTGCCGGTGGCATTGGTGGACCGTATGGCGACCGCATTCAGGCAGACACTGTTGTCACTGGCAGAAAGTCAGGATGGCCCGCTTGCCGAACTGGATAGCCTCGGTGATGACCTGTTTCGTCTGCAAACCTGGGGAGAGGGCTGCGGTGAATGGGCCCCCGACAGTTTCGTGTCCCTGTTTGCCCAGCAGGCGTCAGCAAGGGGGGATGCCATTGCCCTGGTGCATGGTGACACCCGTGTCTCCTTTGCCGAGCTGGAAGCCCGCTCCAATCAGTTGGCCCGTTATCTCATCAAACAGGGTGTCAAAGCCGATCAGGTGGTGGGTGTTTCCTTCGAGCGCGGCGTCACCATGATCGAAGCCTTCCTGGCGGTAATGAAAGCCGGCGGGGCTTTCCTGCCGCTGGACCCGGGGTACCCTGCGGATCGCTTGCGTTACATGCTGGAAGACAGTGGTGCGAGCCTGTTGCTGACCTCGTCGAACCTGATGGATGTCTTGCCGTCGGTTGCGGCCGTGCAACCTGTGGCGGTGGACCGGTTGTTGCTGGATGGGTACGCCTATGGCCGAGTGAATAACGGTCCCCATCCGGATCAGCTTGCCTACGTGATCTACACCTCCGGCTCTACTGGCAAACCCAAGGGAGTGGCTCTGACCCACGGCGGCCTGTCCATGCACGTGCAGACCATCGGGCAGCGCTACGGCATGACACCGGAGGATGTGGAACTGCAATTTGCGTCCATCAGTTTCGATGGGGCCGTGGAGCGTTGGACGGTGCCATTGGCCTTCGGCTCCCGCGTGGTCATCCGCGACCAGGAACTATGGAGTGCGGAAAAATGTTGCGAGGTGCTGCAAAAAGAAAACGTCACCATCGCCTGTTTTCCTCCCAGCTATGTGGGTCCGTTACTGGATTGGATCGAGCAGGAAAAGCCTGAACTAAAGGTTCGCTCCTGGACCCTGGGGGGGGAAGCCTTTACCCGGGAAACCTTCGAGCGCATGCAGCAGGTGCTCAAGCCGCAGCGGATTCTTAACGGCTATGGGCCTACGGAAACCGTGGTCACGCCCATGCTGTGGGCGGCCTATCCGGGGGATACGCTGACCAGTGCCTACGCGCCCATCGGTACCGCCGTCGGTCCACGAAAACTCTATGTGCTGGACCAGGATCTTAATCGGGTTCCTGTTGGTGTGGCCGGTGAACTCTATATTGGTAACGAAGTGGGCCTGGCCCGTGGCTATCACGACCGCCCGGACCTGACCGCAGAGCGCTTCCTCCCCGATCCTTTTGGTGAGCCCGGCGAGCGCATGTACCGCACCGGGGACCTGGTGCAATTCCGCGACGACGGCGTCATGGAATATCTGGGCCGGGTAGACCAGCAGGTGAAGATTCGCGGCTTCCGCATTGAGCTTGGGGAAATCGAAAGTCAGCTATTGGCGTTTGATCAAATCCGCGAGGCAGTGGTGGTGGCTCAGCCCTCACCGGCGGGTGACAGGTTGGTTGGCTATATCGTGCTACGCGATCCTGCAGGCGCGGCGCTGGAGCCGCGAACCGAGATCGAGACCATTCTGGCTTCTCTTTCCCAGTCCCTGCCGGACTATATGGTCCCCAGCCAGTTAATGACGCTGGAGCAACTACCGCTGACCCCGGCGGGCAAGGTGGATCGCAAGGCGCTGCCGGAACCGCAATGGCAGGGCAGCAGTGAGGGGGACGCACCGGAAACCGACAACGAGAAAATTCTCGCGGAAATCTGGCAGCCATTGCTGGGTGTGGAAACTGTCAGCCGTGATGACCATTTCTTCAACCTCGGGGGTCATTCACTGCTGGCCGTACAGATGGTCAACCGTCTGCGCCATCAGCATCAACTGAACCTGCCGCTAAACCGCATCTTCGAGCAACCGGTTCTGAAGCACTGTGCCGCGTTGTGTCAGTCAGTTGCAGCCATGCCGGCAATCAGGCCGGTGCCGCGCAGTGGTGATCTTCCCTGTTCGGCAGCGCAGCGTCGGTTGTGGTTTGTGCAGCAACTGGAGCCGGATAACGGGGCGTACCATATGCCGCTGGGCCTGGAGGTGCGTGGAGAACTACATCGCGATGCCCTGCAACAGGCGCTGAATATTCTGGTGGCCAACCACGAAAGTTTGCGCACCCGTTTTGTGGATGCGGGGGGTGCTCCACGTCAGCGCATCCTTGATGACGCGGTTATCAAGATTCAGTGGCAGGATCTGTCGCAGGAAAATGCCCCGGAAGCCGCTGCAGAAAAAGTGCAACATCAGGTGCTGAGTCAGCCGTTCGATCTGGCCGGTGACAACCTGTTGCGGGTGCTGGCCATCAAGCTGGCCGATCAACGCTATCACCTGTTGCTGGTGCAGCATCACATCGTCGGTGACGGTGTTTCCATGCAGTTGCTTTTGACGGAGCTGAGCGAGCTGTATCGGCAGGCCCATCAGGGTGATGCCCTGACGGCATCGCCCGCAAAGATTCAGTACGCGGATTATGCCGCCTGGCAGCAACAATGGCTGGACAGCGACGAGGCTCGCACCCAGACCCGGTGGTGGGTGGAGCAGCTGGGAGAGGGTGGAGAACCCCTGGCCCTGCCCACGGATTTTCCACGAGGCGACAAGGCAGGCGGCGCCCGCCAGCCGATTCGGTTTACCGATGAACAATTGGCCGGATTGAAACTGCGTGCCGGGGAACTGGGCTCCACCGTATCCACCTTGTTGCTCAGTGTCTGGCAGACATTGCTGCACCGCTACAGCGGGCAGTCACAGGTGCGTGTGGGTGTACCGGTGGCCGGTCGGCTGCAGGCGGAAACCGAAACCCTGCTGGGCTGCTTTATCAATACGCTGGTGATTCCTGCGGACTTTGATCAGCCGCAATCCTTTGCCGAACAGGTGGCGGCGATTCAGCAATTTATCGGTGAGGCCCAGGGCCGCCAGGCGCTGCCCTTTGAAGGCCTGGTGGACGCCCTGGCTGTGGACCGAAATCTGGATCGCCATCCGCTGTTCCAGGTGGTGTTCAACCACCAGCGACTCAGCCAGAACTTTGCTCCGCAGTGGCCGGAAGCGTTGGTGACGCCCTTTGATCCCGGTGCGGCGGGTGCGCAGTTTGAACTGGCCCTGGATATTCTTGAAGACGAGCAGCAGCTACAGGGCTTTGTCGGCTACGACACCGGCCTGTTCAAACCGGAAACCATTGCCCGTTTGCGTGAACATTTTGGTCTTCTATTGGAGGCATTGCTGCACGATCCACAGCAATTGCTGGCGGATATCGATCTGCTCACCGATGAAGAAATCCGCGCGCAGCAGACCTTCAATGACACCCGGAAACGCTGGGGTGATTTTACTGCGGTTCCCAAACGGTTAAGCCTGCAGGCACAGAAAATACCGGATGCCATTGCGCTGACCATGGGCGAGCAACAGCTGTCCTATGCGCAACTGGATCGCCGGGTAAACCAGCTCGCCAATCGCCTGCGCCGCGCCGGCGTGAAAGAGGAAGTGCGGGTGGCCATCGGGCTGCCCCGTTCTCTGGAATTGGTGATCGGCATCCTTGCCATCACCCGTGCCGGTGGAGCCTATGTGCCGCTGGACCCGTCCTATCCACAGGATCGTCTGGCCTACATTCTGGATGCCGCGTCGCCGGCATTACTGCTGACCAACAGCAGTCTGCTGGCAAGCTGGCCGCAGGCGGTGCCCATGTGGTGTCTGGACGAGCTGGATGTGAGCGACCAGCCGACCACACCCCCGGTGGTGCAATGGCACCCGGACCAGGCGATCTATGTGATCTATACCTCCGGGTCCACTGGCAAACCCAAGGGCGTGCTCAATACCCAGGCGGCCCTGGAAAATCGTTTGCTGTGGATGCAGAGCGAATATCCCCTGAATGATCGCGACTGCGTGTTACAGAAGACGCCGTTCAGTTTCGATGTGTCCGTGTGGGAATTTTTCTGGCCATTGATGGTGGGGGCGCGACTTGCTGTGGCCCCGCCGGAGGCCCATGCGGATCCGGTGTGGTTGCAACAGGTGATAGGGGATGAAGGCGTCACCACGCTGCACTTTGTGCCCTCCATGCTCAACGCCTTCGTGAGTGCCACCGGCCTGCAGGACCTGCCGCATCTGAAGCGACTGATCTGCAGCGGCGAGGCGCTGGATAGCGAGCTGCAGAAGACGGTCTTTGCGGCACGGGATGATGTGCAGCTGCACAACCTGTATGGCCCCACGGAAGCGGCCATCGATGTGAGCTACTGGCGATGCCGCTCTGAAGCGGGTCACACCGTGCCCATCGGTGCGCCGATCAGCAATATCCAGCTGCATGTGCTGGACACCGATCTCAATCCGGTGCCGAGGGGGATTCCCGGTGAACTCTATCTGGCCGGTATCGGTCTGGCCCGGGGCTACTTCGGTCGCCCGGACCTGACGGCGGAACGGTTTCTCCCCAATCCCTTCGGGGAGCCGGGAAGCAGAATGTATCGCACCGGCGATCAGGTGGTGCAGCGGGCCGACGGCATTCTCGAATATTTGGGCCGCCTGGATCATCAGGTGAAGATTCGTGGCCTGCGCATCGAGCTGGGAGAAATCGAGCAACAGCTCAAGCAGCAGCCGGATGTGGACGACGCCGTGGTGGTGGCCCATCCCGGCGAGGCGGGGGATCAGCTGGTGGCCTATGTGGCCAGCGAATCCGATAACCGGGAGCGTTGGCAGCAGGCTCTGGCCGGTGCCTTGCCCGACTACATGGTGCCGTCACTGTTCATGGTGCTCGAAAAGATGCCCCTGTCACCCAACGGCAAGCTGGACCGCAAGGCCCTGCCGGCCCCGCAATGGCAGGCCCGGGAATATCGTGCGCCGCAGACGGAGACGGAACAGCAACTGGCGGGCCTGTGGGAAGAACTGCTCGGCCAGTCTCGCGTCGGGCTGGATGATAATTTCTTCGCGTTGGGCGGACACTCCCTGCTGGCCACCCGTGTGGTGGCGGCTTTACGTGATCGTTGGGGGGTGGCTGTGCCCCTGCGTGCCCTGTTCGAGGCCGACTCCCTGCAGGCGCTGGCGGCCCTGGTGGACCAGCACAACGGTGAAGCAAAACAGCAGGAAGACGACGATCTGGCGGCCATGGCCGACCTGCTGGATGACCTGGAAGATTTATGAGTCAACTTGATAAGGCAGCACTGGCCCAGCGTTTTATGGCGCTGGATGAAAGCAAGCAGGCCGTCTTTCTGCAGAAGCTGAGTGAAAAGGGCATTCCCTTTGAGCGGTTGCCTATTGTCGCCGGGCACCGCCCGAAACGAATTCCACTGGCGCCGGCCCAGCAACGTTTGTGGACTATCCATCAACTGGAACCGGATAACACGGCCTACCATCTGACTGCCGCCTTTATGTTGTCAGGTCCGCTGGATGTGGCGCGCCTATTGCGTGCCGTGGCAGCGGTGGCAGATCGGCACGACAGTCTGCACACCCGTTTTGTAGAGGAAAATGGCCAGGCGCAGCAATGGATTGCAGCCGCGCCCCTGTCCGTGGAGCAGCGTGATGCCCGAGCGCTGGATGACAATGCCCGCCAGACCCTGGCGGACGAACATGCCCGGCGACCCTTTGTACTGGAGCGGGACAACCCGTTGCGCGTGCAGCTGCTGCAAGTGACCGATCAGCAATGGCGGCTACAACTGGTCATGCACCATCTGGTCTCCGATGGCTGGTCCATGGACGTGTTCTTTACCGACCTGGCCCGTGCCTATCTGTCCGATGCGCCCCTGTCTCCCTTGTCCATTCAGTACGCGGACTATGCCCTCTGGCAAAAGGCCTGGCTGGATGCCGGTGAGCGGGACCGGCAGTTGGCCTATTGGCGGGAACAACTGGGTCATGATCAACAGGAGAGAGCTCAGCCGCCGTTGTTGATTGCCCATGATCGCAACCCGGAAAAGAACGCTTTGCGTCAGGCGGCCAGTGTGCAATGGACCCTGCCGCAACACTTGCAGGCGGCGCTGCAAAAGCTGGCCCGTGACAACGACACCACCCTGTTCACCGTGGTGCTGGCTGCCTGGCAATGGGCACTGGCTGCGGTTGGTGGTCGCCGTGATATTCCGGTGGGCGTGCCGGTCGCCAATCGCGAGCGCTCGGAAGTGGAAGCGCTGGTGGGTTTCTTTGTGAACACCCTGGTGATACGCGGCAAACCGCAAGCGGCGCTAACGGTGAATGAATGGGTGGGGAAGTTGCATCAGACCATGCTGGATGCCCAGGCTCATCAGGTGCTGCCCTTTGACCAGCTGGTGGCGTCCCTGTCTCCGCAAAGAGAGCCGGGCGAAACGCCCCTGTTCCAGGTGCTGTTCAACTATCAGCGTCGCGATGGCGGCAGCCGTCATCTGGACCAGGATGTCACCATTACGCCGCTGTCCCAGGGCGTCCCCCATGCACTCTTTGATCTGGCGCTGGATGTGCACGAAAGCGACAACGGGGCGCTGGCACTGACGCTGACCTATGCCGCGGACCGTTTTCATGGCGAAACCGCCAGGCGTTTGCAGCAGGCCATGGACGCTGTGCTGGATGCCTTCAGCGATGGTCAGTGTCGTCTGGGTACTATCGAGGTGGCCGGCGACGATCTGCCCCGGCTGGAACAGTGGGGGCAGGGCAGCGGTGAGTGGCAGTCGGAGAGCTTTGTGTCCCTGCTTTCCCGGCAGGCCGCCGAGCAGGGAAATGCCATTGCCCTGGTGCATGGCAATACCCGGGTTTCCTTTGCCGAGTTGGAAGCCCGCTCCAACCAGTTGGCCCGTTATCTGATCGAACAGGGCGTCGCCGCCGATGAGGTGGTGGGCGTTTCCTTCGAGCGCGGCGTCACCATGATCGAAGCCTTTCTGGCGGTGATGAAAGCCGGAGGCGCCTTCCTGCCGCTGGACCCGGGGTACCCTGCGGATCGTTTGCGTTACATGCTGGAAGACAGTGGTGCGAGCCTGTTGCTGACCTCGTCGGATCTGGCTGAGAGCCTGCCCCGTGTTGATGGACTAACCCCGGTGCGAGTGGAGACACTGGCTCTGCAACGTTATTCCCCGACAAACCTGCATAACGAACCGCATCCCGACCAGCTTGCCTACGTCATTTACACCTCCGGTTCCACCGGTAAACCCAAGGGAGTGGCACTGACCCACGGCGGTCTGTCCATGCATGTGCAGACCATCGGCGAGCGCTACGGCATGACGCCGGAGGATGTGGAACTGCAGTTTGCCTCCATCAGTTTCGATGGGGCCGTGGAGCGCTGGACGGTGCCACTGGCCTTTGGCTCCCGCGTGGTCATCCGCGACCAGGAACTATGGAGTGCGGAAAAATGTTGCGAGGTGCTGGAAAAAGAAAACGTCACCATCGCCTGTTTTCCACCCAGCTATGTGGGGCCGTTACTGGATTGGATTGAGCAGGAAAAGCCTGAACTAAAGGTCCGATCCTGGACCCTGGGGGGCGAAGCCTTTACCCGGGAAACCTTCGAGCGCATGCAACAGGTGCTGAAACCGCAGCGCATTCTTAACGGTTATGGCCCCACGGAAACCGTGGTCACGCCCATGCTGTGGGCGGCCTATCCGGGGGATACGCTCACCAGTGCCTATGCCCCCATCGGAACCGCCGTCGGCCCTCGAAAACTCTATGTGCTGGATCAGGATCTTAATCGTGTTCCTGTTGGTGTGGCCGGTGAACTCTATATCGGTAATGAAGTGGGGCTGGCCCGTGGCTACCATGACCGCCCGGACCTGACCGCCGAACGCTTTCTTCCCGATCCGTTCGGTGAACCCGGCGAGCGCATGTACCGCACCGGGGACCTGGTGCAATTCCGCGACGACGGCGTCATGGAATACCTGGGTCGGGTGGACCAGCAGGTGAAGATTCGCGGCTTCCGCATTGAGCTGGGGGAAATCGAAAGCCGCCTGCTGGCCTTCGACACAATTCGCGACGCAGCGGTGGTAGCCCAACCATCCCCCACCGGTGATCGCCTGGTCGCCTACATTGTCCCACGCCCCCCGGTAGGAGCGGGGCTAGAGCCGCGAACCGAGCGCAGCGAGGCGCTGGATGTTGCCGCTATCCTCGCCGACTTGTCCGCCTCCCTGCCGGACTACATGGTCCCCAGTCAGCTGATCACCCTGGAAGCTCTGCCGTTAACCCCGGCGGGCAAGGTGGACCGCAAAGCCTTGCCGGAACCGCAATGGCAAACCACTGGTCAAGGCGAGCCCCCACAAACCGACAACGAAAAAATTCTCGCCGATATCTGGCAGCCATTACTGGGCGTGGATAACGTCAGCCGTGACGACCACTTCTTTGCCCTGGGCGGCGATTCCATTCTGGCACTCCAGGTAGTGAGCCGCGCCAGGCAGCAGGGTCTGGCAGTCAGCCCCAAAGCACTCTTCGAGCAACCGTTGCTCAAGGATCTGGCGGCCGTGGTGGTCAGTGCAGAGGCAACCGTTATTTCCCAGGCGCCCATGCAGGGGCCGGTTTCATTGCTGCCGATCCAGCAACACTTCTTCTCCCTGAACCCGCCCAGCCCCAGTCACTGGAACCAGCATTTGTGGCTGGCTCTGGACGCGCCGATGGAGCGGCAGGCACTGGAGGCCACCTTGCACGCCTTGTATCGACAGCACGATGCGTTGCGTTTGCGGTTCACCAATCACGCAGAGGGCTGGCAGCAGGAATGTCTGTCTGTCGACACACCGCCGGGGGAGCTGCTGTGGTGGCGTGAAGCCTCCAGTGAAGACCAGGTTGCAGCACTGTGTGAACAGACCCAGCAAAGCCTGAACATTGAAACCGGCGAGTTGCTGCGAGCGTTATATGTTTCCGCACCGGATCAGCCGGATCGCCTGTTGTTGGTGATTCATCACCTGGCTGTGGACGGGGTGTCCTGGCGAATCCTGCTGGAAGATCTGTTGAATGCTTACCAGCAGGTGCAGGCAGGCAAGGACATTGCCTTGCCGGAACGGACCCATAATCTGGCTGACTGGCATCAGGCCCTGCAGCAATGGTGGGAAGAGAAGGGCGAGCAACGCCTGCCGTTTTGGCTGGGGCAGAAACCGGAAAAGCGCGGCGAGCCTTTGCCGGCCTATGGGGAAAAGCAGACGGCTTCCTTGTCCCTGAATCACGAAGACACCCGCCGGCTTTTGCAGGAGGCGCCCACCAAATTGGGGGTAACGGTGCCGGCGTTGTTGCTGACGGCACTGACACGAACCTTGCAGCAATCTCGTGTAGGAGCGTCGCTCGCGGCGCGAACCGCAATTGTGGAAAATCGCGCCGCCAGCGACGCTCCTACGACAAATCGACCTCTTACCGTCAACCTGGAAGGCCACGGTCGCGAGAACCGCCTGGCTCCGGGGCTGGACCTGAGCCGGACGCTCGGCTGGTTCACCAGCCTATATCCGCTGGCCTTGCCCTACGACAGCGACCCACGCCAGAACCTGTTTGCGGTGTCACAACAACTGAAGCAAACCGAGGCCGATGGCGGAGTGGACTATGGTGTTTTGCGTTATCTCACGGAGAGTCCGCTTAATGGCAGTGCCGATGCGCCGGTGACCTTCAATTATCTGGGCCAGTTCCACGACGACGCCTTGATCCAGGGCTTTACGCCGCTGCAGGGTGGCGGCAAACCACAGGCAGACAACAACCCCATGGCCGCTCCGCTGGCGATTAATGGTCAGGTCGTTGCGGGGAAACTGGAACTGGTCTGGGATTACGCCAGCAGCCACTATGATGCCCGGCGTATTCAGCACCTGTGTGGCCGGTACCGTCAGGAGTTGCTGGCCTTGCTGGCCCTGGCGGAGGCGCCTCGTGAAGCCCAGGCCGACCCGGCGCTGGTCACGCCATTGAATCACAGCCCGGATGCGCCCGTGTTGTGGTGCCCGCACCCGGTCACGGGTCGCGTGACCGGTTATCAAGCCATTGCGAGCGCGCTGGATGGGCAGTGGCAGGTCAATGGCCTGCAGTCACGCAGTTTCCTGGAGGAAGGGTGGTTTGATCCTTCCCTGGAAGAAATGGCCGAACGTTACTACCGCACCCTGCGTCAGGCGCAACCGCAAGGCCCCTATTATCTGCTGGGCTGGTCGCTGGGTGGGGCCCTGGCCATGGAGCTGGGCAAACGTCTGGAAGCCGCGGGGGAATCGGTGGCCTTTCTCGGTTTGCTGGATTCCTATGTGCCGGGCCATGAAGTACCGGAAGATCAGTGGACGTCGCCCGAGGCCCAACAGACGCTCCGGGAGCATCTGGGCATGTTGCTGCCCACGCTTACCGGCAAGGCTCTGGATAGCTGCATCGAACGGCTGCGGGACGGTGCGCCATCACAATGGCCGGGGCTCTTCCGCCACTGGCTCCAGGAGCAGTCGGTGGAGCCCGTGATGGCTGACAGTGCGTCCCAATTGCTGCATGCCTGGGCAGTGGAACAGCACCTGCGCGCCCTGTGCTGGGGATATCAATTACCGCAGCTGGAGACTCCGGTACACAGCTGGTGGGCCAGCGAGCCGCGGGGTCGAGCAGACCGCTTGCGTGCAGGGTTGCAGGTATTCGCTTGCCTGGCGCATAGCGAAATCCTGCAGGCTGATCATCTTGGCATTGTCAGGGAAGAGGGTCTGATCAACGGCTTGCCCGACATCCTTGATACCTGTGTATCCCTGATCGATTGACCCAAGCGACAAATAAACCGAAATAAATGTGCACTGGTTGTCAGCTTGGCAATCTGTATAATGCAGATGCGAATCATTCCTATTATTGTGATCGTTACGAACGTTAGGAGAACCACCATGGGGAATCGGACCAGTACTGGCCTGATCCGGGGGCTGCAAACCAGCCGTCATCCGTTGGCTCTGGCCATTACCATTGCCCTGGCCGCCACGCCGGCATGGGCGGAAGAGCAGGATGCGACACAGCAAGAAGAGCTGCAAACCATCGAGGTAAATGCGGATCAGTCTGAAGACGCCTACGGCGGCGATGACTTCGGCTATGTAGGTCAACGGAGCATGACCGCGACCAAGACCGACACGCCGGTCAGTGAAACCCCGCGCTCAATTTCCATCGTGACCCGTGAGCAAATGAATGACCGGGCTGCTGTGAGCATCAGCGATGCATTGCGTTATACGCCCGGTATCCAGGCCGGTTTTTATGGTGAGGACAATAAGCAGGACTGGTTTATTGTTCGAGGGTTCAAACAGGCTAACAACGGTCTGTATCGTGATGGCACCCGCACCTATTCCAACGGCTTCTACAGCTGGCAGATTGACCCTTTCCTGCTGGAGCGGGTGGAAATCCTTCGCGGCCCCTCTTCGGTCCTTTATGGCCAGACCCCTCCCGGTGGTGTCATTAACGTTATCAGCAAACGACCACAGGATTACTCCTTCGGATCTGTAGGTGTGCAGTATGGGACCTGGGATCGCAAGCAGATATCTGTGGATGCCGGTGCGCCGGTGGGTGATGGTCATGCTTTTCGAGTCGTTGCGCTGGCCAGGGAAAGTGGCACGCAGGTTGATGATGTCGAGCAGGAGCGTGTGCTGTTTGCGCCTTCAATGAAGCTGAATCTGGGTGAAAAAACCAACCTGACCTTGCTGGCGAGCTATCAGGAAGATAACTCCGATCCTTATCTGCAGTTTCATCTTGCTGAGGGAACACTCAATAAAAGCGAGGGTGGAAACGGTTTTATTGATGACGATGTCGCCGTTGGAAACCCGGATTTTGAGCGGTTTGATCGAACCCAATATACCTTCGGTTACCAGCTGGATCATGACTTCAGTGATCAGGTTTCATTCCAGCAAAATGTCCGCTATGGCCGCATCGAAGTGGATTTGCGGCAAATGTACGCCCTTGCCTATGCCGATGACTTTGGTGTCCCGACCGGCCGAACCGAGGTGGTTCGTTATATCTCCACGGAAGAGGGCCATGCTGACAGCTTGAATGCCGATAACCGCTTTATCTACAACTGGGATTTCAATGGCATGGAGCATACGCTTCTTGCTGGCCTGGACTATCAGTTGCTGAAAATCGATGGCAAGGACTATGCCAATGATCCAGTGGTCGGTGAGCAGATAGCCCCTGGCGTCTACGCGCCTAATACGTTGAATGTCTACAACCCGCAGTATTCCGCTGAAAGCGATATCGTACTGTTGAATGGTCCGACCCCCGGTGTGGCACAGCCGCTGACGGAGGCGGATCTTCAACGTCGCACCACCGACAGCTATCAACTGGGTGCCTACCTGCAAGATCAGGTAAAAATCCAGGACCATCTGGTTCTTACTCTTGGTACCAGGTTCGATAAGGTCGATACCGAGTTCCGCAACAAAGCAGATGCCAGTGCCGATCTGGATGTCAGTGATGAGCAGTGGACGGCCAATGCCGGAGCTGCATGGCTGTTTGATGGCGGTGTTACTACCTATGCCAGCTATTCGCAGTTTTTCCAGCCGGTCATTCAACTGGACCAGAATGATAATGCGGCCAAGCCGGAACAGGGCGATCAGGTCGAACTAGGTGTAAAGGTGCAGCCGGATGGCTTTGATGGTTACTTCAATGCTGCTGTCTTTGATATCAGTCATGAAAATCTGACCCGCAATGACACGGTAGGTAATTTGACGCAGATCGGCGAAGTGGAAAGTCAGGGCGTTGAACTTGAGGCGGTGGCCAATATCACCCCGAGTATCAGTGTCGTGGGTAACATGACCTTCCTGGATCCTGAAATCACCGAAGATATCCGCGGTGATGCGGTCATTGGTAACCAGCCCAACCAGGTCGCCAAACGGCTTGGCTCTTTGTGGGGCAAGTACACGGTATTGGGTGGCGTAATGAACGGGTTGTCGGTTGGCTCCGGTGTGCGTTATGTCGGAGCGACCTATGGCGATGATTTGGAAACCCGCTCATTCAAAGTGGATTCCCATATGCTTTGGGATGCCACCGTCAGTTATCAGTGGGATAACTTCAAATTCCAGGTTGCTGCGAAAAATATCGAAGACAAGGAATATGTCGCGACCTGTAACTTTTGGTGCTGGTATGGCGATCGTCGTAGCGTGATCGGCAGCGTTAGCTATGCCTGGTAAGTCCCAACATGCTTCCATTCCGCTGCCCCACGGGCAGCGGATGGATGTGTTTGACCTCTCTGAGCACTGGCTGTGCCAGTGCAATGATCAGGACCTGTTGACCGTCCAGCTTGGTGACAAGAGTGGCATGGTTCAGCAATCCATAGACGACCCGGCGCTGTTGCGCCGGGCCGCCTATGCCTTTTTTGTGACCCATCCTGAGGTGAACTCGCTACGGTTTTCTGACCGGTTTCATGCCGGGTTCATGGTTCAGGATGACGGTGATGGCTATGTGCTGGAGCGGGATATGCTCTGGCAGTTGCCGGATGACTGGCTGCCGACAAACCTGGGCAGACCCTATCCGGTCACCATGGTGATGGACGCCAGTGGGCGACGCCATCCGCTCCGCCCGGCCAAGCCGACGGGTGAGGTTTACCGGCGTTATGACCAGGGCATCAATGCCTGGGTGTCATTGCGCATGCTGGATATTGATGCCGATCTGGAGCGCTTTATGCGCTGGCAGAATAGCGAACGAGTTGCCGCATTCTGGGAACAGAGCGGTACGCGGGAAGAGCACCGCCGTTACCTGGAAAGCCAGGCAAAGGATCCGCGTGTGCTTAACCTGATCGGTTGTATTGATGATGAACCCTTCGCCTATTTCGAGGCGTACTGGACCAAGGAAGACCGTATCGCGCCCTATTACGATGCGGACGATTTTGACCGGGGTATCCACATGCTGGTGGGTGAAGAGCACCACCGGGGTCCCCACAAGGTAAAAGCGTGGCTCAACGCGCTTTGCCACTATCTGTTTCTCGATGACTGCCGTACCCGGCGGATTGTGTCCGAGCCTCGCTCGGATAACGACAGGATGATTCAACACCTTCAAGCCAGGCGTTTTGCCAAGCCAAAGGAGTTTGATTTTCCGCACAAGCGCGCAGCCCTGATGGTGCTGCATCGCGAGGCGTTTTTTGAGCGCTGCGAGCTGAGCTGAAAATCCCATGGCGCGCTGCCCACCACTATCCGGCAGCAGGTGGCTGGCATGAATGTCATGCCGGTGATTGGATAACCCGCACATTGAGGACGACCCCCCATGAGCGTTCACACTCAGGAATACGACGTTGTCGGTATTGGCTTTGGTCCAGCAAACCTGGCCATTGCCATTGCCCTGCAAGAGCAGGCAGAACTGGATGATCTGCAGTATTGTTTCCTGGAAAAACAGCCCCGCTTTGAGTGGCATGGCGGTATGCTGCTGGAAGGCACTCGCATGCAGGTGTCTTTCCTGAAAGATCTTGCCACGCTCCGCAACCCGGCCAGCCGTTTTACCTTCGTCAACTACCTGCATGATCAGCACCGGCTGGATTCCTTTATCAACATGGGCACCTTCTTTCCCACCCGGGTGGAATACAACGACTACATGCGTTGGGCTGCCGATCAATTCAGTGATCGGGTGCACTATGGCCAGGAGGTAATCGCCATCGAGCCGGTAGTGCAGGGCGGTGAGGTGGAATGGGTGCGTGTTCGATCCCGGCAAGCGGATGGTAGTGAGAAAGAAATCTTTACCCGCAATCTGGTCATCGGCATTGGCGGTTATCCACGGATACCGCCGGTGTTCGCCGGCAAGATGGGCGACAACATGGTCCATTCTTCCCGCTATAAACATGAATATGAGCGTTTCGCCCGTCATGAGGCGCCTCGCATTGCGGTGATCGGCGCTGGCCAGAGTGCGGCGGAAATCTATCTGGATCTGATGAACCAGTACCCCCACGGCAACATGGATCTAGTGTCTCGCAGCCGGGCTCTGCATCCCTCCGATGACAGTGCCTTTGTGAACGAAATCTTCGATCCGGCCTTTACTGATACCATCTACGGTCGCCCGGAAGCGGAGCGTCGGGATTTCCTGCAGCGATTCAGCCAGACCAACTATGCGGTGGTGGATATGGCCGAGATCGAGCAAATCTACGAGCGTCTCTATCTGCAGAAAATCACTGGCAAGGTACAGCACCGCTATCTGTCCAATCGGGATATTGTGGCTGTGGTCAATGATGGCAAGACGGTGCAGATGACCCTGCGCGACAAGGATACCGGTGTCGAGCAGGTGGAAGAGTACGATGGCGTGGTGTTGGCCACCGGGTACAACCGGGATGGCCATGAACGCCTGCTCGCTCCCATGGCTGACTGGCTGTCGCCGCAGGGCATTGAGCGCTGTTACCGACTGCCCATGGCTGAAGGTTGCCATGCCAATGTGTTCCTGCAGGGCTGCTGCGAGGAAACCCATGGGCTCAGCGATACCCTGTTGTCGGTGCTGGCGGTGCGTTCTCAGGAAGTGGTGGATGCCCTGCTGCGACGAGAGAAGCGACCCGCCGCCGCTGCTTGCGCCAGCTGATGATCCCGTCCCTGGCCCCCTTGTTCCAGGGGGCTTTTGCTAGCTATGCCCCGATGTTGCGTCTGGCGGCAGCGGGGGAGCCGGCCCTGCCCCTTGTGGCTCTGTTTGAGCCGGATGCCCTGCGCCGGCAACTCCACCGGTTCCGCCCCGATCTCCAGGGTGAAGATGAGCGCGCCTTGCTGTCGATCTGGAGCAAGTATTACTTCCTTTACCTGGTGCCGCCGGTATTGGGCGCCAATCTGATTCTGCAGCGCAGTCTGCCGATACACCCGAGCGCCATGCACCTGGAGCTGAATCAGGAAGGCTTGCCGTCCTGCTTTGTGCTGGAGCATGAAGGGGCCAGTGTGCCGGTCGGCGCCCATCCCCTGACCCGTTTCGAGCCCCTGATTCGGGAGAATATGGAGACAGTGATCAGCGGCTGGCAACAGGCGTTGGGTCTGTCTCCACGCGTCCTGTGGAGTAATGCCAGCCGCTATATTCGCTGGTTTCTGGGGGAGCTGGAAAAGGCCGGTCTGCCGGCAATGATGTGGCAGCCGGGCAAGGCCATTCTGGAATGTGAAACCTTTGCCGATGGCACTGCCAACCCGTTGGCCGGTGCCTACCGGGAGCGGCTGAATCAGAACACCGGTGAAGCGATGATCGTACGTAGGACCTGCTGTATTCGCTTCCGTTTACCGGATATGCCCCTTTGCGAAGATTGCCCTCGCCTCTGCAAGAAAGGGCAGATGGCGCAGGCTCCTACCGTGGCAAGGCAATCCAGCTGAGTACGCCCTGCTGGCGTTCCCGCCAGCGAAAGGGGATCTCGGTGCCGTATTTCCACTGCTCTGTCAGCGAGGTCAGCAGAGTCAGGGAACGGGGGTTGCGGCGGGCGGCATCATGGAAATAAAAACGTTTGCCGGTGAGCGGGTAGAGCGCCTTGAACAGGCTTTCCTTGGCGGAAAAGATCAGGGTGATCCGGTTGGCCCGTTGTATCGGAGAGAGCCCTCTCAGATGCTCTCTTTCCTCGCTGGTCAGCAATTCACGGCACAGGCGGTCTGCCCGTTCTGCCGTTAACCATTGCTCCGTGTCCAGACCCACCGCCAGCCAGTGCCGGGCATCGGCCACCATGACTTCTGCTGTGCCCTTGCTGTGAGTAATGCTTCCGACAGTGCCGTCTGGCCATTGGGGGGCTCTGTCGGAACCCATGCCTGGTATGCCTTCGACGCCCAGCAGACGTAGGGCTTCCCGGGCGCACCAGCGCCCGGCAAGATATTCGGTTCTACGCTTGCCCACGGATGATGCCAGTGATGTCGGCAGGGAGATATCTGCCCGCTGAAAACTGTCATCAAGTAGCCTGTCAGTGTGATAGTGGCAGCCAACACGGATCAACCCATCGGCGATTTCCTCGCGATGGATGTTGGAAAGACACTGTGGGCGCTGATATTCCGGCATGGTTTGTGGGCTGTTGATGGCGTTGATCGCACTATAACAAACTCGCAGGAAAAGAGGGGGCAGGTTAGCGATGCGCTGGGGAATCAGTGACGGTAGACTCGGCCACTAATGCACGTGCAAGCGTGTTACGACGACAAAGGAGATTTTCATGGCCGGAACCAGCCTGCTTGCCCTGATCGATGATATTGCCACCTTGCTGGATGACGTTTCCGTTATGACCAAGGTGGCGGCCAAGAAAACCGCCGGGGTGCTGGGCGATGATCTGGCGTTGAATGCCGAGCAGGTGTCCGGCGTGAAAGCAAACAGGGAATTGCCAGTGGTGTGGGCGGTGGCCAAGGGGTCGGCTCTCAATAAGTTGATACTGGTACCTGCCGCCTTGTTGATCAGTGCCTTCCTTCCCTTGTTGATTACGCCGTTGCTGATGATAGGCGGCGCCTTCCTTTGTTACGAAGGTTGCGAAAAGCTGGTGCATAAGTTCTTTCACAAGGAAGAACAGGAACATGAGCATCGGGAAACCCTGAAAGCGGTTGCCGACCCGGCGGTGGACCTGGTGGCGTTTGAAAAGCAGAAGATCAAGGGCGCTATCCGCACCGACTTTATCCTGTCCGCCGAGATCATTGTGATTTCATTGGGGGCGGTACAGTCGGCGACTTTTGGTGTTCAGGTTGCGGCAATTTGTACCATTGCCGTATTGATGACGATCGGCGTTTACGGTCTGGTTGCCGGCATCGTGAAGCTGGATGACGCCGGCCTGTACCTGGCAAAGACGGATCCCCAGGCATCTGGCGCCGGGGCGCGAATTGCCCTGGGCAAAGGTATCCTGTTTCTCGCCCCCTGGTTGATGAAGACTTTGTCCGTGGTTGGTACTGCTGCCATGTTTCTGGTGGGGGGTGGCATCCTGGTCCACGGCATTCCCGGTTCCCACGACTGGGTGCATCACCTGCAGGAAATGGTTAGTGCAGTGTCCTGGTTGGTGCCGTTACTGGTAAACCTGATTGGCGGGCTGGTGGCAGGCGCCATGGTGCTTGCTGTCGTCACGATGGTGGGGCGGCTGCGCTCTGCCAGTGAGGGCTCATGAATATAGCGCAATAGTCCACTTGCTGATGTGTGGGGAGGCCGTGGTTCAGTGGTGCTTCGCCGGCCGTCCCGCCAGACTGATCTTGCCTTATACCACTTAAGCAGGTGGTCTCATTGCAGCCTGTGGGCTGCCCACGCCAGATCCTGTTGCGGCGAAAATGATAGTTTCGAGCTACTGGATTATTATGCGGTCGGGGAAAAATAAAACTGGATGCGCGTCACCGTATTGATAAGGCGGTGCTGCGATTAGAATGATATCGCTTCTGGCGGCCATCAGTAGGCTGCTACTTAGCCTGAAATCTCTTGGATAGCATTATGACAACAACAATGCGCTATAGTCTGGCATGCCTGGTCGCCTTGATGGCGACGGGCTGTGGGGGAGGCTCTTCATCCCGTGGCGATGCTGTCACGGAAACCACGAGCAGCGTACCAACCCGGGCCTGGTTTTATGACGCTGACGGCGCGCAGGTGGCGCGTATGCAGTTCCAATATCCCGATGAACTCACGATCAACGTGCAGTTGCACTCTGTCGGGCCGGATATGACCTGGGGTACAGAGGATGATACATCGCATCCTTATCTTCAGTGCCAGTACATGTCGGCGCCGACCCCTTTGCTGCGTTATCCAGACCTGTATTTTCTCGGCATGGCTAGATCGCCTACGGGAGCGACTGGACTGGCAGCTTTAGGCCTTTCGAATAACGGCCCGATGAAATGCCCGGTACGTAACGGTCGACGACTGCAGCAAGAGTCAGGTTACGTCACCGGCCTGTTCATGCCTGGCTTGGACTTTGGTTACAGTTACCTCATTAATGCCGACCTTGAGCATTTTGGCGGGACTGCAACGGAGGTGATCGACTACGAATTTGTCGGCCTGGACACAACGGTTGCCGAGATATTGGCGTTGTCAGAATTTACCTCTGATATCGACCTCACCACGGTGGATGAGTCTGATCTGCCCGCCATCGTCGATCACACGCAGACCAATACCGTCAGCTTTGATGCCGAGCAACGCCCTCTGAGCATTGACCTCGCTGCCGATAGCGTCTGGACGGCGGTGCTCGATGAGTATTGCATGGAGGCTGATCCCGTTGCCGTCTCGATCAAGCTTCTGAGGGGATGTTCTTCCGCCCATCAAACACGGTCCTACCGCTATCTGGATGATAGCGTCGAACAGGACATTCAGCGCTACAACGGCTCGACGTCCGCAGACTTGTATCCCTATACCGCCACTCGCCAGACCGACCGCGTGATCGTTCATCGCGGTACTGCCGATGCCGGTCCTGAATCGGGGAGGGATTACGAGTCCTATCTCTTCAATGCGTCAGAACAAGTGACGGCCAAGGTTCGAAGCTCATACGGGGAAGACGGGATTTGGGGCACAGAAGACGACCAGCAAGAGGCTGTTGAGGCTTATCACTATGATAGCAACGGCAGGCTCTACGAAGTGAGCTACTTCGGTTCGATAGTGCTTAGGTACGGTTACTACAACGATGGGAAATTGAAGCAGGTCGACCAATTTTTTGGTGAGTCCGACGTACCCTCGGAGCGAACGCTGGTCTCCTACCGACAGGGCGCGCCGGCGAAGATCACCGTGCAGAGGCGCGAAGGCGACCCGGATGATGGCCATGTGCTGCAGACGCGTATTGTCATGGAGTTTGCGCCCAGCGAAGAACACTGGCCTGAACTGTTTTCACCTGTACCCCTTTTCCCCGAGTTCCGGACGCCGCCCAGTATTGATGATCTGATGCGCTTCCAGCCGATAAGGTGATCAAGGAAATATAAGCGGTTCAGATGGGGCCGCTTTTTCTTTCTATAGACGGGCTATTTCCTGTCAAAAACTGCGGGGGGCATTTTATGCGGCATGTGAAGTACAAGTTGCCAGTTTGGGACAACGTATGCTTTACGCCACAGGGGGGGAATGCGCTGAAAGAATTGGTGGGCCCACCAGGACTTGAACCTGGGACCAATCGATTATGAGTCGACTGCTCTAACCAGCTGAGCTATAGGCCCGAAAAACGGAAGGACAATAAAATGCCGGCCGCCGATTATTCGGGGGCCGGCATTTTTTTTCAAGTGTTACAGGTCGCCGTCCAGGAAGCTGCGCAGGTGTTCGCTGCGGCTGGGGTGGCGCAGCTTGCGCAGTGCCTTGGCTTCTATCTGACGGATACGCTCACGGGTCACGTCGAACTGCTTGCCCACTTCCTCGAGGGTGTGGTCAGTGTTCATGTCGATGCCGAAGCGCATGCGCAGGACCTTGGCTTCCCGGGCGGTCAGGTTGGCCAGTACTTCGCGGGTGGCTTCTTCCAAGCCCAGCGAGGTAGCGGAGTCCACCGGGGATTCCATGTTGCCGTCCTCGATAAAGTCGCCCAGGCTGGAATCTTCATCGTCACCGATGGGGGTTTCCATGGAGATCGGTTCTTTGGCGATCTTCAGTACCTTACGGACCTTGTCTTCCGGCATTTCCAGACGCACGCCCAGTTCTTCCGGGGTCGGTTCGCGGCCCATTTCCTGCAGCATCTGGCGCTGTACCCGGTTGATCTTGTTGATCGTCTCTATCATGTGCACCGGGATACGGATGGTGCGCGCCTGGTCGGCGATAGAGCGGGTAATGGCCTGACGGATCCACCAGGTGGCATAGGTGGAGAACTTGTAGCCACGGCGGTATTCGAACTTGTCCACGGCCTTCATCAAGCCGATGTTGCCTTCCTGGATCAGGTCGAGGAACTGCAGACCACGGTTGGTATATTTCTTGGCGATGGAAATTACCAGACGCAGGTTAGCTTCCACCATTTCTTTCTTGGCGCGGCGGGCCTTGGCTTCGCCGATGGAAATGCGACGGTTGATTTCCTTGATGTCTGCCACCGGCAGGCCAATGATTTCCTCGACGGTGGTGATCTTGCGCTGGGCGCGCTGGATGTCTTCCTTGACCACGCTCAACTTGTCGGCAATGGTTTTGCCTTTCTTGGTCTTCAGTTGCTGGTCAACCCAGTCCATGTTGGTTTCGTTACCGGGGAACAGCTTGATGAAATCCTTGCGGTCCATGCCGCCGCGGCGGATGGCAGAGGACATGATCTGACGCTCGAATTTGCGCACCAAGTCCAGATTGTTGCGGGCGCCGACCAGCATCTCGTCGTAGATGCGCGGCACCAGCTTGAACAGGGTGAAGTGCTCGGCCAGGGCTTCCATGGCTTTGGCGGTGCTGGCATGGTCACGACCGTTGCGCTTGAGCGCGCGTTCGGCCTTCTCGTGCAGTTTCTTCAGCTCGGCAAAACGCTCGGCTGCCAGTACCGGATCCAGACCGCCCTCGTCCTCATCGCTATCGTCGTCGCTGTCCTTGTCGTCAGCGTCGTCATCATCATCGTCGTTTTCTTTGGCTTTTTCTTTCTCTTCAGCGGCTTTTTTGGCCTTCTCCGCGAAAGTCGGTTCCTTGTTGGCATTGGTGGCGGCCGCGCCGTCATCATTGGGGTCAAGGTAACCGGCGATGATATCGGTGAGCTTGCGCTCTTCGTTTTCCACGCGGGCGTATTCGTCGATCAGCATGTCCACGGCGCCGGGCCAGAAGGCCAGGGCGTGCAGAACTTCCCGGGTGCCTTCCTCGATACGCTTGGCGATCTCGATTTCGCCTTCACGGGTCAGCAGTTCCACCGTGCCCATTTCGCGCATGTACATACGCACCGGGTCGGTGGTGCGGCCGGGCTCGCTCTCTACGGAGGCGAGAACAGCGGCAGCTTCTTCGGCGGCAACTTCGTCAGTGCTGTCAGCACTTTCATCGATCATCAGCTGATCGGCATCGGCGGCTTTTTCCACCACGGTGATGCCCATGTCGTTGATCATCTGAATGATGTCTTCCACCTGGTCCGTGTCGGTGATGGACTCCGGCAAGTGGTCATTCACTTCGGCGTAGGTCAGGTAACCCTGTTCCTTGCCGAGTGCGATCAACTGCTTCAGCTGGGATTGTTGCTGCTGCTTTTGAGTCGTCATGCAATAAAGCCCGTAACGTCGTGCTAGCTTGCCGTGGCTGACTAGCGGATTGTGGCGTGGGAAAACGGCGTATTATACCGGTATGTGGGGATTTCGGCCAGTAATTGCAAGACTACGGGCCGGATGGGGGTGAATTGTTTTTGGTATTACTTGTCTTTGAAAATCATGGGGTTACAGGCTTTTCCTAGTTGAAGGGCTGGCGGGCGTGCTGGCGAGCTTCGGCAAGGGCCCGGTGCAGTTCCTGCCATTGGGCCGTGTCCGGGATGCCGGCTTGCTCCATTTCATGGAGAGCCGCCTCCAGGCGAGTGACTTCCAGCTGGGAGAGAGCATCCTGCCAGAGCCGGGTCGCCATCTCTTTTTGCATGGGCGGCTTGAGACTGGCCTTGAGCAGGCGGGACAGGGTTTCCCCCTGCTCCAGTGCCATCAGGGCGCCGAGCAGGGCGGCGGGGCTGTGGTTCTGTCGGCACAGGCCGGCTACCTGTATCAGCAGATCAATGTGCGGCATGGGGAGCCGCTCAACGCCGTCAGGTAGTGGATGCTCGCTGACCAGGTCCGGGTAATCCAGCAGCACCAGGACCAGTCGTTCTGATAGGGTCATCGGGCCCTTGCGGCTGCCTCCCGGGTGGCGCGGTGGCCGGCTGTAGGAGTCGGCCGGATCGCTGTTGTCCGCCGGGTAGAAATCGTCCGGTGGCGGCATGGCGTCGCCATATTCCTCGGGCATGAACTGGTCATGGGAGTGCGGTGCCGGTTCGGCGCGAGGAGCGGGGGCAGGCTCCGTCCTGGGGGCCGGTTTAAGCTGTGCCAGAGATTCCTTGTCCAGGCGTGTCAGTTGTGACAGTTCCTGGGTCAGCAACGCCCGGTAGACCGGCCCGGCGGGCTTGTCCAGATAGGGCAGGGCAAGCCGGGCCAGGCGGGCGCGGCCGTCCACGGTGGACAGGTCCAGCCCGTCGGACAGATGCCGGAAAAGATAGGTGGAAAGGGCGTCGGCCTTTTCGGTGAGCGCGCGCAGGGCTTCAGGGCCCTGCTGACGCACCAGGGTGTCCGGGTCTTCCCCGTCGGGCAGAAACAGGAAGCGCACCTGTTTGCCGTCGTCCAGCGCGGGGAGCAGGGATTCCAGTGCTCGCCAGGCGGCCCGCACACCGGCCTGGTCACCATCAAAGCAGAGCACCACTTCGTTGACCTGGCGGAACAGCTTGCGGGCGTGGTCTTCTGTGGTGGCGGTGCCCAGGGTGGCGACCACATTGGGTACCCCGTGCTGGGCCAGGGCGATCACGTCCATGTAACCCTCCACCACATAAAGGCGGTCGCTGCGGTCGCGGCTTTGCCGCCATTCCCACAGACCGTAGAGCTCCTGGCCCTTGTGGAAGACCGGGGTTTCCGGGCTGTTCAGGTATTTGGGTTTGCCGTCGCCCAGCACCCGCCCCCCAAAGCCGATGGTGCGTCCGCGGGTGTCGCGGATCGGGAAAATAATACGATCCCGAAATTTGTCATAGGTGCGGCCGGTGTCTTCCCGGCGCACCAGCAACCCGGCGGTCAGGGCCTGCTCAAGCCCTGCTTCAGTGAGTGACAGGCCGGTGATCAGGTTGTCGTAGCCCGGCGGGGCAAAACCGACGCCGAAGCGTTTGGCGATTTCCCCGCTGAGCCCGCGTCCCTTCAGGTAGGTCACCGCTTTTTGTCGCTCCGGGGCCTGGCGCAATTGCTGGCAGTAGAATTTTTCGGCTCGGCTGAGCAGGTCATAGAGGGACTGCAGGCGGTCCTTCTTCTGTCGGTCAGCGGGGGTTTCCGGGCGGCTTTCCGGAACTTCCATGCCGGCACGGCTGGCCAGTTGCTTGACCGCTTCCGGGAAGCTCTGATGCTCGTATTCCATCAGGAAACCCACCGCATTGCCGGAGGCGCCACAGCCAAAGCAGTAGTAGAACTGCTTGTCCGGCGCCACGGTGAAGGACGGGGTCTTTTCCTGATGGAAGGGGCAGCAGGCGCTGTAATTGCGGCCGGTTTTTTTCAGGGGCACGCGGGAGTCGATCAGCTCCACCAGATCGGTGCGGGCCAATAGATCCTGTATGAAATTTTCCGGAATGCGTGCCATGGGTCTGATTTTGCCAGAATGGGAGTTGGGGCCGCTAAGTATGCAGGGCGATATACCGAGGCTTCTTATTCAAACAGAAACCGCAGGGTGGCGGTAGCAGCGCTTTGAAACCCGGTGTCGGTTTCTCACGGTTTACGGTCAGAAAAAGCCGGAAAACGGTGGGCAGCAAGAACCGCTGAAGTTGCAGATAAGGTTATTCAGAGTCGCCGGATACAGGAAAGCGGCTCAATCAGTTGAGCTTGGCGCGAACCTTGCCACTGGCGGCGCCCATGTCGGCACGGCCCTGGAGTTGCGGCTTGAGAATGCCCATCACCTTGCCCATATCCTGCATGCCTGCGGCACCGGTCTGGGAAATGGCATCATCAATCAGGGCGTCGATCTCGTCGTCGCTCAGTTGGGCGGGGAGAAACTCCTGGAGTACCAGGATTTCCGCTTCTTCGGTTTCCGCCAGTTCCGGGCGGCCCGCGTCGCGGTATTGGGTGGCGGAATCCTTGCGCTGCTTGATCAGCTTGTCGAGCAATGCCAGTACGCGGGCGTCATCGGGCTCGATGCGCTCGTCCACTTCGATTTGCTTGATCGCTGACAGCGCCATACGAAAAACGCCAAGACGTGCCTTTTCTTTGGCACGCATGGCGTCTTTCATGGCTGCAGTGAGCTGCTCTTTGAGCGCACTCATCAGACGTCTAAACCTTAGTAGAGACGTTTGCGTGCGAGTTGCTCACGCTGCAGTTTCTTAAGGTGACGCTTGACGGCTGCGGCACGCTTGCGCTTACGCTCTTGAGTGGGCTTCTCATACTGTTCGCGACGACGCACTTCAGAGAGAATGCCCGCTTTTTCACAGCCACGCTTGAAACGGCGCAGGGCCACATCAAACGGTTCGCCTTCTTTCACCTTCACCTGAGGCATGAAGAATCACCTTCCTAAAAGTCTTTGGGTTATATGGATTCGCCGCGGGCTCAGGTGGTCCCGGGTGCGGCGAGGGCGGGGATTCTACCTGAGTCGGGAAGAAATGCAAATCCGGGCGTCTGGCGCTATCATGGCGCCCGGATTTCAAGGGGTGAGCAACATGCGTGTATTGGGTATCGAATCAAGCTGCGACGAGACCGGGGTGGCGATTTACGACTCCGACGCCGGTCTGCTGGGGCAGGCCCTGTACAGCCAGGTGGAGATGCATGCCCGTTTTGGTGGCGTGGTCCCGGAGCTGGCCAGTCGCGATCATGTGCAGCGGGTACTGCCCCTGGTAAAACAGGTCATGGCGGAAGCCGCTACCACCCCGGATCAGCTTGATGGCATCGCCTATACGGCCGGTCCCGGCCTGGCTGGAGCCCTGCTGGTAGGGGCCGGCGTGGCCCGGTCGCTGGCTTTTGGCTGGGGTGTCCCCGCCGTGGAAGTCCACCATATGGAAGGCCATTTGCTGGCCCCCCTGCTGGAGCCGGATGCCCCGTCGTTTCCCTTTGTGGCACTGCTGGTCAGTGGCGGGCATAGCCTGTTGCTGGAAGCGCGCTCCCTGGGGGATTACGCCATTCTGGGCGAATCCGTGGATGATGCCGCCGGCGAAGCCTTCGACAAGGCCGCCAAGATGATGGGATTGGGCTACCCCGGCGGCCCGCGTATTGCTGCCCTGGCGGAGAAAGGGACGCCGGGCCGGTTCCGTTTCCCGCGGCCCATGACTGACCGCCCCGGCCTGGACATGAGCTTTTCCGGCCTGAAAACGTTTACGCTCAACACCATCAACGATCTGGGCGGCAGGGACGCTCTCAGCGAGCAGGACCAGGCAGATATCGCCCTGGCGTTTGAAGAGGCCGCGGTGGATACCCTGGTGATCAAGTGCCGCCGGGCGGTGGAGCAGACCGGTGACAAGCGCTTGGTGATGGCCGGCGGAGTGAGCGCCAATCGGGCATTACGTGCCAAGCTGGCAGAGCAGATGGAAAAGCGAGGGGTACGTGTGTTTTATCCCGCGCCCCAGTACTGCACCGATAACGGCGCCATGATCGCTTTTGCCGGCGCCTTGCGCCTGCAGGCGGGGGAGAGTGCGGAGCTGCCCATCAAGGTCCGACCACGCTGGCCGCTGACGGAACTGGCCTCTCTCTAACGGCTACCTGCCTTTCTGTAGGAGCGCCTCTTGAGGTGCGAACCACGCGTCAGCGTGGAAATCGCCCGTAGGGCGATCAGGACTGACAGGTATCGCGTGAGTAATTTGGTGGCACCTGCAAGTCCTGCTTCCTAGCTCAGCCTCAGATTCGTCCCTCAAGAGGTAGTATTCGCTACGCTCACCCTTCGGGCCGCACTGCACTACGTGCGTTACTCCGCTGCGCTCCGTTCCTACAGCGGCTTTGTTGATATCAAGAATCGCGCCGCCAGCGACGCTCCTACGGTGAGGGGGCTAGTCTTTCTTCCTGAACCCCAGTTCTTCCCCGCGCAGCAGTTTTTGCAGGTTGCTGCGGTGGCGCAGGATCATCACCAGGGACAGTGCCAGCATGGGCCAGAAGGCCTGGGGTAGCCAGGCGAAGATACAGGCCGGGGCCACCACGAAGGCGCTTAATGAGGCCAGGGAAGAGATGCGGGTGAGAGCGAACACCAGCAGCCAGACGACGCCGGCCACCAGGCCGCTGGGCCAGTGCAGGGCAAACAACAGCCCGAAGGCCGTGGCCACGCCCTTGCCGCCCTGGAAGTGGAAAAACACCGGGAACAGATGGCCGAGAAAGGCGAAGGTGCCCACCAGCGCGGCCACGAAGGGTCCCATGTCCAGATAGCGGGCCAGCACCACCGGGATCACCCCTTTCAGCACATCGCCCAGTAACGTGAGCGCCGCGGCGGGCTTGCCGCCAATACGCAGCACATTGGTGGCACCGGGGTTGTTGGAGCCCTGGGTGCGCGGGTCCGGGTAGCCGAACAGTCGGCACACCAGAATCGCGCTGGAAATGGAGCCCATCAGATAGCCGGCTGCACACAATGGCAGCAGCCAAAACCACACGTCCTGTAATGTCCCTGCTTGCACCGGCTATAATCTCCCTTCACATCGCCGGGGTGGCGACTTCTGCATGCTTGGCAGGCATTTATTGTACACATGGCGACACGCCTGCCTGCGTTGCAAGCGTAACATCTGATTACCCAAAGTGGGATTCATGCAGATGGAAAGTCGCTTTCCCGTGAAACCTGCGCCAATGAGGGCGAGTATGGACATTGTTTATATCAATGATTTGAAAGTGGATACCGTGATCGGGATTTTCGACTGGGAGCGGCGTATCCGCCAGACTGTCAGTCTGGATCTGGAAATGGCAGCGGATATCCGCAAGGGCGCAGCGTCTGATCACATTGACGATGCGCTGGATTACAAGGCTATTGGCAAGCGTGTGATCGCGTTTATCGAAGGCAGTGAATTCCAGCTGGTGGAAACCCTGGCGGAAAACGTGGCCCAGTTGGTGATCGGCGAATTCAATGTGCCCTGGTTGAAACTGCGGCTGAGCAAGCCTGGTGCTCTGCGTGGGTCGCGGGATGTGGGTGTGATTATCGAAAGGGGTCAAAAACCCAATGGGTAATAAGGATCAAACCGCCCGGGTGTATCTGAGTCTGGGCTCCAATATCGACCGGGCGCACAATATTCGTTCCGGCCTGCAGGCACTGGCTGCTGCCTTCGGCAGGTTGGCGATCAGCCCGGTCTATGAAAGCGAGGCGGTGGGTTTTTCCGGCGATGCCTTCTACAACCTGGTGGTGGGTATTGATACCACCCTGCCGGTGGGCGAGCTTGCCGCCCTGTTGCGGGATATCGAGAAAGACCATGGCCGGGTGCGTGGGGAGAAGAAATTCTCTAGCCGGACCCTGGATATCGACATCCTCACTTATAACGATCTCACCGGCGAGATCGACGGGGTGCAACTGCCCCGTGACGAAATCCTCAAACACGCCTTCGTTCTCAAACCCCTGGTGGACCTGGCTCCCGATGCATTTCACCCGGAAATCGGCAAGCCCTACCGGCAGTTGCTGGAAGAGTCGGATTTTGCCGGGCAGGCATTGTGGGTGGTGGAGTTGGAAGCGTAGTTGCGAGCTACGAGCTACGCTCGATTGGAGAGGGGAAGACTGGAAAGTTCCTCAAGTTCCGAGATACCTACGAAGCCGCCTGTAGGAGTACCTCTTGAGGTGCGAACCGCGCTTGCGCGGAAATCGCCCGCAGGGTGATCAGGAATCTCAGAGCTCGACAGGTTTCAGAAAAGAATGGCTGGCACCAGGATCTCTGTCGCCTCGCCCTGGCTCGGATTCGTCCCTCAAGAGGTATTATTCGCTGCGCTCACCCTTCGGGCCGCACTGCACTAAGTGCGTTACTCCGCTGCGCTCCGTTCCTACAGTGGCTTTGTAGCCAGTTTTGTGGGGCGCCGAACCTGTGTTCGCGGGGCTGGGCGGGAATCGTTTTACTGAATCTCTCTCGCGTTGCAGTGTGCAGCGTGTCACTTCTTTCAATACCAGTGCGGAGTCATGTCGCTCTGTGCCCAGCGGAAAAAGTCATATTCCAGTCGTGTCAGTCCCCCCGGATAGATCTGGTCGATTCGTTGCAGGGTGGGGCGGCGGTCGGTTTTTTCCAGTTCCTGTAACAGTTTGCGCAAGGTGCTGCGGCCTACCGGCTTGGACATCAGGAAAGCGGTGGTGGCCCAGGCCACGGTATAGGGAATGGCATCAAGTTGATGGGCCATGCGTCGCCACTGCCTGTCATCCAGAGACAGATACTGGCGCAGGGTAATCAGCCGTCCTTCATCCATCCATTGACGAATTCGGGCCTGGGCATCGGCCAGCGCTTCCACTTTCAGGCGCCCATCGGGCTGCACCTGCAGGGTCTGAAAATATTGGGCGAGCCCCTCATGGAGCCAGACCGGTGACGCCGGAGAGAGCTGGTAGAGCAGCACGTGACTGCTTTCATGGAGAATTGTCTGTGCGACTTGCTGATCGTTTCCCCAGCGCCAGACCGCCACTTCATTACTGGCAGGTATGAAGACGCCGGCATAGTGGGCGTTGCTGGAGCCGATACGATCCTCCATCCATTGACGGAAATCCGCCTGATGTTCGAACAGATACAGGTTCACCTGGGCGGTGCCGTGCAAGTCCAGTCCGAAATCGTTGCGGTAGCGCCGGTAGATGAAGCGAATCGCCTCCAGGGTCCTGTCGTGAAGTTCCCCGGGCAGGGTGAAGTCCTTGCGTAGCTGGGAGATTTCCAGTTCCTGGATAACCGGCGAGGTCCTGGGGGTAACCTTCTGGCTCTCCAGTTGCTCCGGCGGCCGATCGCCAAAGTGCAGTTTGCCGTTCTCGTCTCGCCACTGGAAGATGTCCCCGTGGGCTGCCAGTGAGGTGATCAGGACCGCGGCGCTGAAACCGGTGCGGATCAGGAATTGCAGTTTCTTTGAATCCACTGACGTACCTCTTCCTTGTCCTTTTCAACCTGATCCAGCGTGGGGTGGGTGACCTTGCCGTCCTCATCCTGATAGACGAAACGGCCGTGCAGTCGTTTCAATTTTGCCCTGGCTTCCTTGCATTGTCTGGCGATAGCGTCCTGCTGTTCCCGTTGTTCGGATGCCTGTTCGCGCTGTTCTGCTTTCTCACTCTGGCGAAGCCGCAGGGCGCGCTCGTTGATTTCCCTGACGCGATCACCCTGGCCGATTTTGGGGGGTGCCTTGATATCCATTTTCTCGTGCTGCTCCTGGGGGGGCTGATCACCAAAGTGCCAGTTGCCCTCTGCGTCCTGCCAGCGATATACCTCCGCGTTGGCGAGAAGCGGCAGTACGAGCAGTAGTGTCATGATTCCCTTCATGGTTTCCCCTAATCAGTGGTGGTTAGCTTCCTTGCAGTGTCAGTGAGCGCCCGCCGTCCACCGCCAGAATCTGGCCAGTGACAAACGGCGCCTGGGTGCCGAGCCACCATACCGTCTCAGCGATGTCCCGGGGCGTGCCGCAACGTTTCAGTGCGGTGGCATCCTGGATGTCCTGCTGATTCATCTGCCCGGCCTCCGGCCACAGGATGGGGCCGGGGGACACGCCGTTGACGCGAATATCCGGGCCCAGTTCCCGGGCCAGGCTGCGTGTCATCATGGCAAGGCCGGCCTTGGCCATGCAATACAGAGTATGGTGTTGCAGCGGTTTTTCCGCGTACACATCCACAATATTCACAATGCTGCCATGTCGTTCGCTCAATGCCGGTGCCAGCTTCTGGCTCAGGATAAACGGCGCACGCAGGTTGCTGTGAACCAGCCTGTCCCAGTCGGCATCATCGGCCTGATCGACGGGGGTCGGGTAAAAGCTGGAGGCATTGTTAACCAGCAGGTCCATACGGCCGAAGCAAGCCAGGGCATCGGCTGCCAGCTGGCGCACCTGATCAGGCTGGTCCAGATCCGCCTGCAGCAGGGCGGCGCTGTCCGCCCGTTCCGCGTTCAGGCTGTCAGTCAGTGCGCGAGCGTCATCGGCACTGTTGCGATAATGAATGATGACCCGCATGCCGTTGCGGTGCAGAGTGCGAACGATTTCTGCGCCAATGCGACGGGCGCTGCCGGTGATCAGGGCGACGGAATCTGCCATGTCTTTTTAAACTCACTTTTGTAGTGGGAGAGTGCGTGAATGCGGGCCTTCTCAATGGCCTCGCCCAGTGCCGGCCCCTCATTGCCCTCCTTGCGCAGCGCTGCCACATCAATATTCCTGACGGCCTGTGCCGCGCCGCGCAGGTAATCCACCTGGGGATAGGGGCGGTCTTCCAGTCCGGTACGACCGCGGGCATCCGCTTCGCAGGCGAGCAGAAACTCCTCCAGCCGTTCCGGGCGACGGACCACATCCAGCGTCTTCAGCAGCTTCCAGACCGTGGCGGGCTTGAGCTCCAGCGCCCGGTGACAGTGGGTATGGTATTCCGCCACCAGAGCCGCCAGGGTGGCGGCGTCTTTGGGGACGCGCCAGCGCTTTGACACGGTTTTCGCCAGCCGCGCGCTGCGGATTTCGTGGGCGATATGTCGGGGCCATTCTTCCTTGGGCGTCTTGCCCTTACCCAGATCGTGGCAGAGGACCGCGTAACGTGCCGTCAACGGCAGGTTCAGTCGACTGGCCTGTTCCAGACACAGCCATTGGTGCACCAGGGTGTCCACTTCCGGATGGTGTTGTTCCGGTTGCGGCACGCCATCCAGAGCCGCCAGTTCCGGTAGCAGCACTTTCAGTGCGCCGCAGGCATGCAATACCTGAAAAAAGACCTGCGGGTCCCGTTCCATCAGCGCCCGGCTGGTTTCCTTCCAGACCCGTTCCGGCACCAGGTAATCCAGCTCGCCGCTGTCAGCCAGTTGTCGCATCAAGGCCAGGGTGTCATCGGCCACCCGGAATCCCAGCCAGTGGTAGCGCGCGGCAAACCGGGCCACCCGCAATACACGCAAGGGATCTTCGGCAAAGGCCGGTGAGACATGGCGTAACAGGCGCGCTTTGAGATCAATGCGACCGTTGAAAGGATCAACCACCCGGCCCCCTTCTTCCCGGGCCATGGCATTGATGGTCAGATCACGACGCACCAGATCATCCTCGAGACTGACGTCCGGTGCCGCGTGAAAGGTGAAACCGCCATAACCGTGGCCAGACTTGCGCTCGGTCCGTGCCAGGGCGTATTCCTCCTGGGTTTTCGGATGCAGAAAGACGGGGAAGTCCTGACCCACCGGGCGGAACCCCCTGGCCTGCATATCGTCGGGAGTCGCGCCGACGACAACCCAGTCTCTTTCGGTTACCGGGAGTCCCAGTAACGCATCCCGCACGGCGCCACCCACCAGATAAATTTTCATCTTGTGCGCTCTCGTTATCTTGGACAGAATGGTCGCATGCTTTCTATCGTACTGAAACTACACATGCTGGTCGCAGACCGCTGTGCACGCAAATGGCGTGCGCAGGGACCGCGGCTGTGTGACTGATAGTTTCAGTTCTGCAAAAGGCCGCAGTGTCCCTGACCTGCGGCCTTTTTTCGTTTTGGGGGTTGCAGGTCGGTCTTTAGTTGCGAGGCACGAGTTTCGAGTTGCGAAAATCTTTAAACATGCGCGTTTTTAGGTTTTCGAAACTCGATTCTCGGGACTCGCGACTCTTAATCAAGGAGAACGACATGCCTACCCTGGCAGCATATTTGATCGTGGTAGCGGTGTGGGCGACGACACCGCTGGGGATTAAATGGAGTGGTGACGCCATGGCGCCGCTGGCGGCGGCCGGGGTGCGTATGGCAATTGCTGCGCTGCTGGGGCTGTTGTGGTTGAGCTGGAAACGTCAGACATTGCCCCTGCATGGCCGCGCCCTGCTGAGTTATACCGTTGCCTTGCCGGGCATATTTGGAGCCATGGCATGCAGTTACATGGCGGCGACCTCTTTGCCCTCCGGGCTGATTTCCGTGATTTTTGGCCTGGCACCATTGATCTCCGGTCTGATGATGCAGAGCCTGCCGGGCAGCGTTCGCCTGAACGGCTGGCACTGGAGCGCTTGTCTGCTCGGCCTGTTGGGGCTGGCACTGGTGTTTGATGAGAGCCTGGCCGGGCTGTTGGGAGGGGCAGCGCTGGGTGAGCGGGGCAATGGACTCGTGTGGATGTTGTCCGCGGTAACCCTGTTTGCCGGTAGCGGTATTGCCGTCCAGCGGGTCGCCGCCGGTTTGCAGCCCATGCAGCAAACCGTGGGTGGGCTAATTCTGTCATTGCCCTGCTATGGGGTCGCCATGTTGATTGCCGGTCAGACCTTTGCGTATAGCGGTGATCTGCGCGGGCTTTCCGCGATTATTTATCTGGCAGTGTTCGGGTCCCTGCTGGGCTTCTACTGCTATTTTCAGATTCTGTCGCGGCTGCCTGCTGCCACGGTGGCCCTGGTGACCCTGATTACGCCGGTGTTGGCGCTGACGCTGGGTAATCTGCTCAATGGTGAAAAGCTGGGGAGCATGGTCCTGATCGGCGCGGGGGTGATTGTGCTGGCGTTATCCCTGTTTGTGCTGGGGGATCATCAGGTGCGGCGACAGATAAAGCAGTTTCAAGTGGAAAGTTGAAAGTGCCAACGCGGCTCGAACGATTTTGGATGTTTTGAGTAAGCGGCACTTTCAGGGTGCACTGAGCGCAAGCGAACGGCACCGCTGCGGCCCTGGGTTGGTGCAGTTCGCTTGGGCTCAGTGCACCCTGCACATTCTGGTTGTTACGGGGTTTCCTGATGGCCGCGACCTTTGCCGTTTCGTCTCGCGGCACAGGCTATGGGTTACGAAGAAACGGCAGGAGCCGGCTCTGGCGGCATGCTGTGATGGCTGACTACGGTGCCGTTCTCAACGCTTTCCAGGTGCACGTCGAATTTCCACAGGCGATGCAGGTGGCGGAGGACTTCCCGGGCGCTGTCGTCATCCAGGGGGCGGCCGCTGCTGCGCTGGTGGCGCAGGGTCAGGGCCCGGTCACCATGGACGTTGGCGCGGACGATCTGGATGTTGGGTTCCTGAATGCTCAGGTTGTACTGCTCGGCCAGGGCGTCGCGGACTTTGCGGTAGCCCTGTTCATTGTGAATGGCGGCCACCTCTACGTAATCGTTGCGGTCGTCATCGTCGATCTGGAAGAACTTGAAGTATCGGATCAACCGTGGGGACAGAAACTGCTGAATAAAGCTTTCGTCCTTGAAGCTCTCCATGGCGAACTTGACCGTTTCCACCCAATTTGAGCCGGCAATTTCGGGGAACCATTCCCGGTCCTCGTCATCCGGAGTTTCGCAGATGCGTCGGATATCCTGGAACATGTTGAAGCCCAGCGCATAGGGGTTCATGCCGCTGTAGAAGGGCGCCGTGAACGGGGGCTGATAGATCACCTGGCTGTGATTCTGCAGAAACTCCAGCATGAAACCATCGGTGACCAGACCCTTGTCGTAGAGATCATTGAGCAGGGTGTAGTGCCACAGGCAGGCCCAGCCCTCGTTCATGACCTTGGTCTGGCGTTGGGGATAGAAATACTGGGCCATCTTGCGCACGATGCGGATGATCTCCCGCTGCCAGGGTTTTAGCAGTGGGGCATTTTTCTCCAGAAAATAGAGCAGATTTTCCTGCGGTTCCGCGGGAAAGGTATCGCTCTGCTCGCGCAGCTGAGTGGCGGGCTGCAACTGGGGGAAGGTACGCCATAATTCAGATACCTGTTTCTGCAGGGACTCTTCCCGTTCGCGCTGGCGCCGCTTTTCTTCGATGGCAGAAATCGGAGAAGGGCGTTTGTAGCGGTCCACGCCGTAGTTCATCAGGGCATGACAGGAGTCCAGAGTCTCTTCCACGGCGGTAACACCGTGGCGCATTTCGCAATCTGCGATATAGTTTCGTGCGAATACCAGGTAATCAATGATGGACGAGGCATCGGTCCAGGTCTTGAACAGGTAATTGTTCTTGAAAAAAGAGTTGTGTCCGTAGCTGGCATGAGCAATCACCAGGGCCTGCATGGCGATACTGTTTTCTTCCATCAGGTAAGCAATGCAGGGGTCGGAGTTGATGACGATCTCATAGGCCAGCCCCATCTGCCCTCGCCGATAGCGGCCTTCCACCTCCACGAATTGCTTGCCGAAGGACCAGTGGTTGTAACCCACCGGCATGCCCACCGAGGAGTAGGCGTCCATCATCTGCTCGGAGGAAATGACCTCGATCTGATTGGGGTAAGTATCCAGGCCATATTTATTGTGGGCGATATCGGCGATAGCCTCGTCATAGCGTGCCAGCAGTTCGAAATCCCAGTCGGACCCTTCGGAGAGATAGCGGCTCATGCATCCTCCATGCGTTTCTTGAAAAGGTGCCGGAAGACCGGGTAGATCTCACCGGGCTCATCAATCTGTGCCATGGAGAAGGCGGCGGGGTGCTTTGCCATGATGTTCTGGTAATGATCCCAGAGGGCCTGGTGAGCCCGTGGCATCACTTCCACGTAGGAGAAGTACTGCAGTTTGGGGAGCAGTTCTTCCTCAATCAGTTTGGCGCAGGCGGGGGAGTCGTCGTTCCAGTTGTCGCCGTCGGAGGCCTGGGCCGCATAGATATTCCATTCCGTCACCGGGTAACGGTCATTGATGATATCGCGGGTGAGTTTCAGGGCACTGGAGACAATGGTGCCGCCGGTCTCCCGGGAATAGAAAAACTCTTCTTCATCCACTTCCTTGGCGCTGGTGTGGTGGCGGATAAACACCACCTCGATCTTTTCGTAATTGCGTTGCAGAAACAGATACAGCAGCAGGAAGAAGCGTTTGGCCAGATCTTTCATGTCCTGATTCATGGAACCGGACACATCCATGATGCAGAACATGACGGCGCGACTCACCGGCACCGGCACTTTGACATGATGGTTGAAGCGAAGGTCCACGGTATCCAGAAACGGGATGCGTTCCACCCGCCGCTCCAGTTTGGCAATCTGCTCGTCCAGTTCCTGCAGGCGTGCCTGGCGTTGTGGTGACTGGTCCTGTTGCAAAAGCGCCTCGCGCTCTGCTTTCAGGTCCCGGATACGGCGGCGCGTGGCGGCGGTGAGCGCCCGGCGTCGCATGGATGCCTGGCGCATGGAGCGGACAATATTGATCTTGGCGGGCATGCCCTGGCTGACAATGCCACCATGTTTGGTCTGGAAGGTCTGGGCACCTTCCATATGGCGTTTTACCAGATTGGGCAGCTCCAGATCTTCAAACAGGAAGTTGAGAAACTCCTGTTTGTCGATTTCAAAGGCGAAGGCGTCCTCGCCGTCCCCCTGATTGCTGGCCTGGCCATCGCCGGAACCCTGGCCGCCTCCGCCTTCCGGGCGAGCAATCCGGTCACCCTGATGAAATTCCTTGTTGCCGGGATGAACAATGCTGCGCTGGCCGCCAGGGCCATGGTGGAAGATGGGCTCGGACAGGTCCTTGCGAGGGATGCTGATGCGCTCGCCCTGTTCCATGTCCTTGATGGAACGACGGTTGACGGCATCGTTGACCGCTTCACGGATATGCTTGCGATAACGACGCAAAAAGCGCTGGCGATTGACGGTGCTCTTGCGCTTGTCGTTCAGGCGGCGATCAATGATGTAGCTCATTCGCTTCTCCCGACTTCACCGGCGGCATTGTAGGAGCGCCGCTTGAGGCGCGAATTGGCACAGCTGGTTTGCGCCTCAAGCGGCGCTCCTACAGCGTTCTACTGCGCCTTGCGTACCCGCAGATACCATTCCGACAGCAGGCGTACCTGCTTTTCCGTGTAGCCGCGGGAGACCATGCGTTGCACGAAATTGTTGTGCTTGCGCTGGTCGTCTTCGCTGCCCTTGGCATTGAAGGAAATCACCGGCAGCAGGTCCTCCGTGTTGGAGAACATTTTCTTCTCGATCACGTCGCGGAGCTTTTGGTAGCTGAGCCAGCTCGGGTTCTTGCCGTGATTGTTGGCGCGGGCGCGGAGTACGAAGTTGACCACCTCGTTGCGGAAGTCCTTGGGGTTGGAAATGCCCGCCGGTTTTTCGATCTTTTCCAGGTCTTCGTTGAGAGCCTGGCGATCGAAAATTTCTCCCGTGTCCGGGTCGCGGAATTCCTGGTCCTGAATCCAGAAATCGGCATAGGTCACGTAGCGGTCGAAGATGTTCTGGCCATATTCGGAGTAGGACTCCAGGTAAGCGGTCTGGATTTCCTTGCCGATAAATTCCACGTAGCGGGGTACCAGGTATTCCTTGATGAATCTCCGGTATTGCTCCTGACGGTCCTGGGGGAATTGCTCCTGATCGATGCGTTGTTCCAGTACATGAATCAGGTGTACCGGGTTGGCGGCCACCTCGGAGTGATCGTAGTTGAATACCTTGGACAGAATCTTGAACGCGAAGCGGGTGGAGAGGCCGTTCATGCCTTCATCCACACCGGCCATGTCGTGGTATTCCTGAATCGACTTGGCGTGGGGATCCACATCCTTCAGGTTCTCACCATCATAGACCCGCATCTTGGAGTAGATGCTGGAATTCTCCGGTTCCTTGAGGCGAGTCAGGGTCGAGAACTGGGCCAGCATGTGCAGGGTATCCGGTGCGCAATGGGCGTCGCGCAGACTGGAATTGCGCAGCAGCTTTTCGTAAATCTGCATTTCTTCGGTGACACGCAGGCAGTAAGGCACCTTGACGATATAGACCCGGTCGATAAAGGCCTCGTTGTTCTTGTTGTTCTTGAAGGTATGCCACTCTGCTTCATTGGAGTGGGCCAGAACGATCCCGTCGAAGGGAATCGCGCCCATGTGTTCCGTGCCGTTGTAATTGCCTTCCTGGGTTGCTGTCAGCAATGGATGCAGCACCTTGATCGGTGCCTTGAACATCTCCACGAATTCCAGAATACCCTGATTGGCCCGGCACAGCCCGCCGGAGAAGGAGTAGGCATCCGGATCATCCTGGGAGAAGTCTTCCAGCTTGCGGATGTCCACCTTGCCCACCAGGGCCGAAATGTCCTGGTTGTTCTCGTCGCCCGGCTCGGTCTTGGCCACGCCCACCTGATCCAGAATCGAAGGATAGCGTTTGACCACCCGGAACTGGCTGATATCGCCGCCGAATTCATGTAACCGTTTTACCGCCCAGGGAGACATGATGGTGCGGATATAGCGGCGTGGGATGCCGTATTCCTCTTCCAGGATGGGAGCATCTTCCTCCGGATCAAACAGGGACAGGGGAGAGTCGTTCACCGGGGAGCCCTTGATGGCGTAGAAGGGCACTTTCTGCATCAGCGCCTTGAGCTTTTCCGCCAGGGAAGATTTGCCGCCCCCCACCGGGCCCAGCAGATACAGAATCTGTTTCTTTTCTTCCAGCCCCTGGGCCGCATGGCGGAAGTAGCTGACGATATTCTCGATGACCTCTTCCAGGCCGTAGAACTCGTCGAAGGCAGGGTAACGACGGATGACCTTGTTGGAGAAGATGCGTGACAGGCGGGGGTCCTTGGCAGTGTCGACCATCTCCGGCTCGCCGATGGCCATGAGCATGCGTTCGGGGGCGGTGGCGTAGGCGCTGGGATCGCGCTTGCACAGCTCCAGGTATTCTTCCAGCGACATCTCTTCCTGCTGGGTGCTCTCAAACCGGGCCTGGTAGTGGCTGATAATGCTCATGCCTGCTTCCTCCTGGCGGAACCAACAATGGTCACAACAAAACTACATGGGGTACGTGTCCTTGGTAGATGCCTTGATCACTTTTCTCATTAATAAAAAAAGTCGTGTAAATAAAAAATGAAAATGGGGATTCGTGTGCGCAGGGCTGACCGTGCAGTCACGTCTTTAGCATGTAGCCAAACGGCCGATGAAGTCAAAGCGGAAGGAAATTTTTTTTTGCAGAAAAAGGACGAAGTGTGGCGAATGTCTGACAGGCCGGGAGGCGGTCGGTCACAAGGGGGAAACGGAAGGACGGAATGCAGCCGGCAGGGCCTTGCCTGCCGGTGCCGGGGATCAGCAGTGACAGGCGAAGCGGGTCAGGTCGTCCAGGCGCAAGGCGGTGAGGCTGCCACCCCAGACACAGCCGGTATCCAGGGCGTCGACGCCGGCCACGTGGGTATTGCCTTCCAGTGCCGCCCAGTGGCCAAACAGGATACGGGTATCCGTCACCTGACGATCCGGGTGCTGGAACCAGGGCATAAAGCCCGCTGGGGGGGCATCGGCTTCCCCCTTGGTGGCCAGATCCAGTTCGCCGGCCAGGTTCACAAAACGCATGCGGGTAAAGTGATTGGTGATGACGCGCCAGCGCTCCGGGCCTTGCAGCGCGTCGTCCCAGCCGGCCGGCTGGTTGCCGTACATGTGGGCAAAATATTCGCCTACCTGTGGCCCACGCAGTACCTGCTCCACTTCCCGGGCCCGCTCCCGGGCTTGCGACAGTGTCCACAGTGGCGGAATGCCCGCATGGGTCATCACTGCCTGGTGTTCCGGGATATCAATCAGTAACGGACAATCCTGCAGCCAGCCCAGCAGGGCGTTGCGGTCAGGGGCCTCGAGGATATCCGTGAGAGTGTCCTTGCGACGGCTGTCGGTGCTCCCCTGGGCCACGGCCAGCAGATGCAGGTCGTGATTGCCCAATACCGTATGCACATTATCGCGTAGCGCGTAAACACGGCGCAGGGTCCCCAGGGAGTCCGGCCCCCGATTGACCAGATCGCCGGCCAGGAACAGCCGGTCACGATCGGCATTAAATCCGATCCGCTCCAGCAGGCAGTCGAACGGCGCCAGGCAGCCCTGCAGATCGCCGATGGCGTAATCGCTCAAGAGTTGCCTCCGCCTTGGATGCCGGGGTTAATGCAGTGCATGGGGCACCGCCAGGGTGAACATGGGGATTTCTGCATCGAAGTGAGTGCCATCTTCTCCAATCATCTGGTAACTGCCGCGCATGCTGCCAACCTCGGTTTCCAGGATGGCGCCGCTGGTATAGGAAAATGTCTGGCCCGGCGCGATATGGGGCTGTTCGCCGATAACGCCTTCGCCGTGGACTTCCTGGACACGGTCCTCGCCGTCGGTGATCACCCAGTGGCGGGTGAGCAGGCGGGCACTGACGGTGCCTTCATTGCGAATGGTGATGTGATAGGCAAACACCCAGCGCTGGCTGTCCGGATCGCTCTGATCGGCAAGGAATTCGGTTTCCACCGAGACCTGAATATTGTGGCGCGGGCTCATGATTGCTCCGTTGATGTGATTCTCGCTGAAGGGTGATGCCACCCGATGCCGGTTACCCGGCGGGCGCTGACGTGACAGAGTGGCCCGTTAGGCGTTGCCTGCCCCGGGGCAGGTGAGATTGGCCAGGGTCACATAGTCCGCCACGGTGAGCTGGTCCGGGCGCAGACCGGCGTCGATGCCTGCCTGTTCGAACTGCTCCAGCGTTACCTGGGATTTTAGACTATTGCGGATGGCCTTGCGTCGTTGAGTGAAGGCCTGGGCCACCAGTCGGCGCAGGTGCTCTTCATCGTTTGCCGGATGGGGCGGGCTGGCGTGGGGAATCAGGCGCACCACGGCGGAATCCACCTTGGGCGGCGGGCTGAAGGCGCCCGGTGGCACAAAGAACAGATAGTCCGCCTGACAATGGTACTGGACCATGATCGACAGGCGCCCCCAGTCCCGGGTGCCGGGGCTGGCGGTGAGCCGGTCCACCACTTCCTTCTGCAACATGAAGGTCATGTCGCTGATGGCGTCCGCCTGGCTGAGCAGGTGGAAGATCAGCGGGGTGGAAATGTTGTAGGGCAGGTTGCCGATGACCCGCAGCGGCTTGTCCGCCGGTTTCAGGGTGCGGAAGTCGAAGCGCAGGGCATCGCTTTCATGGATGGTCAGGCGTTCCGGGCTGTTTTCCTGGCGCAGCAGGGCAATCAGGTCCCGGTCCAGTTCCACCACGTGCAGGTGAGGTATCTCTTCCAGCAGCGGGTAGGTAAGCGCGCCACGGCCAGGGCCGATTTCCACCAGGGTGTCGTCCTGCTGCAGCCCCAGGGTGCGCACCATGCGGTCCACCAGGTTGCGGTCATGCAGGAAGTGCTGGCCGAAACGTTTGCGGGTGCGATGTTCTGTCATGTGGCGGCAAGCTCCAGAGCGAGTCGGGTGGCGGCGATCAGGCTGCCGGCCTTGGCCGTGCCGGTGCCAGCCAGGTCGAAAGCGGTGCCATGATCCACCGAGGTGCGGATAAAGGGCAGCCCCAGGGTAATGTTGATGGCTTCGCCAAAGCCGGCGTACTTGAGGACGGGCAAACCCTGATCGTGGTACATGGCCAGCACCGCATCATGTTTTGCCAGCAGGTCCGGCTGGAAGGCGGTATCCGCCGGCAGTGGGCCGGTGAGGGCCATGCCCTGGCCGCGCAGGGCTTCCAGGGTGGGAATGATCACGTCCAGTTCCTCGCGGCCCAGGTGACCCCCTTCGCCGGCATGGGGGTTGAGCCCGAGCACCAGAATACGGGGTTCATCAATGCGGTACTTGCCGATCAGGTCGTTGCGCAGAATGGTCAACGTGCGGGTCAGGCTGTCTGCGGTGATTGCCCGGGGCACCTGACTGAGTGGCAGATGGGTGGTGACCAGGGCCACGCGCAGTTCGCGGGCGGTGAGCATCATGACTACCTGGTCCACCCCGGCCTGCTCGGCGAGAAACTCGGTATGGCCGGTGAAGGCCGGGTCGGCCCCTTCGCAAATCACGTTCTTGGCCACCGGGGCGGTCACCATGGCCGCAAAGGTGTTGTCCAGGCAGCCCTGGGCGGCGCGGGTCAGCAGGGTGAGCGTGCCGCTGGCGGTGGCCGGGTCCGGCTGGCCGGCAGTGACCGGCGCCCCAGCCGGGGTGTGCCATACCGGCAGGGTGCCGGGCGCCAATGGTTGCCCGGGTTGCCAGTCGGAGAGGGTGACCGTCAGGCCGAGCCGGGAGGCTCGGTCTTTCAGGACGTCACGGTCACCGATGGCAACCAGCGGGGCATCCGGGAAGGAGGCCGGCAGGGTCAGCACCAGGTCGGGGCCGATGCCTGCCGGGTCTCCGCAGGTGATGGCGATGGGACGCTCTGGCGTCAGACGTCCGGCGTCAGACGCCAGACTCATAAGCGGATATCCACGTAGGACTCGCTGCGCTGCTCCTGCAGCCAGGTTTCCAGCTCTTCTTCGAAGCGTCGTTTCTGCAGGGCCTGGGTGGCCTGCATACGGCGGAATTCCTCGCTCATGTCCGCATCGCGGGTAGCGTCCACGCGCAGGAAGTGCCAGCCGAACTGGCTTTCAAAGACCGGCGACAGTTCCCCCATCGGGGTATTGAGCATCATGTCCTCGAATTCCGGCACCATCTCGCCCTGGGTGATCCAGCCCAGTTCGCCGCCGTTGCGGGCGCTGCCCGGATCATCGGAATGTTCTGCGGCCACCGTGGCAAAGTCCTGCTTGCCCTCGGCAATGCTGTCATGCAGGCGAATGGCCTTGTCGCGGGCCTCCTCGGCACTGATCAGGGCGTCGGGTTTGATCAGAATGTGGCGAACCTGATACTGGGTGACTACTTTCTCGACACCGCCCTTGCGGTCCATCAGCTTGAGAATGTGGAAGCCGGCGCCGGAGCGCAGGGGCGGGGAAATCTCGCCCTTGTCCATGTCGATGGCGGTTTCCGCAAACAGGCTGGGCCACTGGGCCGCCGGGCGCCAGCCCAGGTCGCCCCCTTCCAGCGCCTTGGGGCCATCGGATTCAGCGGTGGCCAGCTGCTGGAAATCGCTACCCTTGTTCAGCCGTTCCACAATGCCTTCGGCCTTCTGGCGGGCGGCCTGCACCACCTCCGGGCTGGCACCGGCAGGGACGCGTACCAGGATGTGCCCCAGACGAAAATCGGCTTCGAACATTTGCTTGCCCATTTCCGAACTCAGGAAACGGTCCACTTCCCGGTCGGTAATGCGGATGCGCGACGCCACGCTGCGCTGTTGCAGACGGGAAATCAGCATGTCCTCACGGATCTGTTCACGGAACTGGGCCCAGTTGTAGCCATCCTGGCGCAGGGCGCCGGCGAAATCTTCCAGGGTCATGCCGTTCTGGCGGGCAATGCCGGCCAGGGCCTGGTTGAGGGTGGCGTCATCCACCTTGATACCGGCCCGGTCGGCGAGCTGCAGTTGCAGGCGCTCCAGGATCATACGGTCGAGGACCTGCTCGCGCATCACCGCCGGGGGTGGCAATGGCTGGCCCTTTTCCTGGAACTGCAGGGCAATAGTGCTGATGCGTTCATCCAGCTCGCTGGCCATGATGGCGCCGTCGTTGACCACGGCCACAATGCGATCGAGCATCTGCACCTTGGCATGGGACCAGACCGGCACCATCAGCGCGACCATGGTCAGCAGGCCAAGCAGAGTGTGTCTGGCGTGCAGGGTTGTCTTAATCATACTGTCTCCTGTATCCCGGAATACTGCGCTCCAGCAGGGCATCCACCTGGCCGCCGAAGCCACCCAGGCCGACCATCTGGATCTGTAACCAGATGGTGCTGTCCGCCTCCAGATCGCCGTCGCCGTCATCGTCCACCAGCTCCCGCTGACTCAGCAGGCGCAGTTTCCAGCAGCAATTGCGGTATTCGGCCCCGGCGATGGTTTCCAGAGTGCGCTTGTTTTCCAGGTCGTACATCCAGCGGCCCACCATGCGCCAGTGGCGATGTATTGGCAGGATGCCGCTGATTTCCGATTCGCGGATGTCGTCTTCGGGGCGGTCGTGATAACCCAGATTGACCACCCGGCGTTCCCGGTCGTTGTAACCGATCTGGAAGCTGGAGCGTTCCCGCTCGTTTTCTTCCAGATCCCATTGGGCTTCAGTGTAGAGGTACCAGTCGCGGGCAAAGTTCCATCGGGCGTCGCCCACCAGTGGTGTCTGGTCATCGGTGGGGTCTTCCACGGTCTGTTCGGTGGTTACCTTGCGATCTTCGAAGTAGAACCCCTGGGCCACCCGCAGCCGCAGCTGTTCCCGGCCGGTGGCATCATGGAGGAAACGGCTGGTCAGGCCCAGCGCCAGTTTTTCCTCATCGCCGATGCGGTCATAGCCGATAAAACGGTTTTCCCGGAACAGGGAGTTGTAGGAAAAGGTGAGCTCGCGGCTGTCAAAGTTGGGCAGGAAGTCCTGATTCTTGTAGGCCACCTTGTTGACGAACAGACGCGGTTCCAGGGTCTGGGTGTAATCCTCGCCGAGCCAGCGGCTGGGGCGCTCGAAGAACAGACCGGAGTCCAGGCTGGCGCCCCAGGTAGTGATATCCGGATTGTCCTCGGCGTTGGCGTCCACGCTGTCCAGCTCATAACGGGTGTGATATAGCCGGGCGCGGGGTTCCAGATAGCCCCAGGGCTTCTGCAGGCGCAGGTTCAGGGCCGGGGCCGCGTGGGCGCGCAGGCCGGTGGCCTTGCCGCTGTCATCGGAACCGCTGCGCTCGAAGGAGGTGATGTCCGACAGCCACAGACCCTTGAGAGGGCCATACAGGGTGGGATCGCCGGTGAGCTGCAGCTGGGGCAGACGGCGGTAGGGCAGGTCCTGATCCTCCAGGGTCGGGTCGATGGTCTGCCAGGACTGCATGCGCCCCAGTACCTGCCAGGTGCGACCGTAATAGCGGGCTTCCGCCAGTCGGGGCAGGTGCGTCTGGGAGCTGATCTCCAGACCGGTATCCAGATCCTTGAAGTAGAAGTCGTCCGACACATAGTTGAAGTCGGTCTTCAGGTTCCAGCGGTTGATATTGCCCCGGTGGCTCCAGCGGGCCACCTGGCGGTCTTCATCGTCAAACTTGCGGTCGTTGAACAGCACCCCGTAGCTGATGTCGCCTTCGCCCCAGGGCGTCAGATAGCGGAATTCGGAGTCCACCCCTTCGCCGCGGCCATCAATAAAGCGGGGCCCGATGGTGGCATCCAGCTGTGGGTGGATGTTCACGTAGATCGGTTGGGTAATATCCAGGCCGCCGCTGCTGTCGCCGATGGCGATGGTGGGGAACAGCAGGCCGGTCTTGCGCCGGTCATCAATGGGGAAGGTCAGCCAGGGCAGCCAGAAAATCGGCATGCTTTTGACTTTCAGCACCACATTGTTGGCTTCGCCCCAGCCCTTTTCCCGGTCCAGGAAAATCCGCTCCCCTTCCAGTGACCAGCCATTGGAGCCTGGCGCACAGGTGGTATAGGAGCCACGGGTAATGGTGGTGGTGGTCTCATTGAGGAAGATGTAGTCGGCGCTGCCCCGTGCGGCGGTGTTGAACAGGGAATAGCGCACCCCCAGCAGGCTGCCTTCCTTGCGGCGGGTCTGGCCGCTCATGCTGGAGGCAATAAAGGTGGCCTGGTCGCTTTCCAGACGCATGCCGTTTTCCAGCTGGAACTTGCCCGTGGCCTGGTCCAGTTGGGCGCTGTCGGTGGTAATGCGGCTGCCGGGCTGTTCGATCAGCACGTCGCCATCCAGCTCGATCAGGCCATTCTGCGACATGGTGGAGTGGTCAGCGGTGACCACGGTGTCGCTGCCTTCCACAGGAATGCCCACGGCGGGGTTATAGTAGATGCCGCCACACCATTCCGGAATGCTGCGCTGTTGCACGGCGGGGAACGTGGCCATTTCTTCGCGGTCAACCCAGTTGAGGTCGTTGTCCGCGGTACTGGTGCCTGCCAGAAGCAGCAGGCCAGGGATCAGAATTCGTTGTACGGGCAGTGGCATCGGCTGCTCAGAACAGGTAAAAAGGCCGTTTTGCACCGCGCGGATAACTGGCGCGGTAAAAGCGGCAGTGTAATGGAACAAGGAAGGCAATGCAGCCTGATAAAAGTAATTCTCACGTAGATCTGCGTAAGCAGGCTCTCGATCAGTGGGTAAGCGCTCACATTGGCGCTGAGCTGGCGGGTGTGCCGGCCTCTGCGGACGCCAGCTTTCGCCGCTATTTCCGTTATCAGCACGATGGCCGCAGCCTGATCGCCATGGATGCGCCACCGGCCCAGGAAGATTGCCGCCCCTTTATTGATGTGGCCCGGCGTCTTCAGCGTGCCGGCCTGCATGTGCCGGAAATCGTTCATCAGGATCTGCAGCAGGGCTTCCTGTTGCTCACCGACATGGGCAATGAGACCTGGCTCACCGCCCTCAATGAGGGTAATGCGGATGCCTGGTACAGCGCCGCCATCGACACCCTGATTACCCAGCAATTGCATACCGATGTGGCCGGTCTGCCGGTCTATGACGAGGCCCTGCTGCAGCGGGAACTGGAGCTGTTCCCCCAATGGTACCTGTTTCGCCACCGGGAAAAGGTGGTCACCGGCGAGCTGCGCCAGCGTCTGGACCGGGTGTTTACCGTGCTGATCGAATCGGCCCTGGCCCAGCCGCAGGTGTTCGTGCACCGGGACTACATGCCCCGCAACCTGATGGTGTCCGACCCCAACCCCGGGGTGCTGGACTTCCAGGACGCGGTGGCCGGGCCCATCAGTTATGACGTGATCAGCCTGTTCAAGGATGCCTTTATCAGCTGGCCGGAAGCGCGGGTGCTGGGTTGGCTGCGGGAGTATTTCGACAAGGCCACCGCCGCAGGCCTGCCGGTGCCGGCGGAGTTCGATACCTTCCTGCGCGATTGCGACCTGATGGGCGCCCAGCGCCATCTCAAGGTGATCGGCATCTTTGCGCGCATCTGCCACCGGGACGGCAAACCCAAATACCTGGGCGATGTAGCCCGGTTCTTCGCCTACCTGCGCACCGTCATCGCCCGCCGTCCGGAGCTGGCGGACCTGGAATGGATCCTGGATCAGCTCGAGGACAACGAGTGAAGGCGATGATCCTGGCCGCCGGCTACGGCAAGCGCATGCGGCCCCTCACCGATCACACCCCCAAGCCCCTGCTGCAGGCGGGGGGCAAGGCGCTGATCGAATACCACATCGAGAAACTGCGCGATGGGGGCATCGATTCCCTGGTGATCAACACCGGCTGGCTGGGCGACCGGCTGGCCGCCACCCTGGGCGATGGTCGGCGCTTTGGCATTCCCATCGTCTATTCCCATGAAGGTACCCCGCTGGAAACCGCCGGCGGCATTCGCCGGGCGCTGCCCTTGCTGGGGGATGCTCCCTTTGTGCTGGTCAACGGCGATATCTGGACCGACTTTGACCTGTCCCGGTTGGTGACCGAGCGGCCCGACCCGGTGCATCTGGTGCTGGTGGATAACCCGGACCACCACCCGGGTGGGGATTTTCATCTGACAGAGGGGGGGCGGGTGCGCGATAATGACGAACCCAGGCTGACCTATGCGGGCATCGGGCGGTTCGATCCGGCCCTGTTCCGGGGTCTGCCCGATGGCGAAGCGAAACTGGCGCCGCTGCTACGCGCCGCCATGGCCGACGATGCTGTCAGCGGTGAGCACCACCCGGGTCAATGGTGGGACATCGGCACCCCGGAGCGCCTGGAGGAACTGGATCGGTTACTCAAGAGCCCCTGATCCAGCGCCGAAAATGGTTTTGTAGGAGCGTCGCTGGCGGCGCGATCACTGGGTTTCGAGTTGCGAGCAACGCGTTTCGAAAGGCCAAACCGGCGCTTTTGATTTTGCTTTTCGCCACTCGAAACTCCTTACTCGCAACTGTCTTTACTGAGGAATCTTCATGCCCAAGCAGGATTATCTGATCGCCCCCTCCATTCTCGCGGCCAACTTCGCCCGTCTCGGGGAAGAATGCGATAACGTGCTGGCCGCCGGGGCGGACGTGATCCACTTCGACGTGATGGACAACCACTACGTGCCCAACCTGACCATCGGCCCCATGGTCTGCAAGGCCCTGCGCGACCACGGCATCACCGCCCCCATCGACGTGCACCTGATGGTCAGCCCGGTGGACGACCTGATCGGCATGTTCGCCGAGGCCGGCGCCAGCTACATCACCTTTCACCCGGAAGCCAGCCAGCACGTGGATCGCTCCCTGCAACTGATCAAAAGCTACGGCTGCAAAGCTGGCCTGGTGCTCAATCCGGCCACCCGTCCTGACTGCCTGGAATACGTCATGGACAAGCTGGACATGATCCTGCTGATGAGCGTGAACCCGGGCTTCGGTGGCCAGAAGTTCATCCCCTCCACCCTGGACAAGACCCGCGCCGTGCGCCAGATGATCGATGCCAGCGGCTACGACATCCGTCTGGAAGTGGATGGCGGCGTCTCTGAAAAGAACATCCGTGACGTGGCCGCCGCCGGCGCCGACACCTTCGTGGCGGGCTCCGCCATCTTCGGCAAGGACGACTACGCCGCCGTCATCCAGCAAATGCGCGAGGAGCTGGCGCAGGCCTGAGGGCCTACACCGCTCAGGAGGGAACCGAATGGCCCTGCCGCTGCCTTATCCCTCCATGCGCTACGCGACCCTGCTATTCACCTGTCTGATGCTCCTGCTGGCCGGCTGTGCCAGCAGGTCGCCCGTTGCCCCGGAATCCATGACCGAGGCTCCGGCGGCAATCCGTGCCAAGCAGAAAGCCCGCTCAGGCAATAGCGCCCCGGATTTGCAGGCCCAGCAGGAAATGGATGCACTGGTGGCAGACGTGATGGCCGAAGTGCCACCCCTGCGCGTGTCCCTGGAAGCCCAGCACGAAGACTGGAAAGGTGTTCCCTACCGCTACGGCGGCTTGAGTCCTCGCGGCGTGGACTGCTCCGGTTTTGTCTATCTCACCTTCCTGTCCCGCCTGGGCATGGAAGTGCCGCGCACTACCACTGAATTGCTGCAAAGTGGCGAAAAGGTCAAACGTGACGAGATTCAGGTGGGCGACCTGGTGTTCTTCCGCACCGGCCCCGGTAACCGCCATGTGGGCATCTACATGGGCAACGGCGATTTCTTGCATGCGTCCTCCAGCCAGGGCGTCATGACGTCCTCCCTGAGTAATCCTTATTGGCATCGGCGGTACTGGCAGGCTCGGCGGTTAGCCGGTTTGTAATACGCGCCATCTCGTGCGCGCCTGGCGTTACCGCACCTAACCCCTCTGCCAAACGAGTAGGGTGCACTGAGCCTAAGGTGAACTGCACCATTTCCCGCCCACGCGGTGCAGTTCGCCCCAGGCTCAGTGCACCCTACGCAAACCGCAATTCATCCGTTGTGCCCGAAACCTTCCACTTATTGTCGGCCTGATATGTGGCCACTGCACCGCCCGTTTTCACCCACGCGCAAGTTGGATTTGTAGGATATGACTTACATATTTTTTTAAGTTGCTGAGATAAAGTGAATTTTCATTTGCATAGCAGTGCGGGTTGCGCTGCGTTTTTTGCGCGATTTTTTTGGGGAGATTCATGCGTTTCTTGGTTTTTTTGTAGCATTCCTTGCTGGTTGTTCGACTTCGCCAGCGATGAATAACCGGGTTCAGCAATTCAATGCCGCACAGGAAGCGCAATACTCACCTACACGGGCAGAGCTTAAGGAGCTTCCGGGTGGCGTCTCCAATCTAGAGTTCGGAGTCTGGGCGGGTGTTCCCGGCGAGTCTGCGGCTAACGCAGCGTACCGGAAAAGAATTTTCGATAGCTTTAGAACCCAATGTGGTTTTGACGAAAGCCAATTGAAGGAGGTGCGGATTGTTAAGCATGATCCTCCAATCTGGTACGAAGTTTGGGTATTTAATAATCCAGAGTCTCAGCGCCCTGATAATACATCCGGCCTTTCCGTGGTCATGAGATTTAATCCAATGACAAATATTACCAACACCTCCTTCCGTGGGGATTGTGATTGATGGGGGTTGAGGGAAGGGGAAATGAAGGCCTGCCTTGTTGCTAGTCGCTTATTGTTTTTTATAAATGGAGGTGATCATGAAGGTTTCAATTTTTGGGGTTTTGTTGTCTGGATCCCTTTTTATGTGCAGTCATGCCTTTGCTGAATATTCCGGTAAGGGTGGTATGGCAGCATATGATATTAGTTCTGAGGTTTATGAATACCATTACAAACATGGTTTTACGGGGGAGGATGCTATGGGCTGGGACCCTAATCTACAGTACGCCTGGTCAAGAGTTGGTGCCGCGATGACCTGCAATGTTGATATGGATAAGGCGCTAGTTTTAAAGGGGCTGAGTAATGAATTTGGCAATGATCCATTTATTCATGACATGAACGGCGTTGGCTTTCATCATATGCAAAGCAAGAATATTGAAGGTTTTTGCTCGCCAGAGCGCGTTGATGAGATTAAGGATTTGATTCCGAATATGGAGGCCGGAGAGTTTCCTGAGAAATTCTAAAAAAACGGGATTGAAAATTGTGAACACGGGGCCGTAATAACATTGGGTCAGGTCTCCCAATCCCCATCAGCCTGGAAAATGGTTGGCATGCAGCTGTTGGCTAAATGAAGATAGTGGTAATCATATGCATCCGATTTTTCTGTATTGCCTGGGAATGCTTTTCGCTTGGGTGCTGTTGGAGTTTCTGGCGAGAAGCGGCCTGATGGCGTCTTCAAATGCAGCCTTGATGCTTGCTTTGGGTGTCATGCTGGCCATCGTTAGTTTGGTTGATTGGCAGCTGAATAGTCCTATGGTAAATGCTAGGACGGGTGACAATGTGACACTGGACGATTACATTGAGATTAATGGAGTAGTGGTTGTGTTTGCATTTTTAGTGTCAATTATTCTTGAGGTCAGGAAAAGACAGAGTGGGAAATAAGGGAAAATGTGACTGGGGCATGCCTTAGGGCACTGTGGCAGGTCTTTCCTTTCCCAAAGCGTGTGGCAGTCAGCCCTCTGAAAGCTTTCCCAAAACCCGACTAATATTTTCCCCCGCAGACACTTCGAATCGCTCGCTTAAGTCAGCCGTGTGGTAAAGCGCCCCCTGACCCAGAAAACCCTCCAGCACCGCACTCCGCCCTTTCCGAAACACCGCCTCCGGGGTCGGGAATGGGGTCGGGCCTCCCATTTCCCATTAAACCTAAGCCTGGGAAATAGTATACCTGACCCTCAATGGCTGCACTCGCTATTGTTGTGCTGCAAGATCCATAGAGCGTGAAATGAACTCTACTGCCTGACCATGTAGCTTTGGCCAATTTCGAAGCTCTGGTGTATGAAACTTGAATTCATAACCAAGCTGACGGTCTGGAAGAGTGCCTATCATTTTGCAAAAGCCCTGGAATCGGCCCAGACACTCAATCCTGAATTCTGTGTCGCCGCGGACAAAGTAATACCAAGAGGAGTCCGCTGTTAGCTGCTTCCGATATACTTTATATTCGCCATATTTATCCCAGAGGCCAGTATCTTTCGTCTTTTCATCTAAGCCATAATCAAAATAGCGCGTCCCAAGTAGATAAATTTCACCATGAAAGCGCTCCTCTTTTTCCCAGTGTTCCTTGCAAGCATTCCAACCTGGTAGACATAAATGCACGTTTATTTTTCGGGCTTCTCTCTTTTTTCGCAGGCTAGGAACCCAGCTAGAGTCAGAGTCTTCAAGACATGCGTCAGAGATCAAAAAGCTAGCCTCTCTCCTGTCGGCGCAAGCGGTCTTGACACATTGGTTTTCTACATTCGTGTAAGCCGCGCAGTAGCCAATCGAAATTGGCTTGGCCTGCCCCGATAGACAATCGTAATGAAGCGCCTCTGAATCATCTGCAGCTTGGCTTTCTAATGGCGCCCCCAAATACAAGACGATCAGTAGTGGCTGAGCGAAGCGCCAGCGGTTACTCCTTTTCATTATCAATTTTTTCCTGCGTGGCTTTAAATTTAGCAACTCTGATTGACTGGGCCACAAATTGATCCAGTGACGCCATCAAGGCCTGCCAGTCATAATCCTGGAATCTTCCTGGATAAGTCAGTCGATAGCTGACGCTTTTCCCCGCATTCGCTTCGATATGACAAAGGGACCAGCCAGGCTCACTTTCACTGCAACTGCCATGGAACAATTTTCCCTTCCGGGAAAAGAAATATATCCGCCTACCTTTCTTGTAAAAAGAAAATGGGCCAATGTCCCTAAGGTACTCACCTTTCATGGCCGACATCTGAAGACCATGAGTTATTTCATCCCGTCTAGGGAACTGATAGCGAACAAATAATGCGCCATATTCCTGGCACGGCAAGGCCTGCCCGGGACAGAATACCATCACAGGAAAATCGCCATTTCCACTAAACATTGACGTCCCTGTAACCTCTTCCTGATAGAGGCAGTTTTTGTTAATAGCCAGCGAGGAATAGTGTTTTTCTTTGTAAGATATATCTCTAACAATTAGGTCGCCTTCTAGACACTCCTGTAGTGCAACAGCGTACTCGTCATTAATTCCTCGACTTTGGCATGCGCTTAGCAAAATTAAAAATGACAGCATAGCCAGCAATGATTTCATTTTATTTTCCCCTGAGTCGCCTCTCCCGGAGCGAGACATGTAATAACAGAATCCGCTGCTGAAAGTGGAAACATTCATGCCTATTATCGCAGCGCTGTAAATCCTATTTGCTTGTAAGCTATTTCTTACATGGTGTTTTTGGAGGCTATTGCGGGCTCATCGTTGGGCGATCCGTGGGCAGCTCGCGAGCTTCCCAAAGCGGGCTGCCACTCAGTCCTCGGAAAGCGTCCCCAAAGCCCGGCTAAGGTTGTTGCGCGCCGACACTTCCAGTTGCTCCCTCAACTCTACCGTGTGATAAATCACAGCCTGATCCAGAAAACTCTGCAACACCGCACTACGCCCTTTCCGAAACGCTTCTTCCGGCACAAACTCATATTCCTGCCGAATCCACCCTTCATACCGGTCATACAACTCAACATCTGCCCCAAGAATACTCAGGTCGATATCCTGCAGCAGGGCCATGTCCGGGTCCGTGGGTGGGTGCGGGTGGATGGTGGCCAGGATGAGTTCGTGTACTCGGGCGCGCTGTTGGTCGGTCAGCGTGCTATCAGCAAACTGCTGGGCAAACCAGTCTGCACTGCGAGCTTCGTTATCGCTGGCGCGGGGATCGTAAATCACATCGTGGGCCCACAGGGCCAGTTCCAGGCAAAGGGGATCTGCGGCGAGATGGCGATAGTGGTCTAGCCATCCGAGGCAGGCGGCGATGTGGTCCAGGGTGTGATAGTGGCGATGGGGTTCGCTGTAGTGGGTGGTGAGTTGTTGCCAGGTGGACTCCGGGTCAGGGAGTAGCGGGGCGACGACGGCCCGCCATCGTTGGTGCAGGGCTGACGCGGTGGTCATCCAGCTTCCTCCAGCGGCTTCCCATCTTCATCCACAAAACGCACATCCCGCACGGTGAGGGTCTGACCCTGCTGGTTCTGGACGGTAACCGGCGCCAGCGGCTCTCCGGTCTGGCGGTCCACCAGCTGCATGCTGTCTTTCTCGCCATTCCAGCGTTCGCTCCACTGGCGCAGGGCGGTGACTACCGTAAACAGGTCGCGGCCCTTGTCGGTGAGGCGGTATTCGTAGCGCTTGCCGTGCTCGCCCACGTCCACGCGCACCATGACGCCGTTGTCCACCAGCCGGGTCAGGCGGTTGCAGAGGATGTTCTTGGCTATGCCCAGGTTGTGCTGGAAATCCACAAAGCGGCGGGTGCCCAGCATGGCCTGCTTGACCACCAGCAGGGACCACCAGTCACCAACCTCATTGAGGGCGCAGGCCACCGAGCAGCCCATTTCATCGAAGCGTTTGCGTGTCATGGGTGGCATTGTACGCCAGAAAGGTTGCATAACGAAACCAAATAAGGTTTTATAACGCAACCAAATTGAGGGCCGTCGATTGGTGGCCTCGCTGATTCTGTTGTTTTTTATCGCGCTCGCTTGAGCGCCAGAGTGAAACAAAATTCGGGAGAGTAACAATGAGTGGTTCCCTGGACAGTCTGCTGCGCCCTTTTGCGCACAAATCCCTGAACCTGCGTAACCGGGTGGCCATGGCCCCCATGACCCGCACCTTCTCGCCGGGCTATGTGCCCAATGACGAGGTGGTGGGTTACTACCGCCGCCGAGCCGAGGGTGAGGTGGGCCTGATCATCACCGAAGGCACCTTTGTGGGCCACAAGGCGGCCAACGGCTATGAGCGGGTGCCGGCCATTTATGGCGATGCCGCCATGGCGGGCTGGAAGAAGGTGGTGGATGCGGTCCACGAGGCTGGTGGCCAGATCATCCCGCAGCTCTGGCACGTGGGCTCGGTGCGCAAGCCCGGGATTGGTCCGGACAAGGACGTGCCCGGGCATTCGCCGTCCGGCCTGTTCAAGCCGGGCAAGGAAAATGGCCACGCCATGACCCATGAGGATATCCAGGACGTGGTGCAGGCTTTTGCTGACTCCGCCAGGGCCGCCAAAGCGGTGGGCTTTGACGGGGTAGAGATTCATGGTGCCCACGGCTATCTGCTGGACCAGTTCTTCTGGGAAGGCACCAACCAGCGCGATGACGAGTACGGTGGCTCCATCGAGAACCGCGCCCGCTTCGGCGTGGAGATCGTCAAGGCGGTCCGTGAAGCGGTAGGTGAGGAGTTCGCCATTGTGCTGCGCTTTTCCCAATGGAAGCAGCAGGATTACGACGCCAAGCTGGCCGAGAACCCGGAAGAGCTGGAGCGCTTCCTGATGCCGTTCGTGGAAGCCGGCGTGGATATTTTCCATGCCTCCACACGACGTTTCTGGCTGCCGGAGTTCGAGGGTTCCGACCTGAACCTGGCCGGCTGGACCAAGAAGATCACCGGCAAGCCCACCATTTCCGTGGGCAGCGTGGGTCTGGATGGGGATTTCCTGAACAGCCCGGAAGGCATGGGTGGCACCGCCAACCCGGCGGCGCTGGATGAGCTGACCCGACGCATGGATAACGACGAGTTCGACATGATCGCCGTGGGCCGGGCGCTGCTGCAGGACCCGAACTGGCTGCTGAAGGTGAAGGAAGGGCGTGAGGAAGAGATTGCGCCGTTTACCAAGAAGGCGTTGGGAAGTTTGAGTTAAGAGCTACAAGCTTCAAGCTGCAAGCTACAACGCGGATCCGGGTTTGCCGGATCCGATAGGAAAGAGGCCGCGTCCAGAGTCTGGGTGCGGCCTTTTTTGTTTTGAGGGCCTTTTCGTAGGAGCGTCGCTGGCGGCGCGATAACCAACCCAGGAAGCGAGTGACGAGCTGCGAGTTACGGAGACCTGGTTTCTGGATTGTTCAGGGTTTTGCCTTTCGAGCCTCGCTTCTCGTAACTCGCCACTGTTTTGATCGCGCCGCCAGCGACGCTCCTACGGATGGGGTTGTCATAAAGAGAGAGGCCGCACCCAATGTCTGGGCGCGGCCTCTGGGTTTCCGGCGGCTTGGGTCTCAAGCCGCGTTGCAGCTTGAGGCTTGTAGCTTGCAGCTTAGTCCTCGCTTTGATCCGACAATGTCTGGTTCACCGCCAACGCCAGCAGGGTACAGATGACGCCGGAGAGCAGGTAGACGGTGACCGACAGCAGGCCGAATTTGGCGGACAGGCCCAGGGCCACCAGCGGAGCGAAGGCGGCGCCGAACAGCCAGGCGAAGTCGGAGGTCAGGGCGGCACCGGTGTAGCGGAAGCGGCGCTCGAAGTTGGCGGTGACGGTGCCGGAGGCCTGGCCGTAGGAAATCCCCAGCAGGGCAAAGCCGAGCAGGATAAAGGTGTCCTGCATGGCCGGGCTGCCCCCCATCAATAGCGGGGTGAGCAGGCTGAAGACGCCGATCACCGCCGCCAGGGCGCCCACGGTGGTGCGCTTGCCGATGCGCGCGGCGATCCAGCCGGAGCCGATGGTGGCAATAATGCCCACGATGCCGCCGACGATCTGTACGGTCAGCACCTGGCCGGTGGTCTGGCTGCCCTGCAGGGCGATCCAGGACAGCGGGAAGATGGTCACCAGGTGGAACAGGGCATAGCTGGCCAGGGCGGCGAAGGAGCCGATAAAGATGTTGTAGCCCTGCTTGCGCACCATCTCGGTGGTGCCGATGGGCTCCAGCTCGCTTTCTTCCAGGGCTTCGGTGTATTCCTCGGTGAGCACCAGACGCAGGCGGGCGAACAGGGCGACCACGTTGATGGCGAAGGCCACGAAGAACGGGTAGCGCCAGCCCCAGCCCAGGAAATCCGGGGCGCTCAGGCTGTTATAGAGAAACAGGAACAGGGCGCTGGCAATGACGAACCCCAGCGGCGCGCCCAGCTGACCGATCATGGCGTACCAGCTGCGCTTTTCCTTTGGCGCGTTCAGGGCCAGCAGCGACGGCAGACCATCCCAGGAGCCGCCGAAAGCCACCCCCTGCATGATACGGAACAGGGCCAGCAGGGTAATGGCGTAGCCACCCAGCTTCTCGTACCCGGGCAGGAAGGCGATGCCGGCGGTGGCGGTCCCCAGCAGGAACAGGGCTGCGGTGAGTTTGATGCCGCGACCCCAGTGGCGCTGGATCGTCATGAACAGGGCGGTACCGAAGGGCCGGGCCACAAACGCCAGGGCAAACAGGGAGAAGGAATAGAGCATGCCCTGTAGCGGGTCGGCGAAGGGGAAAAACACCTGCGGGAAGATCAGTACCGAGGCGATGCCATAGACAAAGAAGTCGAAGTATTCGGAAGTCCGGCCGATGACCACACCGACGGCGATTTCATTGGGCGCCACCGGGGCATGGCTGGAACCGTGGGACTGCTGGGGCTGGGACATGTTGTGCGCTCTTGTTCTGCCTGGGCTAAAGAGCCCGTTCAGTGATGGATGCGGATGTGTCTTCCCTGTAGGAGCCATGCTTGCATGGCGAACCGGGCTGGCACCTTTCGCCATGCAAGCATGGCTCCTACAGGGTTAGGGTCCACTCCCCTAGCACTTTAAGGCTATGGGACAAAATGTCCAATACCCGCTTCCCATTGCCTTGGCTAGAGTTCTCCTATCCCATAAGCCAACCAGAATAGCCGCCAATGCAAATATTCAAATACTTGCGTGGAGTGTCGCTGACGTTGCTTGTCGCTGCCCTGCTGTCGGGTTGCGATGCAGTCGTGATGTCCCCCTCTGGTGATGTGGCAGTGCAACAGCGGGACCTGCTTGTCTGGTCCACCATCCTGATGCTGCTGGTCATCGTTCCCGTCATCGTGCTGACGCTGTGGTTCGCCTGGCGTTATCGCGCATCCAATACCGAGGCCACCTACAAGCCTGACTGGACCCATTCCACCGTGCTGGAACTGGTGATCTGGGCGGTGCCGTTGCTGATCATCATCGCCCTGGGGGCGATGACCTGGGTGTATACCCACAAGCTGGACCCCTACCGGCCGCTGGATCGCATTGATGCCAGCACCCCGGTGCCGGCGGATCTGGAGCCGCTCACCGTGGAAGTGGTGGCGCTGGACTGGAAATGGCTGTTCATCTACCCGGAGCAGGGCATCGCCACGGTGAATGAGCTGGCGGCGCCGGTGGATCATCCGATCCGCTTCAAGATCACCGCGTCCACCATGATGAACTCCTTCTTCATCCCCGCCATGGCCGGGCAGATCTATGCCATGGCCGGCATGGAGACCAAGCTGCACGGCGTGATCAATGAGCCGGGCGTCTACCAGGGCTTCTCCGCCAACTACAGTGGTGCCGGCTACTCGCATATGAAGTTCCAGTTCCACGGGCTCAGCGAGGCAGATTTCCAGGCCTGGGTGGACAAGAACAAGGCCAGCGGCAATACCCTCAGCCGCGAGGTCTACAAGGAGCTGGAAGTGCCCAGCATCAAGGACCCGGTGACCCGCTATGGCAGCGTCGATCCGACCCTCTACCACGCCATTCTCAATCGCTGCGTGGACCCGGGCACCGTGTGCATGGAAGACATGATGTACCACAGCGGCCATGGCAAGCAGGAGGCGAGCGAAACGGGGCACGATGCCCACGCCGGCCATGCCCAGCATGGAGGCCACCATGAATAAGCCTGTTTCCCTGAATACTGTCGCAGTAGGTGTCGCCCATGTTTGAAAACCTGGACCTGACCAAACTCATATTCGGACGTCTGACCTGGGACGCGATTCCGTTCCATGATCCGATCATTCTGGCTACCTTTGCCGTGGTGGCGGTAGGGGGTGTGGCCATGCTGGCGGCACTGACCCGCTACAAGCTGTGGGGCTACCTGTGGACCGAGTGGTTTACCTCCATCGACCACAAGAAGATCGGCATCATGTACATCATCCTGGGTCTGGTGATGCTGCTGCGCGGCTTCGCCGATGCCATCATGATGCGCCTGCAGCAGGCCATGGCCTTTGGCGACAACATGGGCTACCTGCCTCCGGACCACTACGACCAGATCTTCACCGCCCATGGCGTGATCATGATCTTCTTCGTGGCCATGCCGCTGGTGACCGGGATCATGAATTACCTGATTCCGTTGCAGATCGGTACCCGTGATGTGGCCTTCCCGTTCCTGAACAACTTCAGCTTCTGGATGACCGCCGGTGGCGCCGCGCTGATGATGATGTCCCTGTTCGTGGGCGAGTTTGCCAAGACCGGCTGGCTGGCCTATCCGCCACTATCGGGGATATTGCAGAGTCCCGGGGTGGGGGTGGATTACTATATCTGGTCGTTGCAGATCGCCGGGGTGGGGACGTTGTTATCGGGGATCAACCTGCTGGTGACCATCGTCAAGATGCGTGCCCCGGGCATGAGCCTGATGAAGATGCCGGTATTCACCTGGACGTCCCTGTGCACCAACGTGCTGATCGTGGCTGCCTTCCCGGTACTGACCGCGGTACTGGGCATGCTCACCATGGACCGTTATCTGGGCACCGCCTTCTTCACCAACGACATGGGCGGCAACGCCATGATGTACGTGAACCTGATCTGGATCTGGGGTCACCCGGAGGTGTACATCCTGATCCTGCCGGTGTTCGGTATCTTCTCCGAGATCGTGGCCACCTACAGCCGCAAGCCGCTGTTCGGCTACACCTCCATGGTCTACGCCACCGTGGTGATCACCGTGCTGTCCTACCTGGTATGGCTGCACCACTTTTTCACCATGGGCTCCGGGGCCAGTGTGAACTCGTTCTTCGGGATCACCACCATGATTATTTCGATCCCGACAGGTGCGAAGATCTTCAACTGGCTGTTCACCATGTTCCGTGGCCGCATCAAGTTTGATGTGCCCATGCTGTGGACCGTGGGCTTTATGGTCACCTTCGTGATCGGTGGTATGACCGGGGTGCTGCTGGCGGTACCGCCGGTGGACTTCGTGCTGCACAACAGCCTGTTCCTGATCGCCCACTTCCATAACGTGATAATCGGTGGCGTGCTGTTCGGTCTGTTTGCGGGTATCACCTACTGGTTCCCCAAGGCCACCGGTTACAAGCTGGACGAGTTCTGGGGCAAGATGTCCTTCTGGTTCTGGTTGATCGGTTTCTACTTCGCCTTCATGCCGCTGTACGTGCTCGGCCTGATGGGCGTGACCCGTCGTGTCAGCCACTTCGAGGATCAGTCCCTGCAGATCTGGTTCCAGATTGCCGCCTTCGGTGCGGTCCTGATCGCTGTAGGTATCGCCGCCTTTGTGATCCAGCTGGTGGTGAGCTTCAAGCGTCGCGAAGCGCTCAAGGACGAAACCGGCGACCCGTGGGATGGCCGCACCCTGGAGTGGTCCACCTCCTCGCCGCCACCGCCGTACAACTTTGCGTTTACTCCGCGCGTACATGATCTGGACGCCTGGTGGCAGATGAAACAGCACGGCTTCAAGCGCCCGGAATCCGGTTTCATCCCGATTCACATGCCCAAGGGCACCTGGGCGGGCGTCGTGCTGTCGGCGATCAGCGTGGCCTGTGGCTTCGCCCTGATCTGGCACATGTGGCTGGCGGCGGCGGTGACCTTTGTGGCTCTGATCGGCACGGCCATCTACCACACCTTCAATTACGACCGTGATTACTACATTCCTGCCGAGGAAGTAGAGCGGATTGAAGCTGAACGAACCAAGGTGCTTGCCAATGTCTGAAGCAACCATGACCGCTGACGGGAAAACCCAGGACGGCCAGCTGGAGTTCCTGGTGAAGGGGGATCATCACCCCCAGAACGGTACCCTGCTGGGTTTCTGGCTCTACCTGATGAGCGACTGCCTGATCTTCGCAGCGCTGTTCGCCACCTACGGGGTACTGGCACGCAGCTATGCCGGTGGCCCCACCGGGATGGAAGTGTTCGACCTGACACTGGTGGCCATCAACACCTCCATGCTGCTGCTGTCCTCCATCACCTATGGCTTCGCCATGCTGGAGATGCAGGCCAACCGCCTGAAGGGCACGCTGATCTGGCTGGGTATTACCGGCCTGCTGGGCGCGGGCTTTCTGGCGGTGGAACTGTATGAGTTCTATCACCTGATCCACATCGGTGCGACGCCGCAGACCAGTGGTTTCCTGACCGCCTTCTTTGCGCTGGTTGGCACCCACGGCCTGCACGTGCTGTTCGGTATCGTGTGGCTGGTGACCCTGTTGTTCCAGCTCAAGAAGCACGGCCTGATCCCCGCCAACAAACGCCGGGTGTTCTGCCTGTCCATGTTCTGGCACTTCCTGGATGTGGTCTGGGTGGGTGTCTTTACCTTCGTTTACCTGATGGGAGTGCTGCCATGAGTGAGCATACACACGATCACGATCATCACGAGGCGGAAGGCCCCCACGTTTCCCTGAAGGAATACGTGACCGGCTTTGTGCTGGCGGTGATCCTCACCGTGATTCCGTTCTGGGTGGTAATGGGCAATGTGTTTGAAAGCTCTACCACCACAGCACTGGTGATCCTGTCTTTCATGGTGGTGCAGATCTTTGTCCACATGGTGTTCTTCCTGCACATGAACTTCCATTCGGAAGGGGGCTGGAACATGCTGGCGTTGATCTTCACCCTGGTGCTGGTGTTCATCACCCTGGCCGGTTCCCTGTGGGTGATGATCAGCCTGAACAACAACATGATGCCGGGCATGATGAGCTAGCAGGCTCCATCTCCCTGCAGGATCTTGCCTGCAAGTGACGCCCTCCTGATCGGGTTCGCTTGCAGGTAAAGCCCCTGCAGTTTCCTTCCCCACGTTTGAAGAGGCATTGCCATGGCTCGTCGGCGTCTTCTTTCTTTCCTGTTTCTGCTGTTGTGTGTGGCGGCCTTTGCCGGCTTTGTCGCCCTGGGCGTCTGGCAGGTGCAGCGCCTGGCCTGGAAAGAGGATCTGATCGCCCGGGTGGATGCCCGCGTCCATGCCGCCCCGGTGACGGCCCCAGCTCCGGTCGACTGGGCCAGCGTGAGCAAGGATGTCCACGAATATCGGCGCGTTCAGTTAACGGGTGAATACCGGGTCGACGGCCTCTCCCTGGTGGCGGCGGCCACGGAAGAGGGGCAGGGTTACTGGGTGATGGTGCCCTTGCAGCGGGCGGATGGCAGCCGGGTTTACATCAACCGTGGCTTCGTGCCCCAGCGCTTGCGCGAGCAGGCTGCCCGGGGGGACTTCACTCCACGCGGCCAGGTCTCGGTGACCGGCCTGCTGCGGCTCAACCAACCGGGTGGCGGGGTGCTGCGCGACAATGTGCCCACCGAGAACCGCTGGTATTCCCGGGATGTGCAGGCCATGGCCGAACTGCACGGCCTGGCGCCGGTGGCGCCGTACTTTGTTGATGCGGAGACCAGCACGCAGCCCGGACCCATCGGTGGGCTTACCGTGATCCGCTTCCCCAATAACCATCGGGTCTATGCCATCACCTGGTTTGCCCTGGCGCTGGGCGTGATGCTGGCGGCCTGGCTGGTGGTGCGCGAACAGCGCAAGGGCTGAAAGCGTTGTTTGTTGAAGCCATGCTTGCATGGCGAACTGCCTCACACCTTCACGCCGAAGTCGGTAAACTGACTGGCCATGGATAAACTGACTATGACAGCCCCCGCCGGCACGGCCCCCCTGGCGGCCATTCGCCGTTCCAGTGAGGATGTGGCCGGTCGCAAGAATTTGCAGCTGCTGATCCAGTTGCGCTGGATCGCCATGGGCGGGCAGCTGGCCACCATCCTGCTGGTGCACTACGGTTTCGGTATCACGCTGCCGCTGGGGCAGATGCTGGTGGTGCTGTTTGGCTTGTTGCTGCTGAACGCGGTGAGCCTGCTGCGCCTGAAATTGCCGAAAAGCATCGGCAATACCGAGTTGTTCCTGTCGCTGCTGATTGATGTGGCGACGCTGACCATCCTGCTCTATCTCAGTGGCGGGGCCACCAACCCCTTCGTATTTCTCTATCTGTTACAGGTGATTCTCGGGGCCGTGCTGCTCAAGGTGTGGTCCACCTGGGTGATCCTGATCACTACTACCTTTTGCTTTGCCTGGCTGGCCTGGTCGGGCAAGCCGCTGCCGCTGCCGCTGGATCATTCCAAGGGTCTGTTCAGCCTGTATATCGAGGGGATGATCATCTGCTTTGTGCTCAACGGGGTGCTGCTGGTGATCTTTATCAACCGCATCACCCGTAACCGTCGCCAGCGCGACGAGCACCTGGCGGAGCTTCGTCAACGGGCCGCGGAGGAGGAGCACATCGTGCGCATGGGGCTGCTGGCCTCCGGCGCCGCCCACGAACTGGGCACCCCGCTGGCCACCCTGTCGGTGATTCTTGGCGACTGGCGGCACATGGAGCCGTTCAAGTCTGATCCGGACATGGCCCAGGAAATCGGCGAGATGCAGACCCAGGTGCTGCGTTGCAAGTCCATCGTCAGCGGCATCCTGCTGTCTGCCGGTGAGGCACGGGGCGAGTCGTCGGAGGAAACCACTGCCCGGGAATTCCTGGATGACCTGGTGGCGGAATGGCGGGAAACCCGCCCGGTGAAGGATTTCATTTACCTGAATGATTTTGGCCAGGACCTGAGCATCGTTTCCGACTCGGCCCTGAAGCAGAGCATCCATAACGTGCTCGATAACGCCCTGGAGGCATCGCCGAAATGGGTGCGCCTGGATGTACATCGCCATGACGATAACCTGGTGATTTCGGTGACCGACCGGGGCCCCGGCTTCCCGGCGGCCATGCTGGAAAGCCTGGGGCGCCCCTACCAGTCCAGCAAGGGCCGACCGGGTAGCGGCCTGGGGTTGTTCCTGGTCATGAATGTGCTGCGTACCCTGGGGGGGAATCTGCGCGCCCGGAATCTGGTGCAGGGTGGGGCCGTGGTGATGCTGTCGTTACCCCTGTCCGCCGTCACGCTGGAAGAGGAATAGGTTGTGAGTGAGTTGGAGCAACAGACCGAGCGGTTGCTGCTGATCGTGGAAGACGACGAGGCCTTTGCCCGTACCTTGAGTCGTTCCTTTGAACGGCGCGGCTATACCGTGATCCATGCGTCGGGAATGGACGAGATGGAGGTGTTGCTGGAGGACCATGATCCGGGCTACGCGGTAGTGGATCTGAAACTGAAAGGCGAGGCGTCCGGTCTGGCCTGTGTGCAGATGCTCAATCAGCATAACGAGGACATGCTGATTGTAGTGCTCACCGGTTACGCCAGCATTGCCACGGCGGTGGAAGCGGTGAAGCTGGGCGCCTGCCATTACCTGGCCAAACCCTCCAACACCGATGATATCGAAGCGGCCTTCCTGCGCGCCGAGGGCGACGTGGACGTGGCTCTGACCGCCCGGGAAACCGACCTGAAAACCCTGGAATGGGAACGCATCCACGAAACCCTGGCGGAAACCGGCTTTAATATCTCCGAAACCGCCCGCCGGCTTGGCATGCATCGACGGACCCTGGCCAGGAAGCTGGGCAAGCAGCGGGTTAAATAATCTCGCAGTTCTCAATAACGCCGCGTAGGAGCGTCGCTGGCGGCGCGATAACCACCCTATGGAATCGCGCCGCCAGCGACGCTCCTACAAAAATTGGGGGGGCTGTCGAAAAACGGTCACCCCAATCGATTAACTATGGAAAGCCAATTCCTTCAAGGAGAGAAGCCATGTCGGAAGTCCGTCTTAATCCCTATCTGAATTTCCCGGGCAATTGCCGGGAAGCCTTTGATTTTTATGCCGGTGTCCTGCAGGCCGAGATCAGTTTCCTGATCACCATGGGCGAATCGCCCATGGCCAGTGAGGTGCCGGCAGAAAGCCACCATCACATCTGCCATGTCTGCCTGGAGGGGGAGGGCATCGTATTGATGGGGTCGGATTGCCCGCCGGATACGTATGAAAAACCGCAAGGCACCATCATCAATGTGCAGGCGGAAACCTCCGAGCGGGCGGAAGCCATCTTTGCGGCGTTGAGCGACGGCGGCGAGATTCGCATGCCCATGGAGGAAACCTTCTGGGCGAAGCGCTTTGGCATGTGTATCGACCGCTTCGGGGTGCCCTGGATGGTCAACTGCGACAAACCCATGCCCTAGGCGCATCGCTGGTGGCGCGATAAAGCAGTCGCAAGCTACAAGCTGCAAGGCGCGGTCAACGCATTGGCAGAATCAAAGGCTGTGCCCGCGATTACCGGATCAGCGCGGAACCCATATCTTGTCGGGAGCGACTGCCTTTACGCGCGTTGAGGCTTGTCGCTTGAAGCTTGTCGCGTCAGTGCAGCTGTTCCGGGTCCGGGGTAAAACGGTGGGGCGGTAGCTCCACCCGCTGTACCTGGCCTCCCTGCACATAGGTGTGGCCCGGGTAGCGCTCGCCGCCAGTGACGGTGAATTCGAAGCGGTAGATGCGGGTGATACGCCGTTTGCCGTGACGGTCTTTGATCAGCGCCAGTTTTTCCAGCCCCACGGTGTCATCCAGAAACTCCACCGCTTCCCGCTCGCAAAATCGCCGGGTGTAGATCAGCGCCCGCTCACGGATCCCATGGGAACGCCAGAACAGGGCGGCGATCACTATCACGGCAGTGACCAGGCCGATGTCGGTCAGATCCAGATTCATGGAGCACGTCCTGTCAGGTTGCCGAACAGGCTGCGCCACTGGTCATCGCTGAGGCCGTTGAGGGTGGCGATGTTGCGTTCGGGAATCTGTTCCGGGTCCGGGTAGCTGGCCAGGCCCCGGTCCAGGCTGGCTTCTCGGAGGATATGCAGGATTGGGTAGGGGGCCCGGTTGGTGAAATTCTCCCGGTCGTCCACCTGCGTATCGGCAAACTGATAGGCCGGATGGAAACTGGCAATCTGGAAGGTGCCTTCCCAGCCCTGCTGTTCCAGCAGGCCGTCGGCCAGATCGAGCATGTCGTTGTAGTCGAGAAAATCATCCAGCTGATCCGGAATGATCAGCAGGGTGGTGTCGATCTGCTCGGCGGGGGTGCGATCCAGCCGTTCCAGCTCGTCATAAAGATCCACCAGCAGGGTTTCCACATTGCGGCTGTCGCTGACGGCAAAGTGCACCTGCCCGGCGTTCAGGGGTTTACGGGCAAAGGGGCACAGGTTCAGGCCAACGACGATCTGTTCCAGCCACTGGCGAGTGTCGGCGATGATGGTATCGGAAGAAGGCATGTTCATTGGGGTACGGGGCAGTAAAAGGGCGAGGGTAGCATGGATTCGTGTGGCCGTCGGGCGGAATGCGTAATGCGAGAGGAGGCACGGGTTTGATGACTCAGCAGCGAGGTGTGAGGTACGAGTTTCGAAAGGCAAACTGCTGTTGGTTTTCGCTCCTCGAAACTCGCTTCTCGCGACGGGCTGTTAGTTGCCCCAGAGGCTTCAGGCGTCTTCAGGCGTCACAATAGGGTCGCCCACCCGCACTACGCCGCTGGACAGGATTTCACAACGCAGGCCGCCCCGGCCCAGCAGGGCCTTTACCACCTGGGGTGGGGTCAGGTCGCCGGCCAGCAGCTTGCCCACCACGGAGCAGGGCTCGCACAGTTCGATGCCCCGCAGGCGGATGTTGCCGAGCAAAAACTCCCGGCCTTCCAGGGCATTCAGGTCCACCCCTTCGGTGAGCACATTGCGGCGCAGAATGTGGGGTTCAACCCGCTGCTGATGATCCCGGTTGAAGTCGGCGATGGCTTCGGATTCGATCAGGGTAATCTGTTCGGCGGGCTTTGCATTGCGCCGGTAATGCCGGTCGCCAACGATGCCGCAACCGGCGCGCAATTGCACGGCGGGCTGGCTTTCTACCGGGCCGCGGGATTCGCTGGCGGTGAACAAGGCGAGGACTTTCATGGGGCTCCTGGGTTCTGGCCGGACGCTGACACGGGCATTCGAGCGACAGTCTATCAAAACGCGCCTGAATCCACCGTTGCCAGGCTCCAACGGGGCATGCCTGGGGGGAGTGTCTGGCGTCGGGCGCTGTCATTCGCTAGAATTCTCCCCATCTTCACGTTTGAGAAAGGACGTCCCCCTTGGACCGTGCCCTGATCAACAGCTTTGCCTTCCTTTCCTCACCCGCCAGCTGGCGATGGTGACGCTCCCCTTGTGACTGTGCCCAGTGCACGGACACGCCCTTTTTGCCTTGTTTTTCCTCTACAATCGTTGCACTTGTCGGCCTGTGCGTTTGAATGGCCGAGCGAAGACCAATAGGGACAACCATGTCACAACAGCAACTGGATCGTTATGCCCAAGAGGGCTATACCCGGGTGCCGCTGGTACGCGAGGTGCTGGCGGATCTGGATACGCCGCTGACTGCCTACCGCAAACTGGCCCAGGGGCCTTACAGCTACCTGTTTGAATCCGTTCAGGGCGGCGAGCGCTGGGGGCGCTATTCCATTCTCGGGCTGCCGGCCACGGAAGTGATCCGCATCACCGGCCAGACCGTCAGTGTCAGCAATGAACAGGGCGAGACCACCACCGAGGTCGCCGACCCGATCCAGTGGATTGAAGACTACCGTCAGCAGTATCGCTCACCGGAAATCCCCGGGCTGCCCCGTTTCAACGGTGGCCTGGTGGGCTACTTCGGTTATGACAGCGTGCGCTATTTCGAGCCGCGGCTGGGTCCGGCCCCTGGTGAGGATGTGCTCGGCGTGCCGGATATCCTGCTGATGCGCTCCGAAGAAGTGGTGGTGTTCGATAATCTGCGCGGCGCCCTGTTCCTGGTGGTGCATGTGGACCCCCGTGACGGAGATGCGGGCAAGCAGGCTGCACAGCGTCTGGATGCGCTGCAGGCGCAGCTGCGTGCGCCCCTGCCGGAGCCGGAGCATACCGTGTACGGCGAGCCGGTGGACGAAAGCGATTTCCGCAGCGAATTCCCGGAAGACCAGTTCAAGGCCGGCGTGGAGAAGGTGCGTGAGTATATTCTCGCCGGCGACGTGATGCAGGTGGTGCCGGCCCAGCGCATGAGCTGTCCGTTCCAGGCGCCGGCGCTGGACCTGTACCGGGCACTGCGTTATCTGAACCCGTCGCCGTACATGTTCTATCTGGATCTGGGCGATTTCCATATTGCCGGCTCTTCCCCGGAGATTCTCACCCGGGCGGAGCAGGGATCGGTCACGGTTCGGCCCATCGCCGGTACGCGCAAGCGCGGTGCCAACAGCGAGGAAGACCAGGCTCTGGAAGCGGACCTGCTGGCGGACCCCAAGGAAATCGCCGAGCACCTGATGCTGATTGATCTGGGCCGCAACGATGTGGGCCGGGTGGCGAAACCGGGCAAGGTCACGCTCACCGACAAGATGGTGGTGGAACGCTACTCCCACGTGATGCATATCGTGTCCAATGTGGAAGGCGAGTTGCGTGATGGCCTGGGGCCGCTGGACGTACTGCGTGCCACCTTCCCGGCAGGCACCCTGAGCGGAGCACCGAAGATCCGCGCCATGGAAATCATCGACGAACTGGAACCCACCAAGCGTGGCATCTACGGCGGCGCCGTGGGCTATATCGGTTTCAACGGCGACATGGATACCGCCATCGCCATTCGCACCGCCGTGGTCAAGGACCAGCGCCTCTACGTACAGGCTGGCGCAGGCATTGTGGCCGACTCGGTGCCCCAGTCCGAATGGGACGAGACCATGAACAAGGCCCGGGCCGTGTTCCGGGCAGTGAATCTGGCACTGGGTGGCCTCAACCTGGAAGACGGAGGGCAGCGGTAATGCGTGTGCTGATGATCGACAACTACGACAGCTTTACCTACAACCTGGTGCAGTACCTGCAGGAACTGGGTGCCGAGGTGCTGGTCCACCGCAATGATCAGATCTCCCTGCCGGAGATCGAGGCGCTGAACCCGGACCGGCTGATGATTTCCCCCGGGCCCTGTACCCCCAATGAGGCGGGCATCTCCATTGCGGCGATTCAGCACTTTGCCGGCAAGCTGCCGATTCTGGGGGTCTGTCTGGGCCACCAGAGTATTGGCCAGGCCTTCGGTGGCAAGGTGGTGCGGGCCCGTCAGGTGATGCACGGCAAGACCTCACCCATTTACCACAGTGGCGTGGGCATTTTCCGCAACCTGCCGTCGCCCTATACGGCCACCCGTTATCACTCCCTGGTGGTGGAAAAGGACAGTCTGCCGGATTGCCTGGAAATGACCGCCTGGACCTGCCACGAAGACGGCAGCGTGGACGAGGTCATGGGCATGCGCCACAAGACCCTGCCTATTGAAGGGGTGCAGTATCATCCCGAATCCATTTTGAGTGAGCATGGCCATGCCCTGCTTGAGAACTTCCTGAACAACGAACAACAAGGGGACGCCGCATGAATATCCAGCAGGCCCTGGCCAAGGTGGTCGAGCAGATTGATCTGAGCGTGGACGAGATGCAGGAGGTGATGCGTCAGATCATGACCGGCGGCGCCACCGACGCCCAGATTGGCGGCTTCCTGGTGGCCCTGCGCATGAAAAGCGAGTCCCTGGATGAGATTACCGGAGGCGTGCAGGTCATGCGTGAGCTGGTGACCGCCGTGCCGGTACAGAATCGCCAGTATCTGGTGGATATTGTCGGTACCGGCGGTGACGGTGCCAACCTGTTCAACGTGTCTTCCGCCAGTGCCTTTGTGGCGGCGGCGGCGGGGGCCCGGGTGGCCAAGCACGGCGGGCGTTCGGTGAGCTCAAAAAGCGGCTCGGCGGACCTGCTGGAAACCGCCGGTATTGCCCTGGATCTGACCCCGGAACAGATCGGCAGCTGCGTGGACAATGTGGGCGTGGGCTTCATGTTTGCCCCCAATCACCACAAGGCCATGAAGTACGCCGTGGGGCCGCGCAAGGAGTTGGGTATGCGCACCCTGTTCAACATCCTCGGGCCCATGACCAACCCGGCCGGCGTCCAGCGCCTGGTGTTGGGGGTCTTCTCCGAGAAGCTGTGCCGGCCCATGGCAGAAGTCATGGGCCGCCTCGGTGCCGAGCACGTGATGGTGGTGCACAGCAAGGATGGCCTGGACGAGATCAGCCTGGCCACCCGGACCCATGTGGCGGAATTCCGTAACGGGGAAATCAGCGAATACGCGGTGACCCCGGAAGACCTGGGGCTGGACTCTGATTCACTGGTGGGCCTGGATGTGACCGACTCCGATGCCTCCCTGGCCCTGATTCGCGATGCCTTTGGCAAGCGCAGCAGCGATGCCGCCCGCAAGGCGGCGGACATGATTGCCCTGAACGCCGGGGCGGCCATCTATGTGAGCGGGATTACCCGGACCCATAAAGAGGGGGTACGCATGGCGGAAGACTTGATCCACAATGGAGAGGCAGCGGAGCGCATGCGTGAGCTGGCCCAGTTTTCCACGGCACTGACTGCTGCAGACTGATAAGGAGAGCGGTTATGAGCACAGGCACCATTCTCGACAAGATCATTGCCCGCAAGCAGGAAGAAATCGCCGTCGGCAAAAACAACTACACCCTGGGCGAGCTGGAGGCCATGGCCGACAACGAGCGCAAGGCCAGGGGCTTTATCGCCAGCCTGTTTGACCGGGTGCGCGACCACCAACCGGCGGTGATCGCGGAGATCAAGAAGGCCTCTCCCAGCAAGGGTGTGATCCGGGATGATTTCGATCCGGTGGAGATTGCCCGCAGCTATGAGAAAAACGGTGCCGCCTGCCTGTCGGTGCTCACCGACAAGGACTTCTTCCAGGGGGATGAACACTACCTGCGCGCCGCCCGCAACGCGGTGAACCTGCCGGTGCTGCGCAAGGACTTCATGATCGATCCCTGGCAGATCTTCGAGTCCCGGGCCATGGGGGCCGACGCCATTTTGCTGATCGCGGCAGCCCTGTCGGATGCGCAGATGAGCGAGCTCTATCACGCCGCCCAGCAGGCCGGCTGCGATGTGCTGGTGGAGGTGCATACCGAGGAAGAGCTGGAGCGGGCAGTGAATCTCAATGCCGAGCTGATCGGCATCAACAACCGTAACCTGCACACCTTCGAGACCAGCCTGAACACTACCCTGGCGTTGGCGGAAAAAGTGCCCGGCGACCGCATGATCGTCACCGAAAGCGGCATCCACACCCCGGAGGACGTGAAGCTGATGCGCAAGAACGGCATCAATGCGTTCCTGGTGGGCGAAGCCTTTATGCGGGCGGAGGATCCGGGGGCGGCGCTGAAGTCGCTGTTTTTTTAGTTAACAGTGAATAGTTAACAGCTGCGAGGGCCTGGTTGGTGCCGCGCTGAGAATGTTTGAGGCCGCGCCCATGAAGTGGGTGCGGCCTTTCTGTTTGTGCGAAGCCGCTGTAGGAGTTCCCTTCCAGGGGACGAACCGAGCGACAGCGAGGCAGGGTGCCAGATACAACAAGGCCGCGCCCATCATCTGGGCGCGGCCTCTTGGTTTTCCGTACCTGAAGGTGTTCTATTAACTATTCATTATTAACTGTTAATTGCTGTTCACCGCGTCCCGTAAACCACCATGGTCTTGCCTTTCACGGACACCAGGCCCTGTTCTTCCAGGTTCTTCAGAACCCGGCCGACCATTTCCCGGGAGCAGCCGACGATGCGGCCGATTTCCTGGCGGGTGACCTTGATCTGCATGCCGTCCGGGTGAGTCATGGCGTCGGGCTGTTTGCACAGGTCCAGCAGGGTGCCGGCCACGCGGCCGGTGACATCCAGAAACGCCAGGTCGCCCACCTTGCGGGTGGTGGCGCGCAGGCGGCCGGCGATCTGGGCGGAGACGGCGAACAGGATGTCGGCGTCTTCCCGGGCCAGCTGTTTGAACTTGCCGTAGCTGACTTCCGCGACTTCGCACTCGCTCTTGGCTTTCACCCAGGCCGAACGGGAGGGATCATTCTCGAACAACCCCATCTCACCGAAGAAATCCCCTTCATTCAGGTAGGCCATGATCATTTCGCGACCATCGTCGTCTTCGATCATGACCGTCACGGAGCCCTTCAGAATGTAGTAAAGCGCATCCGATTCATCACCCGCATAAATGATAGTGCTCTTCGCCGGATACTTGCGGCGATGGCAGTGGGCCAGAAACTGGTCCAGATTTGGAATAATTTTGTTGCCGTCAGTCATGGGCGCTCAATATTAAGCCAGAAAAATGTCTTAGCTGATAAGCGTAAGGATATTGCCTGTTTTTATCATTGATGCCAAGGGAACTGGCTCTCACTCTCAATTTTCACAGGCTCAACGGTGGCTTATGGCTGACCGGCACCGGATGGGCAGGGGATGGATCGGGGGGCCGGGCGGGAAAAATTATCTGCGATCCGGCCCCCTGAGGGGGTGGCGGCGCCCCCGCGCTATGGTACTCTGCGCCCCCTTTCGGGGCTGGAAAATACCGGCCTGGAGCGGTGACTGGAAGCTGGGAGATTCCCCATGAAAGCAGTGGTTAAATGGCAGGGCGAAGCCTGCTATGAAGCGCAGACAGAAAGCGGCCATACGGTGCTCATGGATGGACCGCCGGACCATGGTGGCCAGAATCGCGGGCCGCGTCCCATGGAGACCCTGTTACTGGGTGTCGGCGGCTGCTCTTCCTTTGATGTGGTACATATCCTCAAGAAGTCCCGCCAGGACGTGACAGACTGCCGTTGCGAGCTGACCGCGGAGCGTGTGGATGAGGTGCCGGCGGTATTCAGCAAGATTCATCTGCACTTCATCGTCAGCGGTAATAACCTGAAAGAGGCCCAGGTGAAGCGGGCCGTGGAGCTGTCGGCGGAGAAGTATTGCTCGGCCAGCATTATGCTGACCCGAGGTGGTGTTGAGATCACCCATAGTTATACCATTGAGGGCCAGGAAGCTTGACCCCTGGCCGGTCAAGGTGTCCGGCGCAAGCCGGAGAGACCAGGAGGTCTCGCAAACAGGTAACCGCAGACGCTGCGGTGGTGTGTTGGTTCTATTGTGGCGGTGACGCCTACGGGGTACAGCTGTGGTGAAAGATCCCAATCCCAAGATTACGGTTCATGGTTTCAACAACCTGACCAAATCCTTGAGTTTCAATATTTTCGATATCGCCTATGCGAAGACGGAACAGCATCGCAAGGAGTACATTGAGTATATTGACGAGCTGTATAATGCCGAGCGGCTCACCGAGATTCTCACCAATGTGACCAAGATCATCGGTGCCAACGTGCTCAACGTGGCTCGTCAGGATTACGATCCCCAGGGCGCCAGTGTGACCATGCTGATCGCTGAGCATGAGACGCCGCCGGACGGTACCGACTGGGATGAGGAAGCCCCGGGTCCGCTGCCGGATTCCGTGGTGGCGCATCTGGACAAGAGCCATGTGACGGTGCACACCTATCCGGAATCCCATCCGGATAACGGCATTTCCACCTTCCGGGTGGATGTGGATGTATCCACCTGCGGGGTGATTTCCCCGCTGCGTGCCTTGAACTACCTGATTCACAGCTTCGACTCCGATATCGTCACCATCGACTACCGGGTGCGGGGCATGACCCGGGATCTGGACGGCACCAAGCACTACATTGATCACGACATCAATTCGATCCAGAACTTCCTGACCGAAGACACCCAGAACGCCTATCAGATGATCGACGTGAACGTGTACCAGGAGAACATCTTCCATACCAAGATGCTGCTCAAGGACTTCGACATCGACAACTATTTGTTCGGTGCCGGCAGCGACGAGTTCGACAAGGAAGAACTGGAGCAGATCGAGGAGCGCCTGCGCACCGAGATGCTGGAGATCTTCTACAGCCGGAATATGGGGTAAGAAGGGCAGTTAACAGTTAATAGTTAACAGTTCGCGCCCATCGTCAGTTGTAGTAGAAAGCAAAGAGGCCGCGCCCACAGGTTGGGCGCGGCCTCTTGCGTTTTATGGACATGCTCCTCTTACGAAGCCGCTGTAGGAGCGCCTATCGAGGCGCGAACCGTGCGAAGCACGGAATCGCCAGCAGGGCGATCAGGCATTTCAGCGCAACCACTGATTCCTGTAGAAATCCTGTCGAGCCTTGAAAACCCTGCCTCGCTGTCGCTCGGTTCGCGCCTCAAGAGGCGCTCCTACAGGTGTTCTTTTGGTGCGCTGGTCAGATTCGGTAGGTTGTGAATGTCATCACCTTGCTCATCAACGTCATGGCGTGGCGCACTGGTGGGGGGAGCTCGGCGCCGCCGGCGTCCTTGGCGGTGACTGCGTGTTTGAGTTCGTCGCTTTTCATCTGTTCCAGAATGGCGCGGGTGCGCAGGTCGCTTTCCGGGACCTGGAACAGGTGGGACTCCAGGTGTCTGACCACCTGATTTTCCGTTTCCGACACAAAGCCCAGGCTCCAGCGATCACCGACCAGGCCGGCGGTGGCGCCCACCGCATAGCTCATGGCGTAGAACAGCGGGTTCAGTTTGCTGGGGACGCCGCCCAGTTCGCGAATGCGTTCTTCGCACCAGGCCAGGTGGTCTTCTTCCTCGCGGGCCGCTTCCTCCATGGCATGGCGCACATGGGGCAGGCTGGCGGTGCTGGCCTGTCCCTGATACAGGGCCTGGGCACAGACTTCGCCGGTATGGTTGATGCGCATGAGCCCCAGCACATGGCGGCGTTTGTCCGTGGGCAGGGTGCCAGCCTCCGGGGCATCCGGCGCCGGGGAGGCATGGGCGGGTTTCCGTTCCGCCTGGATGGTGCCTGGCGTCAACGTGCGCAGGGCGTTATCGGCCCGGGCCAGCAGTTTATCCAGCGGTGACAGTCGACGTTCGCTCATGGGGGGGCTTCCAATACGGTTTGCCACGGCACACACCTCGGGGTGCAGGTATCGTGGCGCTACAAAACAGTGCCAGCCTTCATGCTAGCATAGCGCTGACAGTGACCTGTGAAGAATGATAACAAATGAGTGACCTGAACGACCTGAAAATGCTGCTGGAATCCCGCTACCCCATCGTGGTCATCGAGACCTGGGAGGAGTTGCGGGCGCTGGACCTGATACGCCGTCTGGGGATGCGTGAGGGGCGACCGGTGTTTGCCTGGAATGTGGTGGATGGTCTGCGGCGGCTGGAGTTTGAAGATGCCCCCAGTCAGAAACACACCGTGGAACCGGATGCGCTGCTGGGACAGATTCGCGGTACCAATGAACCGGGCATCTACGCCCTGTGCGATCTGCATCCGTTTCTGAAGGACGAGCCGCGTCATACCCGGTTGCTGAAAGAGATCGCCCTGCACCATGAGCGGTTGCACCACACCCTGGTGTTGATCAGCCACCAGTTTTCCATTCCCCCGGAGATTCGCCGTTATTGCACCCGGTTTTCCCTGTCCATGCCCGACGAGAAGCAGCTGGAACACATCGTTCAGGATGAGGCCCGTCGTTTCAAACAGGAGAAAGGCGAGCGAGTGCGGGCAGACCGAGCCTCGCTGGATCGTCTGGTGCGGAATCTGCGCGGTTTGAGCGTGGAGGACGCCCGCAAACTGGCCCGGGGTGCCATTATCCATGATGGTGCCATCACCGAGGCGGACTTGCCGGACATCAACAAGGCCAAGTTTGCCCTGATGGAAATGGACGGCGTCCTCAGCTACGAGTACGACACGGAAAGCTTCGCCAGCGTGGGGGGGCTGCAAGGGCTGAAGGACTGGCTGGGGAAACGGGAGAAAGCGTTTCATGGTCAGAATGGGATCGACAGCCCCCGCGGTATCATGCTGGTGGGCGTGCAGGGTGGGGGCAAGAGCCTGGCGGCCAAGGCGGTGGCCGGGTTGTGGGGGCTGCCGCTGCTGCGCATGGACATGGGCGCCATCTACAACAAGTTTTTCGGTGAGTCCGAGCGTAACGTGCGCGAGGCGCTGGAGCTGGCGGAGACCATGTCGCCCTGTGTGTTGTGGATCGACGAAATCGAGAAGGGCATCGCCGTGGGTGACAATGATGGCGGTACCTCCCGGCGTGTGCTCGGCACCCTGCTCACCTGGATGGCGGAAAATAAGAGCCAGGTGTTTCTGGTGGCCACGGCCAATGATATCGAACGACTGCCACCGGAACTGATTCGTAAGGGCCGTCTCGACGAGATCTTCTTTGTGGACCTGCCGTCGCCGGCGGTTCGCGAGGTGATTTTCCGGATCCATCTGGAAAAACGCGGCCTGTCAGTGGATCGGTTCGATTTGCCTGCCCTGTCTGAGCACAGCGACGGGTTTACCGGAGCGGAAATCGAGCAGGCCGTGGTGGCCGGTCTCTACAGCGCAGGGGCTGCTGACGGGGTTCTGGATCAGGCGCTGCTGGAAGCGGAACTGGCGGCCACCGTGCCGCTGTCGGTGACCATGGCAGAATCCCTGGCGCGCCTGCGTCAGTGGTGCCAGGGCAGGGCGGTCCATGCCGGTGCTTGACCCCGGCCTGGCCGGGTCCGACCAGAGCCTGAGCGCTGCCTATGTGGATGCGGTGTTGCCACCGCTACTGGCGCATTACGGTTTGTCCCGGGACGCGGTGCTGCAGCAGGCCGGGCTCACCGAAGCGCCATTCTCCGAGCCGGGACAATTGTTGCCACTGGTGGATGTGCTGCGACTGTTTCTGGTGATACTGCAGGCCAGTGGCGATGCGGGCCTGGGTTTCGAAATCGGCAAGCGGGTGAAGCCCCGCTCCTATCAGGTGCTCGGTTACGTGATTCTGGCCAGCCGTGATCTGGGTCAGGCCATTGACCGGTTGATTCGCTTTGAAAGCCTGTCCGGCAAGCTGGGTGAGACCCGGCTTTCTCACCATGGAGACAGGGTCCGCCTGAGCTGGCAATGCCCTCTGGCCGGTGAGCCTGCCCGTTATCTCACCGAGGCGGCCGTGACCGGTTGGGTGGCGTTCATGCGCCCGTTGATAGCCCGGGAGCTGGCCCCCAGTCAGGTCTGCTTTCGGCACGGGGCCCCGGATGATGAACAGCGTTATCGGGCATTTTTCGATGCGCCGGTGGGGTTCTCGGCAGACTTCGACGGGGTGGAATTGCCCGCGGAGTATCTGGCGTTGCCGCTGGAATCGGCGGATCCGGGGTTATCGCTGATGATGGAGCGGGAAGCCCGTGACCTGCTCGCCGATTTCGACATCAATAGCAATCTGGTCAGTGCCGTGCGTGCGCGGATTTATCAGCAGCTGGCGGATGGGGAGCCGTCGCTGGAATCCGTGGCGGACAGTCTGGGCATGGCGGCCCGCACGCTCAGCGCCCGGCTGGCACGGCGCTCCCTGCGCTTTGCGGACATTCTGGACGGCTTACGTCAGAGTCTGGCTGAGTTGTATCTTCAGGATTCGGCCCTGTCGCTCACCGAGATCGCACTGTTGCTGGGCTTTGCCGAGTCCAGCTCGTTCAGTCGGGCATTTCGTCGCTGGCGAGGGACAAGTCCGAATCAGTGGCGTCGGGGCGGGTAAAGCGCACCAGGGTTTCCCGGAGCACGTTAAGCTCCACCGGCTTGGGCAGGTGGGCGTTCATGCCCGCCGCCAGGCTGCGCTCCTTGTGTTCGCGCAGGATATGGGCGGTGAGCGCGACGATGGGGACCGCCGGCAGCCCCTGCTTCTGCTCGAACTGGCGAATGCGCCGGGTGGCTTCGAAGCCGTCCATCTCCGGCATTTCGCAATCCATCAGGATCAGGTCATAGCGGTGTTTTTCCGCCAGTGACAGGGCTTCCTGGCCATCCGAGGCAATGTCGGCTTTCAGGCCCAGCTTGCCAAGCATGCCGCGAATCACCTTCTGGCTCAGGTAATGGTCTTCTGCCACCAGGATGCGCAGTTGCGGGTCCGGTTTGTGCTCGGTCTTGCCGGGAACCGGTCGATGGCCCTGACCCAGCTCCTCGGCCAGTACCTGACGCAGGCGAGGGGAGGAAACCGGTTTGGACAGCACACGGTGGATGCCCACGTTGCGGGCCTGGGTCGCACTGGGTGCCAGACTGACACCGGTCAGCATCACCAGCACGGTGGGGTGCATGATCACCGGGTCTTCATGGATGCGGGCGGCCAGTTGCATGCCGTCCATGCCGGGCATGTTGTGGTCGAGCACCACCACGTCGAAAGGCTCGTTGATGTTGGCCTGGGTTCGCAGGGAGGCCAGTGCTTCGCGGGGATCGTGGCAGGCCGTGACCCGCATTCCCCAGGACAGGGCATGGTGACGAAGCACCCGGGTCACGGTGCTGGAATCGTCCACCACCAGCAGGCTTTTCCCTTCCAGGGTACGGGTATCCACCATGGCTGGTGGGGGAGCCTCGCTGGTTTCTGCCGGCAGGGGAACCACAAACCAGTAATGGGCGCCGCGCTGGTCCTGCAGGGTGCCCATGCGACCTTGCAGGGCTTCCACCAGCTGCTCTGCGATGGCCAGGCTCAGATGACTGCTTTCCGGCTGGTTTTGGGTGTTGCGCAGGCGTTTGAGGATGTCGTCGTTGAGGGCGCTGCCGGAGAAGCCGAAGCGAACCCGGTCTGCCTGGCCGGTGGGCTCCATGGATACATCCACCACCAGTTCTCCGTGGCTGCCATGGCGTACCAGGGCGCCCATCAGGTTGGTGAGGATCTGCCGTAGCCGGCCGGCGTCGCCAATCACCCGGGTGGGGACATTGGTGTGCACATGGGTGATCAGCTCAATCTGCTTTTCCTCTGCCTTTTCCTTGAACAGGTCTATGGCTTCCATGACCAGATCATGGATGTCCAGGGCGCTGTGGTTGATGTCTGTGCCCTGGGTAGAGAGCTGGGAGTGCTCCAGCACATCATTGATGATGCGCAGCAGGTTGTCGCCGGCATTCTGTATGGCGCCCACGCACTCGCGCTGGTTGGGTGTCAGTGGGGTGTCGCCTAGGATTTCCGCCATGCCAAGGATGCCGCTCAGCGGGGTACGAATGTCATGGCCGATCCGGGACAGGGTTTCCCGGCGAGTGCTGTCCACGGTCTCGGCAATGGCTTCTGAGCGTTTTCTTTCGATCTTCAGGCGCGCCTGCTGGCTGTATTGCAGTCGCAATCCGATCCCCAGGGTCACAGCCTCCAGCACCGTGGCTCCCAGTAACCACTGGGGCAGTTCCGCCCCGGTTTGTACTACCCCCAGGCACGCCAGGCATACCACCAGGGCCGGGATACTGATCAGCAGGGAGGTGAGGAAAAACAGTCCTCCCCCGGTGATTTCCCGGTGCCAGGCGGTGTAGCCCATGGTGAGCAGAAACAGGGTGGCCAGGGTGACCAGAGCAAAGCTGATGTAGCCGGCGGCGGCCAGCGGCAGCATGATGGTCAAGGGCAGATTGATCAGGGCCAGTACCTGCAGCAGGCGGGTAGAGTATTGCAGCCAGCCGGTCTGTTCGGACAGGTTGAAGAAGCTGCGCGAGAGGCCGTTCGCCGACCACATGGCCAGCATCATGCCGGCAAAAAGCAGCCGCGGGTGCAGCAGGTTGTTTTCACTCAGATCCCCGGGGAGCAGGTCCGCCAGGGTCAGCCCGATCATCAGGATGCTGAGGATAAAGCCGCAGTGGTAGTAGTAAGTGGCGCCGCCACGCAGGGCGCCCACAATCAGGTTATAAAATGCCAGCATCAGCAGGGCGCCGGCCAGCAACATGTAGATTGTGTTTTGCTGTTGCTGGGTCTGAAGCAAGCCGTTGACGGTGGTCAGTGTCAGTCCGTAAGTCAGGTAGGCCCGGGGAGGCAATTGCAGATAGACAAGCTGGGTGTCGCCGGTGGGCAGGTCTATCCGGAAGCTGCTGCCGCGGCCGCTAATGCGCTGCTGGGGGGCCAGTTGGCGGTACCCCTCGTTGCCATCCGGCAGGTAGAGGGTTGCTGCCGGATTGCCACGCAGATGCAGGGCGAAGGTGTTCTGGTTGCCCAGCTCGTTCTTGATGGCAACGCGCACCCACCAGTGTCCATTGCGGATACCCAGACGCTCGATATAGCGGGTGGCCGGCTGGAAACCGGCCGTGGCGGGATGTTGGCTGACTGCCTGGATATCCAGCTCACCGGAGGGGTCGCGCAGGTACTCGGAGTAGATGGTAATGCGGGCCTGATCCGGCAGGCTGTGGATCACAAAGGGGGGCGGCGGTTCCGGGTTGGCCCGACAGAGGCTGCCAACCATGGCCAGCAGAAGAATCAGCGCTCCTCTGAATAAAAACGAATCAGGCCACTTCCGTTGGTTCTTTTGCATCCGTCGCTTTTCCCCGGTCCAGCACATAGGCGTTGAGGCCTGCTTCCGAGAGGATATAGGCTCCCAGCTCACTACGTCGACCATCACCGCACACCACATAGAAAAAATCCTTTTCCAGCGTGTGCACTTCGCGGCGCAATTCGTTGAGTGGCAGGTTGCGGGCACCGGGGGTGCGGTCGTGGCGAAACTCCATGGGCAACCGCACATCCACCAGAATGCAGGCGGTTTCCGCTTCCAGCACCATGGTGTCCAGCTCATCCTCACTGAGGTGGCGAATGACCGAGTCTTGCAGGATGGATTGAAAGTCCTTCTTGCCAAGGCACATCAGGGTGCCGTCACTGGTCATGGTAATGGTGGCGTTGCGGGGGCTGTCGCTGATCAGGGCGTCTTCACCGAAGAAGCGACCGGCGGAGAGGGCTGCCAGGGTTTCCTGTTTGGCGCCTTTGGCGCGGGTGACCATGGCCTTGCCCTGCTTGATAACGAAGAAGGTATCGCCATCCTCGCCCTCGCGCACCACCGTTTCGCCGAGCTGCACTTCCCGTTCCTCGAATTTCACGAACAGGCTGTGAATCATGGCCGGCGGGATGGCGGAAAACAGCTCTGAAGACAGCAGCGCATCCATCCAGTCCCGCTCGCTCTCGTCATCATCCTCGTCGAGCATGGATTCGGCGGCCTGGGTCCAGGTCATCAGCAGATCCAGCTTGTTGCGGTCGATGGCGTAGAGGGTCGTGGTTTCCGCGCTGATGGCGTTGATGGTGTGTTCCGGGTAATTGTCCAGCGCCAGGTAATTCTCGTCATCGTCGGCGGTAAAGTGCCGCACCTGGAAGCTGGCGTCGGTCAGGTCCAGGGCGCCTTCCACCAGAAAATAGGCCTTGTCACTGGTCTGGCCACGTTTGAACAACAATCGCCCCGGACCGATCTTGATGACGTCGATCTGGCCCTGGATTTCCTTCAGGTGTGATTCGCCCAGGCAGTCAAAGGGAATGAAATTCTCGAGACGAGACATGTCGGCGACGACATCGCTCATTGCTAACCCCCGGCAGTATAAACGTGCAGCATTGGTGGATGAGCCCTGCCGGGCTCACCCTTACTTCTTAGTTGCTACTACTTTATGACTTTTCGCGGGCCACTGCACGGTAACCGATGTCTTTGCGGTGGTAGGCGTTGCGCCATGTGATCTGCTTCACACCGGCATAGGCGTTGGCCTGGGCTTCACCGACGGTGTCGCCGACACCGGTCACGCAGAGTACCCGGCCGCCGCTGGTGACCACCTGGCCGTCTTTCTCGGCGGTGCCAGCATGGAAGACTTTGACGGTGTCGGAATCCGCCTGGTCCAGGCCGTCGATCACGTCGCCCTTGTCGTAGCTGTCCGGGTAGCCGCCGGCGGCCATGACCACACCCAGGGTGGGGCGCGGGTCCCACTGGATGTCGGTCTGGTCCAGCTTGCCGTCCAGGGCCGCCAGGCACAGGGCAGCCAGGTCGGATTGCAGGCGCATCATGATCGGCTGGGTTTCCGGGTCGCCGAAGCGGCAGTTGTATTCGATGACCTTGGGGGCGCCTTCCGGGTTGATCATCAGCCCGGCGTAAAGAAAGCCGGTGTAGGGCATGCCCTCGGCGGCCATCCCTTCCACGGTGGGGGTGATCACCTCGTCCATGATGCGCTGGTAGACCGCATCAGTGACCACCGGCGCCGGGGAGTAGGCGCCCATGCCGCCGGTGTTGGGGCCGGTATCGCCGTCGCCGACGCGCTTGTGGTCCTGACTGGTGGCCATGGGCAATACGTTCTTGCCGTCCACCATGACGATAAAGCTGGCTTCCTCGCCTTCCAGAAATTCCTCCACCACCACGCGGTGGCCGGCGTCGCCGAACTTGTTGCCGTCCAGCATGTCGCGCACGGCGTCTTCGGCTTCTTCCAGAGTCATGGCCACAATCACGCCTTTACCGGCGGCCAGGCCATCGGCCTTGATGACGATGGGGGCACCCTGTTCACGGACATAGGCCAGGGCCTCGTCCATGTCGGTGAAGTTGCCGTAGGCGGCGGTGGGGATGTGATGGCGAGCCAGGAAATCCTTGGTAAAGGCTTTTGAGCCCTCCAGCTGGGCGGCGAGCTTGCTGGGGCCAAAACACTTCAGGTTGTTGTCCTGGAAGGTATCCACCAGGCCTTCCACCAGCGGCGCTTCCGGCCCGACGATGGTCAGGTCGATGCCGTTGTCCTTGGCGAAGGCCAGCAGGGCAGGCTGGTCCAGCACGTCGATGGCTACGTTTTCCACCCCGGCTTCCCGGGCGGTGCCGGCATTGCCGGGTGCCACGAACACTTTTTCTACCTGCTCAGCCTGAGCCACTTTCCAGGCCAGCGCATGCTCGCGGCCACCGCCGCCAATGATCAGAACTTTCATTGAGGTTACTGCCTCTTCTGACGTTGTCTCTATTGGAGACGGGTCAGACGTCGGACGTCGGACGCTGACCCGGTTTTGTCGTCAGACGTCCGACTTCAGACGTCCGACCGCTTAATGTCTGAAATGACGCATGCCGGTGAAGACCATGGCCATGCCGGCTTCGTCGGCGGCGGCAATGACTTCTTCGTCGCGGATCGAGCCGCCAGGCTGGATCACGCAGCTGATGCCTACCTTGGCGGCATTGTCGATACCGTCGCGGAACGGGAAGAAGGCGTCGGAGGCCATCACCGACCCTTCCACCTGCAGGCCGGCGTGCTCGGCCTTGATGGCGGCAATGCGGGCGGAGTTGACGCGGCTCATCTGGCCGGCGCCCACGCCCACGGTCTGGCGGTTCTTGGCGTAGACAATGGCGTTGGATTTGACGAACTTGGCCACTTTCCAGGCGAAGATCAGGTCGTGCATCTCGGCTTCCGTAGGGGCGCGCTTGGTGACCACTTTCAACTCGCCTTCGGTGATCATGCCGATGTCGCGGTCCTGTACCAGCAGGCCACCGTTGACGCGCTTGTAGTCCAGGCCTTCTGTCGCCGGGCCGTCGATCTCGCCACACACCAGTACCCGTACGTTTTTCTTGGCAGCGGTAATGGCCAGTGCCTCATCGGTGGCAGACGGGGCGATAATCACTTCCACAAACTGACGATCGACAATGGCCTGGGCGGTGGCGGCATCCAGCTCGCGGTTGAAGGCGATGATGCCGCCGAAGGCAGATTCGGTATCCGTTTCGAAGGCCAGGTCGTAAGCCTTGCCGATGCCGTCCAGGCTCACGGCCACACCACAGGGGTTGGCGTGTTTGACGATCACACAGGCGGGCTTGGTGAAGGACTTCACACACTCCAGCGCCGCGTCGGTGTCGGCGATGTTGTTGTAGCTCAGTTCCTTGCCCTGCAGTTGCTTGGCCGTAGCAATGGAGGCCGGTGCCGGATTGCGTTCGGTGTAGAAGGCCGCTTTCTGGTGCGGGTTCTCGCCGTAGCGCATGTTCTGGGTCTTTTCGAAATTCAGGTTGATGGTGCGCGGGAAGTCGTCATTGTTTTCACCGACTTTCTTGCCGAAGTAGTTGGCAATGGCGCTGTCGTAAGCGGCGGTGTGTTCGAAGGCCTTGATGGCCAGATCGAAACGCAGGGTGTCGGACAGGGCGCCGTTGTTGGCTGCCATGTCGTCCAGAACGCGCTGGTAATCTGCAGCGGCGGTCACAATGCCGACGCTGGCATTGTTCTTGGCGGCGGAACGTACCATGGTGGGGCCGCCAATATCGATGTTTTCGATGGCGTCTTCCAGGGAGCAATCCGGGTTGGCCACGGTGGCCTCGAAGGGGTACAGGTTGACCACCACCAGATCAATGCGGCTGATGTCGTTGTCCGCCATTACCTGCTCGTCCTGGCCGCGACGGCCCAGGATGCCGCCGTGCACTTTCGGGTGCAGGGTCTTCACCCGGCCGGCCATCATTTCCGGGAAACCGGTGTAGTCGGAGACTTCGCGTACCGCGATGCCCTCTTCCTGCAGCTTCTTGTAGGTGCCGCCCGTGGAGAGGATCTCCACGCCTTGCTCGGCCAGGGCCTTTGCAAATTCGACGATACCTGTCTTGTCGGAAACACTGATCAGTGCACGTTCAACCGCGTTGCTCATGGGGTTTCACCAAGTTACGTTCTGGAATAAGTGGTTCATTTAAAAACAAAAAAAGGGCAGTAAGGACTGCCCTTCATCTTCGCGGTCGTGCTTACAGCAGACCGTACTGCTTGAGTTTCTTGCGCAGGGTGCCACGGTTCAGGCCCAACAGCTCGGCGGCCTTGGTCTGGTTGCCGCGGGTGTACTCGAGCACTTTCTCAAGCAGCGGAATTTCCATTTCCGCCAGCACCATCTGGTAAAGCTCGCTCACCGGCTCGCCGTCCAGCTGGTTGAAATAATCGTTTAACGAACGTCGCACACAATTGCGCAGGGTGTCGTGAGTTTCACTGCGCGCAATGGTCAGGTGCGGCTTTCGTGCTTCAGCGGTGTTCATTTCAGTAAGTGTCCGTGCAGCGGCTGTGTTAACTGAAGAAAGGGTCATGCGGCCAAGGCTCCGTTTTTCTTCCGGGCAGACACCTCGCCATAGCGACCGAAGCGTACCCGGTCGGTAGTGGCGTTTATCTGTTGGAAAAACTGCTCGATTGCCAACCGTTGATCGGTGGCATTTTCCAGTGTGTTAAATCCGCGCCGGAAGTCTTCCCCACCGGGCAGGTTTTGCGTGTACCAGCCCAGATGTTTACGCGCGATACGCACTCCCATGAACTCTCCATAGAACTGGTGGAGTTCGGCGAGGTGCTGTTGCACGCAATCGTGGACTTCCGTTACTAACGGCGCTGCGGCTAGCGAGCCGTGCTCGAGGTAATGCAGGGTATCCCGGAAGATCCACGGGTTCCCCTGTGCAGCGCGGCCGATCATGATACCACCCGCGCCGGTGGATTCCAGTACCCGTTTAGCTTTTTCCGGGCTATCCACGTCACCGTTAGCCATAACGGGAATATTGACTGCGGCCACCACCCGGGCGATGGAGTCATACTCGGCGTCGCCGTTGAACTTGTCCGCGCGGGTGCGGCCATGGATGGCCAGAGCCTGGATGCCCGCCGCTTCGGCGATGCGAGCGATCTCCACGGCGTTGCGATGATCGCGATCGGGGCCGGTACGAATCTTCAGGGTTACCGGTACGTCCACAGCAGCGACCACCGCATCCAGGATGCGGGCCACCAGCTCCGGGTCGGCCAGCAGGGCGGAACCTGCGGCGCGTTTGCACACTTTCTTTGCCGGGCAGCCCATATTGATATCAATGATCTGGGCGCCATGATCCACATTGGCGCGGGCCGCGTCGGCCAGCATGGCCGGCTCGCCGCCGGCAATCTGCACCGACACCGGCCCGGGCTCACCACTGTGATCCAGTCGTTGGCGTGACTTTCGAGAGTTCCACAGACGGGTGTCCGAGGTCACCATTTCCGATACCAGCAGGCCGGCACCCAGATCCCGGCACAGACGCCGGAAAGGACGATCCGTGACGCCGGCCATGGGGGCCAGAATCAGCGAATTGGGCAAGGTGTATGGGCCGATTTGCATAGGGGCGGAATGGCATGTGTTTAAGGGGGGGCTAATGATAGTGAGCGGCGCGCGGGGATGAAAGGGCGCAGGGTAAAAAATGCGCAATTTCGGGCTCAGGCGGGTGCGGTGGTGTTATCTGAGTGGTTAGTTGCGAGGAGCGAGGAGCGAGGTACGAGTCTCGAAAGGCAAAACCGGTTTGGCTTTTCTAAACTCGTACCTCGTTACTCGCTGATCCTGCCGGGGGCGTCTGCGTCGGCATCGGGTCAGGGCCGCTATCGCTGGCTCACCCGTTCCTTGGCATCCACGGCTGGCAGCAGGCGCAGGTTATAGTTCACCGCCTGCTCGCCCGGATCGACAATTTCCAGGGAGATGTGCAGCGGAGTGTTCACCGGCATGGCCTCCATGTTGGTCAGATCTCCCCGGAGATATTCCGCCGGGCTGAAGCGACGGCTGGCGAAGGGATCACCATTGAGGGCGCTGAAGCTCAGTTCCAGTTCCGGAAACGGCTGCGGGTAACGGGCTTCGTTGAACAGGATGGCGTCCACGATCAGGGCGTTGGTGTAGTCGGGATGGCTGCGGACGACCAGATTGGCACCGCGCAATTTACTGATATCCGTGCGGTTGGGCAGTCGGCAGCCCAGCACGCCGCAGGCCTGTTGGTAGAGGGGGCGCCATTGCGGACTACGGGCCAGATCATCGAAATTGAAGTAGGCGTATTGTGCTACCAGTACCACCAGGGCCAGGGCGGACAGACCGCCCCATTTGAGCATCCCCGTCCAGTCGTGTTGCTGGCGGAAGGGCGTATCGCGCTCACGTACCGGCTGCGACAATGGGACCGGTTCTTCGGTCAGGTCGTCGCCAAACAGGTCCAAGCCGCCGAACAGGCTGTCATCATCGTCATCCTGTGGCGGTTTGGGGGCCGGTTTTTTCTTGGCCTGTGGCGGTTGTGCCGCGGCTTTCGGCGGGCTGGCCTGGCTGTCCCGGGGGGCAAAACTGGCGGGTTGGCTGGCGGTCTGTTTCGCTGGCGGATCGTCTTCGTTTTCCAGTTCCTTGAGCAGGGCCTCGGCCCAGGCCTCATCCGCATTGTCGTTATGACTGGCGCGGCCAGCGCCCTGCATGTCGGAAAAATCTTCCCCGAGCCCGGAGTCGGCGGCATCTTCATCCAGATTGATGAAGGAGTCGCTCAGCTCCATACCTTCAATGCTGAGGCTGGAGGTGGCCCCGTCATCGTCATCATCGAACGTCTGCCGAGAGTCTTCGCTGGCGTTGCCTGCATTGCTTTCCAGGGCGCCTGCCCAGCGATCATCGGCGGCGTCCTGTTTGGCCGGGGGGCCATCAATCAGGTAGTCACTGGCCTGAAAAATCTGCAGGCAGGAGCCGCAGCGTACCGCGCCGCGGGCCTGCTTCAGGTGTTCTTCGGTGATCTTGAACTGGGCTGCACAGTGTGGGCAGCGGGTTTTGTATTGGGCGGCCATGGCTTTCGCCTGATTGTTATTGGTGATGAGACGCTAGGCGCTGCACGGACCAGACTATGACGCAGCCACAAATCAGGGCCGTGTGCGCAAATATGTTTTACAGAAAAAGCGGGACAGGCCGCAAGGACCTGTCACTCAGTTTTACGTCGTACTCCGTCGATCCGCACCCAGTCGCCCTGTTGAGTGGTGGGATTCAAATCAAACCAGGGGGCGTAGGCGTTGCGGACGGATTCGGCCTGTTCGGCCAGAATGCCGGACAGGGCCAGGGAGCCCCCCGGGCGACAATAGCTGGCCAGCTGACCGGCCAGCTCCACCAGCGGGCCGGCCAGGATGTTGGCCACCAGCACGTCGCAGCGATAGTCCGACGGCAGATTTTCCGGCAGGTAGAGTCGGAGTGCGTCGGCGACACCGTTGTTGCGGGCATTGTCTTCGCTGGCGGTCAGCGCTTGGGGATCGATGTCGGTGCCGGTGGCATTGCCGGCCCCCAGCAGCAGGGCGGCGATGGCCAGCACCCCGGAGCCACACCCGAAATCCAGTACCGCCTTGCCGGTCAGGTCGGCCTGGTCCAGCCATTCCAGACACAGGGCTGTGGTTTCATGGGTGCCGGTGCCGAAGGCCAGCCCCGGATCCAGTTTCAGATTTACCGCCTGGGGATCCGGCGAGGCACTCCAGCTGGGGACGATCCACAGCCGTTCACCAAAGCGCATGGGCGCAAAATCATCCATCCAGGCCCGTTCCCAGACCTGATCATCCAGCGTTTCGTGATGATGGGCCTGGGCCTCCAGCCCCTGTTGTTGCAGGGCGGCGAGGATCAATGCCGGGTCACGGTCCGCATCGAACAGGGCGCTGACCACGGTGTTCTGCCACAGGGGGCGAGCACCGGGCGGTGGCTCGAAGACTGGCTGATCGGCGCCGTCGGTGAGCGTAACCGCGCAGGCGCCCATGTCTTCCAGTGCGGATTGAAAGGCATCCGCATGGGCTTCGGTGGTGGCAAGGTGGAGCTGGAGCCAGGCCATGTTGTCGCTTCGCTCTAGTTAATAGTGAATAGTTAACAGTTAATAGCTGCGCGAGAAAGGAGGTCGTCGTTCAGAACGCATGAGGCCGCGCACAGGGTCTGGGCGCGGCCTCGGGGATAATATAACAGCTAATGGTGAACGCGAGCTATTCACTGTTCATTGTTAACTATTCACTGCTTCCCAGTTTTTTCTCGAGGTGGTGAATATCCACGCCGCCGGCAATGAAGGCCTTGTCCCTGAAGATCTTGTTGCGGTGCAGTTCCACATTGGTCTTGATGCCCTCCACCACGATTTCGTCCAGCGCATTCTTCATGCGCGCAAAGGCGATCTCGCGGTTTTCGCCCCAGGTGATCAGCTTGCCGATCAGGGAGTCATAGTAGGGGGGCACGGTGTAGCCACTGTAGATATGGGAGTCCACACGGACGCCGTTGCCACCCGGCGCGTGGAAATAGGTGATCTTGCCGGGGCAGGGGGTGAAGCGGACCGGATCTTCCGCGTTAACACGGACCTCGATGGCATGCCCCTGGAAGGTGATGTCTGACTGTTGCAGCTGCAGGCCTTCGTCGCTGGCGATGCGCAGTTGCTCCTTGACGATGTCGACACCGGTGATCATTTCGGTCACCGGGTGCTCTACCTGTACACGGGTATTCATCTCGATGAAGTAGAACCCTTCATTTTCATACAGGAATTCGAAGGTGCCGGCACCCCGGTAATTGATTTCCTTGCAGGCGTTGACGCAACGCTCGGCCACTTCATCTTTCAGGTGTTGGGGAATGCCCGGCGCAGGGGCTTCTTCCACCACCTTTTGGTGACGACGTTGCAGGGAACAGTCCCGGTCGCCCAGATGGATGGCATGGCCGGCGCCATCCGCCAGGACCTGCACTTCCACGTGACGGGGTTTCTGCAGGAACTTTTCCATGTAAACGGTGGCGTCACCGAAGGCATTCTTGGCTTCAGAGCGGGTCAGGGTGATGGCATTGAGCAGGTGCTTGGCGTCTTCCACCACGCGCATGCCACGGCCGCCGCCGCCGGCAGCGGCCTTGATGATCACCGGGTAGCCGATCTTCTCGGCCATGGCCAGGGAGGCATCGCCGTCGTCACCCAGGGGGCCATCGGAGCCGGGCACGGTGGGAACACCGGCTTTCTTCATGGCTTCAATGGCAGCGACCTTGTTGCCCATCAAACGGATGGTCTCCGCCTTGGGGCCGATAAAGGTGAAGCCGGAGCGTTCCACGCTTTCGGCAAAATCCGCATTTTCGGCGAGGAAACCGTAACCCGGGTGAATGGCGTCGGCGTCGGTGACTTCCGCCGCACTGATGATCGCCGGGATGTTCAGGTAGGACTCGGTGGACGAGGCCGGGCCGATGCAGACCGCTTCGTCGGCCAGCCGCACGTGCATGAGATCCCGGTCAGCCTTGGAATAAACCGCCACGGTGCGAATGCCCAGCTCCTTGCAGGCACGCAGGATGCGCAGGGCGATTTCGCCGCGGTTGGCAATGACAACCTTTTCCAGCATGAGATGCCTCCGTTAAACGATGGAGAACAGAGGCTGATCGAATTCAACCGGTTCGCCGTCTTCCACAAGGATGGCATCAATGGTGCCGGACTTGTCCGCTTCGATCTGGTTCATCATCTTCATGGCTTCGACGATGCACAGCACGTCGCCGGCCTGGACCTTCTTGCCCACCTCGACAAAGGAGGAGGCGCCCGGTGACGGGGAGCGGTAGAAAGTGCCAACCATGGGGGAGCGCACCAGATGACCACTGGGGGTGTTGTCGGCCGGTGCGGGAGTGTCAGCGGCTGGCGCCTGCGCCGGAGCGGGCGCCGGTGTAGGTGCCTGCGGAGCCGCATAGTAGTGCGCGGGCGCCGCAGGGTGACGGGAGCCGCGGCTGATGCGCACGGATTCTTCCCCTTCACAGATCTCCAGCTCTTCGATGCCGGATTCTTCCAGCAGCTCAATCAGTTTCTTGATCTTGCGAATATCCATGTATTAACCATCCAGTTGTTCAAGGGCGGCGGTCAGCGCCAGCGTGTAGCCGGTGGCGCCGAGCCCGCAGATCACGCCCCGGGCAATATCAGAAAAATAGGAGTGATGGCGGAAGCTTTCCCGAGCATGCACATTGGAGAGGTGCACCTCGATAAAGGGGATGTCCACCGCCAGCAGGGCGTCACGCAGGGCCACGCTGGTATGGGTGAAGGCCGCCGGATTGATAATGATGAAGTCGATGCCCTCGGTGCGGGCATCGTGGATCCGTTCAACCAGCTCGTATTCCGCGTTGCTTTGCAGGTGCTGCAAGTGGTGGCCGGCATCGCTGGCCTGGGTCTGCAGTTGCTGGTTGATATCGGCCAGGGTGACATGGCCGTACTTGTCCGGCTCACGGGTGCCGAGCAGATTCAGATTTGGGCCATGTAAGACCAGAATGGAAGCCAAAACGGGTCCCCCCTGGGGAATTTGTCGTTATCTACCGTGAACGTGCAGGAAATGCACCGGTTATCCCGGTGTTTCTGGCACTTGTGCAATACTAGGGGGAAATCATGACAGAAAAAAGGGTTTTACAACATTCGTTACAAGTTGCCGGAAGATGCCGTGCAATCGGTACTGTTTCACGATTTTTGGTTAGGCGGAGCTCCTACGGCAAGGGCATGGGGTCGTGGAGGGGCATCAAAGCCCCGGCATCACCCGTTGGTCCAGATGCTCCAGGAACCTCGCTGGTTTCATTTCCCCCAGTACCCGGGATTCCGGTAGCTCCGTGCCTGCCGGGGTAAAGAACACCAATGCCGGCAGGCCGAGGATGTTGTACTGCTCCATGATGGCCTGGCTGTCGGCGTTAATCTCGGTGATGTCCACCCGGTAAAGGTCGAAGTCTTCCATGGCTGCCAGTACCTGGGGATCGCTGAGGGTGGTTTCCTCCAGCACCTTGCAGGCCACGCACCACTCAGCAAAGAAATCCACCAGCACCGGCTTGCCGGCCCGGCGGGAATCGGCCAGGGCCGTGGTGAGATTGTCGCGGCCCAGGATGGTCTGCCAGGGGCCGTGGTCGCCGGGGGAGCTGACGGTGTCAGTCACCGGTGCCGGTTGTGTCATCGGCGCCAGGGGTTGCAGTGGGTCGTCGCCACCGCTGAGTGCACCGACGATCATTACCGAGCCATAGAGGGCCAGCACCAGAGCGATACCCCGCTTGAGTCGGGCCATTCCCTCGCCAGCGGATTCCAGGGCGCCGAGCTGCACCCCGTAGATCGCCAGCAGCAGACCGTAAAGGCCCAGGGTAAGGGTGCCGTTGATGATGCGATCCAGCAGCCAGATGGCCACGCCCAGCATGACCACACCAAAGAAGCGTTTGATTTCTTCCATCCACATGCCGGCCCGGGGCAGCAGGCTGCCGCCGCCGGTACCGAAAATGATCAGCGGCACCCCCATGCCCATGGACAGGGCGAATAGGGAAGCCGCGCCGGTCAGGGCATCGCCGCTGGCGGCCACATAGATCAGTGCTCCGGCCAGAATCGGGGTCACACAGGGGGAGACCACCAGGGCGGAGATGGTGCCCATGATGGCGGCACCAAGCAGATTGCCCCGTTGGCTGTCGCCGGGCTGGTGCAGCTTGTTACGCAAGAAAGCAGGCAGTTGCAGCTCGTAGAGACCGAACATGGACAGGGCCAGTAACACGAAGACCACCGTGGAGGTGATGATGGCTGCCGGTTGTTGCAGCAGGACCTGAAGATTCAGGCCGGCGCCAAATACCGCCACTAACAGGCCGGCCAGGGTATAGGGTACCGCCATGCCCAGCACATAGCTGGTGCTGAGCACAAAGCCGCGACTGGCGCTGGGTTCCTTTTCCCCGGCGATGATCCCGGAAAGGATCGGCACCATGGGGAAGACGCAGGGCGTGAACGCCAGTAGCAGGCCGCCCACGAAGAACAGACCGATGATCAGTCCCAGGGAGCGGTCGGTCATCCACCGGTTGAAGGCGTTGGCGTCTTCGGATTGCAGGGTGCTGAGAAAACCGCCGTCATCATTGCGGGTGCCGGGGGACTCAGCGGGAGTGGCCGCGGTCGCGGCCGGGGACTTTTTTGCCGGTGACGGATTGGCCAGCGGGATAACCTTCTTGGTGGGCGGATAGCACAGGGTGTCCTCAATACAGCCCTGGTAACGGACTTCCAGCTCGGTGGCCACCAGCGGTACGCTGGCGACCGGCAGGGTCAGGGAAAGCCGGTCGTAGTAAACCTGCACATCTCCGAAAATTTCGTCGGTCTTGTCCTTACCGGGGGGGAGGGTGTAGTCGGCGAAATCCTCCAGCACATTGCCATTCTGGTCTCGCAAGCTGAAGCCGAAACGGTGCTGGTACAGGTAAACGTCGTCGACCAGCTCGAAATCCAGCAGCAGTTGCTGGTTGTCCCAGTCGGCGTCCGTGACAAGCTGGATGGCTTCGTCCACGGTGGGAAGCGGGTCGTCCTCGAACAGGCCATCGGCACTCGCCCACATCGGGAAGAACGCAATAATGAAAAGTAGCGGTTGCCAAGCTGATCGCATGCCTGTCTCCTGTGATGGCCACTGGTTCGATGCGCAAACGGGCGTGAAGTTTCATCGGCTGCAACCCGTATAAGCGGATTGGCCCTGTGGCCTGGGGTCGCTATTCTCTACAGTGGGCGTGCAGAAGGCAAAAAATGACGACTCGGGCGGTATATATTTCTGGCCAGGCGTAGCAGGCTCTTGAAAAGCGCCTTGCATGCTCAGTCCCTCAGGCTGGTTCGCACTATATCCGCGGGGCATCAATACTCGCAGAGCACAGAGGGTGCGTTTTGATGGTGTCCCCTCAAGGGGGATCGAGATATGTGGATCCATCGAAAAAGCACAACAGATGGGCCCTTCAGGCCACGCTGGGTCAGCAAGGCGGTTTTCAACAGCCTGCGGGTGAGTTTTCACCGGCAGCCTATTGTATAGTGATTCGCAGATGGATCTTGGGAGTGATCATGAGTAACGAGAAATTCACCGAAAAAATGGGCGACGCCATGCTCGACCCCCGTCATAACCGGATCTGGAAGGGCGCTCTCTGGCTACTGGGTTTGTTGTTGCTCGTGGACGTGCTGCTGAGCTGGTACTGGAGTCAGGAACCGGAGCTGCGTGAATTGCCCAGCCGTGACAATGCGGTTGCCGGTGAAACCATTGCCCGGGAGCTGATTTTCGTTGCGGACACCTTGCTCTCCAAACCGGGGGGTTACCTCAGTAATGATATTCTCCCGCATCGTCTTTGGATGGATAACATGCCGTCCTGGGAATACGGTGCCCTGGTTCAGGTGCGAGATTTTACCCGGGTGCTGCGTCGTGACATGAGCCGCTCCCAGTCCCAGAGCCAGGAAGACCGGGATCTGGCCATTGCCGAGCCCCAGTTCAATTTTGACGCGCAAAGCTGGGCCATGCCGGCCACAGAAAGCGAATATCGCCGGGGTATCAAGGCGCTGCAGCGTTATCTGGAGCGTCTCACCGATGCCAACGAAGGCGACGGTACCTTCTATGCCCGGGCCGATAACCTCAACTACTGGCTCAACGAAGTGCAGAGCCGGCTGGGTTCTCTCAGTTTGAAACTGAGCCAGAGTGTGGGGCGCAGTGAGCTGAATATGGATGTGGGCAGTGCCGAGTCCGTTGCCAAACCCGGCAATGAAGAAGACTTTGTGAAAACGCCCTGGTTGAAGATTGACGATGCATTTTATGAAGCGCGTGGAGCGACCTGGGCCCTGACGCAGCTGATGCGTGCCGCCGAGGTGGATTTCGCCGAAGTGCTCCGTAAAAAGAATGCCACTGTCAGCTTCCGGCAAATGGTCCGGGAACTGGAAGCCACCCAGGAAACCCTGTGGAGCCCGTTGATTCTCAACGGCGACGGCTTCGGTATGCTGGCCAACCATTCCCTGGTCATGGCCAACTATGTGACCCGCGCCAATGCGGCCCTGGTGGATCTGCGGAAACTGTTGCAGGAAGGGTAAAAAGGCAATTAATAGTTAACAGTTAATAATTAATAGTTGCGCGCTCTGCGTCAGCTTTTACTCCAAGCAAAGAGGCCGCGCCCACAGGTTGGGCGCGGCCTCTTGCGTTTCAGACAAAACAAATCCTGTCCGCGGCGTTATTAACTATTCATTATTCATTATTAACTATGTTCACGCCGCATTCTTTTCCTTCACTTGCGGCAGGCTGGCGCGCCATTTTTCGATCAGGGCGCTGTTGTCGTCTTCCCAGGGATGGAAGCCGGGTTTCAGGTAACTGAACCAGGCGGGGATGACGCTGCTGATGACGCCACGGTAGCCGAAGCCTTTCCAGAGGCCCTTGGCCAGGGTCAGGGGCTGGCGGTGGATGCCGTCGCGTTTGAGCATTTGCCAGGTGAAGTAGGAGGTGAAGCCCACCAGGTAGGCAGAGCCGGACAGGAAGGTGCGCTGCCGCTCCAGGTAGTTGTCGCTCACGTCCTTGTAGAGGTCGTAGGCCACGGCCTTGTGCTCGGTTTCCTCGATGGCATGCCAGACCCACAGGTTGCGCACCGAGGGATGCATTTTTTCCACCAGGTCCGGGCGACGCAGAATGGCATCGGCGAGAATCGCGGTGATGTGCTCCAGACCGGCCGTGGCTGCCAGCTGCTGCTGCTGGCTCATGTACTTGCGGGCGCCGGCCAGCAGTTTGCGGGTTACCGCCAGAGCATGATTGACGATATCGTCGTATTGGCCGTCGGCAATCAGATCATTGAAGGCCTGATGCTCCAGGGAGTGCATGGCTTCCTGGCCGATAAAACCGGAGATGTCTTTCTGGCGGTCCGGGCCTTTTGCCTGGTCGCGCAGGGCGCGAACGGAATCCACGAAGAAACGCTCGCCATCCGGGAAGGTCAGCGACATCACGTTCAACACATGGGTGAGCACCGGGTCATTGTCGAACCAATAGGGCTGGTCTTCCAGACCCTCGAAGGTGAACCCCATGCGACGAGGGGTGATGCTGATAGCCGGTGTTTTCCGTTTTTTGATCAGTCGTAGCTTCATTGGTGTCTCCTCAAGATGTCATTGCTGACATCAGTCAATGACATCTACTATGCGAGGTCTTGCAGTCAAGGTCTTGTCGAGGAGGGCCAACAAATGGTGAGTTCGGGCCGTCCCTGGGGAAATGCCGGCATACCGGGTATTTATGTGGTGTTGCTCTATGACGTGCTGGCGGGCATGGGGCTGGATGCCCCGTCCCTGCTGGCGGGACTGGGAGTGAGCCGCGATGAGCTGCTGGCCCCGGACCGGCGGGTGTCCATGTCCCTGGCCCAGACCGTGGCCGAGCGGGGGGTGGCCATGGTGGGAGAGCAGGGGCTGGGATTCCGCTATGCCCGGGCCATGAGCATCACCCTGCACGGCCCGGTGGGTCTGCTGGCCCTGTCCAGCGCCAGCGCCCAGGATGCGCTGGATGCCGCGTGCCGGTTTCTGGGGCTGCGAGCCCCGTTTCTGGTCATTGACCAGACCCGCCAGGGAGAGCTTGCCCATCTGCAGCTACGCAGTACGGCAACCCTGGGCGTGGCCCATGATTTTGTTGTCGAAGCCATGCTGGTGGGCCTCGTGTTCATGATCGAGCAGTTGCTGGATGCGCCCCCGCAGGGCCTGGAGATTCGCCGCCGGGGGCCGGCGCCTGCCTATCTGTCGACCCTGAAACAGGAAGTGGGGGTGCCGGTGTTGTTCGACCAGGATGAGGATGCCCTGGTTTTTCCCCAGTCAGCGCTGGCGGCCCGGCCTCGCTTGGCAGATCCCCAGGTGGCGGCCCTGGCTCGTGAGCAATGCGAGCTGGAATTCCGTCAGTGGCGTACCGAGGAGGATGGTGTCATGGCCGAGCGTATCCGCAGTGCTCTCCAGGATCGCCCCGCGCCGTTACCCTCCCTGGAGACCATGGCAGAAAAACTGTCGGTGTCCCCCCGCACTCTCAAACGCCACCTGCAACAGTCCGGACTCAGCTATCGCCAGCTCCAGGACGAGGAGCGTTATCGGCAGGCACAACGTCTGCTGGCCAAGCCGGATAACAGCATCAGCGAAGTGGCCTATACGCTGGGGTATAGCGATGTGGCCAACTTTTCCAAGGCGTTCAAGCGCTGGAGTGGGGCGACGCCACGGGCGTACCGGGAAAAGCGTTAGCACTCAGTCGCGAGGGACGAGTTTCGCGTGTCGAAGATCAAGACTTTGGCCGGGCTGGCATTCCGGATTTGGCTTTTCGAAACTCGCCAATAAAAAGGCCGCGCCCGATCCCGGACGCGGCCTTTTCAATCGCCGGCAATGACTTGCCGGTTGAGTGAAAACTTACGCTTTTTCGTAGGCTTCCACAGACTTCAGGATCTCGGCCTTGGCGGCTTCGGCGCCGTCCCAGCCATCGACCTTCACCCACTTGCCCGCTTCCAGCTCTTTGTAGTGCTCGAAGAAGTGCTTGATCTGAGCCAGCAGCAGCTCGGGCAGATCGTTGATGTCTTTCACGTTGTCGTAGATCTTGGTCAGCTTGGTGTGCGGCACGGCAACCAGCTTGGCATCTTTACCTGCTTCGTCAGTCATGTTCAGGATGCCGACCGGGCGACAACGGATCACGGAACCGGGAACCACCGGGTACGGGGTTACAACCAGCACGTCCAGCGGGTCGCCATCTTCAGACAGGGTGTTGGGGATGTAGCCGTAGTTGGCTGGATAGAACATGGGGGTTGCCATGAAACGGTCGACGAATACGGCGTTGCTGTCTTTATCGATCTCGTACTTGATCGGGTCAGCATTGGCCGGGATCTCGATGGCCACGTAAATGTCTTCCGGAATCTCTTTACCGGCGGGAACCTTAGCAAAATCCATGGTCTGTCCTTCTCAAACAGGGTTGGTGGTGGGCGCGGATTATAGCAATGCAGGGCGGCTCCGGCTAATGGCGCAAGGGCGTAACCGGGAGGGAGAGAAGAAAGGCTTTATGGTCAATGAGTTAGGGAGCCAGGGGCGGGGCTCCCCGGGCGTCCTGGAATGTTATTGCGCGGCTTCCCAGCCGGGGTAGTTGTCTTCCAGCAGGCGGACTTTCTTGAAACCTGCGTCCTCCAGCAGCGTGGCGGCGGCGCTGGCGCGGCGGCCGGACACGCAGTACAGCACGATTTCCTGCTTGCGGTATTGCTTGAGCATGTCCAGGTGCTGGTCCATCTGTTTGGCCGGTACCATGATGGCGCCGGGAATATGGCCGGCCAGGTATTCATCCTCATTTCGTACATCAATGATGATGGGCGCGCGATCGGCCTGCATGGCCTGTTTGAGCTCGTTGACGCTGATGCTGTCGGCAGCCCACAACGGGGCGCCAAGGACACTGAGCACTACAAGTAGAACCAGGTTGATACGTTTCATGAGGTTGACTCCTGTCGGGTTTGCCATTCCTGCAACTCTTGTCACAGCCTGTCCGCACCTCTCACCATCCGGGGAATCGAGGGCTTGGCCGTGGGATGGGAAAAACTTGCCGGGCGCGGCTGGCACGTTCATACACGAACGTCTGGTTTAGACAACGCGTCGAGGCTTTTGCTCACGGGGTCTCCATTTATTTCTGACGCTACCACCGCGAGGCTGCGGAGAACAGTCAACCGGTGCACGTCCGTGACTTTTGACGTGTAAACGGCACAATATTCGCCATCTGTATTCTGCCAGCCGGCCCCAAGGAGCGCGTGCCATGTCTGTTCATGAAATCACTCACCCTCTGGTCAAACACAAGCTGGGTCTGCTGCGTCAGCAGAGTCTGAGCACCCGCAGCTTTCGCCAGCTTACTGCGGAAGTGGGTAGCCTGCTGACCTACGAGGCCACCAGTGATCTGGAGTTGGAGGATTACCAGGTGGACACCTGGATGGGACCGGCGCCGGCCCAGCGCATCAAGGGCAAGAAAGTGACGGTGGTGCCCATCCTTCGTGCCGGTATCGGCATGCTCGATGGGGTGCTGGAGCTGATTCCCAGCGCCAAGGTCAGCGTCGTGGGGGTCTATCGCAATGAAGACACCCTGGAACCGGTGGCCTACTTTGAAAAGCTGGCCCACGACATTGATGAACGTCTGGCGCTGGTGGTGGACCCCATGCTGGCGACGGGGGGCTCCCTGGTGGCCTGTATCGACATGCTGAAAAAGGCGGGTTGCCAACAGATCCGTGCCCTGGTGCTGGTGGCGGCGCCGGAGGGCATTGAGAGGGTCCGGGCTGCGCATCCGGACGTGGACATCTACACCGCCTCGGTGGATCAGGGGCTCAACGACGATGGCTATATCGTGCCCGGCCTGGGAGATGCCGGGGACAAGATCTTCGGGACTCGCTAGCCATTCCCGCTGGAGCCTTGCGAGCAAGACTCCAGGGATCACTACCGTCATTGGTGTTCGCGGCCTCAAAGGAGCCATCGGCATGCAACAGCCCGGATTCTGGAACTGGAAAATTATCCTTATTGGTGCGCAGATGCTGTTCGTGGCCTTCGGCGCCATGGTGCTGATGCCGTTGCTCACCGGGCTGGACCCCAGCGTGGCCCTGTTCACCGCCGGTCTGGGTACGTTGTTGTTTCAGTGGATTACCCGCCGATCGGTGCCGGTGTTCCTGGCCTCCTCCTTTGTATTTGTGGCGCCTATTGCCCATGGGGTCGCACAGTGGGGCGTGTCCGCCACCATGGGCGCGCTGTTGTGCACCGCCGTGGTCTATGTGGTGCTGGGCGGGCTGGTCAAATGGCGTGGCCCGGGTTTCTTGCATCGTCTGATGCCGCCGGTTGTCACTGGCCCCATCATCATGGTGATTGGATTGAGTCTGGCGCCCACGGCGGTGAACTTTGCCATGGGTATGACCGGCAATGGCGCCGAGCGGCTCTTCCCCTACGGCGAGGCACTACTGGTGTCCATGGTGGCCCTGCTTGCCACTATGCTGGTGGCGACCCTGGGGCGGGGACTATTCCGCCTATTGCCCATTCTTTGTGGTGTGGTCAGTGGGTACCTGGCAGCCCTGCTGATGGGGATGGTGGATTTCTCGGCGGTGGAAGAGGCGGGCTGGTTGGCCATGCCGGACTTTGTGGCGCCCAGTTTTCAATGGCAGGCGATCCTGTTCATGGTGCCGGTGGCCCTGGCCCCGGCCATCGAACACGTGGGTGATGTCCTGGCGATCAGCAGCGTCACCAGCAAGGATTACATCCGCAAACCCGGCCTGCATCGCACTCTGACCGGTGACGGTATTGCCAGCATGGCGGCGGCCCTGTTCGGTGGTCCGCCCAATACCACCTATTCGGAAGTTACCGGGGCGGTGATGCTGACCAAGGTGTTCAATCCGGTGGTGATGACCTGGACCGCATTGTTTGCCATCAGCCTGGCCTTTATCGGCAAGTTCGGATTGCTGTTGCAAAGCATCCCCACGCCAGTGATGGGGGGCATCCTGATTCTCATGTTCGGCTCCATCGCCAGTGTGGGCATGAGTACCCTGATCAAGGCCCGGGTGGACCTTAACGCCCAACGCAACCTGGTCATTGTGGCAGTGACACTGATCTTTGGTATTGGTGGCATGGTGATGGGCAATGGTGATTTCACTTTGCAGGGGATCAGCCTGTGCGGACTGGTGGCAGTGATTCTGAACCAGGTTCTGCCGGATCACACCGGCACAGAGGAAGATCTGGGTGAGGAGCATGCCTGCAAGGAGAACTGGTCAGAGCAGCGCAAGGACAGTCATTAACTGGTACATCCGTGCCTTTATTGAGGCGTTATTCTCTTTTTCTTAAGCGAATGCTTTTCAGGATAAAAAGTTTTTTGCTTATAATTTTGCAAAATGATCTGAGCAAAATAATTTTTAAGCTATATTTTTGTAAAATTACATCTTTGTAACTGTTTCTGTCATTTTAATTGCGCATGGTTTGTTCCTGATGAACCAAGGAAGCTGTCAAAAGGGAACAGACTATGAAACTTAATCGTCTTGTGTTGCCGGCCGTTGTCGCCGCTCTTGCCTCCGGCTGTGCCAGCAATCAGACCGTTCAGGACACTGCCGAATATCAGTCGTTGCAAAGTCAACAGCAGCAGCTGGAGCAGGAAAACCAGCAGTTGCGTGCAGCGCTGAACTCCAGCCAACAGCAGCCCGCCCCAGCGCCGGCACCGTCAGAATCCGGTAATCAGCTACTTCCCCCCAATGCCAAGCCAGGCCATTGCTACGCACGGGTTGTGATTCCGGAAACCTACAAGACCGAAATGCAGCGGGTCATGGTGTCTCAGGAAGACAGCAAGATCACCACCACTCCCGCTCGCTATGAAACCGTTCAAGAGCGAGTGCTTGTCAGTGAAGCCTACGACAAGTTGAAAGTGATTCCTGCCACTTACAAGACAGTGACCGAGAAGGTGCTGGTGAAAGAGGCGACCACCAAGCTGATCACCAAGCCGGCGGAATATAAAACCGTCACTGAGCAGGTGTTGGTGAAGCCCGCTTACACTACCTGGAAGAAAGGCCGTGGCCCCATCGAGAAAATCGATGATTCCACCGGTGAAATCATGTGTCTCGTGGAAGTGCCGGCGGAATACAAGACCGTTAGCCGTAAGGAACTGGTACAACCCGAGCGTACCGAGGAAGTGAAAATTCCTGCGGTGTACAAGACCGTCACCAAGAAAGTGGTGGATCAGCCTGCGCGCACTGAAAAAGTCACCGTGCCAGCGGTTTACAAGACCATTGATGTGGTCAAGCAGGTAGAACCGCCGAAAGAGAAGAAAACCATTATCCCCGCCGTCTACAAGGAAGTGCCCAAGCAGGTCAAGGTGACCGACGCGGATCTGGAATGGCGCGAAATTCTTTGTGAAACCAATACCACCCAGGATGTGGTCCGCCGCCTTCAGAAAGCACTGGAAGACAAGGGCTACGACCCGGTATGGATTGATGGTGTCTATGGTCCGAAGACCCGCGCCGCCGTGGTCGCTTACCAGAAGGACAACGATTTGGCCTCCGGCCAGTTGACCATGCAGACGCTGGAGCACCTGGGCGTGGAATTGTAACGCTCTGCTCCTTCCTAGTATTCAGGGCCGGCTTTTGCCGGCCTTTTTTATGTGTGCTCAGACTTGGCGTTAATAGCGAAGATACCCCCGGTATTTCGCAGATGTTTCTGGCCAGAGATTAAACGGTCTGTCGCAACACCGGTGAGGTTTGGTCAGGCCGGTCATGCCCCAACCAGCCCAAGCCTCCCTTTATCCCTGATGTTGGTTTATCGGGTGGCACAGGCGCCGGCCTGATTGCCCTCGCGTAGCTGGCCCAGAACCTGGCCCGCAGTGAGGGTAAGAAAGGCACGTATCGGCAGTCCTGCTTCGCGCAAGCGCCTGGCGGTCCAGGTGTTGCACGTATTGCCGAACCAGAAGGTGTCATTGGAAGGGAAGAAACGGCTATCGCCGTACAGACCCGGGTCGCCGGCGGGTAACCGCCCCTGCACATCCAGTTGGAAATACCCGGCCAGACTCTCCTGTAACTGGTCGAGTTGCTCGGCACTCAGGCACAGTGGCTGCAAATCTGTATGGGGCAACAGTTCCGGATGTCGCTCCAGTCCTACCACGTGCATTGCCGATCGGGTTGGCCACAGCATGGCCCGAACCCGTAGCCACCAGCTGTCATCCTGCCGATAAAAGGCATCATCCCCCCAGCCGAACTCGTAGAACGACGGCTCACTGAAGTGCGGTTCAAGAAACCCCAGGGCAGGGGAGAGCCGGTCTGCCGGAAAGGCAATACCGGTATGCCACCGGTGGCGTACCACCAGCACCGTCACGTCATCGGCTAAAGCCAGAGCCGGCAACGCCAATACCACCGTAAGAGAGATCGCCAATAAACGCATCATGGCTACAGTGTACCAAGCCATCAAGTCTCGCCGTGATACGTATTCGGTCCCATCAAGCATGCGGATTTGCCGACTTTCCTTGTTTTTTTGTTTTTATAGAACTGCAGCGTGGCTGGCACGATAATTCGCGTCGATACGTTGATGAAGCATATGCGCAGTCTGCTGTGATGGTGTGGTAGCCAGTTGGAATAGACCGTTTGCCAAGACGGCGAGGCCACCGTCGGCCAGATGTCATATTTGCGCCAGTAGGGTACGGGCAATTTGCATTAAAAGCAGGACAATCTCTGGACAGAGCGGCTTGGAGGTAATCTGTGATCAGCGGACTTGCCTGGCGCAAGTCTTTCCCTGTTCGCATCCCGGTCGAGTACACTATCCAGCCAAGACCAACCCGACCCACAGATCCAGCCATGCCCCATTCCCATCCCATCGGTATTTTCGACTCCGGTATCGGCGGCCTGTCCGTGGCCGCGAAAGTCCGGGAGCTGTTGCCCGACGACGATATCCTCTATGTGGCCGACTCCCGCCATGCGCCCTATGGCGACAAGTCCGATGCTTTCATTCTGGAGCGGATGAACACGGTGACGGATTTCCTGCTGGGGCAGGGGGCCAAGGCGGTGGTGGTGGCCTGCAATACGGCGACCACCTCCGCCATTGCACAGCTACGGGCCTCCTGGTCGGTGCCGATTATCGGCGTGGAGCCAGGGGTCAAACCGGCGGTGCTGGCCACCCGCAGTGGGGTGGTGGGGGTGCTGGCCACGCCCAGAACCCTGCAGACCCATTCCTTCAGTGCTCTGGCGGCCCGGTTTTCCAGCACCGTGAGTATTGCGGTGCAGCCCTGTCCGGACCTGGTGGGCCAGATCGAGGCGTTGCGTTTTGATGACGACAGGACCTTGGCACTGCTGAATCGCTATATCTCACCACTGCTGGAGAAGGGTGCAGATACCATTGTGCTGGGCTGTACCCATTACAACTACCTGGCCGACCGCATTGCGCAGGTGGCAGGGCCCGGGGTGCAGATCGTCAGCACCGAGTCGGCGGTGGCCCGGGAAGTGGTGCGGCGGTTGGCGTGCGAGGGGCTGCTGGCGGAATCCGGGAAAACCGGGGATGAGGCGTTTTACACCAGCGGCGAACTGGCGGTGTTCAGCCGACAGATCGACCGCTTGTGGGGGCCAGGGAAGGAGGTTTATTCGTTGTAGGGGCGAAGCGTCTCGCTAAAAAACGTGATGGCTGTGTCGAAAGCGCCAAGGGCAGTTCGATAAGGTGATGACAGCACGCATGGCTGTTTTGAACTAACCCTTGGGAGACAGCAGCATGACCAGAATGATCTTTGTAAACCTGCCGGTAGAAGATCTTAAAGCGTCCATGGCGTTTTATACCGCGCTGGGCTTCGAGAACAATCCGCAATTCACCGACGAGACTGCCGCCTGCATGGTGTGGAGTGAGGCCATCCATGTGATGCTGCTGACCCATGACAAGTGGCGGACCTTTACCGCCCGGCCGATTCCGCCTTCCTCTTCCAGTGAAGTGATGCTGGCACTGTCCTTTGACAGTCGTGATGCGGTAGATGCCGTGAATAAGGCCGCTGCGGACAATGGCGGCACGGCAGATATCAACCCGGTTCAGGATCTGGGGTTCATGTATAACCGTAACCTGGCGGACCCGGATGGGCATGTGTGGGAAATGATGTGGATGGACATGGCGGCGATGGAGGGCTAGTGCCGGCTCCCCGATTCCTGTCCGGGCTACCAAGCCCCTCTGAAGGAGTTCCCTTCCCGGGGACGAACCGTGCGAAGCACGAAATCGACCGAAGGTCGGTCAGGGACTTCAGGTTTGAACAAACTGAATGAAGGCATGAGGTGAACCTAACCCGTTTCCCTCGCCCAGGCTCGGGTTCGTCCCCTGGAAGGGAATTTATTCGCTTCGCTCACCCTTCAGGCTGCACTTCGTGCGTTACTCCGCTCCGCTACGTTCCTACAGAGATTCGTAGTGGGTTGAAGGCGTGAACCCGGAGTAAAATAAAAACGCCCCGCAATGCGGGGCGTTTGTCGTATCGGGGTGCGCTTACACCTCGAACGCGTCGTTCAGTTTCTTGGCCACCGGGACCAGTTTCAGCTTGGCGAATTGCGGCAGGCCGTCCTTGTAGGGCGGGTAGGACTCGCCGCCAATCAGGGGCGCCAGGTATTCGCGCCCGAACGGAGTGATGCCGAAGCCATCCTTGGTGATGAATTTGCGCGGCATCTTCTTTTCCACGTTGGCCACTTTCTTCAGCGGTGCCTCACCGATGGTCCAGCTGTATTTCTTGGTCTTCTTGCGCTCGATGGTGGGCATCACCGCATTCTTGCCGGCCACGGCGAATTCCACCGCCGCGCGGCCCACGGCGTAGGCCTGCTCCACATCGGTGGCGGAGGCAATGTGGCGGGCAGCCCGTTGCAGATAGTCGCTCACCGCCCAGTGGTATTTGTAGCCCAGCTCATCCTTGACCATTTGTGCAATCACCGGGGCCACGCCACCGAGCTGTTTGTGCCCGAAGGCATCGGTGTTACCCGCGTCGGCCAGGAAGGTGCCGTCTTCGTAGCGGGCACCTTCGGATACCACGATCACGCAGTAGCCCACTTTCTGAACAGTGGCTTCCACTTTCTTCATGAAGGCGGCCTTGTCGAAGGCGATTTCCGGGAACAGGATCAGGTGTGGCGCGTCGTCGTTGTCTTCCTTGGCAAGACCTGCAGCAGCGGCGATCCAGCCGGCGTGACGGCCCATCACTTCCATCACGAACACCTTGGTGGAGGTGGCGCACATGCTGGCCACGTCCAGGGCCGCCTCGCGGCAGCTCACGGCAGTGTACTTGGCCACGGAGCCAAAGCCCGGGCTCACATCCGTGAAGGGCAGGTCATTGTCCACGGTCTTGGGCACGTGGATGGCCTGGATCGGGTAACCCATCTTTTCGGACAGCTGGGACACTTTCAGGCAGGTGTCAGCGGAGTCACCGCCACCGTTGTAGAAGAAGTAGCCGATGTTGTGGGCCTTGAACACCTCGATCAGACGCTCGTATTCGCGCTGGGAGGTTTTCAGGTCCTTGAGCTTGTAGCGGCAGGAGCCAAACGCGCCGCCGGGGGTATGCTTGAGCGCGTCAATGGCGCTTTTGCTCTCTTTGCTGGTGTCGATCAGCTCTTCGGTGAGGGCGCCGATGATGCCATTACGCCCGGCGTAGACCTTGCCGATCACATCCTTGTTCTCGCGGGCGGCTTCGATCACGCCGGCGGCGGAGGCATTGATGACAGCGGTGACACCGCCAGACTGAGCATAGAAAGCGTTTTTACGCGCCATGAGAGACCCCTTGATTCAATTTGCGTGCATTCTAGCGAAGGAGGCCATGAAACACACCCGGTGTTGTCGGACGATGACAGGAAAAGGGCAGTTGGAAGTTCAACGTTGAATGTTGAACTTTCAACTGCCCCTGATGGTGATTTCCTCCCGGCTCTGGAACAATAGCTCGCCGGAGGATCCATGACTGCATTGATGACATTGTTCTGGCGGCTGGCCATATTTCGCGCCGGCCCCGAAAACGCGCCTTACTCAACGAACCTGCTGGGCCTGGTGTTGCTGGGCTGGTGTGCCCTGCAACTGCTGGTAGGTAGCTTGCAGACAGCCCTGCCGGTGCTGGTGTTGCTGAGCAGCCAGCTCACCTCAATGGCGGTGATCCTGGCGGGGATTTTTGTACTGCTGGGCTTTAAGGGGCTGCAGAGTCGTTGGCTGCAGACGGCCCTGTCGTTGGTCGGTATCGACGTGGTGCTGACCCTGGTGACTCTGCCTTTGCTGGCGATCAATGCGGGCATGGCCCAGTCCCAGGGCTGGATCGAGGGGCTGTATCTGTTGCTGGTGAGCTGGCAACTGGCCGCCCAGAGCTTCGTTTACCATCGCGCCATGAATGTGGGGCCGTTCCTGGGCCTGGGGATCGCCCTGACCCTGCTGGTGGCCGGCTATGCCGCGGTAGTGATGCTGGTGCCGGAAGTGGTGACGGTGACCCGGTAAGCTTCACCTGACAGTCCCTTTGCCGTTAAGGTGCAGGGATTCTTTTGATCGGTTTATTCCCATGCATATCCATATCCTCGGTATCTGTGGCACCTTCATGGGCTCTCTGGCGCAGCTGGCCAAGGCTCAGGGCCATCGTGTTACCGGTAGTGACCAGAACGTCTATCCGCCCATGAGTGACCAACTGGAAGCGGCGGGCATTGCATTGACCCAGGGGTACGACCCGGCGCAACTGGAGCCGGCGCCGGATCTGGTGGTGGTCGGCAATGCCCTGAGTCGGGGCAATCCTGCCGTGGAAGCCATGCTGGATCGGGGCCTGCCCTATACCTCCGGTGCCCAGTTGCTGGAGGATGTGATCCTGCCCGGGCGCTGGGTGCTGGCGGTGGCCGGTACCCACGGCAAGACCACGACCAGCTCCATGCTGGCCTGGATTCTGGAGCACGCCGGGCTCAATCCCGGTTATCTGATTGGTGGTGTGCCCGGCAATTTCGGGGTCTCTGCCCGACTCGGTGAGACGCCGTTTTTTGTGGTGGAAGCGGATGAATACGACACCGCCTTCTTCGACAAGCGCAGCAAATTCGTTCACTACCGTCCGCGCACCGTCATTCTCAACAATCTGGAATTCGACCACGCGGATATCTTTGCCGATCTGGCCGCTATCCAGACCCAGTTCCACCACCTGATTCGCACCGTGCCTTCCTCCGGGCGGCTCATCCTTCCTCATGGCGAAACCGCCCTGGAGGAGACACTGGAGAAAGGCTGCTGGAGCGAGATAGAACGCTTCGGTGAGAACGACTCCCTGGGCTACCGGCTGGATAACGCGGATGGTTCCGCCTTTACCGTGCTGGAGAACGGTGAGCCAGTGGCACAGGTGCGCTGGGATCAGACTGGCCGGCACAGTGTGAATAACGGCATGGCCGCCTTGCTGGCTGCCCGCCATGTGGGGGTGACGCTGGCGGATGGGGCGGCGGCTCTGTGCGAATTCCAGGGTGTGAAGCGGCGTATGGAATTACGCGGTGAGATTCATGGGGTGCGGGTGTATGACGACTTTGCCCATCACCCCACGGCCATTGCCACCACCCTGGACGGGTTGCGTCGCAAGGTCGGTGACGGAAAGATTCTGGCGGTGATCGAACCCCGCTCCAACACCATGCGCATGGGAAGCCACAAGGAAGCGCTGGCAGCCAGCACCGGGGCGGCGGATGAGGTAATCTGGTACCAGCCGCCGGGACTGGACTGGTCGCTGGACCCGGTGGTCAGTGAATCGCCGGTGCCCGCTTCGGTGAGTCATGATATTGACGACATCATTGCCCGGGTGGTGGCTCGCAAGGGCGAGCCACTGAATGTGGTGGTGATGAGCAACGGCGGCTTTGGCGGTATCCATCAGAAGTTGCTGGAGGCGCTAAAAGCATAAGCTTTTCGCCACATGTTATTCCGGAGGGGTCGTTGGAGCCTTGCTCGCAAGGCGAATTCTCTCAGGGGCCGGGCCCTTCGCTTTGCAAGCAAAGCTCCAACGGTGGCCGGCTTTACGGTTAGCTTGGTGTTCGGCGTGAATCAACACGGGAGGTTGTCATGTTCTGGTCCGTATTCTGGGCATCGGTGCATTACCTCAGCATTCTGATGCTATTTGGTTTCCTCTACGGGGAACTTCTGTTGTGGCGAACCGGCATCAACGAACGCAACATTCGTACTCTTCTATGGCTGGATATCGGCTATGGTCTCGCGGCGCTGGTGGTACTGGTGAGCGGGATTGCGCGGGCCGGCTGGACGGAAAAGGGCTGGGATTTTTACCTGTCCAACCCCTGGTTTCATGGCAAGGTCACCCTGTTTGTCCTGATCGGCCTGTTGAGCCTTTACCCCACCAAGGTGTTGCTGGGCTGGCGTAAAGCGGTGAAGGCCGGTCATGTGCCGGAAATTGATGACGCCCTGCAGCGCAATCTGCGCGGTGTGCTGGTGGCGGAACTCCACCTGGTGGTGTTGATGCCCATTCTCGCGGCATTGATGGCCCGTGGTGTAGGAATGGGTGTATGAGAAAACGGATCACACTGGCCTTCACCGGCGCTTCCGGTGCCCCCTACGGATTGCGTCTGCTGCAGTGTCTGCTGGATGCGGATTGCGAGGTCTTCGTCATCCTGTCCAAGGCGGCGCGGGTGGTGATCGGCATGGAAACCGAGCTGAAACTGCCGGCCGGCACCGGCGCGGCAGAGCAGGCCCTGCGCGATTGGGTGCAGACAGATCGTGGCAACCTGGTGGTCTGCGGGCTGGAACAGTGGACCGCACCGGTTGCTTCCGGCAGTGGTGCGCCTGCCGCCATGGTGGTGTGCCCGTGCTCCACCGGGACCCTCTCCGCCATTGCCTGCGGGGCCAGCGATAACCTGATCGAACGGGCCGCCGATGTGGCCATCAAGGAGGGGCGCAAGCTGATCCTGGTACCCCGGGAAGCGCCTTTTTCCCCTCTCCACCTGGAAAACATGCTGAAGCTGTCTCGCCTGGGTGTGACCATCATGCCGGCTGCCCCCGGTTTCTATCATCAACCGGAGACGGTGCAGGACCTGGTGGATTTCATCGTCGCCCGGTTACTGGATCATCTGGGGGTAGAACAGACGCTGGTGAAGCGCTGGGGGGAATGAGTTCCTCACTCTACAAAGCCACACAAGCAGCTACTCGCTTTCATTTCTACGAAGCCCCGTAGGAGCGCCTCTCGAGGCGCGAACCTTGCGAAGCAAGGAAATCGCCCGCCGGGCGATCAGGTTTATCAGGGTCTGACAGGCTTCTGACCGAATAGCGGATAGGGCTTGTTTCTGCTGCCTCGCTGTCGCTCGGTTCGCGCCTCAAGCGGCGCTCCTACGGGGCTTCGTTTCAATGCACCAGCAAATGCCCCACCAACCCCAACGCAAACCCGGCCACGGCGCCCTGGGCTGGCGCCCAATGCTTTTTCAGGGGCACCTGCGGGGCAATGTCCTGGAACACCAGGTAGAGAATCCCGCCACTGGCAAACAGCATGATGCCCCCCAGCACCAGTGGGCTGTCCACCAGCACCAGGAAGCCCAGGGCGGCGCTGACGGGGCCGAGCAGCGCCAGGGCGGTGAAGGCCAGAATGATCTTGCGGGAGGAGAGGGTATTGCCGTCGCTGTTGCGGATTTCCCGATAGGCGTTGAAGCCTTCCGGGAGATTCTGCATGCCGATCAGGAACGCCAACAGGTAGGCCTGGCCTCCTCCCACTGCCAGTGCCGCCCCCAGGGCGATGGCTTCGGGCACAAAATCCAGCAACATGGCCAGTAGTTGTGACATGGCACCGCCATGGGCAGCCAGTGCCCGGTCCACCACCATAAAGGCAATGCCGCCGCCAACGAACAGCAGGGTGGCAGAGAGCGGGTTATGGTGTTGGGCCCCTTCCGGGACCAGCACCAGGGCCACGGCGGCCAGCAAGGCGCCACCACCGAAGGCAATGACTGTATGGCGGACCTCCTGTTCCAGCCAGCCCCGTGCGATGTGCTGTTTAACACCGATCAGGGCACCGGCGGCCATGCTCAGGCCTGCGGCCAGGCTGAGCAGTAATGCAAGATAAAGTGGGGTCATGGATCATCCTTGAAGGTGAAACGCCTGTTAGCGAGAGACCTTAAAGTCTGACCGGTGGACGATCAACTGTTACTGAGGCTGTAGTCCACCGGCGCGATGACTTCCACGGGAATCTGTTTCAGATCCTTGGGGGGAGCATCAAAGCGAAGGCGGGAAACCAGCTCCAGGGTCGCCCGGTCCAGAATCCGGCTGCCGGAGCTCTCCACGACCGCCACCTGTTCTGCCCGACCGGAGGCGTTGATCATGAACGAGACCTTCACGGTACCCTGTTGGCGACGCATGCGGGCCCGGTGCGGGTACTGTTTGTTGTAGTCGATGGTATCGCGCACCTTGGCCAGGTATTTGTTCAGGGCGTTTTCCGTGTCGCCGGATTGATGCACCCCTTCACCCGGGTCCCCGGCCATGCCTTTGGCGCCCACTTGTTGGGGCTGGCTGGCGGCCTGCTCGCTATCGTTTTTTTCCCGGGTTTCCTGCTCCGTTTTCTTCTCTTTCTTGGCCACAACCGGTTCCGGGGTGGGTTCCGGTTTGGGTTCCGGCTTGGGCTTGGCCACGGGCTTGGGTTTCGGCTTTACCTTGGGCTTGGGTTTTGGCTCGGGCTTGGGCGTCGGCGCTGGCGCCGCTTTGGCCGGCGCGGGTGGGGCGGCGGGTTTTTCCGCTGGCGGCGCAAGGCTGACCACCATTTCCGTGACACCGGGCTTGGCCGGCCGTCCGCCGGCCAGGGTAAGGGCTCCGACGGTAACCAGGACGCTGGCGTGAATCAGGGCGGAGATGACCCAGGCGAAAAGAGTGCGGGATTTCATTGCCCCTCCCCGTCATTGCGGGTCACCAGGCGCACTTGCTCTACGCCCAGTTCCTGCAGGGTTTCCAGTCTTTCCCGCAGGGTCGTCATGGTGACGCCGGCATCTGCCAGCAGACGGACTTCCGCCCCTTCCGGGCGTTCTTTCAGATACTCTTGCAGTGTGGCCTCGGTGAGCGCCGTGTCATTGTCCTCGGTGAACCACTGGCCGTCCTTCTGCAATACCAGCAACAATTTGTCCCGGGCTTCCGGTCCATTGGCGCTCTGGCTCAGAGGGGTATCCACGGATACGGTGGGGCTCTTGGCCAGCTGGCCGGCCAGCATGAAGAAGATCAACAGCAGAAATACCACATTGATCAGTGGCAACACCGGTTCCAGTGGGGGGCGGCGGGAAGAGGTTTCCATGATCATCATGGCAACAGCTCCAGTTGTACGTCCTTCACGCCGGCGGCCTTGATCGCATCCACGGCGGCCAGGGCTTGCTGCAAGGTGGCATCCGCACTGACGGTGACCCAGACCTTGGTTTTCTGGGTGTCGAGCCGATCTGCCACGGCGTCAGGGGTGAAACTGACGCCGTTCAGATTCAGGTCGCCGTCGGCCTCCACTTCGATCACCAGCCACTTGTCATCAGGTTTATTCATGCTTTCAGCGGGCTGCACGTTGACGGGCAGGTCGTAGAACTGCCCGAAACGGGTCGCCAGCATAAAGAACACCAGCAGAATAAATACTACATCAATCAGCGGTGTGAGGCTGATAAAGGGCGTACGGTGACGCTCTGGTTCAATATGCATGCGCCACCGACGGGTCGCGGTCCTCTTCCAGGGGCTCGGATTCCGCGTGATTGTTGCGAAGGACCTTCAGACGGGACAAGCGGTCCTGCATTTTTTCCCGGCACAGTTCCAAGCTGCGGTCCGCCCAGTGAAAGGCAGCCAGCGTGGGGATCGCAACGGTCAGGCCGGCGGCGGTGGTCAGCAAGGCTTCCCAGATACCGCCTGAGAGGATGGACGGGTCCACCTGTGAACCAGCCGTCTCCAGGGCCTGAAACGCGCCGATCATGCCAAATACGGTACCCAGCAGGCCGAGAAGGGGCGCCACGGCGCTGATCACTTCCAGGATGCGCAGGCCGCCGCGCAGATTATCCAGGGAGGTGCGCGCCAGGCGCAGGCTTTCTTCCTGCCAGGCCGCTTCTTCCAGTTTGCTGTTCTGCCAGCATTGCCATACCACCTGATCAATCGGGCTGGTCAGTTTCCCGGGCTTGGCGGGCTGCTGGCCCCGGGTCAAGGCGTCCAGCAGACGGTCTGCCTGACGGGCGCTGCCCGGGCGAACGCGGGCGAACTGCAGAATCTTGGAGATCAGGGTGGCCAGGGCGATCACGGACAACAAGGCCAGAACCCACATGGTGGCGCCGCCACTGACAAACCAGTCAGGCAGTTGCAGGGAAATCGGGGGCATGGAAAAACTCCTGCTACGGGCGAATCCAACGGGCCCGGTTAGTAGTTCAAAAAGCATGCATACTGGCATGCGGTTGTGACATCCCGGTGACTGAGCAACAAACCGGGGAACACGGATTCGAGACGGTCAGCGCGAAGGCTCGAATAAGGGGTCGCAATAATAGGTTCGCAGGCACCTGAATGCAAGTCATTCCTATTTGCGGGCCATTCACGGTACTGCATCGCAGTGTTGCTGAACGATGGGGTTATGCCGATGGGGAAGCGGGCGACAGCCACAGAAAACGGGCGTCTGGGAGGGTAAGGCTGGTGGCCGCCCCCGAAAGCGCTTTGCGGTCTTTCGGGGGGAGGCATCCAGTCAGAAGGGCGCCGTGGGACGCCCGGCAGAGTTATTTGAGCAGCAAGCGGTAATTCATGTTGGATTCGATGCGGTTACCGTCCTGATCCAGTTGTTCAATGGCGTTGACGGCATCCTTGATATAACGGCGGTCGGCATCGGGATCATCGGGGTTGATGGTGTAGATGTCGTATTGCATGTTGCCCTGCAGGCGCTTTTCCGCCTCCCAGTTACCGCGCTCTGACGCGCTCAACTCCACTTTGGAACCGCTCAGGTATTCCTCGCGCAGCTCAAAGCGAGTGGGATTGTCGTACTGATCTCGGTAAAGCGTCAGAGTGGTGCGAATGCCGGAACAATCAGCGCAGGGCAGCATGCCGCTGTATGTCAGCTTCTGGGCGGTAGGGTTGACCGGTTCTTCCGGTGGCTTGCTCTGGCAGCCGGTAACGAGAATGGCACTGCCCAGCACGGCGGCGGCGAGGTAGGTTTTCATCTTGGTACTCCCTGACAACTCCTTTAAAGATACCCCTTTGAAAAGTGTTTTTGTGTTTGGTTCGCCGTTTTAACAGTTTTTGATAATTTCATGGCGCGTTTGCGCACTGCTCAGTAGACAGGAGGGAGTCTCGGAGGGCTCGGCAGACAGGGCCTGGTGCGCATCAATCTTGCGGAAAACCCATTGCATGATGGCCAGAAAGAAAGCGAACACGATCAGGAAATAGAACAGAATCATGCAGCACCTACCCGGTTATTGTTGTGCAGACAGGCTAGAACCGGACGGTGGAGGTCACCAGCAACACTTTGTTATCAGTTGTTGGTTTACTGTTATCGGGGTTCTGGGCGGGCATGAAAAATGACGGAAACCGGCAGTGTCTGCTGCGGGTCCAGAGGTTCCTCCAGAGAGACTCGATAGCCCTGACTGTGGAGCAGCGCCAGCCAGCTCTGCAACGTGCGGAAATACCAGGGCGGAGCATCACCGAAATCAACGCAATCGGCTGGCCAGCGGGTTTCTCGCCAGCCATCGCAATAGTGTCCTTCGCAGGTCATCAACGGGTGCAGGGTCTGTATCAGCAGCAAGCCACCGGGGGAGAGCCGGCGGTGCAGCACAGCCAGTAACTGTTGTACGGATTGCTCGCCAAACAGGGAAAAATTGCACACGGCCAGATCAAAGGAGTCGGTGAGGTTCTGCGCCAGTTCACTGAAGGCCAGACAGCGGTAGTCCCCCTGTTGGTGTTGCTGGCGGGCAGCCTCCACCAGGGCCGGGATGGCATCGATGCCGGTGGTGTGAATGCCCCGGGCAGCCAGGCGGCGACACAACCAGCCCTCGCCACATCCCACATCCAGCACCCGGCTCGGCTGGTGAGCGAGGATGGCCCGTTCGATGGCCGGGTCGCTGATGCGCCGGCTGGCCAGCCCCTGCTGTTGTATCAGGCGGGTCCAGGGGGCGGCATTATCCTGCCAGCTGGCAAGGATGCGTTGCTCCGGGGTCATGTGGTCAGCGCATGGGGGTCAGTGGGCCCGCCCGTTCCACGGCTCGCTGGTACGCCGGACGTGCTTCCATCTGCTGCAGGAAGCGCTGGATTGCCGGCAACCGGCTCAGATCGGCGCGGGCAGAGGCGGCCTGCAACGGAAAGCTCATGATGATATCCGCTGCGCTGAGCGTCTCGCCTGCAAACCAGTTATGGTCGGCCAGGTGAGCCTCAATGACAGCCAGCTGGGTTTCCAGTTGCGGGTCAATGAAGGTGCCAATCACCTTGCCGCTGATGCCCTTGGCGACCGGACGGACAATAAAGGGCATGGGGGATTTGGGAATACGGCTGAATACCAGCTTCATCACCAGCAGGGGCATCAGGGAGCCTTCTGCATAGTGAAGCCAGTAACGCTCTTGCACCCAGCGTGGATCGTCGGTGCGGATTTTCCAGCTGTCGTCACCGTGTCGCTGGATCAAATATTCAATAATGGCGCCGGACTCTGCCACGGTGATGTCGCCATCGGTGATCACCGGGGATTTCCCCAACGGATGCACCTGCTTGAGTTCCGCCGGGGCCAGCATGGTTTTGCTGTCGCGGGCATAGTGGCGAATCTCGTAGTCCAGGCCCAGTTCTTCCAGCAGCCAGACGATGCGCAGGGAACGGGAGTTTTCCAGGTGGTGAAGGGTGATCATGGGCTGTCTCGCTAATCCGGTGTTGCCCGGCAGCATAGCAGAGTTATGCGCCATTCACGTGCGACACCCTGCACACCTGTGATCGGTGAGGGGGGAGCATGCAACAAAGGCATAACCCCCCGGACTTCAGTGTCTGGCGGTATCAATACTGGGAGGGCGAGCCGCCAGATGAACCTGCTTGATCACCGAGTCGAGAATGGTTTCGGTGCGCCAGGCCTGATGGTGGTTAACCATGGCAACCACCGCCCAGGTGGTGTTGTTTTCATCCCGGGTGAAGCCAGCGATGGAACGTACGTTTTTCAGTGAGCCCGTCTTGATATGGCCGAGGCCGGCCATGCCGGCCTTGCCAAGCCGCCGGCGCATGGTGCCGTCCATGGCGATCAGCGGCAGGGACGCGATCAACTCAGCCGCAAAACGGCTTTCCCAGGCTTGTTGCAACAGGCTGGCCATCTGCCGGGCAGAGATCCGTTCAAGGCGCGATAGGCCGGAGCCGTTTTCAAACACCATGCCCTGGCTGTCGATGCCCTTGGTGGCCAGCCATTCGCGGATGGTTCTTTCCGCCGCTGCCAGGTCGTCCCGGTCTCCAGGTTGACGGAATTTGGCGCCCAGGCTGAGGAACAGCTGGCGGACCATCACGTTATTGCTCCACTTGTTGATGTCACGAACCATGGTGACCAGGTCTCGCGAGGAAGTGGTGGCGAGCAGTTCGGTGTTGGCATCACGGGGGCGCAGCCCTTGACGTATCTGACCGGTGAGAGTGCCGCCCAGTTGCTGCCACAGGCCTGTGATCAGGGCGCCGGTGTAGTCGCCCTGGTCCATGACGGACAGGTAGCTGCTGGTGGAGCACCCTTTGGGCAGCACGCCGGTAACAGTGATGCGGGTGTGGCCATTTTCGGTCAGGGTCGGTTGGTAATCGAACTGGTAGCGTCGCGGGCACTGGCCGTAATCCTTGAAGACCATCCGGTTATCGATCTCTACCCCATTGAGGGTGGGTTCGGTCCAGGTATGGATGCCTCTCTCGTCAGCGCGGGAACGAATGCGCAACACATTCAGGTTGGTAAGCAAGGCGTGGGGTTCAACCAGGAAGGGCGCATTGGGGTTGTCGCCGTCATCATCAAAGTCAGGAATACCGTTGGGCAGATTGAAGGCGCTGGCGTCAAGCACCAGGTCACCCTGGATATGGTCAATGCCCATGGCGCGCAGCTCGCGCATCAACAGCCAGAGTCGCTCTTCGGTCAGTTTCGGGTCGCCACTGCCAGCAAAGTAAAGGTTGCCCTGCAGGGTGTTGCCACTGATCTTGCCGTCGGTGTACAGCCGGGTATGCCACTGATAGGTGGGACCGAGCAGCTCCAGGGCCGCATAGGTGGTGACCACTTTCATGATGGAGCCGGGATTGAAGGGGGTATCCGCATTCAGAAAGCGGGCATCACCAGGGCCGTTCAGGGGAATGGCGGTGACCGCCAGGTGCTCGTCGGCCAGCTGCAGATTCTTGGCTGCCTCCAGTACCGGAGCCAGAAGCGGGGTGGGTGAACCGGCATGGGCGGGAATGGCGCCCAGCATGCTCAACAGGGTCAGGCATGAAAGTGCTGACAGCAATGGTAAAAAGCGTGCCTTGACGGCAACCGGGTGAGACATGAGCAGACCTGGCCAGATAGTGGCGGAAAGTAGAACGGCACAAGAAAATAACTGGCCCTAGCGTAAACCAAAGCCGGGGCCGGGTCAGCGGGGGGAATCGCGATGAAATGTAAATTCATCGCGACTCCTGCGCTGGAGCGGGGCGGCATCAGGCGGGTTTGTGGATTCCCACATCAATGCCTTTGTGTTGCAGGTCTGCGTGATAGGAGCTGCGCACCATGGGGCCGGATGCCACAGAGCGGAAGCCCAGCTCCTCCGCCACACGGGCATATTCGCGGAATTCGTCCGGGTGAACGAAACGGGCCACCGGCGCGTGGTGTTTGCTGGGCTGCAGGTACTGACCAATGGTCAGCATGTCCACATCGTGGGCGCGCAGGTTCTTGATGGTGTTGATCACCTGTTCGAAGGTTTCACCCAGGCCCACCATGATGCCGCTCTTGGTGCTCACGTCCGGGCGGCGTGCCTTGTAGCGCTGCAGCAGGTCCAGTGAATGCTGGTAACGCGCGCCGGGGCGGATGTGCTTGTACAGCTCCGGGACGGTTTCGATGTTGTGGTTGAACACATCTGGCGCCGTGTCCACCAGAATATCCACGGCGGTATCCAGGCAAGGACGGAAGTCGGGGGTGAGGATTTCAATCTTGGTCTGCGGCGTGCGTGCGCGAACCTGGCGGATGCATTCGGCAAAATGCTCGGCGCCCCCATCGGCCAGATCGTCCCGGTCCACGGAGGTGATCACCACATACTTGAGCCCCAGATTTTCCACGGATTCGGCCAGATGCAGGGGCTCTTCCGGGTCCAGGGCGTTGGGGCGGCCAAAGCCCACATCACAGAAGGCACAACGTCGGGTGCAGATGTCGCCCATGATCATGAAGGTGGCAGTGCCGCCGCCGAAACATTCCGGCAGATTGGGACAGGCGGCTTCCTCGCAGACGGTGTGCAGCTTCTGCTCGCGGAGCATGGACTTGATGCGCTGGATCTCGCCGTTGGCGGGGACGCGCACACGGATCCAGTCCGGCTTCCGTTGGTAGCCGGTCTCTTCATTGACCATGGGAATGGTGCGTACCTTGTCTGCACCACGCAGCTTGTCGCCGATCTGAACCTTGCGCTTGGCCTGTGCCTGCTCGCTCATGGGGTGTCCGTTACTGTCAGGGTGCCGGGCTGTGGGCCGGCGAAAATTCGGAAACGTCATTGTACCAGTCTGGCAAGGGGGCTGTCCGTGGCGCCAGCCCCAGACGTTTGGCTAATAACGTCACCAGCTGTTGCTCCATGGTGTGGCGATCCAGCACCACGCCCTGCTGGCTAAGGGTGGTCATGGGCTGGCCAACATGGCCGCAGGGGTTGATGCGCTGCCAGGGAGACAGGTCCATGTCGCGGTTGATGGCCAGGCCGTGATAACTGGCGCCCCGGCGGATGCGCAACCCCAGTGAGGCAATCTTGGCGCCTTGCACATAGACACCGGGAGCGTCGTCACGGTTGGCCGCGTCGATGCCGTGGCTGGCCAGAAAATCGATGATGCCCTGCTCAATGGCACTGACCAGCCCCCGGCTGCCGAGTCCCAGGCGTTTAATGTCCAGCATCAGGTAGATCACCGTCTGCCCGGGGCCGTGGTAAGTCACCTGCCCGCCCCGGTCGCTGTTGACCACCGGGATCTCGCCGGCATTGAGCACATGTTCCGGTTTGCCGGCCTGACCCAGGGTGAACACCGGTGGGTGTTCCAGCACCCAGAGCTCGTCGGCAGTGTCGGCGGTACGGCCATCGGTAAGCGTGCGCATGGCCTGCCAGCAGGGGGTGTAATCCACCCGGGGGAGATAGCGAATCAAGGCATCGTTCATGGGAGAAGTATAAAGGCAGCTACAAGCTACAAGCTACGCTCGGTTGGATAGGGAAAGGTTAGAACGCTCCCGGTACCTTGGCGTTTCTACGAAGCCGCTGTAGGAGTACCTCTTGAGGTGCGAACCGCGCTTGCGCGGAAATCGACCGTAGGGCGATCAGGAATATCAAGGCTCGACAGGTCTCCGCAGAAACCATGGTGGATAGCCGTTGAGCTCTGCCGCCTCGCTACGCTCGGTTCGTCCCTCAAGAGGAACTCCTACAGACAGGCCCTCAGCCAGGCAGCGCGGAGTCCTGTGGGAATTCATGAGGTACAGGAGCTTCTTCGCGTTGCAGCTTGTCGCTTGCCGTCAACATAAAAAAAGCCCGGCAAAGCCGGGCTTAAGGCAGACCCCGTTTGGGGTAACAACAATCGAACCAGAATAACTAGCCTAGATCAGGCGATTCCCTGTCCTCTGGTTTACCAGATGCAGATTCAGTTCCTGAACGCTGATGCCGTACTCGATACCGTCCTGGTCGTCATCGCGAAGTTTGATGGTTTCAAAGGCGTCGAAATGTACGGGGGTGCCGTGGACGCTTTGCTGGATATGCGGGCTGCGCGGCATGGCGGGAACAATGTCCGCAGAATGGGGCATATTGACGGAATGAACCGTTTGGGACGTGGGGCTCGGCAGATCAACAGCGACCAAAATCAGCAAGCAACTGCACAGACACAATAAGGTCAGCGTTTTCATTTTTGTGATCCCGTTACATTCTTCTTATAGGTGGGACCATACGGGCACGCGGGTACCAAACCAATGGTGGCTTGGTGAGGCTTGCGTGTCGGGCTGTGACCAAGGGTTAAATTGTGTAATGGCGCCGGTGAAACACACAGGGAATGACAGCTTTCGCAACCCGGTCCGGGATTTTTCTGCCAACCCTGCGTTTGGGGAGAGTGACGTCAGAGCGACATCTTCACGTGCGGGCACTCATTGAGCGCTTTGTAGATGGCTTCCACCTGCTCGCGATTGCGCATGGTCACCTGGGCAGTGAAGGAAACAAAATTGCCTTTACTACTGGGCTTGCGCGCCAGGTGGTTGTCAGCATCGAAGTCCTCGAGGTGTGTTTCAAGGATCTCGATTAATACGGTTTCCAGGGGTGAGTCCGCCAGGCCCATGACCTTCAGTTGCATATCGTGGGGAAACTCCCAGAGGTGTTCCTGAATCGCCATGGCTTACTCCTGGTCCAGGCCGCACAGGCGGCGTTTGAAATCGATATAGTGCCGGGCCAGTGTTTTCCACATGGCGCCGGGTTTGCCGTTGCCTACCACAGCCTCATTCAATTGCGTGATCGGCACCACTTCCCGGGTGGAGCTGGTGATCCAGATCTCTTCTGCCTGTCGCAACTGGGCTTCGGTGATTTCTGTTTCCGCAAAGGGCAGGCTGTGTCGGGCGCATAATTCTACTACCAGATCGCGGGTGATGCCGCCCAGAATGGCATGATTTTTTGGCGGAGTGAGGATGGTGCCGTCGAGCACGATGAAGACGTTGCTGGCGGAGCCTTCTGTCACGAAGCCATCCCGCAGCAGAATGGTTTCCATGGCTCCGCTGGTGGCTGCCTGTTGCCGCAACAGACTGTTGGGCAGCAGGGAAATGGATTTGATGTCGCAGCGGGCCCAGCGGATATCGTCCCGGGTGATGGCCTTGCCCCCCGTGGCGGTGTCCGGGCTATCGGCGGCGGGAACGGCGATGGGGCTGGTCATCATGAACACGGTGGGAGACACCGGTGGCGTGGGGAAGGCGTGGTCACGCCGGGGAGCGGCGCCACGGGTAACCTGAAGATAGACGGAAAGGTTGCCGCCGCCATTGCGTGCGATCAGTTCTTCGCACAGCGCCTGCCACTGTGCGGACGAGAAGGGGTTGCGGATTTCCACTTCACGCAGGGACCGTTCCAGCCGTTGCAGATGCTCCTCGAAGCGGAACAATACGCTGTTAAAGGCCGGAATCACTTCATAGATGCCGTCCGCAAACAGAAAACCCCGATCCATTGGAGAGATCCGAGCCTCTTCTGGCGCCATGAAGGCGCCATTGAGATAGACCTGGGACATGTCGTTTCCTCTGACAGTCTGACGCCTGGCGCCGCCAGTGGGGTGTCAGGCGTCGAGCATCAGGCGTGCTTAAAACAGCCCCTTGAAGAACAGCAGAACATGATGCCAGAGCTTGGTAAAGATGCCGGCCTCTTCAATGTTTTCCAGGGCAACCAGGGGTTTTTCCATCAGCACGTCGTTGTTCTGACGAACGGTCACGGTGCCGTATTGCTGACCCTGCACGATAGGGGCTTTCAATTGCGGGTTCACCGTCATTTCCGCTTTCAGGCTTTCATGGCTGTCACGGGGAATGGTCAACACCAGATCTTCAGCCAGGCCCAGGCGCAGCTGTTTGCTCTCGCCCATCCAGACATCCACGGTATCGAGAATATCCCCGGCGCTGTAGGCCTTGTAGGTCTCGAAGAAACGGAACCCGTAAGTGAGCAGTTTCTGGGACTCGCGCGCGCGGGCAGATTCCGAGTCGGTGCCCATGACCACGGTAATCAAGCGCATGCCGTCTTTCTCTGCGGACGATACCAGACAGTAACCGGCTTCTTCGGTATGGCCGGTTTTCAGACCGTCCACGCTGGGATCGCGCCACAACAGCAGGTTACGGTTCTGCTGGGTGATGCCGTTGTAGGTGTATTCCTTCTCCGCGTAAATGTCGTAGTGTTCGGGAAAGTCGCGGGTAATAGCGCGGGCCAGAATGGCCATGTCACGGGCGGTGGTATAATGGTTTTCAGCCGGCCAGCCGGTGGAATTGACGAAGTGGCTGTCTTTCATGCCCAGGCGACGAGCGTGTTGATTCATCAGGTCGGCAAAGGCGTCTTCCGAGCCGGCAATGAATTCCGCCATTGCCACGCTGGCATCGTTGCCGGACTGGATGATGATGCCACGCAGCAGGTCGCCAACGGGTACCCGGGTGCCTTCGCGGACAAACATCCGTGAGCCGCCCATTTTCCAGGCCTGTACGCTGATCGGGGCCATATCCTGTTCGGAGATATTGCCTTTCTGCAATTCTGCCTCGGCGATGTATGCCGTCATCATCTTGGTCAGGCTGGCGGGAGGGAGCCGCTGATCCGCATTGTGCTCGACGATGATGTTGCCGCTGGCCGCATCCATCAGCAGATAGCCACGGGCATCAACCTGCGGAGCCCGAGGGACCGTGCTGGCCTGGGCCTGCAGGGACATCAGGGTGCCGAGAAGGGCAACGATGATAAAAAAGGTAGAGCGAAACGACTGGGGGCGCATGGATTTCCTGCCTGTTGTGTCCTTGTCAGCCTGAAAATTCAGGGGTCTGTGAGTCGAAGGGGGAAGCCCTGAGCGTCTTTGACAGAGAAAAGGGCAAAAATTCCCCGACATCACGGGATGGCTGCATTCTAGATGAGCGCAACCGAGCTGTTAACCGGAGGAACGGCTTAGTTTGCCCAAACTGCCTGTCAGGGCGTAATGGGCACCGGCCGTTCGAACCCGGCGTCGGCCATGGTTTGACGCACCTGTTGGCGTTGTTGGTCGTCCGTATAGGGGCCGATCCAGACGCGATGCAGCGCCTTGCCTGAGCGGATTTCGCTGCTCAGGCCCAGCTGATCCCGCAGGCTCTGCTGCATGCGTTCTGCGGCAGCACGGTCCTGAAAGGCCCCGGCCTGAAGAAACAGTCTTGGTTCGCTGCCGGTGTTCGGGGGCGGGCTGTCCACGGCGGCACGCACCGCCGTGGGTATTTTGCTTGCGGGCAGGGAGGGATCCGGGGTTGCACTGATGGTTTCCACTCTGACCCGGCCGGTGCCGGCCTGTTCAATCCCCAGCCGCACGGCGGCGGCCCAGGACAGATCGATGATGCGGTCCTCATGGAAGGGGCCGCGATCGTTGATTCGCACTACCAGGCTCTTGCCGTTATCCAGATTAGTGACGCGGGCATAAGTGGGCAGGGGCAAGCTGCGATGGGCGGCGGTGAAGCGGTACATATCGAAGGATTCGCCGCTGGAGGTACGGTGGCCATGGAATTTCTGACCGTACCAGGACGCCAGCCCCTCGGCTTGGTAGCCTTCGGCGCTGGGGAGCACCCGGTAGGTCTTGCCCCAGACACTGTAGGTATCCGGGTTGCCATAGCGGCTGCGGGGCTCGTTCTTGGGCACCGGTTCAGGCAGTTGTGAGACGTCCCGCCGTTCCTTCGGTGGCGTATCCTGGTCCATGCTGTAGCGGTCCGACCCCGGTGCTCCGTTTTTGACAGTATCGTCGGGGACACTATCGCCGGAGGAAGAGGGGCCCGGGGTGGTGGCGCAGGCGCCCAGCAGCGTGCAGGTGGCCAGCGCCCATGCCAGTCGCATCATTAGTGGGTCTCCAGGGCTGCAGCGATCTCTCGAGACAGTTGTAGCACGGCCATGGCGTAGAGGCGACTGTGGTTGTAGCGGGTAATGACGTAGAAATTATCGGTGGCCAGCCAGAACTCGGTGCCTTGCAGGCCTTCCAGGTCCAGCAGGGCGACACGGGTGTCTCCCGGCAGATCAAAGCAGTATTCGCTCTTTACGCCGCTACCTTCGCAGCTGATTGGCGACACCTGCGCCTGGCGGGCCTGATCCAGGGTGAAAGATGGCTTGTAGCCTTTTTTCGCCAGCGGTTGATAGCCACTGCCTTCCACACGAGCGCGGGCCGCCACCGGCAGGTCCGGCTGCCAGCGATGCTCATGGAAGTAGTTGGCCACGGAACCGATGGCATCCACCGGGTTGTTCACCAGGTCGGTGACGCCATCGTTGTCAAAGTCGACGGCATAGGCCTGGTAGCTGGTGGGGATAAACTGACCATAACCCATGGCGCCGGCGTAGGAGCCGGTGATGACGTTGGCATCGATATGGGCCTTTTGCTCCAGCTCAAACAGGGCTTTGAGCTGCTTGCGGAAGAAGCTGGCCCGGGGCGGGTAGTCAAATCCCAGGGTGGCCAGGGCGTCCACCACCCGGTAGGAGCCCATATACTGCCCGTAACGGGTTTCCACGCCGATGATGGCCAGGATGATTTCCTGGGGAACCCCATAGGTCTGTTCGGCCCGGGCCAGGGTATCGGCGTGTTCGCGGTAAAATTCCACCGCTTTCTGCACCCGGCTCTCCTGCAGGAAGATTTTCTGGTAAGTCGCCCAGGTGTGGGTTTTTTCCGCCGGACGGGCAATGGACTCCAGAATTTTCGGCTGGCATTCGGCACTGCCGAGCACCTGGCGAATACGGGCCTCATCACCGCCTTCGGCCACCAGCTCACGAATCATGGTTTTGGCCAGATCCCGCTGCAGGTAATCATTGTTTTGCGGGCAGGTATGCTCAGCCAGGCTCGGCAGGGATGTACAGAGCAGTGCTGTGGCCAGAATGGCTTGATAGGAACGACGCAAAGGGTGATCTCCTGTTTTCGTTATATCCATTGACCGCGTTGTGGCGGTTTTGTGCCCGGCTGGATGAAAAAGGCGAGTTACGAGTTGCGAGTTGGGAAGAGCGAAGAGCAACACCGTTTTTTTCAGGGTTTTCGCTTCTCGCAACTCGCTCCTCGCTTCTAATAACTCATCAGTCGCCGATGGGTGTGAATCGACATGAGCATGCCAAAGCTGGCCAGCAAGGTAACGATAGAGGTGCCGCCGTAGCTGATCAGGGGTAACGGTACCCCCACCACGGGTAAGAGTCCGGACACCATGCCGATGTTCACAAAAATATAAATAAAAAATGTCATCGTCAGGCTGGAGGCAAACAGGCGGGAAAAGGTGTCCTGCGCCTGCCAACTGATAAAGAAACCCCGTCCCACAATCACCAGATAAACCATCAGCAACAGGGTGACGCCCACCAGACCGAACTCTTCGCTCAGGACGGCCAGGATGAAGTCGGTAGAGGATTCCGGCAGAAAATCCAGACGGGACTGGGTGCCGTCCAGCCAGCCCTTGCCATCTACGCCGCCGGAACCGATGGCGGTTTTCGACTGGATAATGTTCCAGCCGGTACCCCGCGGGTCGGCTTCCGGGTTCAGGAAGGTATCCACCCGGTTGCGCTGGTAGTCGTGCATGACAAAGAAGTACATCAGCGGCGCGGCGGTGACCACCAGCAGTACGGCCACGGCGATCAATCGCCAGGACAGCCCGGCCATGAACAGCACCACCAGCCCGCTGGCGGCAATCAGGATGGCGGTACCCAGATCCGGCTGCATGCCGATCAGGGCTGCGGGGATTCCCAGCAATGCCAGGGCAACCAGTACATCCATGAGCTTGGGTGGCAGGGTGCGTTCACTGAAGTACCAGGCGACCATGGCGGGCACCGCCAGTTTCATGGCTTCAGCGGGCTGGAAGCGGCCGATGCCGGGGATGCTGAGCCAACGCTGGGCGCCTTTGGCTTCCGTGCCGGCCACCAGTACCAACACCAGCAGAAACAGGCCGGCGGTATAAAGAAACGGGGCCCAGAACCGGTAACTGCGCGGAGGAATCTGGGCCAGCAGGAACAGCGCGGTGAGTCCGGCGCCAAAACGGATGCACTGGCGCACGACCATCTCCATGCTTTCGTCGCCGGCACTGTAAAGGACAGCCAGGCCACCAAGCATCAATACCATCAAGCCCGCCAGCAAGGGGGCATCCAGGTGCAGTCGCATGGCCAGCCCCGGAGACAGTGTGGCTCCGGTCTGGCCCGGCATCTGACGGATATATTCGCGCTGGCTCATGGCGTAACCTCGGTGGGAACGGGCAGGAATTCCTGGAATACCGGCGGTACGTCCAGTTGGCCATTGTCATCCAGTAACCAGGCATCCATAACCTGGCGGGCCACCGGCCCTGCCACGGAACCGCCATGGCGGCCGTTTTCGATCAACACTGCCACGGCGATGGCGGGTGTTTCTGCCGGCGCAAAAGAGACCATCAGTGCATGGTCGAGCATTCGCTCTGCCAGCTCTTCCTCGTTGTAGGTCTCATCCTGGCCCACCGAAAAGACCTGGGCGGTACCGGACTTGGCAGCGATGGGGTACTGGGCATCCACCGCCATCACCCGAGCGGTTCCCTTGGGGCCGGTCACGGCCACCATGGCCTCGGTCATTTTCTCCCAGTCGCTTTCATTCTTGAGGACGATATCGTCACGCTCCACCGGGTGTGTTTCTCCACCCAGGGTGGGGACTATCTGCTTCCCGTGGGAGGCGGTAATCGCTGTGGCAGTGGCCAGTTGCAGTGGGGTGGCCAGCACAAAGCCCTGGCCAATGCTGGCGTTGATGGTGTCGCCATGGAACCAGGCGCTGTTGCGGTAGGCGCGCTTCCACTCCTTGGAGGGCATGACGCCGCGGGATTCGTTGTAAAGGTCGATGCCTGTGGGCTGGCCCAGCGAGAACTTGGTCATGTACTCATGCATGCGGGCGATGCCCAGCTTGAAACCCATATCGTAGAAATAGGTATCGCAGGATTGTACGACGGCCTTGTGCATATCCACCCGGCCATGGCCCCAACGTTTCCAGTCCCGGTAGCGATGGGGGTTGTTTTCCAGTTGATAGTAGCCCGGGTCGGAGATGGTGCGCTGCCAGTTGGTGACGCCGGCGTCGAGCCCGGCCAGACCCAGCATGGGTTTGATGGTTGAACCGGGGGGATAGCGGCCCTGCAGGGCCCGGTTGAACAACGGGTTGTCCGGATCGCTCTGATAGGCCGAGTAATCCTTGTGGGAAATACCGGTGACGAACAGATTGGGGTCAAAGCCGGGCTTGCTGACAAAGGCCAGGACACTGCCATCGCGGGGATCAATTGCCACCACGGCCCCACGGCGGTCGCCCAGGGCTTTGTTGGCGGCTTCCTGAACACGCATGGAAATTCGCAGGCGCATGTCTTCGCCGGGAATCGGGGGCTGTTCCTCAAGCACTCGCAGAATCCGTCCCCGGGCGTTGGTTTCTACCTGACGATAGCCCACCTGACCATGCAGACGATCTTCGTAAAAACGCTCAACCCCGCTGCGGCCATAGAAATGGGTGCCGGCATAATCGCGCTGCTCGTTCAGCGTCATGGCTTCCAGGTCCTGGCTGTTGATGCGGTTCACGTAGCCAATCACGTGGGACAGGGCATCGCCGTGGGGATAATGGCGAATCGGGTTGGCGGAGATACGAATGCCGGGCAACCGATGTTGGTTGACTGCCAACCGGGCGATTTCCTCTTCCGTGAGTCGAGCGCGCATGGGAATGGGTTCCCAGGGGCGTCTGGCGGTCTGCCTGCGTTTGTGGAACCGCTCCAGATCACTGTCGTCAAGCGCCACCATGGTGCCAAGATCTTCGATCAGCGCATCCAGATCCGTGGCCTGCTCGATGACGATTTCCAGGGAAAAATCCGGTCTGTTTTCCGCCAGGATGACGCCGTCACGGTCGGTGATCAGACCGCGAGGCGGTGAAACAGCAATCACCTGTACTCGGTTTTTATCGCTGAGGGTGGTATAGCGGCTGTGCTGGATGACCTGCAGCCAGATCATCCGGCTGATCAGGATCAGCGTCAGCAACAACACCAGAAAGACAGCCACGACCAGACGCACGCTGAAAATGCGCTGTTCATGGTGGTGGTCTTTCAGTGTTAATGGTCGGCGCATGGTGGCGTCTGCGTCAGGGGGCAAAGGTCAGCGATGATAGGGGTGCCCGGTAAGCAGCGTCCAGCCCCGGTAAAGCTGCTCGGCCAGCAGAACCCGCACCAGCGGGTGGGGCAGGGTCAGGGTCGACAGGCTCCAGCGCTCGTGGGCACTGGCGGACAGTTGTGGGCAGAGTCCATCCGGCCCCCCTACCAAAAGGACCAGATCCTGGCCCAGATCTTTCAGTTCACCCAGTTTACGGCTGAGTGCAGGGGTGTCCAGCGCTCGCCCGTTAACCTCCAGCGCCACGACCTTGGCACCCGGATATTTTTCCAGGCGTTTGCGGATGGCGTCGGCTTCGTTGCGTATCTGGTTGGCGGTGTCTCCCTTGGTCCGTTTGGGCAGGGGGATTTCCTCCAGTTCCAGACGCATGTCCGGAGGCATACGTTTCTGGTACTCGGCAAAGCCCTCGGTGACCCAGGCGGGCATGCGGGTACCCACCGCCAGCAGGAACAGTCGCATTATTCTTTGGTTTCGCGGTCCGGGTGATGCTGGGGATTACGCCACAGACGTTCCAGATCGTAGAACTCGCGGGTGGCGGGCAGCATCAGATGCACGATCACGTCGCCCAGATCCACCAGTATCCACTCGCCGGTGTCCTGGCCTTCGCTGCCCAGGGGCTCGTGGCCGGCGTTCTTGGCCGCTTCCACCACGTTGTCGGCCAGAGCCTTCACATGGCGGTTGGAGGTACCGCTGGCGATGACCATGTTATCGGCCACACTGGTGATTTCACGCACGTCCAGCTGGGTAATGTTCTGGGCTTTGACTTCTTCCAGTGCGTCAATAACCAGTTGCAATAGCGGGGTGTCAGCGCTCATGAGGCCTCGTGTCTGATTCGGGGGAGGAGGATTTGGCCACATTATACAGATGGTGGCGATGAATATGGTCAACAACTGCCGGGTCCAGGGCCGGGCAGTCGCCTTTTTCCGTCAGCGCCTGACGAATGGCGGTGGCGGACACGTCCAGAAACGGCCTCTGTAGCATCAACCTCAGGCCAAAGGCTTGTCCTGCCAGACTGTCCGCGTCGGCTTCCGGGAAAGCGGCCTGGACCCGGTCGTCCGCCAGCGGGCTGTCCGGGCGGGGCACCACGGCCAGGTGACAGAGGGCGGCGTAGTCCTGCCAGTGATGCCAGTGGTGCAGATTGGCGAAACTGTCGGCGCCGATCATGAATACCAGCGGCCGCTCACCGATCTGTTTGCGATAGTGTTGCAGGGTCAGGAGGCTGTAGCTGGGACCGGATTGCTTCAATTCCCAGTCGTCCGGAATCAGCTTTGGGTGGCCTTTGCAGGCCAGTTTCAGCATGGCCAGACGCTGCTCACCATTGGCCAGGGGCTGGGGCCGGTGGGGCGGCACTGAGTTGGGAAGCAGATGCACAGGGGCTTCGCCAAGCACCCGGGACACCGACCGGGCCGCACTGATGTGGGCCCGGTGGACGGGGTCGAAGGTGCCGCCGAACAGCACCAGTGGTGTGGTGTCGTGAGCGGGGCGCACTACTGGCGGATGTGTCCGTCGCCCAGCACCACCCACTTCTGGCTGGTCAGGCCTTCCAGTCCCACCGGTCCACGGGCATGAATCTTGTCCGTGGAGATACCGATTTCCGCACCCAGACCGTATTCAAAGCCATCGGCGAACCGGGTGGAGGCGTTCACCATCACCGAGCTGGAATCCACCTCGGTGAGGAATTGCCGGGCCCGGGTGTAGTTTTCCGTCACGATGGCTTCGGTGTGACCGGAGCTGTAGCGGTTGATATGGGCGATCGCCTCGTCCAGGTCCCGGACCAGCTTCACCGCCAGGATCGGCGCCAGGTACTCTTCACCCCAATCGGTCTCGGTCGCTTCCAGCATGCCGTCCACCAGGCTGCGAGCCTGCTCGCACCCCCGCAACTCGACACCGGCATCGCGGTATTTGGCCGCCAGCTCCGGCAGGACCTGCTGGGCGATGGCATTGGCCACCAGCAGGGTCTCGGTGGTGTTGCAGGTGCCGTAGCGCTGGGTCTTGGCGTTGTAGGCCACCTTGATGGCCTTGGCAATGTCCGCCTGGTCATCAATGTAGGTATGGCAGTTGCCGTCCAGGTGCTTGATCACCGGTACCCGCGCGTCGTTGCTGATACGCTCGATCAGGCCCTTGCCGCCACGGGGGACGATGACATCCACGTACTCGGGGTGGCTAATCAGTTCTCCCACCGCCGCCCGGTCAGTGGTTTCCACCACCTGCACGGCGGTGTCCGGCAGGCCCGCTTCGCGCAGACCCACGCGGATGCACTCGGCGATGGCCTGATTGGCATGGATGGCTTCGGAGCCGCCACGCAGGATGGCCGCATTGCCGGATTTCAGGCACAGGGCCGCCGCATCAATGGTCACGTTGGGGCGTGACTCGTAAATAATGCCGATGACCCCCAGCGGAACGCGCATCTTGCCCACCTGGATACCCGACGGGCGATAGGCCAGATCGGTGATCACGCCCACCGGATCGGCCAGACCGATAATCTGTTCCAGGCCCTCCACCATGGCGTCGAAACGGGCCGGGGTGAGTTCCAGACGGTCGAGCAGGGCGGCATCCAGGCCGTTATTGCGACCGTTGTCCAGATCCTGCTGGTTGGCGTGCAGCACGGCATTGCGGTGGCTGCGCAAGGCGCTGGCGATGGCGGCCAGGGCCTTGTCCTTGTCTCCGGAGCTGGCGCGGGCCATGGCCCGTGAAGCCGCGCGGGCCTGCTCGCCAAGGCGTTGCATATATTGCTGGATATCCATAGTTCTCAAAGCTGAAAAAAGTGGTCAAGAGCGGCATTATAACGACAACCGGTCCTTTACGCTTGCACACAAATGGTGAAGAATTGAAAACCTTTGCTACACAAGTAGGCCTAAATTATTGATTTTGTGGCACGAATGTACCGTTTGTGTGGCGTAACACGGACTGCCTCATCCTGCCGGGTAAGGGTAGCCGATACAACAAGAAAAACTTGAACGGAGCCAGAGACTTATGGCCATTCGCTACCAGGAATACACCCGCTCCGCCATTAAAGCTGCCCCGTTTCAACTCTGGGTGGGCCAGTGGCGTATTGATTACCTGGCGTTCTCGCATCCGGATAATGCCCACAAACCGCCGTTGCTGGTGGTGGGTGGCGCCTTCCAGAACTTCACTTCCTACAAGTACTGTGTTGAGCGTATCTACCAGGATTTCCCGGTGGTGCTGGTGGATCTGCCCTCTCTGGGCAATAACACCCAGATTGCCCCGGATTTGAGCATGGAGGATCTGGCGGACCTGCTATACGAATTCACCTGCCAGTCCGGCCTCGAGAAAGTCCACCTGATGGGCCTGTCGTTGGGGTCCGCCGTTGCCAGCACCTTTGCCTACAAGTACCCCCGGGCCACCGACAAGCTGATTGTGGCGGGTATTGTTACCCGTCCGCGCAAGAGCTGGCGCATGCTGGTGGAAGAATCCGTGCGTGTCCTGGAACAGGGGCGCATGGATGAATTCAGCCAGGCGGTGGTGCTCTACCTGGTCAACTACGACAAGATGAAGGAAACCGGCATTACGCCCACGGCCCGCAAGCTGTTCTACCGGCAGATGAAGCAGCTATCCGACAATGAGCGGGAACGCTACAAGATCAACGGGCGGCGTCTGTTGTCTGTGGAAGGGCTGTTGGGGTATCCGGAATGCGACACCCTGGTGACTACCGGCGAGTTCGACAGCTTTACCCTGCCTTGGGAAAACGCCTCTTTTGCCGAAAAGTGTCCCAATGCCCAGTTCACGCTGATCAAGGGGGCGGATCACCTGCCGCAGCTGGAAAAGCGGGAAGTGTCTCTGGACCTGTTTTCTACCTTCCTGCGGGGCGAGTCACTGGAACGCGTCCAGGGCATCCGCCGTTTCGGCAAGGGAGAATACCAGCGTATCGAGCGCCGTCGTGCCGAGCGGCTGGTGCCGTGCAACAACCACGGCTATGTGACCAGCGAATCCCGGGTGGGCGACCGCTTCCGCTTCAACAAGCCGGTACAGGTGGTGGACATCAATTTCTTTGGTTGTCTGATCAAACTGAGCGAGCCCGGTTTTTCCATCGCCGATCACGCCCGTGACTGCACGCTCTACATGGAAAGCCCGGAGCTGAAACTGGAGCTGCTGGTGTTTGATTACGACGACGCCGGTTACCTGCGCTGCCTGTTCAAGCACGGCAATATCCAGGCCGCAGAGCGATTCACCGAGCTGCTGAAAAACAGCGAGTATTTCCTGCACCAGGACAGCGAAGGGAATGTGCATCGCATTTATGGATGAGGGGGAAGCAGTTAACAGTAAACAGTTAATAGTTAACAGCTAAAAAAGATAAAAACGAAAGAGGCCGCACCCAAAGCATGGGCGCGGCCTCTTTGTTGTTGGCCATAAAAAACCAGCTCGCGAGCTGTTAACTGTTCACTATTAACTGTTAACTGCCCCAACGGTTGCTTCCATGATCCTGACCATGGGATTCCCCCGCGTTTTCGGAATCGGTAGCTTGCCGTAGTAGTCCGCCGGGTTGTGGATGGTGAGGTTGTGAAAGCCAAGGGAATGAAAGTGATCCACGGCTTCCATGTCGGAGTGGAAGTGGAACCCTACCTGGCTGCGGGACACAGTGCCCAGCATGCCACCCAGCACCTTGAGTGTGCGGTAGAAGGGCATGCCCTTGTAGAGCGGGTAATTGTCGGTGAGATAAGTGCCCCGAGGAAAAGCGGTGAGGGCGCTGGCCAGCTTGCGCCAGAAGTCGGAAATCACCTCCAGCGGGAAGTAGTTGACCAACCCTTCGGTAATTACCACCACAGGTTTGCTCTGGTCCAGTTGGCCCAGCACATGACCCAGACTCAGTTCCCCGTCTTCCGCGAAGATATTGATCGGCTGCACGCGATGACGCTCGCTCAGAACACCGTGCTCTTTCAGCAGTTGCTGTTTGCGCCGGGCCATATCCGGCAGGTCCGTTTCGATATAGGTGATCTGCGGGTATTGCTGGCAGAAACGGTGGCCACGGGGTGACAGGCCACAGGCGATCTCCACCACCTGCGTTACCCCGTCGTTGATCAATTGATGAAGCCGATGATCAATCAGATGGTGACGCTGTAGCAGGAAGGTACGGATGTTGCCGCCGACCACATGGCGACCCACGTACTCGAAGGGGGCCAGGGCGCCATAAAGAAAGGCACCGCCGCGGGTGCGAAAGAAGGGGGCGGAGATGCCGTCACGGGTCCATACATGGCCGGTGTACAGGGCGGTAAAGCTGATGGATGAAGTATCCCGGGGTTCACTCATTGTTGTTCTGGCTGGTTGTGGCAGAGGCCTGACAGGCTAGCAGAATTCCGCCATTGAGTGATGGCAATTTGTGCCAAATTGCCGGTGGTGTCAGGGTTCAAAGCACCATGGGCGATGCCACTGTATCGCGCTTCTCCCTGCCGCACAGGGTTTCTACCAACGTCAGAGCGAATTCCAGAGCGGTGCCCGGGCCGCGGCTGGTCAGGCACTGGCCGTCGTGGACCACCCTCTCTTCCATTCTACTTTTATCCGGCAGGGCGTCAGTGAAGGCCGGGTGGCCGGTTGCCGCGACGCCATCGAGCAGGCCGTGTGGGGCCAGAGCCACCGCGGGGGCGGCGCAAATGGCGCCGTAAAGGCGGCCGCTGTCTCGCTGGCCGTGAAGTTTATCGATCAACTTTTTGCTGTCGGCCAGGGCCTTGGCGCCGGGCATGCCACCGGGTAACACGATCAGATCGAAGTCCTGTGCCATCACATCGTCAATCAAGGCGTCGGCCCGGATACGGGTACCACGGGCGGCCACAATGTCAGGTGTGCCGGTAACGCTGGCCACGGTGACTTCCACGCCCGCACGACGCAGCACGTCGATCAGGGTGACGGTTTCGATGTCTTCGCTGCCATCGGCGATGGGGATCAGGGCGGTGGGCATAACAGCTCCAGATATA